>CAZUVR010000057.1:0-23544 GCA_964623815.1 uncultured bacterium | reverse complement strand
AAATTTATTTGACAAGAATAAATATTTATGCGTAAACAAAAATCCCTATAAAGATGATTAAATTTATTATTTGTATACGATCGCTTTAAAGAAAGAGTCCTTTGTTTGAATGTCGTTTACTCGACACTGATAGGAGTAAAGATGGAGAAAATTTGACGGGACGATATGGGAACGACAGCTTGACAGCCTCTGGCATATGAACCAGGATGGGTATGAATTAGCTAATGGGTATGAAATGGGTATTATATTCAGAGGATATAAACTGTTTAAATAAAAGCTTACAGGATCTTCTGAGTATTTAACGATAAGCCAAACTTATATCAATCATGGCATGGGTTTTAGCTTAAACGCGAATATCTTTCGGACTCGTTAACAATATCTGAGGATTAGCTTGGTCTTGAGCCACCATATTGATCTTTCCTCTTGCCTTAATCTGTATCGCAGGGTTAATTAAAACATTGCGCCCTAATTGTGCAGTTGCCTCCTGACTATCCCAAATTTGGGCTAATTTATCTCTGATGGCTTTAAATACTTCTTGATTTTCAAAGTTAACCAAAGTGAAATATCGTTTTACCCCCTGAGTATCGACTTCCATAGCATACACATCGAACTGAACTTGAGGACTTTTAGGGAACTTAACCAATGTGCCGGTTAATTCTTTTTCTTGCCCGTGCCACTTCACCAGAGAACTTAATACTTGTAACGATTGTAATTGTAGATGGGTGGGATGCTCAGGCTTTTTCTGAATACGATAACCTATCTCCACGATGTCACCTCTATATAAATCCTTGCTAATGTCAGGCGATTTTATATAGATAGGGATAACAGCGTCTTTATATTCCACTACTAATATTTTGCCTTCTCCTGCTATGGCGTGAACTTTACCGATGAAACTATTTTTATTTCTCAATTCCTCTGGTAATGTCACCTGTCTTTTATAGGGTGCTAAATCTTCCTTCGCCATAGGAGATTCTAAAATTGCCATCGATTTAACTTTGATGTGTTTTTGCGGGCTGGGGTTTTTGATGAATTTCCCCCGTACACAGACTAAATCGTGACGCTGACTTTTCCCTAATTCTTTCGTCGTTTCTCCATCGGCACCGATGAGGGAGAATTCTAAATGACTGAAGAAGTTATCCGGCTCCCGTACCGATAAAACGAATAGTCTCTCGTCGGGGTAAGCGCCGTGAATCCTGCCGATTAACCCTGTTGTCGTTAATTCCTTTTCTAACTGATTAATATTCAAGCCAGTGTAAGCAGACTCGTGATAGCTACAGTTATCGGTTTCGGCTACGACGGGTTTATCGGTTAGTAGATTCCATACCCCCAAACAGAGGGCGCAAATGATTATTAGAAAAAATATTTTACGGCTCATGCTCAGATAACGGCGCTTTCAGTCATGGTTATTTTTCCTAAGGTAGCATCGATCTCTACTTGTGTGCCGATCGCAAATGTCAATACCGGCTCCACATGGCCGATTATGGCACCATACCACGCGGGAATATTTAAAGGCGCGATATGGTCACGAATTACTTCTTTCAGGGTGAAAGAAGCGTAACCGCCGCTCGGTAGACAGTTGGTACACTGGCCGAAGATAAAACCGTTGATGCGATCGAGAACCCTGGAGATCTTCAGATGAGTTAACATACGATCAACCCTGTAAATATCTTCCCCTACATCCTCGACGAAGAGAATCGCCCCATCGAAGGAAGGTAGATACTCAGAACCCAACATCGTCGATATAATCGTCAGATTCCCGCCTATTAAAGCGCCTCTGGCTTTCCCGCCCCTGATAGTATAGATACGATTTTTCACCTGCATCAACCTGTCTTTATCTTCCGCATCCAGACTATTGACAAAAGTTACTTTTTCCCCATTAAATAAAACGCGCTGAAAAATTTCCGTTTGGTTAGGCCGCCAAGCCGTCAGCCCATTGGGGCCGTGAAAGGTAACTAACCCAGTTTTAGCGTGTATGGCTAGGATGAGACTGGTTAAATCGCTGAAGCCAGTGAGGATTTTGGGATTCTGGCGGATTAAATCATAGTTTAGATAGTCGAGAACTCGGGCGCAACCCCAGCCGCCCGTAACGGGTAGGAGTAGAGCGATCGAATCGTCGGCGAAAAGGGTGTTAATATCGTTAGCACGGTCTTTATCTTTCCCTGCTAGATAGCCATATCGATCGAGGGCGTGAGGGGCTACCTTAGGCACCAGATTTAGAGCTTTAACCGCATCGGTAACAATGTCTAGGCTTTCTGAGTCAAAAGTGGCTCCAGCGGGGCTGAAAATCCCCACTCCCATGCCCGGCTTTAAGCGGGGCGGTTTAATGAGGGAATTAGCCGCTCGTACTTTACGACTCGATAGGATTAATCCCGCTAAGCTAGCGCCCGTTAAAGCGAAGAAGTCGCGGCGGTTAAACTTCATGAATCCATCGCCATACTACGGATAATATCGCCTCTGGTGAGGATACCGATCACTTTACTGCTAGAAGGTTCGAGGACGGGCAGACGGCGTATTTTACGATCGTACATCAAAGAGGCGGCTTCTTTGAGAGAGCGATCGGGTTCGATGAATATAGGTTTATCCGTCATCACTTCCCCTACCGTTTGCCCGAGGGCTTTATGAATTAACTTGTCGTGACGACTGGGGTTTTGTAGATAGATAACGCTATCGAGGAGCATGATATAGGGAGCAGGCTCTACCCCAGTTTCCTGCCACATCAAATCTGTTTCGGAAATAACACCCACCAATTTACCCTCCTCATCGACTACGGGTAAACCACTGATATGATTTTCCGCTAAAATCTTGATCGCCTCCTGTAGAGAAGTCTCGGGCGTGACTGTAATCGGATTGGGAGTCATGACATCGGCAATGGTTTTCGTCATGTTAGAGTTTTTGTAACGGTTAACTACTTTATATTGTAGGCAAAGAGGTCTTTAAAGAAGCCCGATCGCATCAAAAAGTAAAATTGTACGTCCCTTGATATAATCAATCCTGTGTCCGAAGTCCTTTTTGCCATGACTCCACCCGTCATCACCCTGCCATCTCCGTCGATTGTCTCATCCGAGTTAACTCTGTCGATCGTTATTCCCGTGTATAACGAAGTAGAGAGCTTACCTCTGTTATTAGATAAAATTTCTACGGTTTTAACGACTCACGATTTAACCTATGAAATTATCTGCGTCGATGATGGCTCTACCGATGGCACTACGGATTTATTAACTCGATTGGCACGTTCTCGACGGGACTTAAAAGCTGTTATTTTAAGACGCAATTACGGACAGACTCCCGCTATGGCTGCGGGCTTCAATTATGCTACGGGCAAAGTTATCGTCACCCTCGATGGTGATTTACAAAATGATCCGGAAGATATTCCCCGTCTCTTAACAGTCTTAAAATCCGGCTACGATTTAGTAAGTGGTTGGCGTAAGCATCGGCAAGATGATAAATTAACCCGCTTACTGCCTTCAAAGATTGCCAATAGTCTTATCGGTAAAGTTACAGGGGTAAAATTACACGATTACGGTTGTTCTTTGAAAGCTTATCGCTCCGAGTTAATAGCTGATATGAATCTCTACGGAGAATTACACCGATTCTTACCCGCCCTGGCCTATATAGAAGGGGCTAAAATAACTGAAATACCGGTTAATCATCACGCCCGCCAGTTCGGTAAAAGTAAGTACGGTTTGGGTCGTACTATTCGCGTGATGATGGACTTATTGACGGTATTTTTTATTAAGAAATTCCTGACCAGACCGATGCACATTTTCGGTAGCACAGGATTGATAGCGGTAACTTTAGGTGTCGGTATCGGCAGTTATTTAACGTATATAAAATTAGTGCTAGGGCAGAATATCGGTAATCGTCCCTTACTGATTTTATCGGTATTATTCTTTTTAACAGGTGTACAATTACTTTGTTTTGGGTTACTGGCAGAAGTGATGATGCGTACATATCATGAATCACAAAATCGACCTATATATAGAGTTAGAGATGTGATAACCCAAGATTCAACTAAGGAAATTTAAGGAAAAGAATTTTATGGCTATTTGGGAATTAGACTTTTATTCAAGACCGATTGTAGATGAAAATAAAAAGAAAGTTTGGGAAGTTTTAATCTGTGAATCACCCGATCGCATAGATCAAGATTTGAAAAATTTATACAGGTTCAGTAAATTATGCCCGAATACCACTGTTAATTCTCTCTGGTTACAGGAGGCGATTTCAGAAGCTATTAAAGAGACGGGCGTTACTCCGAAAAAAATTCGGTTTTTCCGCCGCCAGATGAATAATATGATCTCGAAAGCCTGCGAGGATTTAGGCATCTCCCCGATGCTCAGCAGGCGTACCTATACCCTCTGCCAGTGGTTGGACGATCGTAAGCTCAACTTTTACCCGCAACAGGAGGGTTATGATAGCGTAGCGGCTAATTCTCCCTCTGTCCAGTATCCCCCCCTCGAACCTACGGCTCTACCGGATGCGATACGGGGTGATAAATCCGATAAGTGGGCTTTCGTCTCCCTACAAGCGGAAGCTTTTCTAGAGCTGAACGAGTGGGATATTGGCTTTAAGGAAGTGTTTCCCATATTAGAGATAGGGGTTTCTACCGAGACGGTGATTCCTGGCTTGATCATCTATTCTCAAAGGGCTTTACCCCTGGCGGCTTGGATGTCCGGCTTAGATTTAGGTTATCTTAAATTGGAAACAGGTACACGTCCGATCGTTCGTTTGGAAACCGCAGCTAGTGATAGTTGGATACTGGTTAATATCACCAACCCTCAAACCCTCCAGGAAGCGAAGAACTTTGAAGAGGCGAAATCGATCGCTAATAATATTCATTTCCTCGCCATTCAATCAAGCCCGGATTCGGAGAGTTTCGCGGGTTTCTGGTTATTGAAAGAGAATGAACCGAGCTAGAGGTCTGATAAAATCTTCTTGAGTTGTACCAATCCCTGACGGGAGCGACTTTTCACCGTTCCTAGAGTCAGGTTTAGGGCTGTGGCTATTTGAGCTTGACTCAGCCCTTCTAGATAGTTCATCTCTAAAATTTGCGCCTGTAGTTCGGGCAGTTGTTTTAGAGCTTGCTTCAATTTCATCTGTCTTTCCTCCTGAGAAGCCCTCTCTAGGGGTAATAAATCCCCCGTTTCTTCGGTGGTGAGTTTTTGCCATTTGATAAGGAAATTCTGGGCGGTTTTGCGGGAGCGTTGTTTATCGAGGGCGCGGCAACGGGTTAGTAAACCTAAGAATGTACTCAATGTTCCTCGCTCCGTATCAAATCTGTCACTCTTCCAGAAATTGACGAAAATATCTTGAGTTAGGTCTTCCGCTTCTTGTTGATTGCCTAAAATTTTATAGGCGATACTATAGACTAGCCCGGCGTAACGCTCATAGAGAATCGAGAGGGCTTTTTGCTCTCCTTCTCTCAAACGCTTTACTAACTCTCCATCGGATAAATCTTTTAGCCCCATAGAGACTGAACTCTAATATCGATGACTCCTATTATCTCTAGAAAATGTTAAAAATCCGCACTCAATCTTATCTTTCTTAATAGGAATTGCAAAACCGTTTCTTCTCTAGTAATAATATCCGCCCGGGCTTCCATGCCCAATTTAATCGCGCACTGGTTTCGCCCACTGCCAAAAATTGAACTTTCAGGTTCGATCGTCACTTGATAAAATCCAGTTTTTTCCTGCGCTTGAATCTTATCTTGAGATACCTGTCTCACCACTCCCTTTAGGGTACCGTAATCGGTATAAGGACAGGCGGAAACTCGTAGATGAACCTTCTGCCCCGAGGTTAGCTTGCCGATGTCCTCCGGCGACACCTGAGCTTTAACTTCTAGGGGAGCGTTGACGGGTACAATCCGGGCTATCTCTTCCCCTAAACGCACCGTCTGCCCGGAGTTACGTAGGAGCAGGGTAGATATAGTGCCGTCTGCCGTGGCCGTAATCGCGGTTTTAGTCAAATCTCTTGTTATCTGGGCTAGTTCTTTTGTATCTCTTTGTAGCTGTTGCTCGGTTTGAATTTTTTGTTGGGCGAGGGCTTCTCTTTCCTTGCGTAAAGTGGCTAGGGTAGATTCTCCGGCGGCTCTTTGCCCAGCGATGCGCTCTATGGCGATCGCTATCTCTGCCCGGCTAGGAGCGCTTCCGGCTTTGGCTTTTTCCCATCTCGCCCCGGCTGCGGCTACGGCTTGTCTCTGGCGGGCGATCGTTTTTTGACCCGCTTTCAGGGTGGCTTTTTGTGATTCTACGGCCTGTTTCTGCTGCTCGTCAGCTAATATAGCTTCTTCTAATTGCTCCTGCGATAGGGCACCGGCAGAGGCTAATTTACGGTATCGGGCTAACTTCACTTCGGCGACGTGGGCGGAAGCCTCGATCGATCTCAAGTTAGCCTCGGTTGATTTTAATTCGGCTTCCACCCTTTCTAATTCGTTGAGGGATTCTCGGAAATTGGCCCCGGCTTCTTCGATTGCTGCCTTGACGGTAATCGCCCTCTCTTGATGCTCTCTTTGTTGAAGGCTCAGTTGTGCTTTCGCTTCGGCTACAGAGCGGCCCGAGCGATCGCTTTCCGCTCCCATTTGGCTGTCGAGAGCGCGAAACTGAGCCTCTATCTGTAACAGTTGTAATTGCGCCTGTTTGATATTGGTTTGTAATTGGCTCTTTTTAGTCTGTAATCCGGAGTCGTCGATAATAGCGATGACATCTCCCTCTTTTACCGTCTGATTCTCCCGGGCGAGGATATGAGTAACTAAACCCTCCGTAGCCGATTGCACTAGCCGTAATTCTCCCGCCGGGCGAACGGTGGCGGGGCCTTGAATAATACTCTTGTATTTAAACACCGATGCCATCCCCAGGGAGATAGTGACGGCAGTGACGATGAATAATCCGCCTAAACTCATCCACCGGCTCATCGGCGGTAAGAAATCTTCTTCTCGTACTGGAGGGAGAAAATTATTTTCAGTCTCCCCGTTTATTTCTATGTTGAGATGGTTCATGTTAGCTCCTAAATTGTTAGCATCGGGAAGTTAGCTAGAAAGGGCTGATGTTTTTGAAAGTTTTCCGGACGGCCTTGCTCTTTTACTCGCCCATCTTCGATGAGTACGATCCAATCGGCCCGGGCGATGACGGGGGGGCGGTGACTGATCAAGATAGTTGTCTTACCCCTTCTGTGAGTCAGTATCGATTCGAGAACTTCGCTCTCACTCATCGGGTCTAGAGCGCCGGTGGATTCATCTAAGATTAATACGGGGGGATTATTGACGATCGCTCTGGCTAAGGCTAATCGCTGTTTCTGCCCTCCAGAAAGATTAGAGCCGAACTCGCCTAAGACGGTTTGATATTTCTCCGGCAGTTTGGAGATAAACTCATCGGCACCGGTAATCTGACAGGCTTTGACAATCTCCTCGAAAGTAAGGGAGGGATTACCGAGACGGAAATTCTCTAAGATCGATCGACTCCAGAAGTGAGCATCTTGAGGTACTAAAACCACCTGTCGCCGCAGACAATCGAGAGATAGATCATCCCCGTTGTAATAGCCGAAGCGGATATTACCGCTATCTGGCTTGTATAACCCGGCGATGATTTTGGCGAGAGTGCTTTTACCGCAGCCGGATTTACCGATGAGGGCCACTACCTTTCCGCCTGGAATGGTGAGGGAGAAATCCTGTAAAAGGTCAAGTCTACCGGGGTGATGGAAGTTAATCGCCCCACATTCTATATCGGCTTGGGGGAGAATCTGTGCCGAGGGTTTGCGATTGTAGCCCGAATTTTCCGGGGTAGCGTCGATGACTTCACCGAGTCGCTGTAGAGCGGTTTTTGTATGGGTCAATTCATCGATAAAATTTAACCCGGTTCTGATGAAGGCGGTAAAGTTACCATTCATGCTATTAAAAGCCAGTAACATACCGATCGTCAATTGACCTTCTATTACTAATCGGCTACCGAATCCCAGTAAGAGGAGGCTACCAATACTAGCGACTAAATTAGAAAAGATGCCATTGACGAAAATAATCTGAATGGTGCGGAAAGAAGTATGAGCGAGACGACTATAACGCATTTGAAATTCTTCCCACAGTTGCGGCTCGGCTGAGGTAGTCTTTACGGTCATAGCCCCTTTAAAAGTCTCTACTAAAACGCCTTGATTTTCTGAGGAAAGGATTAGAGATTTACTAACTTTCCGCTTCAGTGTCGGTAAGAAAATGGCGGTTGATATGGTCATTACCCCAGCAATTAGGATAGCCAACAAAGTCAACTGAATACTATAGAAAACCATTAAAATAAAGGAGACAATAGCAATAAAAAATTGACTCGGTAAGCTAATTACAACTTGAGAAATTAATTTATTAACCGCCTCAATATCTTCGAGTCGGCTTACTATCTCACCACTGCGGCGAGATTCGTAATAACTCAGGGGTAAACCTAATATCTGTCTGCCGAAATCGAAGATCAAACCAAGTTGTAAGCGTTGGGAAAAATGGGCAATTAAATTACTCTGAACCAGTTCCAGAATACTACTAATTAATCCCATGAGGGAGACGGCTATCATTAATCTTCCTAGTAATTGGCTATCTCCCCGAACTAATACATCATCGGTGAGAATTTGCATTAAGAAGGGGGTAGCTAGAGAGAGGATACCGAGAAAAGTATTGAGCAAAAGAGCTTGAAAGATAATAGGTGTTTGGGGCGAAACACGGCGGAGAAATTTTCTGATACCGACAATTTTATCGGCTTCATCCTGTCGATCATAAAAGCGAGTCGGATCTGGTTCGAGTAAGAGCGTAATTCCCCCTTTCCAGCCGAGGATTAAATCTTTCTCTTCTAAATAAAGAACACCGACTGCGGGATCACCGATGACGTATTTCTTACCCTGTTTGCCGTATAGGACTACCCAGTGATAGCCCTGCCAGTGGATTATCGCCGGAAAGGTCAGGGCTTGTTTATGGAGAACTTCCAGAGAAATCTGTACGGCACGAGTATTAAAGCCCAGAGATTCCGCCCCCCTTTTTAAACCTAATAGAGTAGTTCCTTGCTCTCCTGCCCCGACTAATTCCCTACAACTACTGATAGTAAAGGTTTTACCGTAGTATTTGCTGATGGTGGCTAAACTGGCCGCCCCACAATCTTCTTCGCTGTGTTGTTGGATGAGTGGATATTTCATTAGAAGTACGCAGGATAGGGAGGTTGTAAGGTTAAAATAGAGGGAATTTTCCGGGGGTTGGCTAATCTCAGCAATTGATAACCGATACCCGCTAAGCCTGTCATTAAGCCTGGGTTTTCTACTGGTATGGGCAAACCGCATAACCATCCACTCTCGTCAATATCTCTCAGGATAGATTTTATTAGACGATCGATCTCGCTATTAAGGTGGTCATCGTTGAAGGTGTAACCCGCTTCTGTTAGTAATTCCAGGTTGCCTAAATCGCCGTGACAGAGAGAGTGATTATGACCAAAACCAGAGTTTAGAGTGGTGTGGATGGCGGTATCGATTTCGTCCCTAATTTCGGGAGTGTCGAGGTAATCGAGACAGGATAGACGGGCTAAGCCAATACCGGGGGCCCCGTGACACCATGCCGTCATACAGCCGGTGTGTAGGTGATCGCGTTTATCAAGCCAGTTTTTCTGCTCTTTTGAATACAATGTGCGCTCGAATTCGAGCGCCCCTTTAGCCGTATTGAGATAGCTAGTCTCGCCAGTCACACCGTAGAGGCGGATCAGAGAGTAGGCGATACCGGCAGCACCGTGAGAAAAACCGGCCAGAGGACTCTCAGACATATTTTTACCGAGCCAACTAACTTTATCACCGATGCGATCGGCTCTTATCAGGAGATGATCACCGGCTAATTTAGCAGACTCTAAAATGAAAGGTTCGGGACGGATAGCGTATAGAGACAGTAAGCCAGCTATATAACCCGCCGCCCCCGATACCATATCATACTGATCGTCAGTGGTGATCATGGGCTGGTGTTGATTGATTAGACACTCTGCTAAATCTATTAACTCGGGACGCTCCCATAAAGTGCCTAAATGGGAGAGGGTGAATAGTATTCCACCTAAGCCGCTATAACCGCCGATACATGGGGGTTGATAGGTGTCATCCCTTAAATAAGTCTCGACGGTAGCGAAAGCTGCTTGAGCGAGGGCAGTATATTCGTTATTTTCGTATATGTGACCGAAGTAAGCCAGAAATAGGGCGATCCCAGAAAGTCCATCGTACAGATCTAAACCAGCGAGTTCGGTTGACCAGCGTCCGTGTAGGTAACGACAATCGTACCAAGTCGCTAAATTTCCCTCTCGGATGGCTAGTTCAGCAAGTCTACGAGCCACTTTTTCGGTTACTCCACACAGGGTATTGGTGACATTTGTATTAAGTAGATAAACAGATCGAGCTGTTAAAGCTTCCTCTTGTCCTAAAGTGGTGAGGGAGGTTTCTATTAACCATAATTGACGATTCAGGTCTGCTTCACATAAGCTTTCTAATCTGCGTTTGACCGCCTCCATACCTGTCTCGGTAAAGAAATTCTCTATCTGTGTACTCCGACTGGTACAGAGATGGAGCGAGTCGGGTTGAGTGGTAAATAGAGGTATATCCCTAGAGCATAAATCCTGCTGTTCTGCCTCTATCGCAGCACTGATGTGGGGTTGGTGAACGGTGCGGAGCCATAACTTATCGAATAGGCGATCGCGATCGAGGGCATCCCGCAGATAATCGGGGTGATAACTCGCCTGTAATAATTCCCCGTAGGTGCGAGTATCCCGCAGTATCACCCGCACTTCATCAGCGGCGAAGCAATTTAAGAAGTCTCCGAATTCTTCCTGGTGTTCCACCAGGAGTTTATATATACAGGTAAATCCATCAACGATAGCCTGACGATATTGATAGGGGAAGACGGTATTATCGGCTAGGGTGGGGCGATTGTTCTCGTTGGGCATAAGAAATCGATCGCGCGTTACCTGCATCTTATCCGTCCCCGGTTCGTCCCAACATAGAGTTGTCCCCGGTGCCTCCTGTTCGAGGCCGCCGCCGATTCCGCTAATATCGATGCCTGCGCTGTTTTCATCTGACCACACCAGACGCGGTAGTAAGCCTATTTTCATTACCGAATCATCGTTAGCTCGATGGTATAAGCGATCGATCGGGTGAGAATCGCCCCGGACGATACTGGGGTGAAATAGGGTTTCTAAGTCGATCGCGACGGGATATTCACCAGAGGCGATGAGATTTTGGGAGTGGAAATCGTTAGCCCCTAAGGTGTAAAAGAGAGCGATATAAGCCCCCAGACGCTGATAAAATCGCTCTACCTCTCCCTCATCGGCACAACCAGCATAGGCAACGAACTCGACCCAACCGCGATCGCCTCGGTTTAAAAGGTTGAGTACACGGAATGAAGGCTCGGCACCTTTTTGATTGAGCCAGGTTAAGAGCTGTTGAAAATGGTTTTCGATTTCCAGGCAACGGGGTTTATAAACGATTTTCTTCCCCGATGCGAATTTGGCTATTATGACTCCCTTACCGCCGTTGTGAGAATCCCCTTGATTGAGATGTAATTCGGTTAGCTTACCTAAATGTCCGGTGCTGAATTTCTCCGCGAGGGCCGTTTTATCTTCTACTAAATGAGTCAGGAACAGAGATAGTACAGAAACTTTGGTTTGAATGTGTTCGGTGAGCTGACGAGCTAAGAGGGGATATTCTCGCCAAATCTTCATAGCCTGTTGCTGGTTGCCCAATCTCAAGAAGAAATTGCGATAGCGTTGTTCGGGTGTGTCTCCTTCGAGAGCGTTTTGCAGTTTAGCGATCGCCATCTCTAGAGCGGCGACACGAGCGATCATTCGCATGAGTTCGCCGTATAGGGATACTAACCAAGAATTTTCGATGGTTTCAGGGTATAAAATATCTTCTGCTTTTAGAGAGGCGATGTTCTGACGTACTTGAGCTAGGCCCCAAGCGATGAGAGGATTGGCGATAATTAACATCACCGACAAATCTACGGGAGCATCTTCAGCATCCGCATAAAGAAAATCCGAATCGCTATAGTGCAGATATGCAGATTCAAATATATCTACCCAAGCCGGGCGAATATCGCTGAGAGCTTCAAAGTATTCACCGGGTAACGCTAATATTTTTTCTAACTGCGATGGGCTGAGTTGATGGCTGTCGAGTTTGCGGGCGAGTAGCGTGCCCGTGGCATTAAAGAGATTATATCTGGCGAAAGTTGCCTCACTCGCCCATCGGTTAAAACGTTCTTTTCCTAATTCGCATTTGACTTCGTAATTTACTATATTATTTGCTTGCAAGTATGAGATACGTTCCAATAGGGAGAGAGTATTACCCCAGGGTATGGATGTATCTAAAAGTCGGGATTCGGTTTCATCGGTAGGTTTGGCGGTTAAAGGCACGGAAACACCTCCTGTAATATATAGTTGCGATAAATTTATTAAATTCGGCCGAGAGAAGCTTATAAAAACTTTCTCGGCCTGATGCTCTAAACTCAATTAGTTCTAGATGACTAATTTGCCTTTAACGGTTGTTCTTTTATCGCAAGTAATATCTAGAGTTCTGCAGCAAGGCCAGGTATTTTTTGTGTGACCGAGTTTATCTAGTTCACAAGGTAGACTGCTCACACCAGAACCAAGCCCCCCCGTCACTTTGCTTAACTCCGCACTAGATAACTCAACGATTCCAGCGGGATTTTCGGGTAATGAATCTAGTTGTTCTTGAGTTAAACTGTTACGGTATTCGGAATCTTTCCAAGCGCGAATGATGTCGATATTAGACATGATGTTTTTTTCCTTAATTTTGATAATGGTTGATAAGAACACTGAAGGATGTGTCAGCCTTTTGGTTTTATCCTTTGCTTGTGTTCTGTTATTAATACTCTTGTGAAAAAGCCTTGGATCAAATTCGGAAAAATTTTTTCTAAAAGCTCTATAGCCGAGGGAGCATCCCAATTATGCTACATATACCTGACCTGCCTGTGCTTGGAAAAATGGGATGCTCCCGCTGTATCTATGGACATAACGACATAATCTGGTCGATAGTATTTAATAGATATTATTAGTTTTACTTATACTTTACGTTTCTGACAAATAGGTTAAGCTGTGTGAAGGGAACAAGTTCCACTTATACAGTCTTTCTCTCAAAAGAGGAGTACACACAGATCATTATCAATAAGGGCTTGCAACCTGAAAAATCTGCCTCTCTTTAGGAAGAACTGCGGTAAGTGAAACCTATCTCCAAAAACCAGTGAAGATTTAATTCTTCAAATTTTACGTTACTTCACCAGATTTTTGATCAAGATCTCAGACATATGGCACTAATCATCGGCAACAATAATTCTAATCTCCTAAATGGAACTTTAGCTAATGACACCCTGAGAGGACTGGATGGGGATGATACTCTTTTCGGTCGGGCAGGTAATGATAGTCTTGAAGGGGGCGCTGGTAACGATAGTCTCGACGGTGCTGCTGGTAACGATACTCTCAGAGGTATGGACGGTGACGATCGGCTCTTAGGCGGACTGGGCAATGATAGCCTTCAGGGGGGCGATGGCAACGATATTTTTGAAGGCGGCGAAGGTACAGATATTCTCTTAGGGGGTAAGGACACCGATAGTCTATTCGGAGGTCTGGGTAATGACCTGATGTCCGGCGATGGGGATAGCATTACGGTCAACAGCACGAACGGCATCTATAGTCTAAACAGATTCGCCGAAAGTAGCAGTGATGTTCTAGTGGGTGGAAGCGGATTAGATACGTTAGTGGCTTGGGGCGATGATACCTTAGTCGGTGGTGGTGTTAACTCCCGTAGTAATTCTTTCCTTAACAGTCTCAGTAACGATCCCTTCGCCACCACCATAACCCGCGATCGCGTTAGAGATACCTTCGTGGCTCTTAATCGAAATAAAATTGGTTACACCTTAACGATCGCCGATTACGAAGTGGGGATCGATCGTTTAGACCTAAGATCTTTCGGAGTCAGAAGAGCTTCTCAGTTCGTAGAAATTCAAAATAAAGGTAGCTTTTTTGAATTAAAAACCCCCAAAGTTCTCGAAGCGGAATTAGTGTTGAGGATTAATGTTAATCCTTCTCAGATAACTTTCATATAAGGGAAAGGGGTAGTTAAAAACAGGTCGGGCGTGAGGTGATTTCATCTCACGCCTGTAGCTTTAAGCAACTATTAATATATCCATATTCGTAAGAGCTAGCCCAGTGTTAAGAGTAGCCAATTGAATTGGTGTATTCGACTGCCTTCCATCCACGTCATAGAATAGCGCCCCAGTCGCTCCGTTGTATATAAATCGTTGGTCGTCGGTAGTAGCTACCGCTCCGAGACGGAATTGGGACTGAGTGATAAACGCCCCAGGGATTAAATCACCTCCGAAAGCTCCCGCCGAGATGGCGATCGTATCGTTAGCAACGTTAAAATCCGTAATCCTATCCGTACTGTCATCATCTACCGTATCGAACCTGAAATGATCGTTACCGAGGCCCCCCGTCAGGGTATCGAGGTCATCGCCACCGGTGAGGGTATCATTACCCGCACCACCGTTAAGAGTGTCCTCACCGCCTTGACCTTCCATATAATCATTTCCGGCAGTACCGACGAGATTATCGTCATCGTCATCGCCGATAAGTTGGACGGTTTCGTTAATATCTTTGACCCGAATAGTGAACTGTTTTTGAAAAGACAGGCCGCCCCCGTCGGTGGTTTGTACCCGGATACTGTAACTATTGCGGGTTTCAAAATCGAAGATAGACTTAGTTCGTAGCTGACTACCGCTGATGCTGAACAGGCCGTTATCGGTCGAGCCGGTGCCGGATACCAGACTATAGGTAAATGTGTTACCCACATCGGGATCGACGGTGCTAAAGCTACCGACGGCACTACCGGCGGCTAGGTTTTCATCCACATCATCGCGGGAGAGATTCAAGTCGGTGGGGGCGCGATTAGCTATATCGTCATTAGTGATAGTACCATTAGCCGTCGCCATAGTGAGGACGGCCCCGTTACTGGGTGCGGAGATAGTGACGCTGAAAGTTTCATTGGGTTCGATCGTCGTATCACCCGTTACGTTAAGGCTAATCTGCTTAGTCAGTTCCCCAGCCACAAAAGAAACGGTTCCAGAAGGGAAGACACCGCCGAAGTCGTCAGAGTTGGCGGGAGTGGCACCGCTTCCTGTAACAGCCCAGTTAACACTATTACCGATGCTGGTATTGCCCGATCGGGTAACGTTAAAGGTAAAAGCTGTTGTTCCCGTATTTCCTTCGTTCCGATTGGCACTCATGGGAGTAACAGCCAAACCCGTGTCATCGGTGCGGATGATTCCCGTCGCCCGCAGCGTGGAGATAGTCGCTCCGTTAGTCGGGCCCGAAAGGGTGACTTGAAAAGTTTCATCCTGTTCGATCGTCGTATCGCCCCTAACGCTGACCGTAATCGTTTTAGTAGTTTCTCTGGGGGCGAAAGTAACAGATCCGGAGGGTAAAACTCCTGCGGCGAAGTCAGTACCGTTAGCAGGAGTTGTACCCGTACCCGATACAGACCAGTTAACGCTATTGCTGATGAGAGCATTAGGGGTACGGGTGACGGTGAAAGTAAAGGCTTTTGAACCTGTATTACCTTCTGTTTGAACCGAGTTAGTAGCCGTGATGGCTAAACTGGCGAAATCATCGGTTTGAATCGTTCCTACGGCACTGGTCACAGCTAACGTAGCGCCGTTAGTAGGCACACTCAGGTTAACCGCAAAGGTTTCATCGGCTTCAATAGTAGTATCACCCCTCACATTAACGGTGATTAGTTTAGATGTTTCTCCCGGGGCGAAGTTGACGACTCCGCTCGGGAAAGCCGCCCCAAAGTCCGCCACGTTAGCCGGAGTTGTACCCGTGCCAGCTACAGTCCAGTTTACCGCGTGGCTGCCGGTGGTATTACCAGAGCGGGTGATAGAGAAGGTAAAAGCCCCTACACCCGAATTCCCTTCTAATCGGGTGGCATTGACCGCAGAGATAGAGAGGCTGACCCCATTACCCTCAATTACTTTGGAAATAAAAACATCTGTTTCGCCGCCATTATTGATCTGTCCCCCGAGATTGCCAGAGGTGTCCCCTGCCGCGTAGATCGACCCGTCACCTGCTGTAGCCAGAGCGTGAGCGACATCTAAACCAGCACTACCGATCAATCTCGTCCATACTCTAGTACCGTCGGGTAAGAATTTGCTGATGAAAGCATCGTTGCCGCCATTATTGATCTGTCCGTCTAAATTGCCCGTCGTACTTCCACCAAGATAGATAGAGCCATCGTTACCGATGGTTAGGGAGTAGGCGAAATCGTTAACCGGCGTTCCTAACTGCCTGAGCCAGACTCGATTACCATCGGGGGAATACTTAGCGATAAAAGCGTCCCAGTAACCCCTATTACCCTGTCCGTCCAAATTACCTTGACTGTAGCCCGCCATATAGATATGACCGTCGCTACCGGTTTTGATCGCGGTAGCGTGATCTTCGTTGAGGGTTCCTAAAATGCGAGTCCAAGACAAGGAGCCATCGGGCAGGTATTTAGTGATAAATGCGTCGTTACCTCCGTTGTTAGTCTGGCCCCCGATATTACCCCTGGTAAAACCGCTCGCGTAGATGGCTCCGTCTAACCCGGTAGTCATGGAGTATATAGCATCTACCGCCGAAGTTCCTAAAAGTCTTGTCCAGTACAACGATCCGTCAGCGCCGTATTTAGCGATGAAGGCATCGGCGGCACCGCTGTTGACAATTCCGCTCAGATTGCCGTAGGTATAGCCGCCCACGTAGGTAGCGCCGTCGATTCCTTTGGTTATGGCTCGGGATTGGTCGAGGTTGTTTGTTCCTAATTGTCTAGTCCAAGCGATCGAACCATCGGATAAATACTTAGTCAGGAAAACATTACTACTATACACCCCGTTCAAGAGGGTGGGGGTATTGCCGGTAACGTAAATCGCTCCGTCACTACCGGCAGTAATCGCTCTGCCCTCATCACGGCCTACGGTTCCTGTGAGTATTGTCCAGGCTTTCGTACCGTCGGGCAGATATTTGGTGATGAATATATCGGCCCCGCCTGCATTAGTTCGCCCGTCGAGATTACCTTCTGTATAGCCTGTAACGTAGATCGCCCCATCGCTACCTATAGTGAGGCCATTATTGAAATCTGTAGCGCTAGTTCCTAATAACCGATTCCAAATAATATTATTAGTCATATTTAAGGCAGCACCTTCAAATCAATGACTAAATTATATGTTTGACCCCCAAAAACGTCATCATTCTTGCTGTTGACACCCGGGCCAGATGAATAGTGTTAAGGTTGATGGAATCAATTCGATCCATATCTGCCCCATCTTCGTACTAATTAATATAAGTTAATACCTCGCCAACCCGATAAACCTCATGGTCTATCATGACTTTCAATATGGATAAATTTTTCAAGATGAATAATTCTCCGCTATCAGAAAACTTACAAGAACTAGCCGCCGGATACGTTTTAGATGACCTAGAGGCGGAGGAACTAGCCCGGGCCGAACGGCTCATGAACGATAATCCGGCTTTCCTGCGAGAAGTGCGACACTTACAAACTGTAACGGGGGAGATTATAAATACTATCCCCCGGCTACAACCGCCGCCCTATCTACTGGATAAAATTATGGTTGCCCTTACTGAGTCCGCCCCCAGGGGTGGGGTTGATGTGGGTCAGATGTTAGTTAATTTGGGTGTCTGGTTAGAGGAAACCTTTCAACCCCTCTGGCAATCTCCCGAAGAACTTAATTTAGCCTTCAGCGCAAGACGGGGCGCTAATGTGGCCGAGCCGAGTATTAAACGGGGTAAGGTCATCCGGTTAAACTCTGGGATGGGCGATCGCAACGTGATCTTACTCGTGGGCATTACTCCCCTTGAAGATAGGAGAATCACCGTTAATATACAACTCTACCCCGGTGCTGGTGAATCTCCTCTACCGGCAAATCTAGAATTAGCTTTACTGGGCGAAAACGGGGAGGTATTGCGATCGATCCAATCTCGTCAGGATGATAACTATATTAAGTTACCGGGTTTCACCGTTAACTCGGGCTTTCGCTTCCTTATCCAAATCAGTTGGGAACAATTCATCCAGACGGAAAACTTCGTAGTGTAAGGGCGACTGATGAGCGTTCTACTGGTTTTAAAATTAGGCTACGGTAGTCTGTCAGAAGGTTTCCCTCACGTAAACCTACAGTTATGGGAGAGTGAGACGAGTCTACCGATTCAACTGACGGGAAGTTTACCGCCCGATGGAGAATTACTGGGCCTCTATGACCGGTGGCGTAATCTCTACGAGGCTTTAGCATCCGCTTCCGGTTCTCGGTTTCGTTCTATAGTTTTTGAAGAAGGAGAAATCTTACAATTTTCTCGCTCGGAATTTTTTCAGGCTTGCGAAGGGTTGAAGGAGCGTTTTAACGGGTGGCTCAATTCTCCTGGTTTTAACCGCGTCGAACATACTTTAAGAACCCATCTCCGTTATCAGGATTCGATTCGCTTGATCGTTGAAACCAATAACGACGCGCTAAGGGGTTTTCCCTGGCAACTATGGCATTTTTTTGAAGACTATCCTTGTGCGGAAATGGCACTCGGCCCGCCGGAATATCGCCAGATACAAAGTCTTAATAAGAGGAAGAAACCCAGAGTTTTAGCCATTCTGGGTAATAGTGTGGGGATAGAGGTAAAACACGATCGAGCTTTATTAGAAGGATTATCCGGGGTAGAAGTGGTCTTTTTAGTAGAGCCGAGTAGAAAGGAGATCGATCGCCTGCTCTGGGATGAGGCTGGCTGGGATATACTATTCTTCGCTGGCCATAGCAGTACCGAGGACGGGGGTAAAAAGGGTTATCTAGAAATTAACCCTCAAGAGAGGATGTCTTTAGACGGATTAAAAAATGCCCTCAAAGGTGCGATCGCTAGGGGTTTGGGTTTAGCGATTTTCAACTCTTGTGATGGTTTGGGTCTAGCGAGTCAGTTAGCCGAACTATCCATACCGCAAATTATCGTCATGCGGGAGCCGGTACCAGATAAGGTGGCGCAGGAGTTTTTTAAAGGGTTCCTCAGCGCTTTTAAAAATGGACGGGCTTTTTATGGGGCGGTAAGGGAAGCGAGGGAGAAGTTACAAGGTTTAGAAGATGAGTACCCCTGTGCGAGTTGGTTGCCGGTTATCTGTCAGAATCCCGCCGTCTCTCCTTTCACCTGGCCTGTTAACACCGCTTCTACCGGTCAGAGACGACGATTCTATCCCCTCCTAACCTGTTTTTCTATCACGGTTTTGATAATGGGGATGCGATTTCTCGGCTGGGGTTTAACGTGGGAAATCACCCTCTTTAACCGGTTACTGAGTTTACGCGCCCATGAGGAACAGGATACAAGAATACTACTGGTGATAGCCACACCGGAAGACATGAAAGCTCAACCGGTGCCACCTACTGGGAAAGCTTCTCTTTCGGATCACACCCTAGCCTCGTTACTGGATAAGATACAAAGGTATTATAAACCTACTACGATCGGCATCGATATTTACCGTGATTTCCCCGCCACTGCTGACTCGAAACTCGGTGCCGCCCTAAAACAAGATAACGTTTTCGGTATCTGTAAAGTTAGGTCATCATCTGATGGGGATTCGGAGGGGATTGCGCCGCCGCCGGAGATGGGGCAACAACAAATAGCTTTTGCCGATTTTGTCGCCGATAGCGATCGAATTGTCCGCCGTCATCTTTTAAGTATGAACCTTTCCGCCGATCCTACCGATCCTTGCACCGCTGTTAATAGTTTCAGCTTTTTACTCGCCCTCCATTACTTACAAACATCTCAAAATATCGACTTTGATTACACGGGTGCGGGCGAGATTAAAATCGGTAATTTAGTCCTCAAAGAATTAGATACTTATTTCGGTAGCTATGGAGTGCTAGATACGGGGGGGAGACAGATACTTTTAAATTATCGTTCTTTGAATTCCCCTCAAGAAATTGCGACTACGATCGAATTAAGGGATATTATCGAGGATAGAATCCCCCCTAGCCGATTAAGCCAACTACAAGGGCGCATAGTGCTAATCGGTATCGCAGATTCTCCCAGTACCAGCGCCGATTACTGGCCTACTCCTTTTAATAATAATAAGGAGATTCCAGGGGTTTTCATTCAGGCGCAGATGGTCAGTCAATTAATCAGCGCAGTTTTAGATAAACGCCCTCTTTTAGTGTTCCTCCCCTGGTGGCTGGATTTTCTCTGGATTTTAGCCTCCTGTTTAATAGCTGGTGGGTTATATAGTCTCGCTAAGGGAAGATTAGGGCTAATTATCTTGTTGCTATCGGTTACTAATCTTGTCTTTGCCTATTTCTTATTCTTAGGGGGTTATATCATCCCCATTGTGCCTTTGATAGTGGGTTTAGGATTATACGGATTAAGCGAAACAACTATTACTAAATTGAAAAAATTATGACTAGAAAATCTCTTATTCTTCTCACTAATATTCTGATAAATTTTTACCTTTTAACATCCCCCATAATTGCCAATCCCGTTAGTTTTAAACAACCTGAACCGCCCCCAGATTCACCTAAGACGGGACGAGCTAAGGGGGGAGCCAGTCGGGGTCAGTGCCTGTTGGCTAATTCTACATCAGAG
The DNA here is from genome assembly GCA_964623815.1 of uncultured bacterium. Taxonomy (GTDB): domain Bacteria; phylum Cyanobacteriota; class Cyanobacteriia; order Cyanobacteriales; family Microcystaceae; genus Chroococcopsis. The sequence continues at coordinate 2,899 of CAZUVR010000057.1, read as the reverse complement.
GTGAAAATTACCCCCCTATTACCCGTCGATGGCTGGGGCTTGACGGCTTCCACTTCTCCGACTCTCTGGCTTTATATATCCTATTCGTCGGATACAATAGATAAAACTATTAAAGCTGAGTTATCGGTAGAAGAGAGAAAAACGGATCGGAAATTAGAGCCGAAAAGTTATAGCTTTGAATTGCCGAAAAGTTCGGGAATTTTTAGTATTACAGTTCCTTATTCTCTAGATGTTAATAACTGGTATCGTTGGTATTTAGTAGTTAATTGTCAGCCGCAAAGTTCTTTACCTAATGATATTTTGGAGTTAGGGGGGTTTATATATAGGAAGGAGTTAAATGTACCAAATTCTTCTAATTTAGTAGATTTTTATATTACTAATAACGCTTGGTACGATGCTTTTAATCAAGCCGCCCTATTGCACTGCAAGAGTAGGGCGGATCAGGAATTTAAAGATTACTGGCGCAGTTTATTAAAGAGTGAAGATGTGGGATTAGGGGAGTTGAGCGATCGATCTATCATTTGCGATAAACTCAATTCGGGTTAAGCGTAGGGGCTTTTACAACCCTGCCCGTAAATACATTCATTTTATCGACCAGATGCGGTTTCTACGCGCAATTGCGCTTGTTTTCGCTGAATTTCTGGAAGAGTAGTATTAAAATCAGACTTACCGCCAAAAACCGTTCCCGCTTCACCTCGGTTAAAAGTAACCTCATTAATATGATAGGATTCCTCCGATAGAGGAATATAGCCGATAGAAGGGACTATCTCTCTGGCTCGATCGAGATAAAAAGCGATAAAATTTTTAAGGAGTTGCTTGTCTTGAGCCGATTTGAGATTGATATAAATAAATAGAGGGCGCGTAAGAGGTTGATAAGTCGCTTTAACTACGGTTTCTGATGAGGGTGCTATCGGGCCTTTTCCGCTATCAATTGCCAGCGCTTTTAACTTGTCCTTGTTAGCCTCATAGTAAGATAAACCAAAATACCCCATTGCGTTCGGGTCTTGGCTCACACCCTGTACGGTAACGTCATCATCTTCACTAGCCACGTAGTCAGTACGGCTTGCATCTTCGGTGCCGACAATCGCTTCGGTAAAGTAGTCGAAAGTTCCCGATTTTTTGCCCGCTCCAAAAAGCTTGATCTCTTCTTTGGGAAAATCGGGGCGAATTTGATTCCACCGGGTGATTTTGCCCTCTGCGGCCGGTTCCCAAATTTTTTTCAGTTCGGCAGTGCTAATACTATCTATCCAGGTATTTTTCGGATTGACCACTACTGTTAAAGCATCAAAAGCTATCGGTAGTTCAATGTAACTTACTCCATTACGGCCGCAAAGTTCCATTTCAGAGGCTAGAATCGGGCGCGAGGCATTATTAATATCGGTTTGTCCCTGACAAAATTTAGCAAAACCCCCTTTCGTTCCAGAGAACTCAACGTTAATATTCTCGGCTTCAGCGCTGTTGGCTTTAAATTCCTCCACTACTTTTTTAGTAATGGGGTAGACGGTGCTAGACCCATCAATTTTTACTGATGTATTATTTTGTGGGATAGAGGCACAAGCCGTAATCAGTAAAGGAGATCCCAGACATATCGTTATTGCAAACAGCTTGCGTAGAGGTTTTTGATCTGCGGCTTTCATATGTTCGATTACTTTTAATACTAGTAGCTTGAATCCAATATATCAATAATATTTGATGGATAACGTAAAGAAATATTAAACTCTTAAGAACGCTCGTTCGATATGAAAATTAATCATTCGTCCTTCTCGTAAGCTCTTGTGTCTGGGGTATTACAGGCTAATTAAATTACTTCTACCAGGCTTGCTCTCATTCGGGATCTTCCCTCCCTCTTGACGTATCAAGTTTTTTTGATGTAAGATGCAGAGCGGGGATTATCCTATATTCCTTAGGTTAAGGGCGTTTTTTGCTTACAAAAGCGTTATCCCCCCGAAGCCTCATCAAAAACTTTTTAAGTACAACTATCTGTAGGAGATTAAAAACATGAAACGCGTGATGTTCGTTTGCAAGAAAAACTCTGCCCGCTCTCAGATGGCGGAAGGTTTCGCCAAAACCTTAGGACGGGGGAAAATTGAACCGGTAAGTTCCGGGTTAGAAGCCAGTCAAGTTCGTCCGGAGGCGATCGCTGCGATGAAGGATGTGGGTATCGATATTAGCGATCAAACCTCGAAGCCATTGAGCGATTTTAATCCAGAAAATTTTGATGTTGTGATTTCTCTGTGTGGCTGCGGGGTAAATTTGCCGCCCGAATGGGTAATGCGAGAAGTTTTTGAAGATTGGCAACTTGATGATCCAGCGGAACAACCCGAAATATTTCCCAGGGTGCGAGATGAAATTAAGGAGCGCATCAATAAATTGATTGATTCTCTTACAGTAGAGGAAGTTACTGAATGATGAAAACTTTTGATCATCCCCCGAGAATTTTATTTTTGTATGGCTCTTTGCGAGAACGTTCTTATAGTCGTTTACTGGCCGAAGAAGCCGCCCGTATTATTGAGTCTTTCGGAGCCGAGGTTAAATTTTACCATCCTCATGAACTCCCGCTGCGGGGTCAGGTAGAAGAAACCGATCGCCGCGTACAGGAACTAAGAGCTTTGAGCGAGTGGTCAGAAGGGCAGGTGTGGTCATCCCCGGAGATGCACGGAAATATTACAGGTATTTTAAAAAATCAGATTGATTGGATTCCTCTTGAAATTGGCGCGGTTCGACCGACGCAGGGTAAAACTCTCGCCCTGATGCAAGTTAGTGGGGGTTCACAGTCTTTTAACGCTGTTAATACCATGCGAATTTTAGGTCGGTGGATGAGAATGTTTACTATTCCCAATCAGTCTTCGGTAGCTAAGGCTTATCAAGAGTTTAATGAAGATGGCACGATGAAAGATTC
>CAZUVR010000056.1:3501-23637 GCA_964623815.1 uncultured bacterium | reverse complement strand
CGAAGATCGAGTACGAAGGCGAAAGCCCCCGTACTTTAGTCGGGGGTTAGCTTACTTCTACAAATTTTCCAGACTGATAGATAAGCGATCGCCTATCCCCGCGATCCAGTTTTCATCCTGTTTCGTATAGCTGCGGGGTACGTTAGCCCCAAGAATTAAAGCTCCTTTCTCCCCTAAAGGTTGACAAATAACCCCTTGTGTGTTGGGAGGCAGATAATCGAATTCAAATTTACCGGGATAGAGATTGAGATTGACCAGATAAACAGGTTTACCCGTATCTAGAACCCTCTGTAAAATGTTACCCGGTTTAACCTCCGAGTTGGGGCCTAAAATTCCCCTACGCAATAACACTCGCCCATTGTAGTAGACAACCAGAGATTTAGTCACCGTATTCGTGAGCAGGAGATGGGAAGCCCAGGCGAGTTCTAATTTTATCTCATCCGCTAAATCCTCACCCCATCGTATACCCTCTTCTCCCTCCAAAATTACCGCATCTGGAGAGCGAGGCTGGACTCTCTGCCACAACAGCCCCACCAGAATCAATAGGGCACTGAGAATCACGCCCATTACATCCGCGCGAGCTTGGGATGAGGTAAGAGATTCCGTAGCTAGACGATTGATCAGTAGCAGCAAGCCGCCTATACTACCCGCAATTAAAGGTAACAGGCGAAGAATACGATCGGGGTCGGAACGGGCCATATATAGGGAGAGTCGGGAGTTGGGAGTCGGGGGAGAAGGGTTAAAAATATCCGCCCTTATTCTTCGTCGTCATCAAGGATGCGCTGAAATAAATAGCCAGTGCCCCTTGCGGTGAGGATCAATTCCGGATTACTCGGGTCATCTTCTAACTTAGCCCTGAGGCGGGAAATATGCACATCTACTACCCGCGTATCTACGTGACGCTCGGGAGTATAGCCCCAAACTTCCTGGAGGATTTCGGAGCGAGAGAAAGCTTCTCCAGAGCGACTCACCAATAACTCTAACAAACTGAATTCCATTCCCGTGAGTCGGATACGCTCGTCACCCTTATAAACTTGGCGTTTATTGGTGTCGATTTTAATCGAGCCGATATGAATCACCCCGGAGCTAGGGATACCAGGAGCGCCATTTTTCTCCACCCTTCTCAGTACGGAACGAATCCGCGCTTCTAGTTCCTTCGGAGAGAAAGGTTTAACCACGTAATCATCCGCGCCGAGTTCTAATCCGGTGATGCGATCGGCCACATCTCCCAGGGCGGTAAGCATTATAATAGGTATGTCCGATTCTTTCCGTAACTCTTGACAGACACCATAACCGTCTAACTTCGGCATCATCACATCGAGAACTACTAAATCAGGATTAGAGGAACGGAATGTTTCTAAAGCTTCTTCACCATCGGCTGCCGTTACCACATCGTAGCCGATCATCGATAAACGAGTTTCGAGGATGCGTCTGATGCTAGCCTCGTCATCTACAACTAAGATTTTTTCCTTATTACTTTCCAACTGACTCAACACTCCTTATGTTAAATAGAATTACAAATGTTTAGATTTAATGATGAGTGCCTCTATTTATAGAATATCCTTTTCTCGCTCCTATTAAGCCTTTCTTTGACTTTTAACGGGCATTAATTTAGGTTATCTTAAGATTTATTTTATTATTGTCCGCACTATCATCTCTCGACAATTTTGACAAGTTTGTTACCAGGGAATGACCTTTTTTAAACTTTTCTTAAAAAACCTTAAAAAATATGGCGAAATCACGAACAATATACGTCTGTAGTGCTTGTGGGGCGGAATCGCCTCAATGGTTCGGCAAATGTCCGAGTTGTAACACCTACGGAACTTTAGAAGAACAGGCGGTAATCTCTAATGGGAGCGCCCCGAGCCGCCCCGGATGGCAATCGGGGGCTAAAGTAGGTAACGGTAAGGCACCGAAAGAGGCACAGCCGCGCATATCGGTAAAATTCTCCCAGATAACCAATCACGAACAGGAAAGATTTCCGTCAGGATATGGAGAATTCGATCGCGTTTTGGGGGGTGGTTTGGTGCCTGGTTCTTTAGTATTGATCGGGGGAGATCCGGGTATAGGGAAATCAACCCTACTATTACAAGTAACCAATCAATTAGCCCAGCGTCTACCCCGGATTCTCTACGTGTCTGCGGAAGAATCGGGACAACAGATAAAACTGCGGGCTGGTAGATTGGGGGTAGGAGTTGTCAACGATGAAAATGGCAAGGCTAAGAAAGAAAGTTTTAAATCCCAAGAAATCGATAATCACCTTTACGTATTGCCGGAGACGGATTTAGAAGATATTCTGCGCGAGTTAGAGTCTTTAAGGCCACAGGTGGCGGTAATAGATAGTATTCAAACCCTCTATTTTGCAGCCCTGACATCGGCCCCAGGTTCAGTGGCGCAGGTGCGCGAATGTACCTCTGCATTGATGCAGGTAGCGAAAAGGGAAAATATAACATTACTAATTGTAGGTCACGTAACGAAAGAGGGAGCGATCGCGGGGCCGAGGGTACTGGAACACTTAGTAGATACGGTATTGTATTTCGAGGGGGATAGATACGCCTCCCACCGTTTATTAAGGTCGGTGAAGAACCGTTTCGGTGCCACCCACGAAATCGGTATCTTTGAGATGGTGGATCACGGCTTAGAAGAAGTCACCAACCCCTCGGAATTATTTTTAGGCAATCGGGATGAATTCTCTCCTGGTACGGCGACGGTGGTGGCTTGTGAGGGGACGAGATCGATCGTGGTGGAGTTGCAAGCCTTAGTCAGCCCGACGAGTTACGCATCACCGAGGCGATCGACTACGGGAGTGGATTATAATCGTCTGCAACAGATCCTCGCCGTCTTGGAAAAGCGCGTCGGGATACCCCTATCAAAACTCGATGCCTATGTAGCCTCCGCTGGGGGGCTAGGAGTGGAGGAACCAGCGGCAGATTTAGGAATTGCGATCGCCGTTGTCGCCAGTTTTCGAGATAGAGTAGTAGATCCGCGCACCGTATTAATAGGGGAGGTGGGATTAGGCGGACAAGTGCGCCTCGTGTCCCAGATGGAATTGAGATTGAAGGAAGCGGCGAAACTCGGTTTTAAACGCGCCATAGTCCCCAAAGGTCAGAACCTACCGGATGACATCGGCTTAGAGATAATCCCCGTCAGTAAGGTAATCGATGCCATAGTAGCCGCGATACCACCACAGCAGAGATTCGGAGGGGAAACGGAAGAGGAGGAGGAAGAGTTTTGAAATGGGAATTGGGGGTTAGGGGTTAGGAATTAGGGGTTAGGGGGGTTAGTTGATTACATAACAATTCCCAACTCCCTACTCCCAACTGAGCGGCGCACTCCCAACTCCCAACTCCCGACTCCCGACTCCCGACTCCCAACTGAGCGGCGCACTCCCAACTCCCTAACTAACGTCCGAATCCCGGAATCAACAGCTTTTTCAATCTGCTCATGATCTGTTCAGTAACGTCGGTGTAACGCAACTCCCCGCAGAGGATTCTACCCATAAGTTGCCCGGCTGCGGGACGCTTCACACCCACTTTATAGGCAATTTGGGTTAACTGATAGAATAGCCCGGATAGTTTTTGAGCTAGAGCCATATCTTGCCCCCATTCTCGATCGAGCGTTTGCGTATAGGCCGGTATTGCCCCCGCGTCGCCTTTTAAAGCCTTATCTATAGCCTCCCCGGCTCTTACACCGCTAAGAATAGCCGGACGGATTCCCTCACCGATGAGAGGATCGACTAAACCCGCAGCATCTCCCGCTATTAACGCAGATTGAGTGTGCAGAGTTTGATTTCCCGTCCAAAATCCGAGAATATATTCCGTATAGGTGGCGTTGCCCGTATCCAGCCCTAATCCGGAGGCATAGTTATAGAGACTTTTCTTTAACTCGTCTGACTTAATATTGCCTTTAAAACAGCCGCCACTGATACTGTAGCCATCACTTTTGGGGAACATCCAAATACAACCGTTTTTAACCGAACCGAAGTCGAAGTAAACCAGGTTTAATTTATCTGCGGGTACGGGGGTTTTAACTTCTAGGGTGGCTCCTAAAGATTCTTTTTTCGTCCCTAAACCCAACCATTTAGCTACCTGACTGTTTACACCATCGGCGGCGATTAAATAGCGGGCCTCTAAGCTACCGTTAGAGGTATTAACCTGCCAATGGTCTCCGGTATACTTAATTCCCGTTACTTCGGTTTTATCCTGAACCTTCGCGCCCTCCTTTTGAGCTTGTTGAGCCAGGAATTCGTCAAAAGTATCTCTTTGAACCATCCACATCGATTCTGAGGTATTTAATTCCGTAGTGACAGGATCTCCCGATTTCCATGTAAATTGGACTTTATGAACACGATTATCGATCGCCGGCGTAAAGTCAAAATCGAACCACTGTTTAACTGCCGGAGATACGCCCCCTCCACAAGTCTTCTTACGGGGTAACTCCGCTTTGTCCAATACGAGGACGGAATGACCTTTTTTGGCTAGTATGTAGGCGGCGGTTGCTCCTGCCGGGCCTGCACCAACGATAATACAATCTAACATTTTGAGGTTATCTATAGAAATTTGCTGATTAGTTTAGAACAATTTATCAGATCATGTGGAAAAGTTTCTGTAATTTGAGCCTATTGATGCTAAAGTTAGGTGTTTTTGGGCTCGATACAATGATTCGATCGCCTGATCAAGATGTGAACAATAAGGCTCCGCGATAGAAAATGAAACTAGTCAGCCAAGCGAGAATTAAAGAAAATACTAGGGTGAAGACAGTCTCCCAGATTTTATTGCTAAACGCAATCCTGTAAATTCTGTTTTTTTGTTAAATCCCGTAAATCGTAAATATAGATAATTATCTATTGAAAATAATTTTTAATAGATAAAACTAAATCAACGGCGGAGATGGTTTAGTTTAGGATATTGAATATTACCTGTAAGGGATCTGAGGGAATGAATCATAGTGGGATAGTGTTCTCTGCCGATAAGGAAACTATCGACCTGTACAAGTTGCAAAGTCTATTTAATGTAGCCGCCTTTTGGGCTAAAGACCGGGATTTGGCGGATTTAGCCACGGCGATCGAATTCAGCGAACCGGTAATCGGCGTGTGGGATCGATCGTCCTTGATCGGTTTCGCTCGGGCCACTTCTGACGGGGTTTATCGTGCAACTATTTGGGATGTGGTCATACACCCAGATTATCAGGGTCAAGGTCTAGGGAGAAAATTAATCGAAACAATATTGAGTCATCCTCGACTAGAGAGAGTAGAAAAAATTTATCTCATGACTACTTACGGGCAAGAATTTTATCAACGCTCCGGGTTTCAAGAGAATGAAACTACTACGATGGTTTTAATTAACTCGCGGAGGGAGTCTCGGGGCCCGGAGGTAAAACAAATTTTATCAGTGTACTAGTATCGCTCTGGCTTATGTCTAGCTCGCCTGCCATAGTGGCGAGGATATTTTTAACCAATTCTATTTTTAACCCTGGGGATAGACCTATCTCGCTGGAAAATTTTTCTAATTCTTCTTGGGTGAAATTACAGCTTAAGGAAGGGAAAGAAGTTTGTTGACACCAGTTTTTTTCAGTGATGGGCAAACTTAGCTCGATCACCGTCGCCCCTCTCATTTCTTCGGCTACGGATATTTTAATAACCCCTGTGTTGACGTAGTTAATGGCGGTCTCTATCAGGGTGATCATAGCCGTTAACAACCTTTTTGAATCGGCGTATAAACTTCGATCTTCTTTAGGAAAAATTAAATTCAATCTGATATGTTTATTCTTTATAGGTAAATAGATAAAATGATATAAATCCTGTAAAAATTCCGTAATAGACAAATATTCCATCTTTAATGAAACAGCACCGTATTCTAGTTTAGAAACCGTAATAATATCTTCGATCACCTGCAACAAATTACGACCGGCTATATAAGCTTGATTAATAAATTCTCTCTCTTCTAGATGGCTTTCACAAAGATCGGCCATGATTACTTGATGTAGGCATAAAAGACTACTGAGATGGGAGCGTAATTCGTGGGCAATAAGGCCTATAAATCCCGTTTTGTAGCGATTAACCTGGGTAGCTAAAAGCAATGCCTGTTGAGTTAGTTTTAACTCCTCGCGGAGGGTTTCAATTTCATCCATCCATTACACTCATAAAATTATCTGACCTTGACGTAAGATTGCCCAGCCGTTACCCGTCCATTTAGCAACGGTGGAAGGTTGACCGCTGGCGGTAAGAGATTCGTTAAAGTTTAACACCGATACAGTGAGAAAAGTACGATCGATCTCTGTAGCCGATAATAGGGGGGGTTGTCCCGACAAATTAGCGCTCGTAGTAGCCAGAGGCCCAGTAGCGCTTAAAATTTCCCGGGCGATAGCAGAGTCGGGGACTCGGATACCAATAGTATAGGGATCGAGAGGGTTCATTGCGGTGGGAACCGATGGGGAGGCTGGCAGAACTAGCGTTAATTGTCCCGGCCAGTATTTCTGGCTCGTCTCCCGCCAGAGGCAGAGTTCCGTATCTTCTCCTTTTACGTAGGGCCACAGATCATCTGCCTTAGCCGCCATCAAGATGAGGGGTTTATCCTGCTGACGTTGTTTAGCCTGGAAAATTAAATCGCTCCGGGCGGGTAATGTCGCTAAAGCGGGCACTGTATCGGTAGGGAAACTGACAAGCTGGCCAGATTTAGCCGCGATGATTAATTCAGGGATAGATACTAGGGGCATGATTTTTTGTAGGCGAGAACATAACGATCGAACCCGGCAAAGTCATTGATAATAGACATATTCTCATAATTTCCATTGTCCCGTAGTAATTGAGCTACGCTTTCGCCCTGACCAGCCATGATTTCTATCAACCACAGACCTTGAGGGCGAAGATAGATAGGGGAAGTAGCTATTAAACTACGGATGGGGTCTAAACCGTCTCCGCCCCCATCGAGAGCGAGAATCGGCTCATGTTCGATCACTTCCGGCTGTAAAGTTTTGAGGAGAGGGGTGGGAATATAGGGGGGATTCGACACCATTCCCGCCACTCGACCTTTAAAAGATTGCAGGGGACTCCACCACGAACCTTGATAGAGGGTGATCTGCCTGGCGTATTGCGATCGCTTAATATTGTCCCTAGCTATCTCCAACGCCGACTCACTCAAGTCTACTGCATGAATATGAGCTTCTGTCAATAGTTCTGCCAGACCCAAAGCGATCGCACCGCTACCGGTACCGAGATCGACCCAATGCCCGGTGGCTAACTCGGGGCGGGCGGTGACAGCAGAAAAGACCAGATCGATAAGATATTCGGTTTCTGGACGAGGGATCAATACACCGGGGGCAACCCTGAGATGAAAATTCCGCCAGGGGGTAAACCCAACTAGATATTGAATCGGACAGCTGAGTTTGATTCTTCGTTCCCATAAGTCGGACAGATGATCTAGGGAGTAGGAAGATTCGACGGAAGGAGGAAACGACTGTAAGCGGAGGGAGAGATTATCTAACCCCGTCACTTCTCTTAAAAGCCAATCTACTTCTCCGGGACTTATATTAACCCGTTTAGCAGAAGAAAGAGCTATCTGTCGCCACTGGGCTAACTCATTTCCTGAGATTTGCCAAGACACGGCGATTATCTTCTAGGTTGGGCTTGATTGGAGGTAGGGGCGTTGCCCGCTCCTTGACGGTTGGCGTTAGCCCGGATAAAGTCTAGAGTTTCTTGAGTGGGAACGAATAGGATGCGGGTTAGGTTTTGATCGGTACTTTTCTGTAAGGTGGCGATAACGCTCTCGAGGGGAATAACTTCGATTTTAATCGTCGAGGCTTGGTCAGGTTTTTCTTTTTTAAACTGTTCCACCATCTTCATGACCACGGACTTTTCAAAAAAGAAAGGAATTCGATCTTGATTGTCCTGCTTGATGGTGAGGTAGCCTCCGTCTTTACCTGCTCTGGCGACGAATAAGGGTACACCGCCCTGATACTGTTGTCCTTGTTCGCTAAGTAGCTTCTTAGCCAATTCAACTTCTGATTCTTTGGGAATGTAGGAAATCGTTAAACCGTCGTTTTGCGGTTGACTCGCCTGTAACTTATACACTTGAGCCAGGGATACGGTTTGTACTTTAACTTTACTGGCTACATCAGGATTTTGTTTTTTTAATTGATCGAAAAATTGGTTAGCATCACTGAGGGATATGAATACGCCCGTAACTTTTTGATTTTGCTCCATCGTAGCTATTAAAGGAGTTCCGTTATCGTCTGCAATGGCAAAGACGGGGATAGTTTGTAAGGTTTTAACCACCTGTTCTTCAGGTAATGCTACAGCTAGTTGGGGATACCCTACTAAAGGAATTAAAAAGGTGCTACCCACCAGCCCGAGAACCGCCGTCCAACGTATAAAAGATTTCATAAAATTAAACCTCAAAATTCTTAATAAGGGTAACTTCGCTAATTTATAACCTTGCATAGAATTTATCTCAATGTTTTTAAGATGGTGATTTACCCTGATAAGTTCCATACTTGACCATGATACATGAGTGTTTAAATTTTTGACAGAGTAACCCATGACACTCTATTTTTCGTCTATGAAATACCCTGGAAAAATTTTTAATGTTGTATTGATTCTAAATCCTCTTCGGTTTTAGCAAGATATTTTTTTTCCAGGTTATCCGGTTTAATATCGCCCCTCTGCCAATCTTCGGGGGTGACAGTACGGATTATTTCCAAAGCTTCTTTTACCATCACCGCCATAGGCACCGCGACGATAACCCCCAATAAACCACCGATTCGCGCCCCCGTAAGTAACGCTACCAGAACCCAGAAAGGATTTAATCCGGTGACGCTGCCGAGAATTCTCGGCGCTACGCCATTCTCAACGATTTGTTGTACCACTACTGCCACCGCTAATACTTGTAGGGCGAGGCCAATATCTCTCAGGGCCAGCAAAGATGTAACGGTAACGATGCCTACGGTTCCACCGAAGGGAATCAGGGTCATCACACCGATCATCAAACCGAATAGAAGCCCGAAGGGAACTTTCAGTAAGACGAAGCCGGTAATTAACCCAGAAGCCATTAAGGTAGCACAGATAACCTGTCCGAGAAAATAATTTTGAAAGCTAGAGCGCAGGGTTTGAGAAAAGGGCTGTTGTACCGGTTTCGGCAACCATTCGATCAGACTTTTCCAGATGTCGGGGCCATGCAGTAGGAGGTAAAAGGTGAGGATTATGGTGAGTAATACATCCAAAACCCTCACCACTGTGAAAACCGTGAGGTTTAACGCCAGGTTAACGGTTTTACCAGCTAGGTTCTGAAGTTCGATACCCAAACGCGAGTTGATCTGAGCTATCAATCCATCGAAACTGATCGGGATGGGTAGATTCATGGTATCTACCCGATCGTCTAATAACATCAGTTGTCTCTGGCCCGAGTCGAGCCATTCCGGTAGTCTGGCTACTAATTGCTGAGCTTGAGTGAATACGAGGGGAACCAGGGTAATACCGAGGGCGACAAATATGAGTATGGTGGCCAGGGAAACGACGATCGCCGCCAAACCTCTTTTTAAACCCTGTTTTTCCAGCCAAGTAACCGGATAACCGAGTAGGAATGAAAGAACTGCTGATACGAGTAAGATGACAAATAGAGATTCAAAATAACCGAATATAGCGGATAAAGCCCAAGCGTTGAGGACGGCGAGGGGGGCGGCCAAGCCAATGAGCAAGAAGCGGGACAAACCGTTCAGGGATTGCCACCAGGTCTGAATCCAATTGCGCTTCGGATTTTGTAAACTAGCTTCAACCATCGATAATATATGACAATTCTTATATTTTCTTATTGTTACAGATCTTCTTCTTTACTCGCCAATGACCTTGGTGAAAAATTTCCCTGTTAAGGACGCTGCAGGCTCTCTCTATCCGGCTCGATCACCCACAAGTCTGCTCGATTGCCAAAGCCGCCGATTTCCTTTTGGTTCTGGTTTTCTAAACCGATACTGAATATGTTATTAACCGGCCAGTATCCTAAACGCCCCACGCCTTCTATTTTATCCGTATCGGTTATTTGCGCCCGTCTTAAATAGATGGTGGTTTCTCCCCCGTTCTCAAAATAGAGAGTCGCCCGGTCTCCCCTGAATTCTACCTGTACCCTATACACCCCACCCGTACCTTGATAATAGGCTCTGGCATCGATTCTTCTCCCATCGATGTTTTTTCCTTGATATTCGAGAGCTAGGACTGATGGGGAAATTAAGAGATTAAAACAGAAAACAAGGCTAAATAGCTGAGCTTGCATCCAAATTCCTCAACCTATTAATAAAATGGGTTATATCAGCAGTCAGAGGTGAAGATAAAGCGGGAGTGACTATTGGTTGAAGCTGACACGCATTTAGAAGGGGAGTTTTGATAGCTAAACTGCTTGTAGCAAGGCTTTCAGGGTAAAAAAAATGCTGAACAGCTTAGAGAGTACGGCTAGTTATCTTCTCTTTTAATTTTTGACCACCACATTATTAAATATAGCTAAAAATCACTTAATCTTTTATCAAATTAATACTTGTGGTTAAAAATAATAAACCCTATCGGGTGATAGGGTGATAATTACGCTTAAAACATCCTCTAAAAGGATAAAATTTGAACAAATTAATTATGGCAAAAACTAATCAAGGCTCTGCAAAATAGATCACATTTTTTAATTGATTATCATTACATCTTTCCTTAGCTGATAAAATTATCTTCTACCAGGTTCGCTCTAACTCTCCATGTATTGTGATTATTTAGTACAGATATTAACCGCTCGCGTTTATGACGTAGCCCAGGAAACCCCCTTAGAAATCGCCCCCTATCTCTCGAAACGTTTGCAGAATAAGCTTTTGCTCAAGCGAGAAGATATGCAATCAGTTTTCTCCTTCAAGCTCAGAGGTGCTTATAACAAAATAGCTCAATTATCGCCAGAGATTCTAGCTAGAGGCGTGATCGCGGCTTCAGCGGGGAATCACGCCCAGGGGGTAGCGTTAGGAGCTAGTAGATTGGGCGCAGAGGCGATTATCGTTATGCCCGTTACCACTCCCGAGGTGAAGGTAAACGCGGTAAGGGCGAGGGGCGGCAAGGTGATATTACACGGAGATTCCTATGATGATGCCTATGCCTACGCCAGGCAGCTAGAAAGCGAAAAAGGACTGACATTCATTCATCCTTTCGATGACCCCCATGTGATAGCCGGTCAGGGTACGATCGCTCTTGAAATCCTCCGTCAATATCAACAGCCGATTCACGCTATCTTCGTCGCCATCGGCGGCGGCGGCCTGATCAGCGGGATAGCTTCCTACGTCAAGCGTCTGCGCCCGGAGATAAAAATTATCGGTGTCGAACCAACCGATTCGGACGCGATGAATCGCTCTTTAAAAGCCGGGCACAGGGTACGTTTACCGAGCGTGGGCTTATTCGCTGATGGGGTGGCGGTGAAGGAGGTGGGCGAGGAAACTTTCCGCCTCTGTCAGCAGTATGTAGACGAGATTATTCTGGTGGATACCGATGATACCTGTGCCGCCATCAAGGATGTGTTTGAAGATACGCGATCGATCTTAGAACCAGCGGGCGCTCTGGCGATAGCCGGGGCTAAGGCCTATGTAGAGAGAGAAGGTATCGAGGGAGAGACTTTAGTGGCGGTAGCCTGCGGTGCTAATATGAATTTCGATCGTCTCCGTTTCGTCGCCGAGAGGGCGGAATTAGGGGAACGGCGCGAGGCCATCTATGGCGTGACGATTCCCGAAGCCCCAGGAAGTCTGAGGAAATTTTGTGAGTGTTTGGGAACCCGTAATCTGACCGAATTCAGTTATCGGATAGCCGACGAGAAAGAGGCGCATATTTTCGTGGGCGTACAAATAAAGAATCGCTCTGATGGTTTGAAACTCGGGGAAACTTTCAACGCCTGCGGCTTTAAAGCCCTGGATCTGACCGATGATGAACTAGCGAAACTACACTTGCGCCATATGGTGGGGGGTCGATCGTCTTTAGCCCATCATGAAGTATTCTACCGCTTTGAATTTCCCGAACGTCCTGGCGCTCTGATGAGATTCGTCAATTCCATGAGTCCCAATTGGAATATCAGCGTCTTTCACTACCGTAACAACGGAGCTGACTACGGGCGTATTGTGGTGGGAATTCAGGTTCCCCCGGACGAAAGCGAACAATGGCAGGCTTTCTTAGATACGTTAGGTTATCGTTACTGGGACGAAACTAACAATCTGGCCTATAAATTATTTTTGGGCTAGTTTGACTCTGCTTTCTGAGTGAAATCTAAAATCAGGAACAATCTAAATAATTAGATCATCAGGGAGTGAAGAAAGGGATTATTTCTTCTCCCTGCGTAGATAGATCTACTCCTCGTCGTTTTCTTCCTCATCAGACGGATAAACGAAACTATTGGAGCGACCGGAAAGGACGGATTTACCCAAAGATAAAGCTTTTTGAGCTTCTACGGCCGCTTGTCTTCTCCAATTGGCTCTACGTTGGTCGCGTTTAGCGTTTGAGGTTTTCTTCTTCGGACAAGCCATAATTACTAACTTTAATCAATACAGCTTTCTTATTGTAGATGTTGAGGAGTGCATTTAACAAATGGAAATTTACCAATGTTTGACTATTGGCATTAATCGTTATCAATATTTACGCCCGTTGAGTTACGGGATAGCCGATGCTCAAGCACTGTATCAGGTTTTATGTCAACAGATCAAGGTGCCTCCCCAATCTCTCTGTGTTTTAAGCGATCCTACTTATCCAGGGCGGCAAAAAATTCTCGACGCGCTCGATACTCTTTCTCCTACTTTCTGCCTCTGGTTTTTCTTTAGCGGTTACGCCATGCAGCACGCGGGGGAAGATTATTTATTACCCATCGATGGGAATCCAGCTCACCCGGAAAAAACGGGGATAAAAATCGGCACCGTATTCGATAAATTACAGCGCACCAACGCTGAACATATTTTAGTTATCCTCGACTTACATCGTATTTCTTTTAACTCTATACCGCCGGGAACAACTGCGATCGCACTAGCTAAAAATTTAGGCTTAACTCTAATTCTTTCTTCCGCTATAGAACCCTCCCACCCGAAAATAAGCCATCCTCAGGGTATTTTGACTACCGCCCTGACGGAAGCCCTACGCCACTATCAGCATCAATTAACTTTGAATCTTCTAGAACAATATTTTCAAACTCGTTTACCGGAATTGAATCACATACAGAGTTTGAATCAGCAAACGCCTGTTATAGTATCACCGAGTTTAAAGATGCGCTCTCAACCTCTATTTCCCGAAGTCGAAGAAGAGACGGTGAGACTAAGGGAAAAAGAAGCGGAAATCGGGGGCAAACCAAAAACAGCTAGTTTAACCCTGCCCAAGTTACCCACGCCCCCCGTAGAACCGGTTAATAGGGTTGCTCCAGCCGAAGACACAGCTCCGGTTAATCTGGTGCGATCCACCTCTAAAGTTCAGTTCAAAAGGTTTAATCTGGTTTTATGGGGTATATCAGCATTTATCTGCGGGGTGCTACTCTGGGAATGGCGTAGTCAGGAAGAATCACCGATTAGCGATCGTTCCTCCCCTGGTACGATGGTTTTAGCCGATCAACAGGCTTCTCGTTTTCACAATGCGATCGTAGAAGCGGGCAAGGTGAAACCAGATAACCCCGCTTACGACTCGGCAAGAGCGGAAATAAAAAGATGGAGCCGGGTTATCTTCGATATTGCCACTGGCAGGGCAGAGAAAGGGGATTACCGTTCGGCGATCGCCGCTGCCGAGCTAATTCCAAAAGGGGATTCGGCTCTTTACACCCTGGCGACAGATAGTATGAAGATTTGGCGGGAGGCTTTAAAGCAACAAAAAATCAATCTCGTTTTACTCGAAGCTGCGGAGGGGTTGCGATCGCCAGATCAAGCTACCTCATATTTACAGGCGATAACGGTTTTAGAGCAAATTCCCACTGGTAGTAAGGAGTACGAGCAAGCCAGAGCTTTAATCGAGCGATGGAGCGATAATATCTATGGACTGGCGGTAAAGCAGGCTAAAATAAATAACTTTTCTCGGGCGATTAAAATAGCGGCCTTGATACCCCCCTCGACAAGGGCTTACTCGAAAGCGGAAAAATCGATCGAACGGTGGCGTAAGAGATAGGATCGCTAGAGAAAAGAAATTAACATTAAGGAATTAGCGATGACGGGAACGATTCCGAAAATAATCCTCGATACTGATCCCGGCGGGGACGATGCTTTTGCTTTATTGTGGTTATTGAGTTTGGTTAAAAAGGGATTCGCCGAGTTATTGGCTGTCACTACGGTGGATGGTAATGTGGGATGCGAAGCCACTTTCACCGGAGCTTGTAAATTATTAGGTCTGACCGGTTTTAAAGATATAAAAGTAGCTAGGGGGATAATAGGTGGCTCTCAATATCACGAAAAAGATGCCAGTTTCCTACACGGTGCCGATGGGATGGGGAATCTTACCCATACTCTACCCGATCGCCACCTGAATTATGAGGATGCGCCCTATGGCGACGATGTGATTATCGAAATCCTCTCTCAATATCCGGATGAAGTTACCCTCATCGCCATCGGCCCCTTAACCAATCTCGCCGCAGCCGAAAAGAAATCTCCTGGTATTCTCAACAGGGCTAGGGAAATAATTATCATGGGGGGTGCCTTTTGCGTGCCTGGTAACGTTACCCCAGAGGCGGAATTCAATATCGTTTACGATGTATCGGCATCGGCAACGGTTTTTCAGAGTCGCCGTGATTTAATCGTCATCCCCCTTGATGTCACCTGTAATCTAATCTTTACCCCCGCGATGGCAGCTCAATTATGCGCCCTGAATGGGGAAACACTCCTAGGGAAATTCCTTCTCGCTTTAGTTAACTTCATGAGCGAAAATTCTCTAGCCTGGCGGGAAACCCGAAGCGTACCAGGTTTTCTCGTTCACGACGCGGCCACTCTAGCCTATCTTTATTACCCCGAAAACTTACAATTCCGGCGCGGTTATGTGAATATAGAAACAAATGGCGAATTCACCCAGGGTAAAACAGTTTTGGATAACCGTCGCAAAACCAAAACCGGCGCTAATGCCTGGGTGGCGATGGAAGTAGATCCGATTAATCTTCTCGGTGCGATGCTCGAAGATTTGAAATGCTTGTTTATCAGATAACCATGAAATCAGCCGCAGTCAAGGCAGGATTACCGCTGAGAGTGGCGAACTGAATCGGGGCGGCCGAGGTTCCGTTACCATCGCTGTCGAAGAATAAAGCGCCGTTAGTGGTGTTGTATATCAATCGGATGCTGGCAGA
The DNA here is from genome assembly GCA_964623815.1 of uncultured bacterium. Classification (GTDB taxonomy): domain Bacteria; phylum Cyanobacteriota; class Cyanobacteriia; order Cyanobacteriales; family Microcystaceae; genus Chroococcopsis. Next base: position 8,350 of record CAZUVR010000056.1, on the reverse strand, counting down.
GTTAGCGGTTATTATTCCAGGCCCCGAGCTAAAGGCCGTCGCGGGTAACACTCCCGCCACTAAGCCAGGGAATCCCGAGGCCGAAAGACGGATAAGATCCTCAACGACGTTAAAATCTGCGATCGCGTCAATCCCTTCAGTTCTGGAAATAAACGCGAAGGTATCCCCATTTGCTCCACCTCTGAGGGTATCGATACCAGCCCCCCCGAGAAGAAAGTCCGAACCACTATCACCATTGAGGCTATCGTTTCCCGCCAATCCGTAAAGGGAATCGTTACCGGCACCGCCCCCGAGATTGTCGTTAGCCGTAGTGCCGATAATAACATCATTGCCGTCGATAATCGTACCTACTACGGCCGTGGCAGTGCCGATACTGTAGTTAGGAGAAGCGGTTAGAGTCAAGCTGACGGTTTCATTCGCCTCTATGATATTATCGGCACCCGGATCTATAGTAACTCTAGCGGTAGACGAGAAGGGCGCGAAGGAGACTTTAGTAGGGATGGTTATATAGTCGCTACCGTTAGTAGCGGTACCGCCGATGGCGTAGTTAACCACTAGTGGCTCAGATGTATCCCCAGTGCGAGTGAAGGTATAGACTAGATTGCTCGTGCCGTCTTCTTGTAAGGTTGCTGGCGATACCGCTAGGGTAATTACTGGCAAGGCCTCGTCGTTATCGATCGTGCCTACTACTGGCGTTGTCGTGCCTACGGTATAACCAGTTCCGGCTGTTAGAGTCAGGCTAACGGTTTCATTTGCTTCCAGACTGGTGTCTGGTATAGGATCTACGATTAAACTGGCGGTGGCACTACCAACGGCGAAGTTGATGGCTGAGGCGATGCGGGTGTAATCTGCCCCGTTAGTAGCGCTGCCGTTGATTGTATAGTTGACGGTTAGGGCTGTCGTGGTGGAGCCAGTGCGGGTGAAGGTATAGACTAAATTGGTCGCTCCGTCTTCTTTTACAGCTATGGGCGATACGGCCAGGGTTACGCTTGGTAAGGTGCTAACACCGTAAACAATATTTATCTGGGCCCCCGCATAGTAGTTTTTTACCGTTACGGAACCGTTATTTCCTAGACGCAATACTAAGTCATTACCTGAGCGAGTTTGGCTGACACCGGTGCTACTATAACCAGCCAGGTTAAGCGTATCGCTCGATGTGGCATTCCAAATCACATCGTTACCTACCGCCCTACCGCTCGTGTAACCACCGAAAGTATTCGCAGATGAGTTGGCGTAGATGGTATCATTACTCGAACTGTTGACCAGGTTTTCTAGGACAACTCCGAAAGCGATCGCGGTTCCCGTCTCGAAATAGGTAGTCTGGATGGTTCCTTGGGTAACGTTAGGATCGTTGAGAGTCGCCAGGTATTTATAGGAACTATTAGCCGTCAACCAACCGCCCGGGTTTATATCCAGGCGATAACCGCTACTATCAAAAGCCAATCGGGAAAAATCTAGGGTATCGCTTCCCCCTGTGTCCCAGATGGTTTGTTTAAGCTGATAGGGCGTATCGATCGATAAAACGCCGTTAAGAGTGAATTTATCGATTTTATTCCCGAATTGATAATAACTGTTTCCGGTTTCTTTGGGTTTACCTCCATATAAATATTGCAGGGCGGCTATATCGTAAACCATCGCCGTTGCGGCTGCATTTTGATTTATCCAAGTTCCATTGGTGAGGATATATTTAGCCGTATTGCGATAACTCATCATCGTATTGGCGGTATTATCTTCAGATAGAGGCAGGACAGGATCTTCGTGAGGGTGTTTCAACCCGAGGGCGTGTCCCGTTTCGTGAATTAAAGCTTCGTAACCGTAACTACCTGGTAATTCGTCGAATCCCCCTCCATTGGGAGTTTGATTGACCCAATTCGCGCTTAAATGTACATCGCCCCCTACATCTAAAAAATTACTGGGGAAATAGGCATAGGCATATTCGGCGTTGTCGGATACCATATAACGTAAATTGCCGTAAGTACCGGTAGTAGCTTCATCTACTTCCTGAAAATCGATATTAATTACTGTTTCTAACCAACTGAAGATTTGTCTGACGTTATTTTTAACGGCGTTATTTACTTCTCTAACTCCTGTTTCAGTTCCGTAATAAGTACCGCTGTTATAAAAGCTGTACGTCAGAACTCTAGAAGTCGGTATCGTCCAGCTAGACCCTGATAGCAAGGCATTGAGCTGGGTCTGACTTAAATTATTGCTTCTTATCGGTCTGGCAGTATTTTTAAATGGTATGAAACTAATTCTATTATCAAAAAATGTTGTTTTATTTGCTGTATATATTACAGTATTTTCTTTTGGATTATATTTATTTTTAAGAAGATTATCTCTACCAAAATTCAAAAAAATATTTTGATTAAAAATTAGTGATTTGCTTTGATTTTGATTCATATTTTTACATTAAAATAGTTACCAAACTAAAGTGATACTAAATCCTACAGGATTTAGTATCACATCCGTCCCATTCGTTAAATTGAAGATAGGGATGCTGGAATCTCTCAGAAGATAGAGAAATTAGTGGCAGTTAAAACAGGAAGGTTGCTCAGGCTAGCGAATTGAATCGCGCTCGAACTAGTGCCGTTCCCGTCAGCGTCGAAGAATAAAGCCCCGGTAGTGCTGTTATAAATCAACCTTTGTAAAGGAGAATCGGCGCTGATAATTCTTGCTCCCCCTCGAAAAGCCGATGGGTTTAAAACACCGGCAGGTAAATTGAAGCCCACGGATGATAGAGAAATTATATCGTTATCGGCGAGACTAAAATCAGTGATCAAGTCTATGCCAGCAGATGTAGAACTAAAGACAAAAGTATCCCTGCCGGAGCCGCCAGTCAGAGTATCGGTGCCTATACCACCATCGAGGCTATCATTACCGAGTCCACCTATCAGCCTATCATTTCCCCTGTTGCCCCTGAGGGTATCATTACCCTCATTACCCGTGAGAACGTTAAAACCGTCATTACCGTTGATTACGTTATTGTTATTATCACCAGTGCCGTTGATAGGGGCTATACCGATAAGGGTAATAACTTCAATATTTTGACCGACGAAATTCACGGTTGTCTGTACCGTATCCGTACCTCCATTGGAGTTTTCCACCACTATATCAGCTAGATTATCCAAGATGTAAGTATCATTACCCACGCCGCCGTCGAGACTGTCACTACCCCCACCACCATCGAGGGTATCATCACCGAGTCCACCTATAAGAGAGTCATTCCCGGAATTACCGATGAGGTTATCGTTGCCGCCACCACCACTGAGGAGATTGGCAGCATTGTTACCATTGATCTGGTTATTGTTATCATCTCCGCTGGCGTTAATAGAGGCATTCCCGATGAGGGTAATAATTTCAATATTGTTGCTGGCGAAATTCACACTCGTCTGTACCGTATCTGTTCCACCATCAGGGTTTTCTAGCACTACATCGGCGAGGTTATCCACGATGTAAATATCATTTCCCGCACCTCCGACCATACTGTCTATATTAACGCCACCATTGAGGGTGTCATTACCGAGTCCACCGATTAAAGTATCTTTGCCCAGGTTCCCGATGAGGTTATCGTTACCGCCACCCCCATTGAGAAGGTTGGCACCGTCGTTACCGTTGATCAGGTTATTATTATTATCGGCCGTGGCATTTATGTTAGCAGAACCAGTGAGGTTAATAATTTCGATGTTAGAGCCAGTGAAATTCACGCTCGTCTGTACCGTATCCGTCCCCTCATTGAGGTTTTCTACCACTACATCGCCGATATTATCGACCACATAATTGTCATTACCCATGCCGCCGACGAGGGTATCGACATCTTTACCGCCAATTAGTAGGTCGTCACCTATACCACCGATGAGGGAGTCGTTACCGTTGTTGCCGTTGAGGCTATCGTTACCGATGCCCCCGGTGAGAATATTAGCCGCGTTGTTACCGTTGAGCTGGTTATTATTATCATCCCCAGTAGCGAAGATAGGGGAGGAACCGATGAGGGTGATAACTTCGATATTAACCCCTGTGAAACTTACGCTCGTTAGTACCGTATCTGTGCCTTCCCGGGTATTTTCCACCACTACGTCACCTACATTATCAAGAATATAAGTGTCATTGCCGGTTCCGCCAACTAGGCTATCTGCTCCCGCACCACCGATAAGGCTATCGTTACCTTCTAATCCGTTCAAGGTATCACGTCCTCCACCGCCGTTGAGGGTATCGGCGGCGGCGGTACCATTTATTAAGTCGTCCCCATCGGCGATCGTACCGATAACCTGCCCCGTCGTTAGAATATCGTATTGTGAACTGGTGTTGATCGCCACGGTGACGGTTTCGTCGAGGTCTCCATTCGTGTCGGGGGTGGGAGCGACGATAACAGTAGCCGTAGAAGAACCGTAGGCAAAAGTGAGTGTGCCTATATTGCGGTTGAGCCTTGCACCAGTTAACGTGTAATCGGTGATGTTAGTAGCAGTACCTCCGAGAGTGAAGTTGACGGTCAATTCCTCCAAAACCGAGCTATCACGGGTGAAAGTATACTGTAGTGACTCTCTCCCACTCTCTTTAACGATCGCGGGGGAGAGGTTGAGACTGATACTCGGTTTCTTCTCATCGTTGAGTATAGTACCCGTTACCGCGCCTGGTGTCCCGATAATGTAGCCATCAGCCCTAGAGATAGTTAAGGATACGGTTTCATCTGACTCGATATTTACATCGGCTATCGGATCGATGGTTACGGTTGCCCTGTCCGAGCCGGCATTAAAAACTACGAGCGTGGGGATAGTTGTGTAATCTGTACCGTTGGCGGCACTGCCTGCGATGGTGTAGTTCACCGTCAGGGGATTGGTTAAATTGCCGGTGC
>CAZUVR010000056.1:0-3401 GCA_964623815.1 uncultured bacterium | reverse complement strand
AAGTATTGTCACTAGTTGGATCTACCGTGACGGTGGCGGTAGCGGAATTGGCCGCAAAAGTAACGCTCGTGCCTATACTGGCGTAATCTATACCGTTGGTAGCACTCCCGGTGATGGTATAGTTCACCGTCAGGGGATTGGTTAAATTGCCTCCGCGTTTAAAGGTATAAACTAAATTATCACTACCATCTTCTGACACTATTGAGGGTGAGGAAATTTCCAGGCTAACTGTAGCGGGTTGGGTAACGAAGTCTATCTGCCAACCCCCGGCAATACTACCTGAATAGGGGCCCAAATCGTCTACTACATATAATTGCCAGATACCATTAGGATCACCTCCATTAAATACTTTTAAATCTGCCACATAGGGGCCGTTCAGTACAGGCGTGCGGAAGCGGTCATCTTTGTCAAAATCAGTGGGTAGATATGTACCAGTAGTGATTAGTGAGCGATCGCTTAAACTATTAACGGCGTTAGAATCGAAAGTTAGATTAACCCCGTTAAGAGCGAAATCCCCTCCCGCATCGGACATTAAAAAGCTCACCTGTCCCCCTGGCCCCATAAGCAATATATCCAGATCATCCGGCCAGCGATGGCTGATGTTGAATAAAGAGACGCTTATTCCCTTAATCTCACCTGTTAACCCTGATACATTAATCGAGGATGGGAAAGGATTCCCCTGTCCTTGAATGGGAATGGTAATGGGGGTAGTATTTTTGAACGCATCATCATCGGCGATAGTCGCCGTTGCTACGGCGTTACCGATCACGTAGCCAGTAGGGTTTAGCAAGCCTAGAGTTACATTTTCATCAGATTCTCTAAGGCTATCGCTAACGGTCGTGACCTTAATATTAACTCTGCTTTCTCCTGCCTTAAACGTCACCGTACCTCGATCAATGTTGCTATCAGCTCCCGTTATCGTGTAGTCGGTGTTAAAGGTTGCCGTACCCGCTAAGTAGAAATTTACTGTTAGGGGTGCGGTGGTGTCGCCCCTGCGGGTGATAGTGTAGATCAATCCGTTACTATTGCCTTCTGAAATGCTACCCGATGATACGCCCAGGTTCAGAATATTTAATCCGCTACTGCCACTGTATAAGATATTTATAGGCGACCCAGAGTAATAATTCTTGATCGTTACGGAGCCGTTAGTGCCCAGGCCCAAAACTAAATCTTGATCCTTCTGCGTTTGTGTCACGGCAGAAGCATTATATGCGGATAAATCTAAGGTATCGTTACTGTCTGCATTTGAGATGACATCATTCCCTACCGCTCGCCCCGCATCGTAACCCAGGAAGACGTTAGCCGCACTGTTAGCGAATATGTTATCTGAACTGCTGGAGTTGACTAAATTTTCTATCGTCACTCCGTAAGCGATCGAGGTGCCCCAATCGAAGTACGTGGTTTTAATACTACCACCGACGGCGTTTCTATCGGCAATGACGGTATTGGGTCTATAAGCGGTATTGGTAGTCAACCATCCACCCTCATTCATATCCAGACGATAACCGTTATTGTTAAAGGGTAAGTTATAAAAATTTAAACTATCCCTACCGCCCGTATCCCAGATTAATTGTTTGGTATTAAAACTCGTCGGTATGGAGGCGGTGCCATAGACACTGAATTGATCGAGTCGGGAATCGAACACATAAATAGTATCTGTTTGTTCTTTCGCCGCAGTACCGTATATTTGCTGTAAAGCGACTAAGTCATAGGCCATAAGCGTCCCTGCCGCGTTTCCAGTTAAACGGTAACTCATCACCGTATTCGAGGTGTTATCTTCTATATCTGGTAGCACTACCGGCCCGTCCGAAGGGCCCTGTAAGCCCAGAGCTTGAGCGGTTAAAGCGATCAGGCTCATGTTACCGTGATTCCCAGCAGGCCTTTCAAAGCCATTGCTGGTGGTATTTTCTTGATAGTTCGGGTTGAGATGTACATCCCCACTCAGCTCATCTTCTTCTTCATAATTATAGGCATAGCCATAGAAGGGATCGTCTGACAGCATATAGCGCAGGCTGCCATAATCTGTGGATGTTTCCGTTACTTCTTGAAAATCGATATTCAGCACCGTTTCCAACCAGCCTAATATCAGTCGCACATTGTTCTTGACCGCTTCGCTAACTTCTCTTACGCCAGTTTCGGTTCCGTAATAATCGCCGTTAAAAACGCTATCTTCGTAGAAGCTATAAGTTAACACCCGCGATGGGCCTAGCGTCCAATATTTGCCTGATAATAGGGCATCGCTCCGATCTTGGCTCAATCCGGCACTAGAGATACCTTTAGTAATAACCGTATTGGACGGTACTGGGCTGTTGACTTTAGCGATCGCATAGTAATTATCCATAATTAATATTTCTTGATTCTTTTGTTGTTTCTTTTCTATATGAGGGAGCATCCCAATTATGCTACATCTACCTGACCCGACCGTGATTAAAATCACCATCTCATAAAAGAAGTCTTTTAAGACGACTTAAGCTATTAGGGGAGAAATTAATGCCCCGCCAGTCGTTGCCGCCAGTCATTGCAAAAATAAGATTCTCCCCTATTTGATCTGTGAAAAAATGCTGTGAGGTTTTATCCAGCCGATTATTAGTATTTTCATTGTACTATTTAGACTTCTTAACCTTTTGTACTTAATTATATTTGATTCTAAAAACAAATCATTCCACTTTTTTGGTATACAAGTATTATCGTTGTTTAACTTATCCATGTTTGCTAGTCTCTACTTTAATGAATTCAGTGAGTTTTGCTCTTTTTATATCGCTCCCGCTCGCTAGTTGGCAATCATTTGTGGGTAGTACTCAAATATTGTTACTTGACATATCTCAATCTTAGCCATAATAGTCTTATTAAATGATTTTTTATACCCAACTTATCGGATAAGTTGGGTATTTTTAAATCTATAGAAACCCATTGTTTCGCCAACCAAACTAGTGATTACAATTGTCTGGTATGTTTTTATATTTTAACTCATTTTAACGATAAATTCGACAGAATAATGAAAAAAAGCTGATTATAATCTAAAGATTTTTTGAGGAAACCTGTTAAACATATATTTATAATCTTAATTTTTCAGGATTAGCGTTGAGAGATGTTATGAAAAAAATTAACAATCTATGATTACAAGATAAATGCTAGTATCGATTTAGCTAAGCGATTTGCAACCATAAAGTAGCACGTATGGAGATAAATGGTAATTTCATTGGCAGTTGATATCAACGAGGTTCTTAACTCGCCTTTAAATTTGGATCTGGTCGCTACTAAGTGTGAGAGTTTTATGCTCAACAACCAGATATAACCATAACTTGACGGAACTGGTGGTGGCAAAACTATGCTTTAAGTGAGATTGTGAGACTGGAATCATAACTTTTCCGCCACCGGAAGCATAAGATTTCCGCATCATG
>CAZUVR010000055.1:0-24054 GCA_964623815.1 uncultured bacterium | reverse complement strand
GTTAATACATAAAGAAGTAATTTTACTAGCATGAGCTTTGAACGAGTATAAAGGCGAATGAGTTATTAAATCTTTTGCTATTATACAATTACCATCTTCTTTTGATACAAAGATTATTTCTTTAAGATTATCCAGAATTTTGAAGCTAGTTTGAGCCGGGAAGCTCATAATTTCATTTTTTTCATTTATATCCCATATTTTTATTAATTTTTCTTGCTTACCAGATAATGAAATTATTTGGTTCTCATCTGCAGTAACCGATACAGATATAACAGGTCCTCTATGACCTATAAATATATTAATTAATTGCCCATTATTTAAATCCCACATCCTTATATCTCTATCATTTGAACCAGAAACTATATAACCACGTGTCGGTAATAATGCTATTGAATTCACTGTTCTGGAATGCCCTATGAATTCCATAATTGTTTTTTCTTCTCCTATTTGCCATAATTTGATTGTATGATCCCCTGATGCGGATAAAAAAGAAGTATTTGATAAAATTTTTATATCCCTAATACTTCTAGAATGTTGTTTATAAACACAATTATCTTTATTGAAGTCCCATAATTTTATAGTTTTATCTAATGAAGATGAAATAGCTAAATTTGTGTTAGCTAACGTCTTGACTGTTGTTATGGGTAAAGAATGACCTTGTAATATTTTAATATTTGAATAATTAGTTAGATCCCAAACCGCTATAGTTTTATCTTTTGAGCCAGAAAGAAGATACTTTTCATCTTTATCAATTGTAAGCGCTTTAATTTGTTGTTGATGAGCTTTAAAACTAAAAATTTCTTTCTTTTCAAGCAAATCCCACACTTTTACAGCTCCATCTGATGATGCGGAAAATAACTTTAAACTATTTGTAGCAACAGCCATTGCAACAACTGGTCTATCGTGAGAAGAGGGAATAGTAATTAATCTATTTTCCCTAATATCCCATACTTTTAATGTACAATCATCTAAACCTGCTATTATCAAGGAAGTATTAGGCACTGAGCATAAACAACATATTCTTCTAGACTCAGTATTTATTGTTAATATATTATTAAAACTGTCTATATCTAATAAATGAATTTGATTATCGCTACTAACAGCTAAATAATGAGCATTATCAAATTCAACTTTAGTAGAAGCAGAAATATTAAAATCAAATTCTTTTTTTGATTGAAGTGTTTTTTGATTTAAATCCCATTTGGCAATAATATTATCAAAAAAATTTGAAACTGAGAATAAATATTGATCAATTACTATAAGATTAGCAATTTTTCTACTATGAGCATACCCTTTAAACTCCATGTTTAAATTAGGGTCTTGGCTCCAGATTTTTATCTTGCTTTTAGTATCACCTGAAATAATCAATTCTTTCTTTGATTCTTTATCTAAAACTGTACACAGACAACTAATGATAGAGTCATTTACCCAGGTAAAAATCAAAGAGCTATGTGGATGTTCCAAACTAGGATTTAAGAGACATAGCCAAGGTTGTATACTACTTTCCTTAATTTCATGTAAAAATTCGATGATTTCTGGTAACTGATAGTAAGTTAATCTGCCAGTTAGCTGGCAAGCCAACTGTTTTGGTTCTTTTTCTAAAATATGTAAAGATAATAGTATTGCCGACCTAATCAAATTTAAAACATATTTTTCATTTTTTAGTAACTTATTATCATATTCCTCATATTCCACAACTAAATCATAATCTTGAATTAGTGATTGAACTCCATAAAATAATAATTTTTCATAAATAAAATCAAAGCTTTTCAAAATTTTATAAAATTTTTGATTATGGCCCGCTTTTAGCAAATGATAAGGGAGATATAATAATGCAAGTTCACGTTTTGATGAAGACATTTGGTCTAACATCTTACGGATATTATTCATCATCAAACATTCCTTGGATCAAATTATTAGCAATTTGAGCATTAATATTTTTTTTGTCTATTCCTGCCGCTTTAACTATATCTTTACGAGCAAGAAAATCACAAAAACTTTGATGGTAGATACTGTAACAAGTTTCACCCTCTATTTGTTTTTTTTCTAAAAATTGCTCCCATTCGTCCAAAACTTCTTGGATCGTAATAGTATCTATTTTTGTAAAATCAGATAAATCTTGGCATGATACTGAACTGCGTAATTCAGCTAACACGTAAACAATTTCTATCTTATGGCGTGGTAATGGCTTTTGCATCATTCCCATCTGTTTCCAATGAGCCGCATAATAATCTTCTAAACCTTGAGGTAAACTCTCAATTCCTAGATTAGTAAATTTTCCCTGTTCTATATCTTGTAATATAAAACGTATATACATGAAATTATTTTCGCTTTTCGTCGCTAGTTGTTGAATCAACTCTTCTTTTTTTAAATTTTGTTTATTTTGCCATTCTTTTACTTTAGGACTTTCTAAAAATTTTTTTATATAATTTTTTATATCTTCTAAACTTTCTTGCTGAAATTGCATTAGAGAAAACCGAATAATCGGTACATTTACTTTTAATGAAATATCAAGTTGACGTTTGGTTAAAATGAAGTAAACGTTATTAGGTAAGGATTCAGGTAAATAAAGTATATTTGAATCATTATGATCTGTTGAATCTACTTCGTCTAGTGCATCAACGGCAATAATTAAATTTTTATCTGCTCCTAACTTGTTTATGCTTTCTTGTAATAGCCTTACAAGAAACGAACTATCTTTATAAGCCTCACCTGGTAATGTAAGATATGGTAAACTATAACGATTTATTAACTGTTTGCAAATATAGTCAAGAAAATGATTAGCACGATTAGTTCCCTGACCTCTAATATTAAAATAACCTATACATCCAGTGTTTTGAGTATATTTAGCTAAAATAGAAGTTTTACCTATACCTGGAGGACCTTCAATTATAAAGTAACCCTTATTTTGAGTAGTAATAAATTCATTTATTGCTTTAAATACAAATTGTCTACCAATAAAATTTTCTGTTTTATCTTCAATTAAGTTACTAAACTCATTGTGATTTTTTACTTTATTTTTCTCTTCATATTCGAGCGTTTTTAAAAGTTTTAAAGACTCTTCTTTTAAACCATCTATTTCCTGAATTATTGATTCTGGACAATTAAGCTTTTCTAGTAAAAATTTCATATCCATTAATGAACTAGAAATTTTAATTAATACTTGATAATCATTAATTTTATTTACGGGATTTACTACGCTTTGATGCATCCATTGATTTCGTATATCTTTTACTAGGCGAAGAGAATTTAAGGTTTCTTGATTTAAAACTAAATTTTCTTGATTATTAATAATAATATTTAAAAGAGTTTGTGGATCGCCATTTAAGTTTTCACAGCTAATAAAATTAATTTTATTGTTTTTAATGCATTCTTTAACAAAAAACAATAGCCCCTCAGTTAAACAATAAAACCCTTCGGAAATCAATGGTTGTCTATTATATTTGTTAATGCTAATCATCTTGTTGGCTTATTTCGGGATAAAACTAAAATATTTGTATTTTTTAATAAGCTTATAAAAAATTATTGAAAAATATAGATTTTAACTATAATTTTCTAACTACTTAATTTGCCCATTTTCTTGTGATTCTCTAAACTATATATTTTGGATGGTAAATACTTGTGTGGCGCTTGTAACAATAGCTAAAATATATTTTCTCAACTTGTCAATTAATTGTACTAGCAACATAAATTCTTCTTTATCCGTAAAAACTTTATGCCTATAGAGAAAGTATAGCATGATAGCTCCTAAAGGTAGCTTAAGAAAAACCTTACCAGCCTTTTAAAAGATATTGTTGCCGATCGCTCCTATCCAAAACTCGGCCGCACAATTCCCAGGCTATTTTGTCCATACGGTGGTACTTAAATTCAAAAGGGTGTTTTTGAGGGATAGCATTGATCGTTTTTCTGGCTCTTTCCTCTTCCCCAGTGGCTATATCGATCCACACATCCTCTAAAATATCGGGGATCTGACCGAACATCTGATGAATAGACTCCAGACGCTCGGAAAGCAACTGGTGAACTCGATCTTCTACCGAACCGGAGTAACGCATATTGTAAACATAAACCACATCCCGCAATTGTCCGATTCTCTGGATTCGTCCTTTCCTCTGCTCTAGCCGCGTCGGGTTCCAGGGTAAATCGAGATTGATGAGAGTACCGAGGCTCTGTAAGTTCAATCCTTCACTAGCCGCGTCCGTACCTAAAAGTAGCCGTAACTCTCCGGAGCGCACCATCTGTTTTAATACTTCCCGATCGCATTTACTAACAACTCCGTCCCTTATCAGACAGGATTTCTGCCCTCCAGCGTAGAGTCCGATCGTTTCTTTGGGGAATTCTCGTGATAGCTGATCCCCTAACCAGCGAATCGAATCGAAATATTGAGAGAAAATAATACAGCCTTTCTCTAGCCACCCCCGCCCTAATAATAGATCGATCACGACTTGGCATTTAGGATCACGCTCTTGATTCGCCTCTAAATATCTGATGAACCTCTCCAGCAGTTCCCGTTCATCTTCGGTGAGGTACTTAAAATCATCGCTTATTTCTTCCTCCTCTTCTTCTTCACCCCCCCAGTTCGATAACATCCCCTTAGCGGTTATCAAGCCGGAGTAAACCGTACTGCCCACCCGCCGCAGTAAAAGAGTTTTCAAAAATCCTGAACCTTTCAGGCGCTGCCCCAGTAGTTGGCAGAACTGTTCGGCGATTTCGTAAGCGTCTCTCAGATACAAGGGCAGTGCGATCGCTTCCTCGGGCTTTTCTCCCATTAGTTCCACCTTAACCGCTTTTAGATAGGGTTCGTTAGTCTCCGGATCAATCGCTGTTTCTAGATACTCCCGAGTGCGGCGGACGATAAAACGGATGAAAGGATTGTGGTGCTTGCCGAAAGAAGTTCTAATATCGTCTAAGCGTCTCTCATCGCTCGGCTTTAACTTCCGCCAATCGTCCATCGGTGCAACGGGAATATTATCGGGTAAGTTTAGGGTACGGCGCAGGATCTCGAAAACTCTATTTTCATCGCCGGGGGGTAAAGGATCTCGAATCCAACTCCATATCTCATCTTTCGATAGCTGTTTTTCTCCCATCGCTACGGGTATCGCTTCTTCAGGGTTGCGCCAATGGCTCCAGGTTCTGCCCAAAATATGTTCATTACCCACTGCGAGGACATCGAGTAAGTCCCAGGCTTCTATCGGGTGTAATTGAATCGGGGTTGCCGTAGCCAATAAGAGGCTTTTTGATTTACCAGCAATCTTGTATAAAAAGGCTAGGAGATTATTGGGAGTAGCTTTTTCCCCTTCTTGTCCGGGGCGAAAAAATTTCCTACGGGCGCGGTGGGCTTCGTCTATAATAATACACTCATACTCAAGACTTAGAAGGGGTTCACAACAGGCTGACCCACTCGTTATCAATCCCTGAGAGACGATACCGACGCGCCTCGGACAATTGATGATTCCTTTTGCTCCCTCAATCGGATACTCGATACCGTTTTCATCAACCCAGCGTTTACCCGTCCACACGGCAGAAGGCATATCCAGTAAGGTTTTCATCTCGTCCTGCCACTGCCACATCAGGGGTTTGGGGACGAGGATCAACACCGGTTTACTGCCGTAGAGGGCCATTAATAGGGCGGATAGGGCTAACTGCATCGTTTTTCCCAATCCCACCTGATCTGCTAATATATACCTCGCCCCGCGATCGGTTCGGTGAGCATCGAAAGCTAGTTTAACGAAGTATTTTTGATGTTCCCATAGTCCTAATTCTCTCCTATAGACGGGGGTTTCAATCACTGCTGAGGCGGGATCGGGATTGTCGCGCCACACTTCGATCGAGGGGATAACGGTACGCCTGGCTAAACGTCCCACGTCCTCGATGATAAATTCGGCTAGGTTAACAGCGTGGGGATTGTTCCAGAGTGCGTCAAATTCTTCCTGTACCCATTGCACCGCTTCCGGTGAATCGTCTTCCCATACTAATTCATAGTGCAGTTTCCAAGCGTCGAAGGTTTCGTTAGCACTACCCATAAAGGCGGTTTTTTCCCCGTTTGCTAGGGTGATCACTCCCGCTTTGCCGTGTACGAGGCCGAATTTCTCGCGGGGTAGAACTTTAACCGCCATCTTGCCGCTTTTGAGGAATTCGTAGAGACGGGCGAAGCGGGGGCGGGCGGGGTAGCCGTATTTCTCGGGGTTGGAGGCGCACCATTCCCGGCGGAGGGCATAGTTAGCGGCGCGGGCGGTTTCTACGTCTTGAACGTTGAGATCGGAGTTACATACGACGCGGATCACTCCGGTTATACTTTCTAGGGCTTCTCCGGCTACTTCTAGTATGGAGGAGCGGAAATATCCGGCTATGCGATCGTAAGACATGGCCCCGCCCAGTTTTTGGTTAAGGAAGGACTCGTCTAATCTGGTGCGGCGCGAGGAGTAACGTTGAATCATAGGAGGATATTTTTACCAGCCGAATTTATTCTATTTAGCTCTTGTACCAACAGGTGTACTGTTGTTGATGGGTTATCTTTACCAGGGTTTAGAGGATTATATAAGCTAAGCAACTTCGTAGCATTTTTAATAGCAGTAGACTGTTTATCATATAAATTTTCATAAATATTTTCGCTATTCTTCTTATATTCTTGTTTCAGCAATTCTGTTAGTTTTTTCCGATAATCTTTTCGAGGAATGCCAGTATTTAAAAACTCAAAGTGAAGGACATACCATAATTCAAACGCTTCATTAGAATAAGCCACTTTATAGCCTTGATTGTTAGCTTTTTGAATAGCATTATTAAAATCTTCCGCACTCCAACAATCTCGGTCAAAAACGCACCAAACTTGATCGTAGCGTCCTTCTTCATTCAGTTCTTGAGCTTTATCTACTATTTTACCAGGGTTTCCTCCTAGTCCTTCAATATCTATAACACTATTAGTAACGCGAAAGCTTCTAAAGTAATTAGGTTCGGTTTTCTCTCCCTCACAAACAATTAATAATCTGGGTATGGGTTCTTTAGTATCAATTTTTCTAGTATATTTAGCAGACTTCCCTTTTTTATTAGCCATTGCCTTCCATCAAATGGGTTAAATCACCGATATAGGGTATGGCTCCGTATCTCCCCTGAATATAATCAGTGTTAAAAGAAGCATCATTACGGATTTTGTATTCTGCTAGAGAATACAGTGCGGTCGCACCAAATCTAGTTTTTTCGGTAAACCAGATTTGATCCCTTCTAAAAAGCTTATTAGTAAGTAAATTGGTATCGTGAGTTATGAAAATTAATTGTGAGTTGTTAGGGTTAGTTTCGCCCGAGTTAAATAGTTTTACGATCGCACAACTGATTAGAGGATGCAACCTCGCGTCAAATTCATCAATGATTAGGGTCTTACCTTCTTGTAGCGCATCCACTAGCAAGCCTGATAAAGCAAATATCTTCTGAGTTCCTTCTGACTCATGGAAATCTATATCAAATAGCTCAGTACCGATGGGAGAGCCATCGTTATCAAAAATTTGATGAACTGTTTTAATTACGGCGATCTTTGATTCATTATCACCCTCTAAATATCCCCCTTTCGTAAAAAACTCTTTGAGATCGTCTGGTAAATCCTGAGCTTTTTTGAGAAGTGATTTAGGTAAACCCACTTCTCTTACTTGTATTTCTCTAATACCTAAATCTAATTTTTTGATTAGCTCTACAATTGCATCCCTTTTAACGTCACTTTTAATTAAAGAGCGTGATGTATAACCCCTATAACCTTCGTCATTTAATCCTGAGATAATTACTATCTGACTGATCAACCAAGACAAAATTTGCTCAGCAATATCTACGTTAAACTGAGCAGATACGGATAAAAAAAGAGCATTATGGCGGGTTTTTTTCTCAACTCCATCAGCTTTATAAAACTTGACGACTTTTATCTCATCAAATTTTCGGTAAAAAATATTAGTTTCTCTTCTATTAGGAACATAATAAAGCCATTCTGAAACTACTTCACGTTTATTTACTTCAAACCCGTATCTATATTTTTTATTATTTAATAAAAATACTATCTCAAAATAGGATGGTTGATTTATATTTTCTTGGCTTAACTTAAAGGGTTCTACATTAATTGTATCGGTGCTTTGAGTTTCCTTAGAAGAATTAATCATGAACCATTTCATAAATTTGATGGCTCGGGTAAGATTACTCTTACCGCTTGCGTTCGCTCCATATATTGCCGCGCTTTTGAGCAAACTAAGATCGGGGTCAACTTTAAAAACATTGTTTTCATCGAGTTTCTTATCTTTGGCAACAAGGTTAGCCGCCACCATACTAAAGGTGACGGTTTCCTTAAAAGACCTATAATTGCCGATACTGAACTCGATGAGCATGGCTTTAAGTTTATATTAAAATCAGATTTTGTGAAAAAATCACAAATTTATACTGTAAGAATAGCAAAAATTGGTTGAAAATTCTCAAATATCAAAATTTATTTAATAGAACTATTGAACTAACATCACCTCTACCGCCCCTGGTAATAACCAGGCAGCGATTTAGTCTTATTTCCACGCGCTTATCTTAAATTCTAATTCGTTTACTTGAGACAATTCCCGAGTAACCCAAGAACTTTATCTCCTGTTCTTGCAAAACTGTAGCGTCTAATTCTCGATAAGTGTCAGTCGCATCTTGATAGTGGTTCAACCAAAAACTTTTTAACAGCATCATCTATTACCTTATCAAGAGCCTTTAATGAGCCTCTCGGTTCGGTGAATTGAATACTATTCATCCAGCTTTGTGCAATTCTCTCTAGCCGTTCATGTCGGGGTGTTCCGTTATCTTCATCACCGGGGAACAATAAACCAGATTCAGCAGATTTCCTCATTCTTTGAGCAAAATCTTTCAAATAATCTATATTTTCTCTACCTAGATACCGGGCGCGATCCCAATTTCTCACAAAATGTACCCGTACATTTATGTCATCGAAAGCGAGTACACCAATATTGATCCGTTCGTTAGCGATCGGATTGGGGACATATTGGATTACACTGTACCTGCTAGACATAGTTGACAGATTAACTCTTGTTGTCTATTGTAAAGCCTCAGTCTATAGGTATTCTAGAAATCGTTTAAACACTATCATTCTCTACCGCCCCGGCTAACAGTCGGGCTGCGTTAGCGTCTTCTTTCCACTCTGGAATCTTAAATTCCATCGTGGCTAGATATTTAAGAACTTCGATAATCGATTTGCGCTGGTTCCAATAATCCCTAACTTCATTCCTTAACCAATTCTTGCCGGGTTTAACCTCCTCTGTCCCTACTACCTCCCGAATGGCAAAGAGAATATGGCGCACTAGGGAGGTACTAAAACCGGGTTCTCGATCGAGATTTTTATTAGCGAATTCTGTGGCTGTTTTCAGGCGGGTTTCGTTGGCTTTTGTACTGGCTAGGAAGGGGCGATAATCCCTCAGTCCGAAACCTCGGGCTAGTTCTTGGTAAGCGCCGGAACGATATTCGCCGTGACTTTCTATGTCTAGCCCTTTCAGGTAAAAACGTTCTTCCGGGGTTAGGGTTTTCCAGATGAAGGTGTCGAATCCTCTGGGGACTAAATAATCACAGGCGATTTTAACCGCGTCGTCTATGAGTTTTTCAATGGGGGACGTTTCACCTTTCTTGCGGGGTTTGCTCAGTTCATAACTTATGTCGAAGTCTTCTATGTTTTTATACTGGGTTAGTACCCGCAGGGCTGCGGCGTAGGCGGCTAGTTGATAATCGGTGTCGCTGAAGTTGGGGTCTTCATCGTCTTCGAGCGATAGCATGGAGTCTAGTTGTTTTTTGACTTCTTCCTCGATTTGATAATTTAATTCGTCTAAAAAGGCTGTTTCTTCTGAGGCTTGTTTTCTCAGGATTAAAAGCACCGTCCCCTGTACATAATTTCCTTTCTTGAGGGCGGAATCGGTTTCGGTAGCGATACACCAAGCGGCGGTGACTCTCAGCCCGGATGCCCACAATATGAGGGCTAAATCCGCCCACACCCCCGCGTCTTGATGGGTGAACATCACTACCTGCGCCCCGTTATCGGCTGTATGTTTGGCTAGGTTGCGATAACATTCAACCATGTTTTTTCTAAAGTTGTCGTCTCTCCCGGCTATGGCTAAAGCGCGTTTACTATCGGTATACCAATCGGGAAAGAGTTTTTTAATTGAAGTGCTGCACCAATCAAGAAAGAATTCTGATAGTTCGTGATAGTTTACGGCATCAGCATAAGGAGGATCAGTTATCCAAATTTGGGTACTTTCTTTAACAGCTCTACAATCTATAACGGAAATAGAATAATTTGAGCTGATTTCATTATTCAATAATTTAAGAAACCAAGAAGTGTCAAAAGCAATAAAACCCCGAGTTCCATAGTTAAATAAAGTATTTAAAGCTTGATTTGAAAAAGCATTGACTAACATTTCTTTCGTAATAGAACAGTCCCATCTAGAAAGGCGAGACATATAATCACAGCATTTAAATAAACCTAAAAGACAAGCAACAACAATTTTAATGTTGGTATATTTATCAATTAATGCTGTAAACAATCCTAGTATCAATAACTGTCGGGGATTAAATAAATGATGCCAGTGCGTCCAGCCCCGCTCACGAATAGGCTGGTCAGTATTATAACCCGGTTCGATCGCCCGACTAGGAATATAGCCCTTAGCCTGCCAATCGTCGAAACGTTCCTTTAGTAACTCTAATACCCTTTGCTCTCGGGCTAAATCGCTTTCATCCGGGGCGAGATAGTAACGTCGGGTTTGCTGCCTGCCCTTTTCATCCTCATAGGTTTCTACCCAACGGATGCAGTACAATCGCTCCTGAAACACATCATCGGGGCGGGGTACGAGGTCTTGATTTTCCCACAACCTTAAACCGTAAGTCGAGCCATTACTGCACCGTTTATCACCCCGGATCATTTGCATCGGCGTTGATCTGGTAGCCGGGGGACAATGGGGACACTGTAAATTAGAATCCTTAACCGTCCCGCTTGCTTTTGCGTCTTCTAACTCCCGGCTAGAGACTCCCGATTTAATCAGGATATGAAAACGCTTACCCGCCTCGTCCGGTTCTAGAATAGCGATCGTTTTCGTCTTCTCACCGATGACCCAACTCGGGGCTAAAGGCACCATCCAGCCACATTCCGGGCAACGGGTTTCATTACAGTATAGATAGGCATCGGCCCGCCAACCGCGATCGTTATGCTCGATACCCCAATCGGTAATCTGTCTATCTACTGCCTCATACACCCCCTGCTGAACTTCCCGCACCGCTGCCGCCACTTCTTCGCCGCCGCCGACGATATTTAAAGCCGCCCAAGTGAGCAGAGCCGCCACCGGATTAAGATCGGAACCGTAAGCCTCACAGCCGATTCTCGCCGCCTCAAAGGGAATACTGCCGCCCCCAGAAAAAGCATCGCCCACGCGGGGAACACGGCCGAATTGCTTTTTTCCCAACTCCTGAATTAACTGCGGTAAATTGCCCGCCTTAGTACCGAGATAGGCGTTAATCTCCTCCCAAGCGGTTTGGGGTAAATTATCCATCTGTTCCGGTCGATCGCAATATTCTAACTTCTCATCGTAGGAAAGGCGATCGAATAACAGTCTTTGCAGCTCGGTTTTTTCCTCGGCTTTGATGCCCGGTTTATACTTGGGTTTTTCTGGGGTTGAATCGGGAGTAAACCACCTTTCCCGTTCTTTAGGACTCAAGCCAGAATATAAATCTTTTAAAGAAATCGCCTTCGACTTGCGTAACCATAAACCCTCGTCGTCCATAGAGAGGATTTTCAAGAATATTTCTCGATCGCGCCCGGGGTTATCCGTCGCCGGTAGGAGTAGCCCGAGAATCGTAGCCCGCACTAAAATCAGAGGTTTCCGCCCCCACCATTTACCGAGTCCCGTCAGAGTTTGGGAGTAATTCGCCTTTCTTTCCTTGTAGCTTTCTTTGGAAACTTTGGAGACGGGAAATTGGGTTTCGATAAAGGTTTTCATCTGATGTGTGAGGGGACTATCTACTTATACGATCGTAAACTCGATCGTGCTTTTATAGTTAAATGAAAAACTACGTATTTAACCCGGCGGGGAATCGAATTCCCCGCCTCAAAGCGAAATTCGGTTAAAACCGAATCCTATTCCACACCATAATTAAGAGCTTTATATATATTTATGCTTATTTCTTGCGGCAATACATTTAGTCGGTTTTGAACCGACTTAAGCTATTAGGTGGCGAATTAATTCGCCGCCGGGTTAATTGCGTAGTTGTTGATCATGTGAAGCTTTTAAGCTTTTCGCTCCCGCCCAATTGCCCGCCTCTTCGTTGAGGGTAAATAGGGGAGTTTCCACACGTTGCGAGGGGATGAGGTCGCCGGATACGGGATTTTCTGTCAGGGCGAACCGTACCGCTTTCCGCCAGCCCTTATTACGTCCCGTTAAGGCGTGGCCCGTCGCTGCGTTGGTCATGGTGAATAGCCACCAACGCTCTTCCGGCGCGAGTCCCAGCCAATTTTTAATCGCTACTGGAATCACCCCCGGATCAGCATCCTCGATCGCCCAACATAATAACACCAGTTCCTTACCTAACAAACGACCGATCGGATTCTCCCCAGTTTTCCAGAGTCCGCTTTTAATCCCCGCAGCCCGGAGACGTTGATTAAAATGGGCTTTCACCTCGTCGGCTATTTTGTCCCACTTAAAACGGGGCAGGATTACCCTTAACTTATTATCTTCCAACCCGAGGGCAAAACTCAATTGACGCTGGGGTGAATTATCATCCCAGGTAAAGTGTTCGGTGATATAAACATCGTCTTTTTTGCGAGAGGAAATAGTTACTAAAAAATGATGCTCTGACTCCGAGGGCATAAATCCGAAACCTTCGCTCTTAACTTTGGTTGCCATTAACTTTGTTCTACTTCCTCCCGTCGAATTTCGGTTTTTACCTCCGCCACCCAGTCGAGTAGGTCTTGTCCGGTGGCAAAGCTTAAACCCTGACTATCGATTTCTACCTCTCCCTCGGTTAATAGAGCGCGTAGGTTATTCACCAGATTTTCTAGAGTTTCCCCGTCGAAGGATAATCGCGTGTCCGTTGTAAATTCTATCCAGTTTTGACCGGTGATATTAATCCGGGGGCTTAAAACTTTACATCCGTATTTCTTCACCCGCGCTAAAAACTCGTAAGATTCCTTCGTAGTAGTAATATTGTATTGTTTTTTCCAAAGAGCCGATCGGGCCGAGTCTACTTGAAAGTCATCCCGCTTATCCCACTTGATCTCTACGTTGAGAGTCTCCGCTACTATATTCTGTCTCCGGGCGGTAGCGAGAACGTAATAGGAGGACTCGGGGACGATAAAAGGGCCTTCGTAATTACCGCCGCTATTTTTCGGATCTGAACCATCGGTAGTGTAGTAGATAGGTGCGTCGGGAACGGCCCGGATTTCCATCATTTTTTCATTGCCCTGCTGGTACGATCGAGATTTGAGAGTAATCCTGTTCTGCCACAATCTCGCCTCTCCGGTTTCGTGTTCTCCGTTAGAGTCCACACAGAGGAAAGACACCTCTAACTCACGGGTGTGAAAGTTCTTCGCGTCGGTGACGATTTGCGATGCGGTGGTGGCGGGCGCACCGATTTCGTAATGAATCGTATCCCCATGTACGGCGGTTAGGGATAGCACTACTTCCCCGGTGTCGTCATCCCGGCGTTTTTCCTGCCAGCGAATATCCGTCTGTTCTTTGGGAAAGGGTGGCTTTTCTACATATCCCCCGGCTTGTTCGCGCCATTGGTCTTTATGGACGAGGGTTTCTTTGAGTCGATCGAGCGCGTCGGGACGGTGCCACTGCCATTCTATATTAGTGGCTGCCCGCTTTTTCACCTCCGACCAAATCATCGTTTTTTGGGTGAATAGTCTTAGTTCACACTTTTTCCGGAAAGAATCGCTATCCACATCTTCAGTGAATTTGCCTTTTTGCGTCAGGGTTTCCCTTATCTGCTGCTCCCCGTTGTAGTTATTATCGGTAAAGTTCATGAGAAAGTCAGAGGATCTAATATCGTTGCCCTGGGGATAAAAAAGAGTAGTAAAAGTCTCTCGGGTACTACTGAGAAGGCGGAAACCGATCTGATCTTTTATCTCCCTTGCGGCTTGTAATTGGGGGTCATTGTCCGGGACTTTCTCCGCTTTCATCTGGTCGAGGATATGGGTAACGGCTTTCAGTTCCGCCGCCGCGCTTAAAAGGGTTTCTAAACCACCTTTAGCCCCGGAGAGAAAGAGAATTCGGTTTTTATATTCTAGGTCTTGGTAGCGTTCTTTCAGTTTCGGGTGTAGTCCACTAGCCTCGGTGTGGGGTTCGTAGATAACGAGGGTTACTTTGTCGGCTTTAATTTGGATTTCATCTAAAGCAGGTAGGGATAGCACCTCTTGATAACAGTCTTTCATGGAGGGATTAAAAGCCCGTCCGAGAAAACTTCTTAACTCTTTTAGGGAGGCTTCCCGGTTATAGGATTCAGCTAGGGTATTGAGGCGGGCGACTAGATTTTCTACGTTTTTAAAGAATAGTTTCCCCTCTCGGTTCGAGTGTAAGTACCAAGCTTTGGTGATTATAGTACCGATAACGTCTTTCGGTAGTTTAGAAACGTCTCGCCCCGGTACACAGAGATAGGAAATGATTTCAGGCACCGATAGCCCGACAACCGCATCGGGAATATTGGCGAGAGAAGCGACCAGAAGTAGAGTACACACGTCCCTAGCGTCGCTTCCCCCTAGATTATCATCCATTACCTCAGCGATCGCACCTCCGTCAGCCGCTATATCGTGACCGATCGCGTTTTCTAAGGTAGAGTTAATCAGGGCGATTTCACTGCGGGTACTATCATCGTTGAGATCGATGTCGTAGGGATGGATCAGGTAGTTGCGGTGAGCTTTACCGTTTTCGGGGTCGTACAATCGCGCTACTAAAGCCCGCATCAATCGGATTAATCCCCTAGTTTGTTGAAAACCGGCATTCTCCCGGAAACGAGCGTACAGATCACGCAACGAGAAGTGAAAGGGGTAG
Source organism: uncultured bacterium (assembly GCA_964623815.1). Lineage (GTDB taxonomy): Bacteria > Cyanobacteriota > Cyanobacteriia > Cyanobacteriales > Microcystaceae > Chroococcopsis. Next base: position 9,013 of record CAZUVR010000055.1, on the reverse strand, counting down.
GATTCTTTGATCTGGGCGGCGAATTTCTCGGGGGAGGCGTTAGTAATGTCCATCTGTTTCGCATCCTGTACCGCCTTAGCGTAGCCTTGAGCTACTAGAGAAATTTCGCTCTCATCGGGAAGTTTTTCAAATAAGCGTTTCCGCAATATTTGATAGATGTCATCGTTGTTAAATCTCACCGGTTCCAGGGGTAGGGCGCTTCTACCCACTTCGCTTTTTAAGTCTTCTAGGGCTTTCGTGATTTGTTCCGAACCTCCTTCGTAGGTGGCTTTAAGATCGGAAATAACCACGCAGACATTAGATAATTCTTCCTTACCCACAGCCACTAACAGATTAGCGAGGGCTGTAGTGGTGACTCGGGCTAAATCCGTATTACCAATCTGTATCGATTTGGCATTCTCGAAGTAAGGGGGAAGTTCATCTAAGAGAATTAGTAAGGGTTCGCCTTTGAGTAGGTTAATCCAGGCTGTTTGTCCAGGGGCTGAAAGGGGAGAATAATAGTCCTTGAAAAATTCCTTCTTTCCTAAACCTTCCGCGATCGCTCCCCATATTCCTAATCTCGCGTCGCTTTCCCTACCTGTAAATCCTACTACCCTAACCCTATCCGGGTAATCGGCCCCGGAGATATTGTCTAGTACCCGAGGGCGAAGATGGGGGTATTTAGCTAAAAGTCCCAGGGCGATCATATTGTGGGTTTTGCCGCCTCCCATCGCCTGACTGAGCAGGAAAATTCCCTGAGACGAGTAGCCTTGAAAGCGGCGGAAGGATTCTTTTAGGAGAACTTTCATCCCCTCGGTGAGATAGTTTTCCTCGAAAAAGAGATCGCCATCTATCTTGTCCTCTAGTAAATCGGTTAGATCTAGAACAGTGTCTCGTTTAGTGCGATCGAATACGCTCTCGCGGGGGATACAGATTTCTTGAAGGGTTTTCATATAGGGGTATGTGAGCCGGCGATTTCTGGTGTTATTTTTCCCTGATTTCTCTCCATACTAACAATGAGTCTGGTTAAATATTATCGAGCGCAAAGCGTACCTGCTGCATCGTCGCACTTCCGATGACCACATCAAATAATTTACTTTAGCGGTAGATTCCACTAAAACTGCTGTTTATAGAGTTGGCAATCATATACCGAGAGAAATTAAAAAATATAAGCCGCAAATATTTTTTAATTCTAAATCTTTACATTTTCATTTTTTCAAGTATCTAAACCAATACGGAGAACTAATCGAGTAAATTTGACTAGTGAGTCGGAGTTTATCAAAAATAAATTAACGGCAGAATTAGCGGATGTGATCTATTTTTATGTAGTAATCAGAAGCCAATTAAGAGAAGTTAGGAGTGAGTATTGGCTTATCGAGTAGGCAGTAGCCACCTTTTCCTCTCATCTCTAACTGCTATATAATCAGCTCATCTGGTAATTATTGCGCCCTAAATTATGAATTCTGTATCCTGCAGAGGGAGAAATATTAGGAACAGACCAAGGAGATCAATCCGAATCCATGCCTCTATTTTAATAGTAGGGAGCCTGTCGGTTGCAGAAAATATCAGCATTTATGTACTAAGAAAGCTCATCAGCCAGGCGAGAGATTCTCTCTAAGTTAGCTGATTTACCTTATATAAAGAAGATTCAGCAAACTCACTGAGAGTAAGAGTCGGCTAGTTATCAACCAATTAACTCCTTATTCCGCTCTAATAAAACCTCATCCTATTACTTCCACCAGCGTGTGACATCTTTTATGGCATTAACTGTTTCTCTTAAAGCTTCAATTCCTCCAAAGTGAACGATTGAAGGAGCTAATTTAGGAAAATTTTCGATAAAGTAAGACCGCTTCAGGCTAGCTAAAGAATAAAGGGCTTCCTGCCAAAAAGATAAACCCATAGAGGCAGGGGTTAATCGACCAATTACTCTCCCTAACGCCCTAGCGCGGGAGTCTTCATCTCCTATGAATCGGGCGGCGGACAAAGCTTCTGGTAAAATCTCGGGTAAGTAAGCAACCAGCGCCTCTAACGTTCTAGCACGGTAAAATTCATCCCCTATGGCTCGGGCGGCGGACAGAGCTTCCGCTAACAGGCTCTCGGATAAGTGCGGAGCCAGCGCCCCTAATACCTCCGCACGGTAGGATTCATTCCCTATAGCTCGGGCGGCGGATAGGGCTTCCGCTAACAGGCTCTCGGGTAAGTGCGGAGCCAGTGCCTCCAAAGCAATAGCACGACAGTGTTCATTGCCTATGGCTCGGGCGTAGGACAAAGTTTTTGGTAACAGGCTCTCGGCTAAGTGGGGTGCCATTATCCCTAACGTTTCCGCACGACAGTATTCACCTCCTAGGGCTAGGGCGGCGGACAGGGCTTCCCGTAACAGGCTCTCGGGTAAGTGGGGAGCCAGTGCCCTTAAAGCTGTAACTCGACTGTATTCATCGCTTATGGCTAGGGCGGCGGACAAGGCTTCTGGTAAAATTTCGGGTAAGTGGGGAGCCAGCGCCCCTAATACCTCCGCAAGGGAGTATTCATTGCCTACGGCTCGCGCGGCGGACAAGGCTTCCGCTAACAAGCTCTTGGGTAAATAGGGTGCCATTGCCCCTAAAGCACTAGCACGATTGGATTCATTGCCTATGGCTAGGGCGGCGGACAAAGCTTCCGCTAACAAGCTCTTGGGTAAATGGGGTGCCATTGCCCCTAAAACGCTAGCACGACAGTATCCAATGCCTATGGCTCGGGTGGCGGACAAAACTTCTGGTAACAGGCTCTCGGGTAAGTAGGGTGCCAGTGTCCCTAAAGCACTAGCACGGGAAAATTCATCGCCTATGGCTAGGGCGGCGGACAAAGCTTCTGGTAAAATCTCGGGTAAGTAGGGAGCTAGTGCCCCTAACGCCCAACGCGAGTTTTCATCGCTTATGGCTAGGGCGGCGGACAAGGCTTCTGGTAACAGGCTCTCGGGTAGGTGGGGTGTCAGTGCTTCTAACGCCATAGCACGGCAGTATTCAGTGTCTAGGGCTCGGGCAGCGGACAAGGCTTCTGGTAAAATCTTTGGTAATCTAGAAGCCAGCGCCCCTAACGCTCGTGCACGCGAGTATTCATCGCTTATTACTCGGGCGACGGACAAGACTTCCGGTAAGAGGCTCTCGGGTAAATGAGGAGTCAGCGCCTTTAAAGCACCAGCACACTCTACTTCATGTTTTATTGCTAGGGCGGCGGACAAGGCTTCTGTTAACAGACTCTCGGGTAAGTGAGGAGCCAGCGCTTCTAACGCCTGCACACGGGAGTTTTCATGGCTTATGGTTCGGGCGGCGGACAAGGCTTTTGGTAAAATCTCGGGCAAGTGAGGAGCCAGCTTCCCTAAAGCCATAGCATGGTCTCTCTCATCTTTTATGGCTAGGGCGAGGGACAAAGTTTCCGGTAAAATCTCTGGTAATCTAAAAGCCAGCGCCCCGAAAGCCTCCACACGCCGGCTTTCATTGCCTATGGTTCGGGCGGCGGACAAGGCTTCTGGTAACAGGCTCTCGGGTAAGTGAGGAGCCAGTGCCCCTAACGCCTTAGCACGGGAGTATTCATCGCTTATGGTTCGGGCAGCGAACAAGGCCTCTGGTAAAATCTCTGGTAACCTAGAAGCCAGCGCCCCTAACGCCAAAGCACAGGAGTATTCATCGCTTATGGTTCGGGCAGCGGACAAGGCTTCTGCTAAAATCTCTGGTAACCTAGGAGCCAACGCCCCTAACGCCAAAGCACAGGAGTATTCATCGCCTATGGCTCGTGCGGTTGATAAGGCTTCTGGTAACAAAGACGATGGAAGATACTTGCTAATTACCTCTAAGCCCCATGCTTGAGCGCCCCAATTATTTTTTTGCCGTACATAAGCCAGCCCCTGTGCCGGCATCCAAATTTTATGCTCAAGCAAAGCAGCTATTAACGTCGAAGGAATATCGGCCAAACTGTTGAGAGATGTAATGATCAGAGCGTAACGGCACTGAAGACCGATAGATTGGATTCGATTTTTACACAAATTTTCTTCTGCTATTTTCCAAGCTCTGGATACATCCTTAACAAAATTAGCTGTTTTTCCGAGGCGGTCGCATTGCCAATACCAGCCATTTCCTCCTTGTGGAGTCTCTTCTTTCAGTAATTTATGAATCTCTTCTATCTTTCCAGCTTTTTTAAAATGCCAGGTTAAGTGTTCGTAAATGTAACCGTCATCGGGTAAAGTATACCATAAGTCGCCCTCTGTCTTGTCTTGATACCGTTTTAGTAATTGTTGGTGGGCTTGTGGGAGTGATAACCCCAGCCCCGATAACTTTCCCTCCCTTTCAGGTTTAATGGACGCGGTCAGCAGGTTGCGGGCATAATCGTGTAATAGGTCATGAAGGCGAGAGCTGGTTTCTTCATCACTAGAGCCACCAGGCAGTAATAAAGCTTTACCCCGCAAGTATATTAACGTTTTCCTTGCCCCTACTCGATCGCATCCCCACAGAGTTGCCGCCATTTCCGAGGTGATGGTAACATCATCGGGCAGTACCCCTAACCAAGCAAATTGATGCAATCTCTCGGCGGATAGTCGCCTCAAACTAAGATTGAAAGAAGCTACCAAGCTGTAATTCTTGCGCTGGGCTTCACTAATGTTATCTTCAAATTCCACTCTATCGAGAATTTCTAAATTGGCAATTTCCTGTTCTAAATCCGAGAGTAACTCTCGCCAAGAAATTAGACCTTCACTAATTTGAGCGGCGGCTAACTCTAACGCCAAGGGTAAATGCCCGACGGTTTGGGCTAATTTTTCAGCTTCGACGAGTTCTGTTTCTGTTAGAGCTTTGCTTAAACAAGATGTGAGTAACTCCAAAGATTGAGCCGAAGTCATCACATTCAAATCGTAGCGAAGGGCCCCTGTAATAGGAGCTTCCCGCGTGGTCACTAAAACCCGACAGCCAGAACCCCCAACCCGAAAGGGCTCCACATCCTTGTGGTTCCACACATCATCCACTACCAGTAAGGCTCGTTTATCCGAGAGAAAAGTTGCCAAGTGTGAAGATGCTTCATCTAAGTTCATGGGCTTGAAATCATAATGCCCCAATGCCCTTATCCAAATACTTAAGAATGATAAAATATCTGGTTGCTGACCTAATGTTACCCAGAATATCCCATCGGGAAAATGATTTTGAACATCCCTGTCATGGGCTAGAGCGGCGGCTAACGTCGATTTCCCGAGACCACCTAAACCGTAAATAGCACTAATAACTAAGATTCCCGCTTTAACCGTCTCTTGGGCTAACAGTCTTTTTTTCAGTTCCCCGCTAACTTCCTGACGTTCGACAAAATAATAGGGAAGTGGCGGAACCTTGCCGTAGAAACGAACTCTGCTTCCCTGTACGGTGCTAAGAGATTTTTTTTCAGTTAGTTCCTCAATAGCTCTGCGAATTCCCTTACTAACATTAGTAAACGCTTCATCTCGATTAGACCAACTGGTAACGGGTTTGGCATTTTTCGGGAGAGCTTGTAGCTTGCTAAAAGATGCCTCCTTCCAATCTACCGGGCGCAGAATAACTGGAATGACGCGAGCTTCTCCCTTATCGTGGCGTTCCATTGCTCTTTTTAGCTCTACGTCATAGCAATATTTGGATGCTAGAAAATCGGCACTAATTAAGAGCAAAATGACTTGGGCACTTTCCAAATGTTGATCGATTTTGCCCTCCCACTCAGTCCCTGCCGTTATCTCACGATAATGCCAAGTTTTAATTACTCCCTGATTCCTCAACAAGCTGAGATGTTTGACTAGCTCATCTAGCAGTTCCTCATCCTCATGAGCGTAGCAAAAAAAAACTTCAACTACTTGATTTTTCAGTCCGGATGTAGAACTCGTGAGCATAGAAAAGGAACACTCTGACTAATTTTTCAGGGTTGATGTCTAGCAATCTCATTAATTGTTAGTGTAGTATACATCAGAAATTAGATTGCTCACACTAGTGAAAAATTAAGGGCGTATAGGAAATACCGAGGTTTGCAACCAATAACTTTTAGCTTTATGGGTAAGATACTCAAGATAATTGAGGACTTGCTCTAGAACCGGTTCGGGGGCGGATTCGATCGCTGTCAGCAATTGTTCTTTAACTGGGATCATAGATGGAAACGCCTTCTGTATCTATTCTGCCTGATGTGAACGGATATTCATGATCTAATCCAGCGTGTATTTACCAGACTTAAAAGGAGTAAGATCAGGCCGGTTATTGACTAATGGTCTTCTTATTTGGCTCTGATAAAACCAAATCCTATTACTTCCACCAGCGAGTGACATCTCTGATAGCATTGACGGTTTCTCTTAAAGCCTCAACCCCTCCGAAGTCAACGATCGAAGAAGCTAATTTGGGTAGATTTTCAAGGAAATGAGATCGATTAAGGTTGGCGAAAGAATGAAAGATTTTTTGCCAAAAAGATAAATTTATAGAAGTAGGGGGCAATTGACGAATTACTACTCCTAACGCTAGAGCGCGGGAGTTTTTATTTCCTATGTCTCGGGCGGCTTCCAAAGCTTCCGGTAAAACCTTTGGTAAGTGGTGAGCCAGTTCTCCTAACGCCCTTGCACGGGGGTATTCAGAACCTATATCTCGGGAGGCTTCTAAGGCTTCGTCTAAAATATTGGGTAACCCACGAGCCAGTACCCTTAATGCCAAAGCACGGGATTCCTTATTGACTATGGCTCGTGCGGCTTCCACTACTTCCGATAAAAGATTGGGTATGTGCGGAGCCAGCGCCCCTAATGCCAAAATACGGTAGAATTCATCTTCTATGCCTTGGGCGGCTTCCAATGCTTGTGGTAAAAGGCTCTCAGGTAAGCGGGGAGCCAATGCTTCTAAGGCTAAAGAGCGGGAGTATTCATCTCCTATGCCTCGGGTGACCGACAATGCTTCTTGCAACAGGCTTTCGGGTAAGTGAGGTGCCAGTTCCCCTAATGCCGAAGCACGGGAGTATTCCGAATCTATGCCTCGTGCGGTTGCAAATGCTTCCTCTAAAATTTTCGGTGAGTGGCGAGCCAGTTCCCCTAAAGCCCTAGCACGGGAGGCTTTATCTTTTATACCTCGGGCGGTTGCTAAGGCTTCCTGTAAAGTCTCTGGTAAGCGGGGAGCTAGTGCGGCTAACGCTAAAATGCGAGAATATTCATCTTTTATGTCTCGGGCGGCTGCTGAGGCTTCGGGTAAAATCTCTGGTAAGCGGGGAGCTAGTAGGGCTAACGCTAAAGTTTGAGAGTCTTCATCCCTTATGTCTCGGTTCGCTTCTAACGCCTCCTGTAAAATCTCCGGTAAGTGAGGAGCCAGTGCCACTAAAGCCAAAGCACGCGAATTTTTATTTCCTATGCCCCGAGCAGCTTCCAACGCCTCCTGTAAAATCTTTGGTAAGTGAGGAGCCAGTGCCACTAAAGCCAAAACCCGGCAGTTTTCATCTTCCATGTCTCGGGCGGTTTCCAATGCTTGTGGTAATAGTCTCTCTGGTAAGTGGGGAGCTAGCATCGCCAAGGCCAAAGCACGGGAGCCTTCAAAACATATGTCTTGAGCGGCTTCTAATGTTTTTTGTAAGAGGGCCTCTGGTAAGTACGAGGCCAGCGTCCCTAATGCCCTTGCACGGGCACCTTCAAAACGTATGTCTCGGGCGGTTTGCAAAGCCTCTTGTAAAAAGTTCTCCCCTAAGTGGGGAGCTAGTTCTCCTAACGCCATAGCGCGGGAGTTTTCATTTTTTATGTCTAGGGTGGCTTCCAGTGCTTGTGGTAACAGGCTCTCCCCTAAGTGGGGAGCTAGTTCTCCTAACGCCAAAGCACGGGAGTTTTCATTTTTTATGCTTCGGGTGACTTCCAATGCTTGTGTTAACAGGCTCTCCCCTAAGTGAGGAGCCAGTCTTGCTAAAGCCCAAGCACGGGAGTCTTTATCTCCTATGCCTTGGGCGGCTAACAAGGCTTCCTGTAAAATCTCCTGAAAGTGGCGAGCCAATGCCGCTAACGCCATAGCGCGGGAGTCTTCATCTACTATGCCCTGGGTGACTTCCAATGCTTGTATTAACAGGCTCTCCGGTAAGTGGGGAGCCAGTGCCGCTAACGCCATAACACGGGAGTTTTCACCTCCTATGCCCTGGGCGACTTCCAATGCTTCCGATAACAGGCTCTCGGTTAAGTGTGGGGCTAGTTTTTCTAACGCCGAAGCGCGGAAGTCTTCATTTCGTAAACCTCTGACGGCCTCCAATAGTTGTGGTAAAAGGCTCTCGGGCAAGTGAGGTGCCAGTTTCCCTAAGGCCGAAGTGCGGGAGTTTTCATCTCGTATACCTCGGGCGGCTTCCAATGCTTCTGATAATAAAGATGGTGGAAGATATTTGCTAATTGCTTCTAAGCCCCGTGCTTGAGTCTCCGAATCGTTACTTTGTCGTATATACGCCAGCCCCTGTGCTGGCATCCAGACTTTATGCTCAAGTAATGCCGCTATTAACTCTGGACGAATATTTGCGGCCAAGCTATTGAAGGATGTAATGATGAGAGCATAGCGGCACTGGAGACTGATAGACCCAGTTCGATTTTTATCCCAATTTTCTTCGGCTATTTTCCAGGCTCTCAATACGTCCTTAACAAAATTAGACGTTTTTCCCAGGCTCTCGCATCGGCAATACCATGCGTTTTCTCGTCGTAGAGTTTCTTCTCTGAGTAATTGATGAATCTCCTCTATTTTCCCAGCTTTCTCAAAATGCCAGATTAAATGATCGTAGATGTAACCATCATCAGGTAAGGTGTGCCATAAGCCGCCGTGGATCTTTTTTTGATACCATTTTAGCAATTGGCACAAGGTATGCCATAAGCCGCCCGAAGTCTTTTCCTGATGCCATTTTAGCAATTCGCGCAATGTATGCCATAGGCCGTTCCGTGTCTTTTCTTGATAACGTTTTAGCAATTGCTGGTGGGCTTCCGAGACTGATAATCCTAGCCCCGATAACTTTCCCTCGCTTTCAGGTTTGATGGGCGCTGTTAGCAGGTTGCGTGCATAATCGTGTAAGAGGT
>CAZUVR010000054.1:0-24245 GCA_964623815.1 uncultured bacterium | reverse complement strand
AGGTTTGGAGTAATTCCTTTAGCTACTTAATCAACTGCAAATTCAGCAACGCCATCTCCGCTATCATTCCCAATAAGTCTGCTGAATCTTTTCAATATACGGTAAGTCCGCTAACTTCATCAAAATCTCCCGCCAGCCCTGCTGACGGGTATTACCAATACATAAATACTGAGATTTCTCGCAACCGATGCGCCCCTTACTATTAGGGTATACCCGCAGGTTCGGATCGATCTCTTTCACCTCTTGCAAATATTTCTCCTCTCGGGGGATACAGAATTCATAATCTAGGGCGCGATAACTACCGGGTGAGCCGATTAACCCCGTTGAGGAAATCTTAGATATATCAAAAGTGATTTTATCGGGTACGGTATAGGACATTATTCCCGCTAGGAGTAAAGAAAGACCAGGTAAATACACGGTTGATGAAACTTTTATAATAAATATTATGTTAACAGTTTAAGTTAAATTAATGGCAGTTCATCGAGTTCGTATCCCCAAAGATAAGGCGCAATTGGTGCAATTGTTAGTCGATTTTAACGAAGGTGTCGGCCCTTTTCAAACTTACGCCGATGTCATGGCTTTCGCCGCTACCCTGGGGGCTAATCTACAGAGACGCTTGCCTCTCGATACTATCGCCCGCGAACCAGGGCCTATCAGCGTCGAGGTTTTTATCTCTAGAGGTTACGATGCTTTGCTCAAATTGTTGGCCGTCGCCGCTACTAATGACCCTAATTGTCTCTCTCCCTATGAACCCGACGCAGAGGATTTGAGAATATCTATCTTTGAAGAGTATGCCAATGCCGGTTTAGAAAAGCTGCAAAATGATCTTAGAGGGGCGGTAGATTATACGGAAAGGTTATTGTTAGTTTTAAGTCAAGAAAGGTTTCAAGATTCTTTGCCCGATGAAGATTTCGATTTAACCCGCTTTTTGTAAAGATATTTATCATTAAAAAATCATTTCTTTTCTATAAATTACTTAAATTATTTAATCTAGATAATGTAGCTTAGGATACTAAATTCCCTATTTATTTGTAGTAAGTATTACTTAGGGAACTTATGCATAAGTTTCTTGTCTTAATATCCCTTAATAAATAGGGTCTCAGGGGGTAATCTTGAGTACTTTTCTGCCCTCGATCGCTCTTTTATTACAGAATTCCCCCAAAGCGGGAAAAAGTAATAGACAAGCGACCTTTCCCGTTGTTTATTCTACGCTTTCCTCTTCGGCACTAGCTGAATTGATTTACACTCACTATAATATAGACTTACCCCGTAATTGCTCCTTTTGGCACCGGGGTTTAAGTGATGTTTACCTCTTAGAGACACTCGGTAATCTTTACATTTTCCGAGTGTCTCACTCTCATTGGCGCACCAAAACAGAAATAGATTTTGAACTACAGTTTTTAGATTATCTACACAGTTATGATGTTCCTGTGGCGGCTCCAATAAAAACTAAACAAGGTTACTCTTCGGTAGAAATTTTAGCACCGGAGGGCAGACGCTACGGGGTATTATTTCCCTACGCTCCGGGAGGAATAGCCCTGGGGGATTTTAATTGTTGTCAGGCCCGTCAACTGGGGGTAATTGTGGCTCGTCTCCACTCGGTGACAAAGGATTTTAAACCCCTGGCACATCGCCATCCTTTAAACGCTCAGTATTTATTGGATAAATCCTTACAGATTATAGCCCCCTTTTTGCATCAGCGCCCCTACGATTTACATTTCCTGCTGGCGACGATAGCCGAGATTAAAGAGCAGATGCAGAATCTCCCTGACGACTTCCCCTATTGGGGGGTTTGTTGGGGCGACCCCCACAGTGGTAACGTTCATATTAACGGCGATGATGGGATGACTCTATTCGATTTCGATCAATGCGGTTACGGTTGGCGAGCTTTTGATTTAGCTAAATTCTTACAAGTTTCTCTTCAGTCGGGTTTAAGTCGTTCGGTGCGTCACTCTTTCTTACAAGGTTACGACCAAATATCATGTTTGAGCGATATTGAGAGTTTGAGTTTACAATATTTAACTCAAGCTGCTTATATTTGGTCTTGGTCTATCAGTCTTAATAATACGATGTTGACCGATTATAGTCGTCTTGATTGTCATTATTTCAGCCATCGTTTAGAGGGGCTGAAGAGATTGACAAGTAAGGATTGGGAGCTGTTTTAATCTAGCTACAGTGGGAAACCAGTTAGATAACTGGATCGTTCGGTATTGAATTGACAAGAGAGGATTATTAATATGGGGATTAGTTAGCGTAATTAATTCCTTTGTTGAGGTCGATATTAACTATGAGCCAGGATTATTCCGATAGGGAAATTAGGGGTAGTATTACGATCGATTTCTCTCATCCGCGAGTCTTAGATGGCTTGGAATATTGGCGGGATTTAGGTTTGCTAAATGATGAGGAAATTAAGTATCTAAGCCGCAAATATTTAATCTGTCCGGTGTTGGAGATGGCAACTGTTAAAGTTCCTGCTGTTAGGAATGCTTCTTTTACCGAAGAATTAATTCCCGAACCTCAACCAGCGCTAGTTACTACCGAACCTAATTTTTTATCGCTATTCTGGCGATCTTTCCGCGCTGAATTGAGCGTCAGATGGCTATTATTTTTAGGTTTGTTTTTAGTAACCCTATCCTCTACTGTTCTAGCGGGTACTCAGTGGAATAATATTTCTAATCTCGGTCAGTATGGGGTTTTATTATTTTATAGTCTGGTGTTTTATGCGGTGGGGAATTGGGCGAGTCATCAGGAGAATTTGGGATTAACAGCTCAAACTTTACAAGGGGTATTTATCCTATTGATTCCTATTAATATATGGGCGATGGATACTTTCTATATTTGGCGATCGAGTGGTGGTATAATTTTAGCGATTCTCTCCATAATAACTCTGTTTTATTTATTCTATCGGCAAAATACTTTTCAGCCGATCGCCAATTTATTTTTCTTGCTCATAAGTTTATTACAGTTGGGATGGCAGGTTAATAATGTATCTTTAATCGCGGTTTATAGCGGGATTATCGGGGCGACTTGGCTTTTAGGGCTGGGGAGGAATAATTCTCGGCTCACTTCTAAATTCGCTATCCGATTGGTGCTTTACGCGGTGGCAACTCTATTAATAAGAGTAATTTTCATCCGACAATTACCCCTGTCTCAATTAGGTTTAGCCCTGGCCCTATTGGGTTGGTTAACTCCCTATTACTGGGAGATTGAAAATCGAGACGAGGAAAATCGGTTATCAAAACCTTTATTCAATTGGGGGGCTATTTTCTTATTAGGATTGGCTTGGTGGATTACCTGGGGTAATTCTTCGCCCCTTCAATCGGTGGGGGTGAGTTTGCTAGTAATACATTTTTTCTACCGACGCTTGCGCTCTGCTTGGCAGCCTATCGATATACTTTTTTTATTCGCTTCGGGTTTGGAATCCTTATTTCGCTGGCGGGATTTAGTGCCGGTGAATTGGCGGGAGGCGACGGTTAATCTCTGGCTGAATTTAACTCAGTCAGCGAGTTACTTTCCTAACCTCTACGGCTTGACTCTGTTTCCTTACGTGATTATCTGGCTGACTTTTTCTGGATGGTTACGGCGGAGGGAGAAAATTGGTTTGGCTAACTTGGCGGATTACCTCTGTTTGGGCTTGGGGATAGTATTAACTCTCATCAGTCTCACCAATCTTTGGGGGCGCTCTTTTAATTTTTTTCTCTCTACTCTGGCTCTAGTTTACAGTCTGGCCGGGCGGCGCGAGTCTAAATTTATCCTCTACCTCTGTCACGGTTTGGCTCTGTTGACGGTTGCCTCTTTCATCGATGCTATCTATCCGCAGTTGAATACTTTTTCTTGGGCTTTGATAGTCGTCGCCGCAACGGTGGTGGAGTTGCTATCGAGTCTCTTTGAATCCGATAAACCTTTGAGGCAATCTTTTGGAAACTCTGCTTGGTTTTTTGGCTTGCTTTTGGCGGGGATTAGCTACACCCTATTCTTTTCTCTGACTAGAGATGTTTATTTTCAGAATCTATGGTGGTTGTTAATTGAAATTACACTGTTGGGAGCGAATCCATATTCTGGATATATTAGCTTCGATAACTTGTGGTGGTTGCTCGTACCAACAACTTTAACCTTTGTGGGCGCGTTGAAAGAAGGTAATCGGCGGAGCGAGGCAATTAAGGCTAGTTGCTACGGTTTGATTTTCGCCATCGCTTTAACTTTCTGGCAGTCTCCTCTACGTCTTATCGGTTTCGCTATCAGTAGCGTGGTGATGGCGGCTAATACTTATTATTTACCCCGACTGTCAACGAGTCGTTTACACATCGGGTTTCTCGTAGCTACCGTTATATTCGCCGTTAGGGAATATGGCTTTAAGACTTTATCTATATGGCAGTTATATACTCGGGGCGATTGGTTGTTATTTCAGTGCCTCTTACTGTCTGTCTTATTACTGGTGAGTTTGCCCCTGAAAGCGCGGGCTAATCTCTTCGCTTCTTTTACGGGCAGGGCAGCTTATGAGTGGGGGATGGGGTTATGGGTATGGAATACTCTCCGTTTAACCCTTCACTGTGCGGGGGTTATCTCGGGGCTTGTTAATCCGGCGGCTCAATGGTGGCTGTCTCCTCTATTTCTGGCGGGGATACTTATCTACACTCACAGAAGCCGTCTTAATAATTTCGTCGTTTGGGGCTTGGTATGGTTGGGTGAAATATTAATCGTGGAAATCTTCTGGCGAGGGGGAGAGAGTTTTTTACTGATGGCGGGGGTTAATCTTATCGTCGGCTGGTTGGGTTTATTAGTGGGCGGTATGTTACTTAATCGTCTCAGTCATCTATCATCGATAAAATCTTTTCCTCTCTTTTATGGGTTGATAGGGATACTCGCTCGGGTGAGTAGTTTTAACGCTTATACCGGTGGTGTTACTATTCTGGCTTCTTTATTGGCTGCGGGGGTAAGCCGTCGCTTCGAGGGGGGTAAGTCTTTGACTATCCTCTCTTTAATCGGCGTTTCTCTAGGCCTGTATGAAGGGGTTTTTTACGCGGCGAGTAAGTCGAGCGATAGCAATATAGCTAATTTTTTTCTGTTGTTATCTGTGGTGAGTGTGGGGATAGCTATCACTCATCGTCTGCTGTTGGGATGGTATGAGTCTCTATTTTATTTGAGTGTAGCAGAAGTGAAAGCGATCGCTCACACCTACTGGCTGCTCTCCCTCCCCCTCAAACTCGGCGGTATTCTCTCCTTCTATCCCTCCCCCTATTTGTTATTTCTTACCTTGCTCACCTCTGCTTATTCCTGGTGGGAAGGTTTTATCTCGCGGCGGGATAATTGGGTGTATTGGGGCGGCGTTGATTTCTTCTTCACTTTGGTTATCTTCCGTCTTACCTATCCTTTTTTAGGTGTCTACGATTGGCTCTATGGTATGGCTGCCGCCCTAGTCGCTTTCTGTCTCTATAATCTGCCCTGGGAAAGTTGGGGATGGTATCCCTTACCCTGGCGACGGATGGCTTTATTCTTACCTTTAGTTACGGCCCTTTTTACTTCCCTTACTATCTCCTATCCGAGTCTGGCTTTTATCGCTCTGTTTTACGCTTATGTAAGTATCAAGCCGGATAAGATTCGCTGGAGTTATCTCAGTCTCGGATTCTTTAACTGGATGCTGGTGAAGTTTCTCGTCGAGAATAATTTCCGCGATATTTTCTATTGGGGTAGTATGTTGGGCCTCTCTATACTCTATATTGCGGCGGTAGATCCGATTTTAAAACAACGGAGAGAGCAACGCCATAGTTGGCGCGTCGGCGGTAGCGGTTTAATCTGTCTCACGGCTCTATTATTTCATCAGGGGGCGGCAGGTTTGTTGCCGGCTTCGATTGGTTTATTAACTCTGCTAGCGGGTTTAGGTTTGCGGATTCGGGCTTTTCTGTTTGTTGGCACGATTACTTTTATGCTGACGGTGTTTTATCAGTTAATCGTGCTGAGTTGGAATTATTCTTTTTTGAAATGGGCGATCGGTCTTCTCATTGGTATTATTATGATCTCAGTAGCCGCTTTATTCGAGCGACTCCGAGAACAGGTGATGACTCTGTGGAATAATGTTTTACAACAATTAGAGTCGTGGGATTAGTTTACTTTGTGTAGCTCACTTCTACTACGGTATGCACGTTACCCCGGGGATTGAAATCGCCTTTGATTTTCATCTCTAACGGCTCGCAGGCGGCTACTAAGTCATCGAGGATTTGATTGATAACCTCTTCGTGGGAGATATATTTATCCCGATAGCTATTGATATACAGTTTAATGCCTTTGAGTTCGATTACTTTGCCATCGGGGATATAAGTTACATATATAGTGGCGAAGTCGGGATAACCGGAGAAGGGGCACTTACAAGTAAACTCAGGTAGGGTGATATGCACGTCATAGCGTCTGCCTGGGCGGGGGTTGGGAAAGGTTATCAGTTTCCCTTCCTCTATATCTCTTTCCCCGTATTTCACTTCTGTAGTTTGAGTCATACTTAGTTTATATATTTAGACACAAATTCTATCCTAACTCGAAGCAATCAGAAGTGAGTTAACAAGAATCAGGAGCGAGTATTAGTTTTGCGCTCACTTCTCACTTCTCTTCACTCACTCCTGCGGAGGGGTAATTCTAGAGGAATGGCTCCCAAGACACCTTTACGGAAGTCATTAAGTATCTGCATCGTCGCTTTCTGCTTATCTCCTTGATAATTCCTATTCCCTAATTCCTCGATATAATCTTCTCCCGTCATCGTCGCTGGATTTAATCCGTATCGGGATAAAAGGGCACTTTCATAGCCGGAGTCTACTACCATATCGACGAAGGCGGCGGTTATTCTCTGCTCGTCATAGGCTGCGTCGCCTATGTCTTCACAGATAGCGAGTTTAACCGCGTTGTCTTGATTATTGAGCCGGGAGGGGATAACCCCAGGTGCATCTAATAACTCTAAAGTATCGGAAATCTTCACCCATTGCAGTTGTCGGGTGACGCCGGCTCGTCGGGCGCTGACTACTACTTTACGCCCGAGGAGACGGTTGATAAGGGCCGATTTACCCACGTTGGGTAATCCTATGACTACGGCTCGCACTGGGCGGGGTAACATTCCCCTGCTTTTTCGTTTTTCGTTAATTTGGGCACCTACCGCGCTGGCTGCTTTGAGTATGGGTTTGATTCCTTCCCCGGTTTTGGCGTTGGTGAAATAGGGTATCTCGCCTCGGCTTTTAAACCAGTCTATCCACTCCTGTCGCACCGCGTCGGGTATCATGTCGAAGCGGTTGATTACTAATATCCTCGGTTTCTCCCCTATCCATTCCTTGACTCGCGGATGTTGGGAAGCAATCGGTATTCGAGCGTCGATAACTTCTAAGACTACGTCTACTAATTTCAATGCGTCTTTCAGTTGCCTTTCGGCTCTGGCAATATGACCGGGATACCATTGGATTAAAGACATAGTGCTAATGTAAAAATAAGAATATCTCTATTATGCGGTTTCGATGAGTCTATAAAGTTAGAGTTCTATTATGTTACAAAAATACGACGTTAAGGTAACGGGTAATTTAGAAGCTAAAAACACTCTGGTTTTCGCGCACGGGTTTGGTAGTGACCAAACTGCATGGAGATACATAATACCGGGTTTTAGCGAGCAATATCGTATAGTTTTATTTAATCTTCCAGGTAGTAAATATATCCATAATGAAGATTTTGATCAATCGAAATACAACTCTCTTTGGGATTATAGCGATGATTTTCAAGTGATATTTCGTAGCTTGCAATTAGAGAACGTTATCTTGATAGCCCATTCCGTTAGTTGTATGATAGGGGCTTTAACGGCTATCAAACATCCGAATATGATTGAGAAGCTAGTATTTATCGCTGGCTCACCCTGCTATATAAATAAAGAGGATTATATAGGAGGTATCAGCGATGAAAATGCGATAAAAATACTCTCTGAGATGGCTGATAACTACACAGAATGGATTAAAAAATATTCACCTATAGTTATGAGTAATCCCGATAAACCTCATTTAAAGGAAGAGTTTTCCCTCTGCCTGAAGCGACTTAGACCCGATATAGCTTTTGTGGTTTTTAATACTATATTAAAATCTGATTATCGGAGAGAAATCGCACTGTTAAATAAGCCAGTTTTGATAATCCAACCTCAAAACGATGTTTTCGTTCCTGTTGAAGTTGGTGAATATCTTCATAAAAATATCAAAAATAGTCAGTATTATTTAATCAATGCCTCGGGACATTTCCCCCATTTAAGTAACCCGTCTTTGATTATCGAAGAGATAGAGAAATTTTTGATTTTTTCTTAATTTTAAAAAGGTTGGTAGCGAATAGAGAAATAAAAACCATTTTCTTGAAAAGAGTTACCCTGCTTGGTGAAGGGAATTAAGGGGATGCCATAGTCGAGACGCACTTGCAAACCGTTGGTGATCAACCAGCGTAAACCGATACCGGTACTGGCGATCGTGCTAGGATCGGGATTGAAGGGGCTATTATTCCATCCAGTGCCCGCCTCCAAAAAAGGGGTTATCTGCAGGTTATCGGAGTTGGGGATGAGAGAGAAACGGGTTTCGAGGGAGACAATCGCCCCGTTATCGGTGACGATTTGATTCTGAGGATAGCCACGCACCGTATCGATACCGCCGATGGTAAACTGTTCCATAGAGAGCAATCGATCAGGTGTCAATTGAGTATCTAATCTCACTAGTAAAATAGCACCTGGATACAGTTGTTGCACCAGTTGAAACTGTCCCAACCAACTAAAAAAGCGCCCGTCTACACCTAAATCGCTAATCGTTGCCCCTAATGAGCCGATACCGAAGCTAAATTGAGAGCGGAGGGCGATGACTCTGGTAGGTTGCCGTTTCACCCAATCCTGAGTCAGGCGAATTACCGTAACCCTCGCCGCTCCATCCTCCGTTTCTCCAGAGAAGGAGAAAGGCTCCCCGTCAAGATAGGTTTGACTCCTGCGTAAATCTAAGGTTAATCCGAGGGCGAATTCTTCCGCCGGTTTCCTGATAATCGGCTGTCGGAAAGCAAACGATAGGGTTTCCGATTCGCTGGTGATATTGTATTCCCTGAATCTCGCTTCCGTAATTACGGTATAGCCGTTATCGTAGCCGATACTGAAGGTGCCGTTTTTAGGGTTGACGGGGATGGCGTACCCTATATTATAGGTATTCAGCCCCGAAGCGATCGCATACTGGGCGTTAAATCTATCTCCGAAACCAAGGAGATTATCGTGATTGATGAAGATGATACCTTCTTGAGAGCCGATACTGGGGGGGCGATAATTATCGAAACCGACTCCGGCTCTGAAGGCGGGCGCTTCTTTCACCGTCACTAGTAACACGTTACGGCCCGGGGCACTACCGGCGGTTAATTCAGCGTTAATATTCTCGACTAAAGGGTCTAACTGAAGTAATTGTAATGCCGATTGAAGATTGTTAATATTGAGGGGGCGTTGAATACCTAATTGTAAACGACTGCGGATATATCCCTGATTGAGACGTTGTAATCCTGTTAAATCGATTCTTTCTATCTCTCCTTCCAATACTTGTATCTTAACGATACCCTGGCTCAAATCCTGATTGTTTAATAGAAAAGCTCCAGAGGTAACATAACCCTTGTCTATATAAAGTTGGGTGATCGAGGTACGTAAATTAATTAAATCTTCAAAGGTCAAATATTTATTCTGATACGATAAAATTAATGATTGAATTTCTTTCTTTAAAACCGTACTTCCTAATACTTCTATTTTTTTCACTAAAAACTTAGTATCATCATCTTTTTCATTAAATAGAGGCAAAAAAATCGGATCGGAAAATTCATATCTTTCATCTTCTCTGGCATAACCAGCTAAGCAAAACAAATTAGCAAATATACTGAAAAAAAATATTAAAGATACGAAAATCTGTGTTGAAAGCATTTAGGTTTATAGAGATAATCCAGTTAAGGTTTTTCAAGAAATAACTTCAAAAAATTCCGGACAGCTTATTAATTGACCGTCCGCTAATGAGTACGGTCATCGAGCGGCAATGAGCGATCGCCCTTGCTGAACCCCAGGATATTTTTGAGGTAATACAGGGAATATTAGAGGTATACAAAGAAGAAAGCAATAAATCGGCGTGGCAATTCGGCAATTTATTCACCCCGATGTTAAAATTCTTGAAGTTGTAGGAGATATTTCCCCCTCCGATAACCCCCAGTCAAGATTTGTCGGGGTTTGTCGGGGACGATACGGGTGAAAGTTGATTCGCTCGATAAACCGTTTTATTAATTTATCGAGAGGCGATTTCATTATGTATATTCACTATTATTTATCGTAAAAACAATTCATTTATAAGAATTGTTTTTTTCCGAAAACTTCACTGCTAATATTAGAAGACGGTGTTACTTGCAAGAATTCCTGTTTAGGAATTGAATATTTCCGAAAAGTGTAATGAATATTACTAAATAAAATCATATAATCCTCTTATTGGTTAGGGAATTGAGGGGGAGCGAATAGCTCCTCTGCTTTTAAGTTAGTGAGATATAAAAATAGTTAACTTTTATTTTTTTGTGAAAAAAATAAGTCATTATTTTTATACTTCAAAGTATAATTACGTTAGTTAAGGAAAAGAAAATTTTAAATTAAGCACTATTTAGCAGTATCAAGATTTTTTTATCTACCTAAAAGATTAGGTATGCCTTCGCAACCGCCTGGTATAGTAGCACGAGACTTCTCGCCGCACCAACTACAGCAATAATATCTTTGCTCCTGATTCATATTTTTCACGCCAGTAAAGTTAATATTTTCCACCACCGTACCCGTATAGGCACCCGTCTCATAATCAGGGGCATGGGTGCGACTACGGGGAGAAGCCTTATCTAAAGAGCCATAAAAAAATCTAACCCCCTTAATATCGGCTCCCTTTAGACTCGCTTCGTAGAGAATAGTACGAGCCAGATTAGCCTTGACGAGATCACAGTTACTCAAGTCGGCGCGTACCATATTAGCATCGCTGAGGTCTGTCCAGCGTAAATCCTGCCCGGCCATATTGGCCCCGGCTAACATAACCCCCAAACTCACTACCCGGGTGCCTTCGGCCCGGTCTTCCGCATAACCGCCCATACCGTCTAGAATAGGTCTACCGATAAAACGATCTCTCTTTATAGGAGAAAGTAAGCGCGACTGACTCAGAAATCGGAGAATCTTCGCCTTACCGTTAGCGTCTACACTGCCTAAGATAGCGGCGGTGCGACCTTCCGCGATCGCTCTCTCCTGCGGCCAATCCTCCAATAAACCCTCGTCATCGAGGGCTAATTCGGAAATCCCTTGAAAATAAGAATCGATTGTTTGTTGCTGGGTGATGAGATTCTGTTGAATGGTTAAATCTTTAGAGATTACATATTGTTCCCAGGCTACATAAACCGCTAAGACGGCGATCATGATTTGTCCCAAAGCACCTACCCACTCCGCCCATGAACCAAACTCATCGTAGGAGAAAGTATTCAACCAGCGTCCGATCGAATCATACACCCCCAAATACTTCGCTAGGCCGGCTAAAGCGATCACTAAACCAGGGATAGCAATGAGAGTCCTCCTTTCCGAGGCTGTCAAATAATGATTGATCCAGGCGACGGCTGCGGGTAAGATAATCTGTACCGATAATAATAGAGCCACGATCGCCCCGGAAAGACCGAGCCAAGTTAAATTAAAGCGAATCCCTATCACCATCATCAATAGGGCGAAAAAGAGGATTCTCGGACTGATCGATTGTATCTCCTGAAAAGTGAAAACTCTGCGCCGGGCGGGATTACGACTGGAGAGAGAAGAAACGTACTCGGCGTTATAAGGTTCATCCAATATCTCTGTTACCGGAATCTTACCGTTAGTATCGAAAGGGTCCGGAGAATTAGTAACTTCAGGATCGGGGCGATTAGTCATGAATCAGGATAGCCGCTAATACAGGGAATGAATTTTTCATTAATTCTGACACAGCCACAATGGTCGTGACAAAATTTTCACTTTTTCGCTACTGGGGAGGAGTCAGGGGCGGGGTAGGCTCGATTTTACCTTCTGGAGGTAAGGGATTTGTGGAAGGCACCGGGGTGGGTGTGGGGATAACTTCGGCGGGTGGGGGTGCGGGGCTGGCTTCTGGAGGTGTTACCGGTATTTCAGTCGGACTCGGTTCGGGAATCGGCGTGGTTTCTGGTACGGGAGTGGGAGTAACCTCGGGTGTGGGCACGGGGCTGGGGCTGGGGCTGGGGCTGGGGCTGGCCTCGGGTACGGGTGAGGGTTGAACGGATGGAGGGGGAACTACCCTACGCCTGGGCCTGTAAACCGGTTTAGGAGATTCTTCTATCTGTGGGTTCTGATTTTCTGGAGTGGGGAAAGTTTGTGGTTCACTCGGACTCGGAAAGGTTTGTGGTGGGGTAATGTTTCTCTTGGGAGAAGATTTAGGGCTGAAGGTGTAAAAACCTAAGGCGAATGCCCCTACCGTAACGCCGGAAAATAGGAGTAAATATAATAGCCAAGACCACAAATTTAGATTTTTCTTTACCGTCGGGGCGGCCGTGGGTAGAGCCGCGATCGTTTTCTCTGGCTCTACCCCCACCCTGACGGCAGGTTTCTCGGGGGGGATGACGGCGATGGTGGGCATGAATGATGTTTCTATATGCTGGGATTGCAATTGAGATTCCATTTCTCTAGCGGTACTAAATCGATCGCGCGGATGGAAGCGGATGGAGCGATCGATCACCGCCGCCAAATGAGAATGTAATTCGGGAAGCTCTTTCCGCCAGAGAATTTCCCCCGTTTGGCTATCCGTATCCAGATACTGGGGCGTTTTCCCTGTCAATAAAAATACCGCCGTCAATCCCAGACTGTATAAATCGCTAGAATATACGGGCCTGCCCGCCGCCTGCTCTGGGGCCATGTATCCAGGGGTGCCTAGAGCGATCGAGTAAGCCGTTTTCCGATAAGGATCGAGTACTGTGGCTACCGCTTCCTTCATCACTCCGAAGTCTATGAGTATGGGCAGATTATCGCTATTGCGGAGGATGATATTATCAGGTTTTATATCGCGGTGGATGATCTGGCGATCGTGTATGTACTGTAATACCGGTAATAATTTCAATAATATTTCCCTGACTTCGGCTTCTGACACATTCCCCTGCTGTGTTTGCTTTTGCGTTAGGGTAACTCCCTCGATCCACTCCTGAACCAGATAGAAATCATCATTTTCATAAAAATAAGCGTATAATCTAGGTATCTGCCGATTATTTTCCCCTAACTCCTCTAATATCGCTGCTTCCCTATGAAAACGCTCTTTTAACCAGTCGGGAATTCCTTCGCTCTGTAAGGCGGGATGTAATTTTTTAATCACGCACTTTCTGCTTGAGGGCATATGGGTATCGATAGCGATGTAAGTTTCCCCGAATCCTCCTCTGGCCAGGGTCTGGAGAATCTGATAGCGGTTGTTGAGTAGGGTGACGTTCATTACTTATGGTATTCGTTCCGTTTACAATCAAGCTTCAATTAATAAGATGTAATTTTCGATAATATAGATACACATGGGGAAAAATTTTTTAACCCATAACTTATCTATCATAATAAACGCCGATTAGGAGTCAGCCTTAAATATGACACAAGCAACTCAGAACAAAGGAATTCAACTATCAGCCGCTGCCCTGCAACATCTATCAGCGTTAAAGGAGCAACAGGGTAAGGATTTATGTTTGCGCGTCGGCGTGCGCCAGGGAGGTTGTTCGGGAATGTCCTATATGATGGATTTTGAAGACCCCAACCAAATCAACGAACACGATGAAGTTTTCGACTACGAAGGCTTCAAAATCGTCTGCGATAAAAAAAGTTTACTTTATCTTTACGGCTTGATGCTAGATTATAGCAACGCCATGATCGGCGGCGGTTTCCAATTTACCAACCCTAACGCCAATCAAACCTGTGGTTGTGGTAAGTCTTTTGGTGTTTAATAATATTGCACCTCAAGCTGAATTTTCACCATGACCGAATCCGTAACTCAATCTGCCTCCCTCGATTTTGAACAAGGATTAGAACGCTACAAACAGGGGGAATCTCCTGAATTACTCATTCCCCTATTCAAAAGTATTTGTGAGCGTACTCCGAAAAACTCCGTAGCTTGGGCTTGTTTAGCTTGGTTATACCTATTAACCGACAAGCCGGAGGCTGCTTTAAAAGCGGCACAGAAAAGCGTGAAACTAGAAAAAGCATCTCCTCAAGGACGGATTAATTTAGTCCTGGCGATGTTAGAAACCGGTAAGACGGGCGTGAGAGAGCATATAGAAGTAGCGCAAAAAGTGATGAGTTTGAGCGCGGAATTACGTCAGGATATAGTGGAGAATATCGAAGACGGTTTCGCTAAAAAACCCAATTGGAAAAGCCTAGAAAGAGTTAAGCAATGGCTCGATATGTAACAGATATGGAATTTTCTAAAACTTCGTTGATCGGTTTAAGAGCGGACGATTTCCGTCATCCCCTAGATAAACAAGCCACTAATTCCCTTAAACAATTACCCGGTTTAGATGTGGCGGTGAGAAGTTTATTAGGCTCGGTGGCGGAAGAATTTTTCTACCTCAATAATATAGCTTCTAGCGTATTGGTGGGAGAGAATCAACTACCCCACCTGCATAAATTATTGTTAGAAGCCTGTCAGGTTCTCGATTTAGAACCGCCTCAGTTGTACGTGCAACAGAATTCCGTACCCAACGCTTATACCTTCGCCATGCGCGGGAAAAAACCTTTTATGGTGATACACACATCTTTAATAGAAATGTTGACACCGGAGGAGATACAAGCGGTGATGGCTCACGAGTTAGGTCATCTCAAGTGCGAACACGGAGTATATTTAACTCTCGCTAATATTATTACTCTGGCGGTGGGATTACTGCCCACCTGGGGAACTGTAATAGCCCAGTCCCTACAGAATCAGATGTTAGCATGGTTGAGGTGTGCCGAATTCAGTTGCGATCGCGCTGCTCTCTTAGCCGTACAAGACCCGAAAATTGTTATGTCAGTGCTGATGAAACTAAGCGGCGGTTCACCCACAATTGCCCCTCTGCTCAATCTGGATGCTTTTATCGCTCAGGCTAAATCTTACGAGGATATTAGTAAGAGTGAATTGGGAGAGATGCTCAAAGCCGCTCAGATCCAGCAATTAACCCATCCCTTACCAGTATTGCGGGCCAAAGAGATCGATCGTTGGGCCAGTTCACAAGATTATCAGAACTTGTTAGAAAGACATAAATCGGGTTATAATCAGGAAGCTAACCGTAAGGGCGGATGGCGGAATTGGTAGACGCACCACACTCAAAATGTGGCGAGGTAACCCCTCGTGGGAGTTCGAGCCTCCCCCCGCCCATTGATTTTTTAAGATTTTTCAGTCAATAATTTCTTAAACACATCCTGACGATAATCCGGTTCTTCGGTGCCGAAATTCCATAAAGACTCGTAAAAGAAGAAGGATACACCGCCGAAACCCCCATCTCTGACTTTCTTAACTTGAGTAACTATCTGTTGCATCGGCACTGGGCGGCCTT
The DNA here is from genome assembly GCA_964623815.1 of uncultured bacterium. GTDB lineage: Bacteria > Cyanobacteriota > Cyanobacteriia > Cyanobacteriales > Microcystaceae > Chroococcopsis. Next base: position 8,681 of record CAZUVR010000054.1, on the reverse strand, counting down.
TTAAACCACTGAGAATACCAATTGCAGTAGGGATATGTCCTTTCGACTCTTGTAACTCTGGTTGTGATAATTCCCAGTCGAAGGCGCTCATATCATTTCTATATAACTGCACAATTAACTCTTCTATCAAGCCAATCTGTCGCCACTGGTTCCAATCTAAAAGGAAAGATGAGAGTGAGAATTTTTGAGGGTTGGGGGAGAGGGAAACGATAACATTAGAGTTTTTAGCTTTGATGGCGCGAAATAAATCTTTCATGTAATCGGTAATCTTATCGGCCCGCCACTGTACCCACTCCTTATCGTTAAAATCTGCCGGAGGTGATTGGCCCTTATGCTCACTCTGATAAAGTTTTACGGTATAGTCATCGTAGCCGAAATCTACGGGGTAGCCGAAGTGATCATCGAATTGAATCCCGTCTATATCGTATTTACTGACTATTTCTTCCACGAGAGCGGTAATAAATCCCTGTACTTCTGGACGTAGGGGATTTAACCACACTCTTTGATGTACTTTACCCTCCCACCAAATCGTACTTTTATCCTGACGTTGCGTTAACCATTGCGGGTATTTCTGAGTTAATTTGGCATCGCTCGGCAACATGAAACCGAATTCAAACCAGGGTATTACTCGCATTTTATCCCGGTGAGCGCGATCGATTATTTCTTTGAGGGTATCCCGATTCTGTAAGCCTTCTGTGGGGTCAATTTTAACCCCAAAATAGGTTTCGGCTACCTTTGAGGGGTAGAGGGTATAACCCCAATTCCAAACGGTGGGATAGAGGCTGTTAAAGTTGAGTTTTGAGAGGGTATCGATCGACTCTCTCAACTTACCTTTGCTAAACAATACATCGCTATCGATATTAGTCAGCCATACACCCCTGATTTCGCTCACCTTGAAACTCGGTTTAGAGTTAGCCCCCGTGCCGAACATTAAAGCCACTATCAAGGTAAATAGGAGCAAGAAGAGGAGCCAACTCGGCCGCCCGTATCTCTGACTGTATAATACAAGGCGATCGGCTAAATAATTATAAATTCGGCTTACTTGTTGCATGACTTAGCGATTTAATGTACGGGGATCAAGAGCGTCTCTAAGACCATCTCCCAATAAATTAAACGCTAAAACCGTCAGTACGATCAACATCACCGTAGGCCAGATCAACCAGGGTTGCAAAACGATAATAGAAGCGTTATTAGCCAATGATAATAAATTACCCCAACTCGGATCAGGTTGTTGAATACCCAAACCGATCAAACTTAAAACCGATTCCGCGACTATAAAACCGGGCACCGCCAGAGTTGCTGAAATGATGATATAACTCGCTGTCTGGGGGAGGACGTGACGGACGATAATATAGAAGGGATTAGCCCCTAAAGCTTTCGCAGCTTGAATGAACTCCTGTTCCTTTAAAGATAACACTTGTCCCCTAATAACCCTAGCTAGACCCGACCAACCGATCAAAGAAGTAATCAGCACTATTAATAAGAATCTCTGCGAACTCGATAGGCCCGGAGGTAATACCGCCGCTAGAGCCACTAATAGATAAATGCCCGGAATGGTCATCAATACTTCTACGAAGCGCATTAAAATCGCATCTAGCCAGCCGCCGAAGTAACCAGAAATTCCGCCTACTAACATCCCGATCGGGAATGATACTAGTATACCAACCAACCCGATAAATAGGCTGATCCTGCCACCGAAGATAATTCTACTAAATTGGTCGCGCCCCGATTCATCGGTTCCTAAGAGATGGATAGCTCCTTTACCGGTAGTGCCGAATAGGTGTATATCGATCGGTATTCCAGGAAATAGAGTAACTTCATCCCATTTTGGCGGCAGGGGTAAGCGCACCTGAAATAGATTATACGGCTCCCCTTTCACGAATAACCCTAGGGGTGACGGTTGGTTAAAATCTTCCGCTAGTAACCTCTCGCCAGTATTTACATTCGTCGGGCCGAGAGTAGTGGGATAAACGTGAGGCCCGAGCCAGCCGCCCTTATTATCCCCGCCACCGGAATACCAGTAGATTTTAGTCGGCGGTAACAGGGAAGCGTCAGACCAACTCCTGTAAGCTGAATAGGGGGCGATAAAGTCGGCCAAGATCACTACCACATAGAAAAATAACAGTAGAATTGCCCCTGCTCTGGCTAATCCGTTATCCTTAAGTTTATGCCACCAGTCCATAGGCTTAAAATCGAGATGTTTAATCTATCATATCGGTTCGGGAGAGACAGAGTAACCGGTCCCTAGTCGCTAGCGTCTGTTAAAGGGGATTATGGGGCTTTCCTATTAGGGTTAAAAGTTGAATATTAATATATAATATAGGATGTTTTTGAAAAAAATAATGTCTATAAATAAACTAATTATCAATAATTTTCATCAATATAAAACAAGTTTTAATAATGCTGAGCCTTTTAGATACGTTGTTATAGATAATTTTTTAGATGAAGATTTAGCTTTATTACTGCTCCGAGACTTTCCTAAATTTAATCATCTTAAAGCAATGAGCGAAGTGGGAACAGTAGGAAGAAAAGCGGTTAACGAAGACTTATATTCTATCAGTGATATTTATAATTATTTTGCTAATTGGGTACAATCGAAAGAATTTTTAGATACTATTAGCGCGATTACCGGAATTGATAATCTGATCAGCGATCGCACCTTCTATGGAGGCGGCACCCACGAAAACTTACACGGTCAGGAGTTAGATCCCCACGTCGATTTTAATATGGATGAGCGTAGATGGTATCACCGGCGCTTGAATTTGCTCATCTACTTAAATCAAGAATGGGATGAAAGTTGGGGAGGTTTATTAGAATTACATTCCAATCCTCGTTCTAGCGAAACCAATCAGGTGAGATCGTTCCTCCCTATCTTTAACCGCTGTATCATTTTTGAAACGAGCGAGTATTCCTGGCATGGTTTCAGTCAGATAAGATTACCGAACGATAAACAAGAGCTATCGAGAAAATCTCTATCTATTTATCTTTACACCAAAGACAGACCTGAGCAGGAGATAGCCCCCTCCCACACAACTTTTTATGTGCCCCGTCCTTTACCTGATAACATAAACCCTGGAGAGATATTACAGGCAGAAGATTACGAGACTATCCGCGTACTTTTAAAAAGACGGGATGACCTAATTCAATTTTATCAAAATAGAGAATTGGAAGACTCTAAAAGTTCAGTAGCCTTAAGGTCTCACATTAAAAGATACCTATCAACTCGATACCCGGGTTTATGGAAATATCTCAGAATGATTCTTCTGAAAACTTAATACCGAGCTATTTACTTTGAGTAATTCGATAGCTTTCCCCTTTTTCGTTGTTTTCCCCCTTATAAATAAAAATCAAATTATGGTAAAAGTGCATGGAAACGATGAATCTCTCAAAATAATTAGGTTCGTAATCAACGGGCTTATATTCTTTGTAGTTGATGCTATCGGTTAAGCTCTTGAAATAACCCATTGAAGTATTATTAGATATTAGATCATCGGGATTACCTCCGTATTTCGGCCAGTAAGATGTTTGAGTATCTTCTATGGCGTAAATACCCCCTATTTTGAGTTTAGGGAAAAGGTACTCGAAAGTAGAAATGACGTGTTCGTTAATATGACTACCATCGTCGATAATAATATCCGGCTCTCCAATTTCTTCGAGAACCTCATCCAGAAAATTTGTATCGACTTGACTCCCTTGAAAAATTTTAATTCTCGGTTCGGAATGATAACTTTTATCGTAAATATCTAAACCATAAATCATACTATTAGGGAAGAATGTACGCCACATTCTAAGAGAATTCCCACCGTCTAAAGGGTTTTTCTCACCCCCGATACCGATTTCCAAAATTTTTAAACTTTGCTGACGACGAGAAGCGAAATGAGTTTGATAATGTTTAGTGTAGAAATGCCTTCCCCATTTATCCGTCCGGTAAACTTGAGCTAACCTGTTTAAATCATTACCGTATAACAGAGAGGAATACACATGGGTGACATAACGCATTTGTTCGACGCTGAGATTAGATTCGAGTAATTGTTTAAGCGATAATTTTAAAGATTTGATAAATTCCATAGAAGGTGTTGATCTAAAAATAGTTAATCCTTGACTAAGATGAATTCTATTCTACTTTAACTTTCTGATGGATGATCGTTCTAGCTGGCGCGATCGCTTTACCCCTTTCTCGTGATGCCTTATAGTCATAATCTGGCACAAATTGAATTTGTCCCCTTAAATTGAGTAAGTTGCGCTTTTTCCGATTCCGTATCTCTCCCAATTCTTCTATCCAAGATTAAAGGCAAGATGAGAAAAATTACTCTTAAATTTTTCCTTCACTTCTCGCCAGGATAGCCGCACCATAAGCCGCTTCTGTATGGGGGGAAGGTACGACGGGCACCCCTAGATAATGATGACGTATCTGTTGCCAGGTGAAATTCTTGGCTCCGCCGCCAGAAGTATAAACTTTTTCTAAGGGAGGCGCTCCTAACTCCCGTAAACGATCGTACCCTAACGCCTCTATCCGCGCCATCCCCTCTAATAATCCCTGTAAGAATTCCACCCTGTTATCTGGGATTGGTTCCAGTCGCGGCGGTAAATCGGGGTCATTGACGGGAAATCGATCGCCCGCCTTCAATAAGGGATAATAATCTAAACTAGTTTTTAGTGATAAATTTATTTCAGCACTAAATTTTAGTAATTCCTCGTCGCTAAAAAAGTGTTTCAATACCGCGCCCCCAGTATTGGACGCACCCCCCACTAACCACAGATTACCTAACCTGTGACTGTATACACCGTACCGGGAAGATTCCACCCGAGTCCGACTCAGTAGCTTTAATACCAGGGTAGAGCCTAGGGATGTCACCGCCTCTCCTTCAGCCCTCGCACCGCTCGCTAAAAAAGCGGCTATACTGTCGGTAGTACCAGTACATATTAAACAATCGGGATCGATCGCAAATCTCTCGGCTATAGTGGGAGTAACATTTTTAACCGGTGTACCAGGGGGTAAGACTCGGGGTAACAAATCTCGGCACACTAGCCAATCGGGATAACAAAGATTCTCCACATCATAACCGGTTTTCAAAGCGTTATGATAATCGCTGACTCCTAACTCTCCGTGTAAAAGATAAGCCAACCAATCTGCTTGATGCAGAAAGTAAGCCGCCTCTTTATAATAAGGCTGAGCCACCCACCAATATAACTTGGCTAAACCTGATGTAGCGCTGATGACAGGATGATCGGGGGGGGCAATCTTCTTGATTTGCTCTAATACTACCTTACCCCGATCGTCATTATATAAAATCGGTTCGTCTAGGAGGGTGCCATCGGCAGTACATAGAAGTGCTGTAGAGGAAGTGCCATCGATAGCGATCGCTCTTAACTCCTTTTTGAGATGTAGCGGAATACGATCGAGCAATTCATACAGTACCCCTTGCCACTCTTGAGCTAGATTACCCGTACCTGGGGAAAAGGGTAGACTATCCTGAAATTGTATAATAGCAGAGTCAGAAATAACGATCGCCCTCGTGCCAGAAGTCCCGAAATCGATCCCCAGATAGAAACTCATGTCAACACCTCATAGCGGCTACCATTGGGACGGAAAAACCCCCAACTTTTTTGAAGGCTGGTACTTTCGCGTTACCCTACCTCAGATTGAAGAAGGATTTGCCTTCATGTACTCTATCCAAGATCCGATCGGATCTCAACCCCTATCCGGTGGTGCGATTCAACTTTTAGGAATAGAGGACGAGTATATTTGTCGTAGCCTACCGAACACTAAAACTTTCTCCGCCAGTCGTTATGATTTGATAGTGAATCACTCGCGGAAAAATAAAGAAGGTTATAGCTTTACCCGCACCCATCACGAGGGGAGTATTTACAACCCAGTTACGCAGAAAAACTGTCAGTGGAACTACGAAGTAGAGCCGGTGTATCTTTGGGGCGATTCCCATCGCCCCCCGAGGGCGACGGCAGGATTATTATCCTATTTACCGATTTTCGATCCCGGCTGGCAGATATTAATCGCCCAGGGAGCGGCCACCGGTTATATCGATTGGTGGGGAAAAAAATACGAGTTTGAAAAAGTCCCCTTTTATGGCGAGAAAAATTGGGGTTATTCCTTCCCCGAAAAATGGTTTTGGATTAATTGTAATTATTTTCCCGACGTACCCGATTTAACCATTACCGCCGTAGGTTCAACCAGGAAACTTTTTAATATAACCGAATCGGTAGGAATAATCGGATTACATTATGGAGGTAACTTTTATGAATTTGGTTTTAATAATTCTCGGCTGAGTTGGTATGTTACTCCTTGGGGTTATTGGGAGATGAAAGGTAGGAACGATCTTTATAGTGTTCGTATTATAGGTACTACAGATCGATCTCCTTCTCTCGTCCGCGTTCCAACTGATCGAGGTTTAATCTTTCGTTGTCGGGATACAAAATCTGGATATTTATCAGTAGAATTACGGAATCGAGATTTCACAATTGTGAAAACTTCTAGTAAATTAGCGGGGTTAGAAATAGGAGGTGATTGGAGTACATCCTGGGAGAAATCTGAGTGAGTTAAATCACAATTAATAGTAATATTGTGTCACTTTAAAGATTGGTTTTTACTTTTATTATTAAATTAGTCATCTTAGGACAAGTGACCCGTAAATGTATCAGCAATCATTAAGCCCAGTTGAACAATTAGTAAAAACAGAAGTCAGTAAGCAATTAGCGAACTTACCCCGTGCCTTTCGGAAATACCAATCTTACCTCAATCATACTGAGGTGATGACGAAAGCTCTGAAAAGCCTACCTCATAACGTGCGTTATCCTACCCGTCCCGGGAATCAACAGGTACAATTATTAAGGGTGAAAGTGGCGGTACAGCAAGCAATATCATCCATAATTCAAGACGATCTAAAATTTTATTATCCTTTCGCAGATATAGAAGACGATGAGGATTGCCCTACCGAACCGATTACGGAGTATCCTGTTTAAGGAAGAAGAGCAGAGCGATCGATCTCCTCCGTTTCCCATTCGCGGCCTGTGGATTGCTAATCGTCCTCATAGTCAAGTCCTGTCCTCTCCTGACTATATCTATCGAAGCCTAGAATTTATTAAAGCTACGGGATTTAATACGGTCTTCCCCGTAGTTTGGAATCGAGACCATACTCTATTTAAAAGCCGAGTGATGGAAAAGAATGGCTTTGAGAGTATAGAGCCTTTTTATAAGAGTCAAAATTTCGACCCTTTAGCTGTCGTAATTAAAGCCGCCCGAGAATTAGATTTAAAAGTTATCCCCTGGTTTGAATACGGTTTCGCCGCCTATCCCCTCGCTGGTGGTGGCTCCATCTTGTACAGGAAACCCCATTGGCGTGCTTTGAACAAAACTGGAGGGGAGATTAATCACGGCGGTTTAACCTGGATGAATAGTTTTGATGAAGAGGTACAAGAATTCATCCTCTCTTTGATTTTAGAAGTGGCGGGAAATTACGATGTAGATGGAATTCAAGGCTGTGACAGATTACCAGCTCTACCCGTTGCTGGGGGCTATAATCTGGAGGTTATTCAACGGTATCAAAAAGAGTTTAACAGTACAGGTATACCTCAAGAAAATGACCCACGATGGATAGGATGGCGGGCTGATAGATTGACGGATTTTTTAGCTCATCTCTATCGAGAAATCAAAAGCATTAACCCGAAGTTAATTGTCTCCCTTTCCCCCGCTGTTTATCCTTTTTCCCTCAATCACCTATTACAAGATGTGCCGGGTTGGATAGATAGAGGTATAGTAGATTATCTTCATCCTCAGATATATAGGGATAGGGTGGAGAATTATCGGGGAGAGGCGCGGAAATTAAGGGGGTTATTACCGCGAGGCTCATCGATAAAAGTAGCCCCGGGAATCGCTTTTACCGCCAATGGTAGAGATTTGGAGGCGGGAGATATACAGAAGTGCTTGGGGATTAATCGGGAATTAAGCTTTGATGGCTATGTGTGTTTTCATTATGAAGGATTGAGGAAGGATGGCGATTGTATCGCCAGAGGCGTACAATTTTCTTGAGGGGGTAAAATTATATAGAAGTATCCCAGTAGGCGACAAACTATAACTATGTCCGATGATTCTCTAGACATCTCGAATCGCTGTAACCTAACTATGACAAGCTTTTTAGTTTAGTACTATAAAGCTAGTTCAAAAGCTGAAATGCTTATCTCTCGTTCCTAATTTAATTTCATACAAAAACTATGCGATTAGTAAAAGTATTTTTGTTTACGCAAATGCTTTTTTCAGAAAAGCTTATAGACTTTTAATTGTATTATGGAGATGTCTTCTGTTAAAAACCTTCCAAAAGTCCTACCAAAATACGGACTTGACTCCTTTAATTCTGCCCGAGCAACTAAAGAAATTTTGGGTCGAATATGGGAGTTAATCATTAGACCTCCTGCAAAAGTTTTAGTTAACTGCTTGCTCATATTTTAAAGAAAGCTCATAATTATAAATACCTGCAATTAAATTAAACCTTAATCCGAAGCGTTTTTTTCGATTTCTATATCGAGATGATAAAATTTTAAATATCTTAAGTTTTCGATAAATATTGGCTCTCTTGGACATTGGGTGAAAAAAAGTATAATTTGATACCTTATCTATTGATATGTACGCTTTTAAGCCTTGATACACTTGGTTCTCGCTACTCATAAGC
>CAZUVR010000053.1:0-25183 GCA_964623815.1 uncultured bacterium | reverse complement strand
CGATGCCAGGATTAATACTCAACAAGAAAGCTCCCTCTAGGGCGCTTTTTTGTTGTCGTCAATTTAATCTCGGTAGATCAACAGTAAAAACAGTACCTCTCCCCTGTCCCCCCTCCACACTAACATGACCGTGATGGCTCTCGACGATCGCCTTAACGATAGCCAACCCTAAACCGGTACTACTGGCCCCCGAATGTTGACGCGCCGGATCAGCGCGGTAGAATCGATCGAAGATATGGGGTAGCGCAGCCTCGGGAATTCCCTTTCCCTCATCCCTTACCCGCACCTGTAAGTAATCGCGTCCCTTGCCTCGTAACTCCACCTTACAGCAGGGAGAGCCACTATGTTCGATCGCATTCCCGATAAGATTAGTAAACAGACGCGCTAGTTGATCCCAATCCCCAGAAACTGTAAACTCTCCTAAATCAAACCCCTCGTCTTCGAGAATCGACAGAGATAAACTCATCGCTTTTTGTTGGGAGAAAAGCCTTTGTTCTTCGATTACCTCTATCAGTAAAGCGTCTAAAGGCACTGTCTGCCAATCTGGTACGAGCATACCGCTATCGGAACGAGCCAGAAATAGCAAATCGTTAACTAGATTACCTAAACGTTTAGTCAGACGCTCAATAATCTTTAAACGCTGAGTCTCCGTTTCTGGATAGGTTAAAGCTATCTGCACGTTAGTTTGAATCATGGCGATGGGATTACGCAGCTCGTGAGAAGCATCAGCGGTGAATTGCTTCAAACTCTGGTAAGAATCTTTTACCGGTTGGATGGCAATCCCAGAGAGAAACCAGCCGATAGCGGCTACACAAGCGACGGTAAAACTAATACCGATGATTAAATCCAGGGTTAGCTGACGGATTGGTTTAGTCACCTCGAACCAGGGATGACTCACCCGGATATAGCCTAAAACATGATGATCTATTTCTACTCTTTCCGTCACCTGCCTGAGAACGTGAGCCGAATCGATATGAACCGTTTTCCCGTACCTGCTAGGATGTAGGGGCACCTTCAAAGGTTCCGTAAAAGTAGACCAGAGTAAATCACCTCCAGGGCTAAACCATTCTAAATCGATATGGTCGTCCTCCACCGCCTTACTCTGACTGGGAAAACTAGCCTCTAAATCCACCTGATAACGTCCCTGGGAGGGGGGAAAAGACTGTATTACGAGCGATCGATTCACCACTTCTACTACGTGTTTTAAGGTATCATCGATACGATCGATTAAAGTGGTTCGCACGTAAAAATAAGCGCCCAGAGCCAGTACCAATAACAGAATCGCTGTTACTGTCGTGTACCATAAAGCTAAACGGCGACGGGTAGCTTGAAACATAGGCGGGAATGATTACAATTGCTTACTTACCGGGGCGCTCATATTAATTAAGGTAATGTTACAAAACTTTATTAAAAAGCCGTAGTATTATAATTTACGCCGAGAAAAAACGAAATTAAGGAGCGAGAATAACAATGCAGTCGGCCGAAACAATGCTGACAGTACCCAAAGAGTTTTTAAAAGCACCTGGGGGCATCAATCCTAACATTATCATGTTCGCGGGAGCCTTAAGCCTGATCGCGCTTTCGGTGTGCGGATATTGGTTATGGTCTTGGCCTGCCCCCGTCTGTTTTTGTGCTAATGTACTAGCCCTCCACATATCCGGTACGGTTATTCATGACGCTTCTCATAATTCTGCCCACAGTAACAGGATCATCAATGCTATTTTAGGTCATGGTAGCGCCTTGATGCTGGGGTTCGCTTTTCCCGTATTTACGAGGGTACACTTACAACATCACGGTCATGTCAATGATCCAGAAAACGACCCCGACCATTTTGTATCTACTGGGGGCCCGCTGTGGCTAATCGCCGCCCGTTTTTTCTATCATGAAATATTTTTCTTCAAACGTCGTCTCTGGCGGAAATACGAACTTTTAGAATGGTTCCTCAGTAGGTTGTTCTTAATTACCATAGTTCTGATAGCGATAAAATACGATTTCATCGGCTATGTAATGAATTTCTGGTTTGTACCGGCTTTAGTGGTGGGGATGGCGTTAGGATTATTCTTCGATTACCTTCCCCACCGTCCCTTCCAAGAGAGAAATCGCTGGAAAAACGCTCGCGTTTACCCGAGTGCAATTTTAAACTTGCTTATTCTCGGACAGAATTATCATCTAGTTCATCACCTATGGCCTTCTATCCCCTGGTATAAATATCAACCCGCGTATTATGCCACTAAACCCTTATTAGACGCTAAAGGTTGTGAACAATCACTAGGATTGCTAGAAGGTAAAAATTTCTGGAGTTTTCTCTACGACGTATTTTTAGGGATCAGATTCCACAAACATAAAAATCACTGATAAACTCAATCCCGGCTATTATCGAGACGTTGCCTGTGTTTATGAATCGTCTTTTCCAATAGACTCAGCACCTCCGTAGCTGTTTCGATAATTTCTCTTGGGCAGAAGCCCGCCTTAGTTAACTCCTTAAAAAAAGCCTTGGCGACGATTTTAGCCAGGGTGGGGGGATGAGGTGGTAGGGAGCTAGGATTGATTTGATTTTCCGCTAATTCTTGCCCTACGGCGGCGTTAATAAAGCGAGACTTGGTGAAAGTTTGTAAGTGGTGAATATGAATCGATTGACTCACTTGTTGAGAATAGAGATGAAGAATCTGCTTATCCTGTTCATTAAAGCGGAATTTGCGGCAGGGAAGAGTTACATAGATAATACCGATAACCTGCTCACATAGCAGGATAGGTTCGGAAATAGATTCCTCTACATTTAAAGGATATGGATGATGGGCAATATTATCTCCCGCGAGTTTGATCGGCAGACAAGCCCCATAATGGGCGAATACCCGCAGAGAATCAGCTCGATCATGACCCTCGCCAAACAGTAAGATAGAACAGTGATCCGCCTCTAGCGACAGGGCTACCTGTCTGGCTATCTTCTCCAAACCAAAGCGTAAATCACCCTGACTTTCGATCAATCTGGCTAAATCAAGCAAATTTAGGCTCGGGGATTGTAAATCATTCATAAACTTAGCTTATTACAATTACAACAGTTGTAAACATTGTCTGGAGGAGCAAAAAAATTTTCGGGGTTGATAATTACGAGCGCTTTTCGGGAATGCTAAGAATAATAGCCTTTGATCTGGCAATAAAATCACGATGAGTAATCCACAAGACACCCGACATATTCTAGTAGTCGAAGACCAAAAATCAAAGCGAATTGTTGCCTTAAGAGATAATACCTATACGATCGGTCGAGATCCCACTAATGCTATTATTATTTACGATCGACAGGTTTCCCGTCATCACGCCACGCTTTTAAGAGTCACCGACTATCAAAACCATCAAGATTTCTATCGGGTGATAGATGGCAATCTACAAGGCAAACGCAGTACTAACGGTATCATGGTCAACGGTAAATATTGCCTTTCCCACGAGTTGAAGCCAGGGGATGTGATTCGTTTCGGCACCAAAGCCAAAGCCAGCTATCAAATAATTTCCGCCTCCTCGGAGTTGGAGCTAGAGAAAAATAGCGTTGAAGAACCTAATATAGCCGACATATTCGGCATTAATAATCTTGAGCAAGAGGGTTATCTACAGGATGGGGAGGCGAAAACGGCTTTAGCTTTCGCCACTCGTGGTGATGATGAATCCGCTACGGTTATCATGCCTCCTTCCTCCTCATCCGGACTTTCGGAATTTAGCCCCAGCCCCATCTTAGAATTTTCTCCCAAGGGAGAAATTACCTATCTCAATCCGGCTGCCAATGTTCGCTTCCCCAATCTGCGGCAATTACACCGCGAACATCCCATTTTAAAGGGTTTATTAGATCAAGTTCTGACTCACGAAAAAACCTCTTATGTCCGGGAGATAGAGGTAGACGATTTCTGTTACGAGCAACATATCGTTTATTTAGTTGATAATCAATTAATCCGTACTTATTTATTCGATATAACTAGATATAAAAAATTAGAAAATGACTTTAACTATATCAGCGATTATTATAAATTTTTATTAGAACAATCCACCGAAGGAATTTTACTGATCGATGCAAAAAACAAGCAAGTAATTGAAGCTAACGGAGCCTATTGCCGTTTAGTGGGATATGGAAACAAAGAAATAACAGAATTAACCATATATCAATTAAGCGCACTAGAAAAAGATGTAATCGATACTATTCTTGAGCCTATAGTAGCGAATAATCCCTTTCACGTCGAAGAGTCTCTGCATCGTTGCCAGGATGGCTCTATGGTAAGTGTGGAAGAAAAAATAACCCGATCTATTTTTAAAAACAGAGAAATTTTCTGTTTTGCGGTGAGGGATATTAGCGAAAAGAAAAGAGCGGAAGAGAGATTACAATATCAAGCCTTTCACGATCCCTTAACCAACTTGCCCAATAGATTATTATTTAATAAACAATTATCCCTAGCTCTAGCGAACGCCCAGAAGAATCAGACTCTCCTGGCGGTGATGTTCTTAGATATAGATTCATTCCAACATATTAACAATACGCTGGGTCATTCAATGGGGGATGAATTATTGCAGAATCTAGCGAGGAGATTAGCCCACTCGATCAGGGCGGGTGATACGGTAGCGCGTTGGGGAAGCGATGAATTTACCCTTTTATTACCGAGGATAAAGAACACAGAGGATACAGTTAAGTTAGCGGGGAGAATTTTCGATAGTTTAAAACATCCCTTCCAATTAGGAAATAGGGAACTACAAATCAAAGTCAGTATAGGTATTGCCATCTATCCCCAAGACGGGGAAGATAAGGAAAACCTGCTCAAAAACGCCGATGCGGCGCTCTGCCGAACTAAAACGCAAGGCCGCAATCATTACCAGTTTTACACCCCCTCGATGTCATCGGAGACGGCCCAACTGCTGAAGTTAGAAAGCGTCATCCATCAAGCTCTAGATAAACAGCAATTCACCCTCTCCTATCAACCTCAAATAGAGTTACAAACCGGTAGGATTACGGCGGTGGAAACTTTAATCCGTTGGCAACATCCAGAAATAGGGGTAATTTTACCAGGTAAATTTTTGCCCCTAGCGGAAAAGACGGATTTGATGCTACACATCGGTAAATGGGTATTGAATACCGCCTGTCAACAGAATTTAGCTTGGCAGAAGGATGGATTGCCGCCGGTAACGATGAGCGTTAACATTTCCGGTATGGAATTCCAACAACCCAAGTTAGTTGAGTTAGTGGGTAGGATATTAGAAAAAGTAGGTTTAGATCCCCAGTGGTTGGAGTTGGAGATTAGCGAAAAAACCTTGCGACAGAATTTAGCTGAGGCTCGACAGATTTTTCAGGATTTTCAAAGTTTAGGGGTGCGTCTGGCTTTAGATGACTTCGGTAGGGGTTATTCCGCCCTCGGTTATTTAAAACAATTTCCCTTCCGTACCGTCAAACTAGATCAGGTGTTTATTCGTGACTTGCGGGGAAATCCTCAAGAAAAAGCTATCATATCAGCGGCGATAGCCTTAGGTGAGGGGTTTAATTTCCGCGTCGTCGCTAAGGGGGTAGAAACGGAGCAACAAGCGCAAATTTTGAGTGATTTAGACTGTAAAGAAGCTCAGGGCTATTTATTTAGTCGTCCTTTATCGGCGGAAGCAACGCATCAATTTCTCAGTCAAAGAGTGCAGAGACAAGTTATCAAAACTTGTTAGTTTGTATAACTGTTTTGGGCACTCTTAAGATAAGAGAATCTATCACCGCTTTTGCTATGAATGCCTTGCCCCAATTCCGTCATATTCTGGTCATAGAAGATCAGAAGGCCCGTCGGATCATTTCTCTTGAGGAACAAACCTATTCAATTGGACGGGAATCGACCAACGAGATCATAATCTACGAGAAGGTTGTATCGCGTCAACACGCCACCTTACTGCGAATTAAAAAATCCCCCAACGCCGCTAATTATTCTTATCGTATCGTAGACGGTGATTTAGACGGAAACAGGAGTACCAACGGGATAGTGATCAATGGGAACAATTGTGACACCCATGATTTGAAACACGGTGATGTCATCTATTTCGGCGGTAAGGCCAAAGCTAGTTACTACATTCTGTCTAGTTCCTTAGATATATCCCTCTTCGATTCTCAGGATTCCACCCAATTAGAAAATTTTATCGATTCTCAGCCCTCCTTCGGAGACTCGGCTAAATCTACTTTAGTTTCTGCCGATAATGAGTTAGGTAGATTAGAGCAGAAAGATTTACTGCGTCTGGCTTCTTTTCCCGAATTAAGCCCCAATGCCATTATTGAAATTAGTTATGGAGGTGATATTACTTATATTAATCCGGCAGCTCATCTAAAATTTAAGGATTTACAGAAAGAGCAATTCAATCATCCGATTTTAACGGGTTTATTGGAACAAGTACAGAATAGTGAAGGGAATTTATTATTAAGAGAAGTGCAGGTGAAAGATGAGGTATTCGAGCAATTCGTGCATTATCTCAGCGATAGCCAATTAATTAGAAGTTATATTTTTGATATTACCGATCGTAAGCGTAACGAACAAAAACTTAAATATCAGGCTTTTCACGATTTATTAACCGGATTACCGAACCGAGCTTGGTTCAATAAACAATTATCCATCTCTCTAGAGCAAGCCAAACGTAGTAAACAAGGGATGGCGGTTGTCTTTTTAGACTTGGATGAGTTTAAAAATATTAACGACACCCTCGGGCACAGCGTCGGGGATTTAGTGTTACAGAATTTCGCCAAGAGAATCACGAGCTGCGTGCGGGCGGGCGACAGCATAGCTCGCTGGGGGGGTGATGAATTCACTTTGTTATTACCCCAGATAAACGATCGGGACGATACGATCAAGTTAGCCCAGAGAATAGTCGCCTCTTTAAAAGAACCTCTAGAAATACAGGACGAACAAATCTATTTAAGAACCAGTTTAGGTATCGCCATTTATCCCCACGACGGCGAGGATTCTGAAACACTGCTTAAAAACGCCGATGCCGCGCTATATCGAGCTAAAGATAGGGGGCGCAACTGCTATCAATTTTATAGTAACACCATGACCTCTAAAGCATCCCTATTATTGAAAATAGAAGCTTTATTGCATCATGCCCTGAAAAATAATGAATTAACCCTGAATTATCAACCGCAGGTGAAATTAAAAACCGGCGAGATTACCGGGATGGAAGCTCTACTGCGGTGGCACCATCAAGAATTAGGACAGATTTCCCCGGCTAAATTAATTCCCTTAGCGGAAAAAACGGACTTGATCATTCCTCTGGCAGAATGGACTCTTAGAACCGCTTGTTTACAGAGCAAAGCTTGGCAAGAGATGGGTTTAAAGTCTTTACCCGTCAGCGTTAATTTTTCGGTGCGTCAATTCCAACAGCCCAACTTCGTGCCTATGGTGACGAAAATTTTACAGGAAACTGGGTTAAACCCTAATTTACTGGAAATAGAAGTGACCGAATCGGTTATACTACCCGATGAGTCTTATTCGAGTCAAGTATTTGCACAAATAAAAGCTTTGGGGGTGCGACTATGTTTAGATGATTTTGGTGTAGGTTATTCTTCTATCTGTTATCTACACAAGTTTCCTTTGAATACGGTGAAAATTGAGCAAGGTTTTACTCAAACTTTACAAAATAACTCAAAAGACATAGCTCTAGCGTCTGCTATAATGACTCTAGGGGAAAGTTTTGGTTTAAGAGTTATTGCTGAAGGTGTGGAAACTCTACACCAATTAGAATTACTTCACAGACTCAACTGTCAAGAGGTTCAAGGATTTTGGTTTAGTCGTCCCCTATCAGCGGAAGATGCCACTAAGCTATTATTTGAACACGGATTTAGCAGCTAAAAGCTTACTCTGATTAACATTTTTTAATAGAATTAAGGAGGTAGAGTAAATGACTAATAATCTCCAAAAAGCCCGTCATATTTTAGTCATAGAAGACGAGAGAGGGAGAAGAACAATATCTTTAGAAGAATTAAAGTATTCGATCGGTAGACGCTCGGATAGTAATATAGTCATTTACTCTAAGCAGGCTTCCCGTCAACACGCTACACTGGTAAGGAAAAGCAATAATCAGACCGCTTCTTATTCTTATTGGATTTTAGACGGAGATTTAGAAGGTAATAAAAGTCATAACGGTATTTACGTTAACGGCACGAAATGTTTAGTTCACGAGTTGAAAAATGGCGATCTGATCAATTTCGGTTGTGAAGTGAATGCTAGTTACCACATGATTACCACCACTAGCTCGACATTTATCAGTAACGTCGAGCCATCCGATAGAACCTTCGGAGCTGATAGAGAAACATCCGGTGAATCGATTGCGATCGCTTCCAAAACGCCGCCTCAAATAAGTACCTTGATACTACAAGATGGTAACAATATCGGGTTTGCCGATACCATTCAAGAACAAACCTATCTAGATCTAGTTACAGAGTTACCGAATCAACTATTATTCAGCGAGTATTTATCCCTGGCGATTAATAATGCTATTCGTAATAATCGTTTGATAGGTTTATTATTATTTGATATTGAACAACTGAGAAATATCAATAATCAATACGGTTATGAGACAGGGGATCAAGTCTTACAAACCATTAGTAAAAAATTGAAAGAATCCATAAGAGGAGGTGACATAGTAGCTCGTTGGACGGGAGATGATTTTATCATCATGCTACCACATATCAATAGTGTAGAGGATGTGGAAAAAATTAAACAAAGGATTAGTAATATATTTAACCAACCTCTAGAGATTAACGGGCACAAAATGCCTATAAAAATAGCTGTTGGTACCGCCACTTATCCGCATCAAGGATTAGAAATTAACTTACTAATCCAAAATTTAGAAGCCAATCTTCTGATCACTAAGAGAGTCAATCAAAAAAACAAACAGGCAACGAGTACAAGCATAAGCAACGAACAGAATCGATTGGTGCAAATAGAAAAAATGCTAGAGCAGGCATTAGAAAAACAAGAATTTATGCTGTACTATCAACCGCAAATAAATAGTCATAACGGTCGGATAGAAGGTTTAGAGGCGCTGGTGCGCTGGAAACACCCTCAAGTCGGGTTAGTGCCGCCGAATAAATTCCTACCTCTCGCAGAAAAAACTAATTTAATTTTCCCGATCAATCGCTGGATCATTCAAACCGCAGCGCAAGAAAATAAAAATTGGCAGAAAGAGGGTTTATTTTCCTTCCCCATAACCGTGAATATTTCCTCCCAACAATTTCACGAGAGCAATTTCGGTCAGTTAATAGCGCAAATATTGGAGGAAACTGAGCTAGACGCACAATTTTTAGAATTAGAAGTAACGGAAGCCAGTTTATTAGAAAATTTATCGACGGCGCGACAAGCGATCTTAGAATTACAAGAAATAGGAATCCGATTATCGTTAGATGATTTTGGTTTAGGGTATTCCTCCATCAGTTACCTGAATCAATTGCCGATCAAGAAGATAAAAATAGCGCAGTCACTGGTGAAAGAATTAGATAATCCGCAGGCCAATACAGCCTTAATAGCAGCCATCATCGGATTAGGAAAGAGTTTTCACGTTCAAGTGGTAGCCGAGGGGGTGGAGAGTCAACAACAACTGCTCACGTTACAGAATTTGGGCTGTGTGAGTATGCAGGGTAATCGTTTTAGTTATCCTTTGCCCTTAAAAGAAACTACGCAATTTTTGCGGTTACATCACACCTTAGATGGTGAGTGATGGAATTTAATAATTTTAGTCTCCGCCGAGCTTCTCCTGAAGCTTCTGTTCCGCTTCTAATTCCTTGCTGAGAAAGTAATTGAGAAAAGTACGAATGATGGCGATGAGTGCTAATTGGGTTAAATCCTGCCAAGTTGGTGCGACGGTAGTGCCGATAATATCTGCCGCCAGTTGAAATTCCAGGGCTAACGCTAACCAGCGACCGAAGAGGAAGCGCATTTTATTAAAAGTAGATGTATGGGGAGAGGTGAAACGAATAGAGCGCCAACCGACTTGTAAAGTTTTAGCCGTGCCTATGAGGACGCAGATAACGGAAAAAGTTTCTAAAATGAACTTGGAAATAATGACTAGATTCTTTAAACTCATCTCCAACGCTTCAAACCATTCCATAACTTTCTTAAAACGGATATATTTATAAATTGGGTGCGAGCAAAAAACTAGAGACCTATATTTACTCTGCGCTCCAGTTGCATGATACGAGCGATGAGAGCTGGGATAAAAAATCTTTAAATTTTTTGCGTACCGGGATGAAAGAACAGGGGAAATTTTTTTCCTCAAGATAAATCGAGACAGAGATCGGGGAATACTAGCTTTTAATAGGGAATGCTTTTACAGGAATAATCGAGCTTATGCGCTGTCTCCACTGTCACTATAGGGAAATTAATCCATCGATCGATTATTGTCCCCGTTGCGGAGCCTATCTCCCCGCTCTATTGAGAGACTTACTACCAAAAAGCACATCCTTAAGAAACGGTACCTACGAAATCAATTACGCTCTAGGGAGGGGAAATTTCGGCATTACTTACCACGCCCATCATCACCCCCTAACCCAGCGCGTCGCCATCAAAGAATTTTACCCTCAAGACTATGCCAGTCGTAATCTAGAAACTGGAGAGCTAGAAATTCCCTTTAACCAAGAGGTAACTTATCAAAAAGGGCTGAGGCGTTTCATAGAAGAGGGGAGAATCCTTGTACAGATAAGCCATCCCGCTATCATCCAAGTACAGGATCTATTCGAGGAGCGCAACACAGCCTATCTGGTGATGAATTTGATCGAGGGTAGAACCCTGACTCAACTATTGGATTCTCTGCCAGGTAGATACCTGCCGCCCGAAAGGGTAGAAGGATTGATCGGCCAGTTAGTGGCGGGATTGAGCGCGGTACACGAAGCAGGTATCTATCACCTCGACCTGAAACCGGATAATATTTTAATCACTCCCGACGATCGATTGATAGTCATAGATTTTGGCTCGGCTAAACAGGCGGCCAATCATCAATTTAGCAAAACCCGTTGTTTCACCGAGTCTTACGCCGCCCCAGAATTGATGTCTGGGGGAGATGTAGGTATAGAGAGCGATATTTTTGAAGTGGGAATGATCCTGCACGAAATGTTGGTGGGGCAACCACCACCATCAGCGATCATCAGATTAGTAGATGGAGATAGTTGGACGGGAATGTCCTTGGAAACTCCCTGGCGTAATCTGGTGGACTGGGCGATTACTTTAAAAAAAGAGGAGCGCCCCAACAGCTTACAGCAATGGTGGGATAGTCGTCTGCAAGGACAGAAACGCAAACAGTGGCAACCCAAGGCAACTCAAAAAAACCCTCATCATCTACCGATGACGCTGCGCGGGCAGTTCGTCTTACCGGATTTGCGAGAACAGGGAATGCAACAAAGGTTAGGCCTGGGATGGGTTAAGTCGGCGTACCCCCTCAGCGATCGCCTGGTGGTGGTATTCACCCCGAGCGGCGCTTCCTTGTTTGATCTTTACCGTCAGGAAATGATCTGGAATATCGATTGCCCCTGCGAATTGGGCGTGGTTAGCCCCAAGGGTAGCTATCTGGTCATAGTCTGGCAGAAAATAATTTATCTCTGGAGCCTGCAAACGGGTAAGTGCGTTCAGGAATTACACGGACACACGAAGAAGATTACTAGCATCATCTTTGACCTGAAGGAATCTTTGCTGTTTTCGGCGAGTCAGGACGAAACGATCAAGATCTGGGACATCAAAACGGGCAAGGAAAAGCAAACTCTTCAGGGTCATAACTGGTACGTCACTTGTCTATCGATCAATCCCGAGGGGAATCTACTCATATCTGGAAGCAGAGATTGTACTTTAAGACTGTGGAATATCGATTCCGGAGATTGCTTAGAGGTTATGCAAGGTCATAAAGATGGGGTGGAGGCACTGGCCTGGAGCCCTAACGGGCGTTGGGTGGTTTCGGGAGGGCGCGATCGCACCCTCTGTATCTGGAATACTAAAAACGCTGGCTTGCTCAAATCTTTCTCGGGACACGGTGACTGGATAACCCATATCTCGATCAGCGATGATAGTCAATTCCTCGCCACCTCCGGAGAAATTAACGATAAAACTATCCGGGTTTGGAGTTTGCCGGATGGCGATTTAGTGCGACAGTTATCGGGCCATGAAAATTCCGTCACCGGCGTGGCTTTTTGCCCGGAGAGCCATTTACTGGTTTCCGGTGGTCACGATTACTCTCTACGCCTCTGGGATGGGCTTTCGGGACAGGAGATCATTAAACTGAGCAAGCAGACTAACTGGGTTTATTGTCTCGCCTTCAGCCCCGACGGCCGTTTATTGGCGACGGGAGGTAATGACGGCTTTCTGCGTGTGTGGGATACATTCTCGGGCCGTCTGGTACGCACCTGGCAGGCTCATAACGATTCTATTTCCAGTCTCGATTTCAGCCCCGATGCGCTGTCTCTTGTCTCCGGCAGTTGGGATGAAACAGTAAAAATATGGGAACTGGCATCTGGGCGCAATCTCAGAACCTTTACGGGACACACTAATTTTGTCCGGGGGGTAGCTTTCAGCCCCGATGGAAAAGCGATCGTTTCTGCTGGTTGGGATAGGACACTCTGGATCTGGGACATCTGTTCGAGTCGCTGGTCGCTCACCACAGGGAAAGCCCGTAAAATTAAGGGACATACCGAGGCGATCGAATGTGTTGCCTTCAGCCCCGATGGGCGGGTTGTCGCCTCTGGTGGTAAGGATAAATCGGTTCGTCTTTGGGAAACTACTTCCGGTCAGGAGTTAGATTGTTTGGAAGGTCATAACGGTTATGTTAAATCCCTGGCTTTTTCCCCTCATGGTGAAACTCTCGTCTCTGGCAGTTACGATCTCACCTTACGCCTCTGGGAAACATCGACTGGTAAGCTCTTACAAGAATTCTACGGTCACGAGAGTCTAGTTAATAGTGTTGCTTTCAGTCCCGATGGTCATTGGATAGTGTCCGGGGGCCACGATCATACCGTCCGTCTCTGGGATGTGACGACGGGGCAGAATGTTTATACCTGGTACGGTCACACTAATCGCGTCAATTGCGTAGCTTTTAATAATGATGGCTCTCTGGTTATCTCCGGGGATAATGATGGGGTTATCCGTCTCTGGCGAGTTTGAGGGAGTAGAGAGTAGAGATTAAAAATAAATATTCCCAATTCCCCACTCCCGCAATACTAGCAATTATTGTCCTCGCGTATATTCCAACTGCCATCGACTCGAAATAGCACTAAACATCGTCGCTCTGGGGTTCCTTCGGCGGTGAGGGTTAATCTTCCCAGTTGCCCCCAAGAGCCTCCCATACCCGCTCTAGTGTCGGCCCAACTCACCCGATAAATCAGTCCACCATTACCTGCTACCGAAGCTACAGTTCTGAGGGTGGAGCGGTTGCGATCGATACTGACTCCAGAGATTAGGGATTCCCACCCTCTCAAACCTTCACAATTATTACCCCAAATTTGGGCGTATTGAATTCGTCCCGTTTGCGATTCAGTAATACATAAAGTGGTAGGAGTTCGCCCGTTCCCGATCGCCGCGTACCGAGTAAATTTCCACTGTTGCGATAGTTGAAAGGTGGCGATGTTTAAACGTATCCAGGCTATTAACCTCATGATTAGGGGCCAACAGATAATTATTAATACCGTTAAAAGCGTTATGCCGATTAATAATTCCGATAGAGTTAAACCTTTAGAAAATGAATCGGAGCGACGTGAATAATATTTTTGTACTTTTCGATTATTCAGCCAATAATTCGTTTGTATCATCTTGAAAAACTAAAAACAAGTAAAATCCAAGCGAATAAGTTTTGAATTTAACAAAAATATTTAACCAAAAATATCAGTATTATTACTAATAATTTGTCAAAAAAATAGGTTAAAAAATTATGTATTTTCCTCCAGAGACAAAATTTCGATAAACTAAAAAAAGACTGATTATAATTAGCCCTTATCCATGACGCAAATAGAAACAGACCTCACCAACTTAGAGAAAACGGCGCAGACAGCGATCGCGTCTAGCAAAACCCTAGAAGAATTAGAAGGGTTACGAGTGCAATACTTGGGAAAAAAAGGTCAATTATCGCAAATACTGCGCGAGATGGGAAAATTAACGGGAGAAGATAAACCCAGGATCGGAGCCTTAGCCAACCAAGTCAAAGAAACTTTACAGAATCTCCTCGAAGGACAGAAAGAAACTCTAGCCAACACCGAAATACAAGCTCAACTGGCCAGAGAAACCCTCGATGTCACCTTACCAGGTGTTAGTCGGCCCGGCGGGCGGATACATCCGTTAAATAGCACAGTAGATCGCATCATCGATATATTCGTGGGCCTCGGTTATACGATCGCCACCGGGCCGCAGATCGAAAGCGATTACTATAACTTTGAAGCGTTGAATATACCCCCAGATCATCCCGCGCGAGATATGCAGGATACATTTTTCCTGCCCGATGGGCGGCTGTTGCGGACTCACACCTCTCCGGTACAGATAAGATATATGGAGAGTCACAAACCCCCTATCAGAATCGTCGCTCCAGGGAGGGTTTATCGTCGGGATACGGTAGACGCGACTCATTCAGCCGTATTCCATCAGGTAGAAATTCTGGCAATAGATAAAAATATTACCTTCACCGACTTAAAGGGCACGATCAAAGAGTTTTTGAGACAGATGTTCGGAGAGGATTTAGCGGTAAAATTCCGCGCCTCCTATTTCCCCTTTACCGAACCTTCCGCCGAGGTAGATGTGCAGTGGCGCGGCAAATGGTTAGAAGTGATGGGCTGTGGAATGGTCGATCCTAATGTCTTAAAAGCAGTCGGTTATGACCCCAATGAATATACGGGTTTCGCTGCTGGTTTTGGCGTGGAAAGGTTTGCTATGGTATTACATGAGATAGATGATATACGTCGTTGTTACAGCAACGATTTACGCTTCCTCAAACAATTTTAAGAGGAGTTAAACACATGGTACTTAATTCAGATACGACGAAACAAAAACTGTTATCGATTTTCTGTCACGGTTCAATCTTCCTCAGTGCTACCTTTGTTTCGATCGGTGTTCCTTTAGCTATTTATTTCATCTCCGATGATGAAGTCGTCCGCGATAACGCTAGAGAGGCTCTCAACTTTCACCTTAACGTCTGGGTTTACGGGATTATTTTCGGTATACTCACCTGGGTTTTAATCGGTTGGTTATTCTTGGGGATACTCGGTGTAGCTAATTTGGTCTTACCTGTTCTCGCTATTCTCAGCGTCTGGAACGATCCTTATAAGCCCTACCGTTACCCTTTCATCTGGCGAGTTCTTTAATATTTTTGCGGAACGGGCCTCTCCCCCGTTCCCGATAAAAATGTTAAGATATATTAAAAGTATGAGAGACAGTATGAATCAGCCAAACCTACAGCAAATTGCTGATCAACTCGAAAGTCCTAATTCACGCGATCGTATGTTAGCCCTAGCCTCCTTACGAGAAGTGGAAGCAACCGACGCGGTGCCGTTAATCAAAAAAGTGCTGTTCGATGAGATGCTACAGGTGCGCTCGATGGCGGTGTTCGCCCTGGGCGTAAAGCAAACGGAAGAATGTTTTCCGATTCTGGTGGAATTATTAGAAACAGATCCAGATTATGGTATCAGAGCCGACGCGGCTGGTGCTTTAGGATATTTAGAAGATGGTCGCGCTTTCGAGCCGTTAGTAAGAGCTTTTTACGAGGATACGGAATGGCTAGTGAGATTCAGCGCGGCCGTATCCTTAGGTAATCTTAAAGATATTAGGGCTAAAGAAGCTTTATTAAATGCCCTGGCAAGCGAAGAAACCGTGTTGAAACAGGCGGCGATCGCTGCTTTGGGAGAAATCAAGGCATTAGAGGCGGTGGATAAATTATTAGAATTCGTTGCCTCTCCCGACTGGTTAATCCGGCAGAGATTGGCGGAAGCTTTAGGCAATTTACCCTCGGATAAAAGTGTCTCGGCTCTGAAATTCCTAGCTAAGGACGATCATCCTCAAGTCAGGGACGCTGCTAATATTTCTTTACGTCGAATTGACAACCTATAAATAGTAAATCTTGTTATCAAAAAGTATTTATGAAGATGGGGAGTTGGAAACAACGACTCCTGACTCTCTACCCGCTACTCCCGATTGTGTAAGGCATGGTTTTATAAGCGGATTTGATATAAACCAGATTAAGCGCCCTCTATATCGCGCCGTAACACTTTGCCATTGAGGGTTGTGATGGAACGGGGGAGGCTTTCCATCTTGATCATTTCCATCGTTTTCATATTGTAGGTGGTGTAAACCGTATCGGGCGAGTCAAGCTTAATATCGACGATGGTTAAAGTTTTTATCGGGGCCGCGTCGCTATTTAACAGCCTTCTCGGCCCACTACCCAAAGCCCCAGTATGGAGTAATTGTAATTTTCCTTTCTTGCCTGGATAATAGGCGTGAGCGTGACCGCTGATGTAGGTGTGTACTCCGTTTTCTTCTAGAAATCGTCGTAAAGAGTCCCCATCGGCGAGGAAGTTACCGGGTTTATCCCTCCCCTTGGCGATGCCATATAGGGGTAGATGGCCGATCGCTATTCTCAATTTAGCTCCTTTCGCTTCGGGTGATGCTAAGCTTTTTCTTGCCCAATCTAGTTGCTCTTTTGAGATCAAATGGGTAGAGGCATCCCAGACGAGATAAAAGATATTGTTGGCGGTGAAGGTATAGTTAAAGGGGAAATTGGCTCTGTCTACGAATTTTAAACCTGTGTCGTGTTCGGGAGCAGCCCAGTAGGCTGCGGCTAAATCTCTTTCGGTTTGATATATGTATTTACTGCCCGATAGTGCCCCAGAAGCGTCGTGATTGCCTATGGTAAAGCCGAAAGGAATTTTTGCTTCTCTTAGAGGGGCGCTGATGTGGCGATCGAACCCTGACCACATTGCATTTATTTGCTCTTTTGTCAAGCTCGTTTTTTGTCCAGCTACCATATCGCCGCCGCAAAGCACTAAATCGGGTTTTTGCTTGAGGATCATTTCAATGCCCTTATCTACTTCGACATCGTAGGTAGTGGAGCCGTATTGACTGTTTAGGTCGCTGATTACCATTATCTGGATGCGAGATTTATCGGGGGCCGGGGAATCGTTAACGACTTTAACGGCGGCGGTGAGATTGGTATCGGCCGCTTTTTTACCCGACTCGGCCACGCAGGAGGGTAGGCTTATGGCGGCTAAACCTCCACAGAAGTATAAAAATTGGCGGCGGTTGATGGTCATAGGTTAGGGGTCGATCGCTACAGGATGATTATGCCGGAAGGGATTTAAGTTTGACAAATTTTCAACAGAGGATGTTAAAAATATCATTCTCGGTGTAGAGCCGCAGAGGGGTTTTAAATTGTAAAGTTGAGGCGGCTACTAGACTCGAATATAGGGACGAAAACAATGGACATCCGAAGAAAGATGATCTATAAAAGACGGCGGGGCGGAAATTACCAAGATTTACGAGCCAGAGTAACGAGTTTGGCGGTAAGATCGATCGTTCTGTTCTGTCTTAGCCTCGGTTTAGTCGTCGGAGGATGGAGTCAGACGGCGGAGGTTACAGGGGCTGGAACCGCCCAGATACAGTCTCCGCCATTACGAACACCTGATGTAGTTTACGTGGCTACGCCGCCCGAAGTCGTCGAACGGATGTTAGAGATTGCCAATATCAATAAAAAAGATGTGCTTTACGATCTCGGTAGTGGTGATGGACGTATACCGATTACCGCCGTTCAAAAATACGGTGCCAGTCGGGCGGTAGGGATAGATATTAACCCGCGACTGGTTAAGGAGGCGACGCTTAACGCTCAAAGGGCGGGGGTAAGCGATCGAGTAACTTTTCTCAATCAAGACCTATTCCAAAGCAATTTTAGCGATGCAACGATCGTGACCCTGTATCTGTTACCCAGCCTGAATGTTAAACTTAGGCCCCAGTTGTTGAGTCAACTCAAACCCGGAACCTGGATTGTCTCCCACGATTTCCCTATGGGAGACTGGAAGCCAGAGCGTAGCGAGGAGATAGAAATTAGGGGCAGGATACATATAATTTACCTCTGGAGGGTGCCGGAAAAACCGCCGATGAACTTGCGATCGCTTAGCGGGATGAATTGAACTTACAAGGCAGACTGTACATTTTTCTGATAAGTCTCTGTACAATTCACAGTATGTATCTACGAATTTAACCGTAGGTCGAGCAGGACGAGGCTTTACCATAGTCTTTGTAAGGGTTTCAGCACTTTTTTCTCATTCTACCTAACCGACTCTGACAGAAGAGAGATAAGTTCCTGTATTAACATATTTAGTTGCTTGAGCTTAACGGGCTTACTGAGATAGGTATCGGCACCGGCTGCCAAACAGCGCTCCCTATCACCTTTCATCGCTAATGCCGTTAAGGCAATAATCGGGATTTTACGCAAGCTTTCCTGTTGACGGATTTGCCGTATGGCTTCTAACCCGTCCATACCCGGCATTTGAATATCCATCAAAATCATGTGGGGATGGTGCGATAGGGTTAGAGCGATCGCTTCTTGACCGTTATTGGCTAACAAGAGACGGTATCCTTTCGCTTCCAAATAGCTGGAGATAGTGGCAATGTTATCGGGATTATCTTCCGCGAGCAAAATTAAAGGGGAGCCGATAGAAGTCGAATCACGGACTCCGCCAGACGTACCCGAGGCCACTGGCTTATCTATCGCTGACGAAGCTTGAAGAACTTTAGATTTATAGGGAATGGCTACCATGAAACAACTGCCTACACCTATCTTACTGGTTAGCCCCACCTTGCCACCATGAAGTTCGACAATTTGCTTGACGAGGGATAATCCCAGCCCGGTGCCGCTATATTGTCGGTTGAGGGCGCTATCAATTTGCACGAATGGTTGAAACAGTTTATTTATATTTTCAGGGGCAATGCCTATACCAGTATCTTTCACCGCGATGAGAACTTGAGGCTGTTTTGCCGCATCACTTTTTGAACTTACCAGGGAGACATTGAGGCTAACCCGGCCTCCTTCTGGCGTAAACTTCACCGCATTAGTAAGTAAGTTCAGTAACACTTGTCTCATGCGAATTTCATCAGCCCATAAATAGGGGAGATTGGAGGGAACGTGAGTCTCTAACTGGATGCGTTTTTTTAAAGCTTGCTGCTTAATGAAAGAGATGCTGGAGGAACAGAGATGTTCTATAGAAACCTGACTGTACTCTAGATGTATTTGACCAGCTTCAATTTTAGCTACGTCTAAGATGTCATTAATTAGAGCTAACAGGTGAGATGCGCTTTTTTCTATCGTATCGAGAGCTTTAATTTGCTTTTCGTTAACGATGCCGAAAATTTCCTCTACTAATCCTTCCGTCATACCCAAGATAGCGTTGAGCGGAGTACGTAATTCGTGGCTCATGTTGGCGAGGAATTCATCTTTAAGGCGGGTAGCCCTCGCTAATTCCGTATTGATTACGGCCAGTTGTTGGTTTCGTTCCGTAAGTTGGCTTTCGGCTTTCAGGCGTTCTCTCAACTCTGCCTGTAATTGTTCAAATAGAGTAGCCTGTTGGATGGCCATCGCTAATTGATTGGCTACTTGTTGCAACAGTTGAGCTTCCGTCTCTTGCCAGACTCGTTTTTCAGTACAGGCGTGGATTACTAAAATGCCCCAGAGTTTATGGACAGTAGCGGGAGCAACCCAACGGTGATTTTCTGGGGTACCGATTTCCTGTAAGATTGGGGCGATGATCTTTGACTTTATCTGTCCTTCGATAGAGTATTCCCTCAGGCAATCAGTCCATACATCATCCATAACGTCGGGCACGATGCGCGGCTGTCCCTGCCAGTAATGTTCGAGAATGTCTTCAGACCAAACTTCATTTTCCCATTGCTTATCCCTAAGCCGGGGCAATCCGTCCGATACGGCTTCCTCGACGATGGCGCTGGTACCGTCTGGATACAGCCGGAAAACAATCACGCGATCACCGTTGAGAGCTTTTTTGATTTGGTGCGAGACCTTTATCAGTATGTCTTGCAGGTCGAGCGATTGCTGGAGAATTAGCTGGCTAATGCCGGCCAGGGTATTTTGTCGTTGCAGTTGCAGGGCAATCTTGGCCTCCGCTTTTTCCCGTACTACTAATTCCGATTGAACCCGCTCATAAAGACTCGCCTGCTGGATGGCGATGCCCAATTGGTTAGCCAATTCTTGCACCAGATTGATCTCTATCTCTTGCCACTTGCGGGGTGCAGAACATTGGTGAATGCACAGGAGCCCCCATAATGTTTCACCGCATAGTAGCGGTATTACCAAATTAGCGCGTATTCCGAACTGGGCTAAAATGTCTCTGTGACAGGTCTGTAAGCCATTATTATAAATATCATCGGCGGCATGAAACTTACCCTGGGCGTAAAGGTTAACGTAATTTTCTCCGAAACAGTGATCTTGCACCTTCACCGTCAAAACCGAAGGCCAGCCCGCAACCATCGATTCAGCTACAAACTCTCCTTGATCGTAGTTCGTACTGGGGTAAAAGGTAAAAATTCCTACCCGATCGGCTCGAAGCACCTGACGGATTTCTTGGCAAGCAGTATCGAAGCTGACTTGCAGATCGAGGGATTGACGAATTCGCTGGGTGATTTCCCTGAGTAGTCTTTGGTGCTCTGCCTGCTGGCGCATATAGTTTTCTGTATTCTTTCGCTCGCTGATGTCCTGACAAACACAGATCAGGATATTGTTATCCGTGAGGGTCAGGGATAATTGCTGAGGGAAAGTTGTTCCGTCCTTGCGAGTGGCGACGGCTTCACCCTGCCATGAACCGCACTCTAGCAAAATCGGCAATATCTCTCGCTCGAACCTAGCTAACTCTTCGGGAGAATAGAGAAAGCGCCAAGTATTGCCGATTAGTTCTTCGGCTTTCTCGTAGCCGAACATCTTGACGTGAGATGAGTTGAGATATAGATAATGATAATGTTCGCCATCAAGGATGCCAATACCATCGATGGCCGCTTCGATCGCCGCTAACTGCCTCTGTAGGACAATTTCGGCGTTTCTACGGGCGGTAATATCCTGATAGGTGCCCAAAATCCCCACTATTTCCCCCACCAGATTACGAAGGGGTAATTTGTTGGTTTCCAGCCAGATTTCTCGGCTATCTTCTTGATGCTGAGTTTCAATTATGCCAAGCATGGACTCGCCACTTTCGATGACGGAGCGATCGTAAGACCGATACAATTCGGCTTCCGTACTTCCCCAGGGCATATCGAAATCGTTTTTCCCGATTAATTCTGAAACAGAACTCAGACCGGCATCCTGGAGAAATTTGGAGTTGGCACCGAGATAATTAGAATCTCTATCCTTCCAAAAAACTGTGAGCGGAACTGTATCGAGTACCGTCTGCAAAAACTGTTGAGATTCTTGTAGAGCCTCTGCGGCGGCTTTTCGCTCGGAAATGTCACGGAAAATGCCCTGTATTAATCTCTCTCCATCTATCTCAATAACAGATGCGGTAATATCTATAAAGACTCGGGAGCCATCGCGCTTGCAGAAGACAACTTCGTTTATTTTGGTTCGTTGCTTTTGAGCGATTTGTCCGAATCCTTCTGTCGCCCTATCTAGCTCTTCGGGGGGGTGTAGTTCGGCGAAGTGCTTACCTATCAGTTCTGGTATGGAATAACCCAATATTTCCTCCGCCTTTTGATTGGCTTCTACTATATACCCTTGAGGATTGGCGATGATAATGGCATCAGAGGCCCCTTCCATCAGTCCCCGGTAACGGGCTTCCCGCTGCCGTAGTTCTCGCTCGAGCGCTTTTCTGGCGGTAATGTCCCGAAAGATAGCACGAGTATAGACGGGGTGTTTAGTGCCGTCGCGCCCTGTCTCGAAGCGACAGTTAATATTGCCTTCCACTATTACCTTCTGTCCTGACTTGGTGAGGAAATATAACTCGATTGCTTCGATTTGAGTTATGTTTCCTGCTCTCATTTGTTCCATTATCCCCTGGCAGTGTATATGACATTCCGGAGTTAAAACATCGAAAATCGTTAGCTGCTCCACTTCAACATCCGTATAACCCAAGACCTTCCGCCATGCCTGATTAACGAACTCAAATCGCCCCGTGTTGATGTTAACCATTTGGATCAGGTCGTTAGCATTATCCAAAAAGTCTTCTAACAGGGCTTCCCGTTCGGCTAGTTGGGCGGTGCGTAATCCTACCTGTTCCTCTAAATCAGTGTTAAATTGCTCTAGTGCCTTGACGGTGGTTAATCTTTCCAATTCGGCTCCGACGCGCCCGGAAAAACTAGATAGTAAAGTTTTCGCCAATTCCAGCTCGGCTAAAGGTCGATCGTGAAAAATACAGAAAATACCGATGGGTTCACCGGCAACATTTCTTAAACCCATACCGATATAACCTTCTATCTGTAAATCCCTGAAGAGGGGACTGTCGGGATAGAGATCTCTTATACCACAACTGTGAATACACAATCCTGTCTGCAGTGCCTGATAGCACCAGGGAACGAATTCATAGGGCACGAATCGAGGTGATACTGTTTCCCCATCGGCACAAAAAGCAAGCACTTGAAAGCCTTCCTCGGTTGCTTGCGAAACGGATACGTAGCGAACTCCCAAGACTGATGCCATATTACACACCAAAGCCGAGAAGAAAGCTTCCCCCGTGAAAGAGGTGGTGCCCTCGATCACCTGATATAGGGCGGTTTCCACCCTATGGTTATGCTGCAGGGCATCTCGTTCGGCCTCCAGCATCCGCCGGGCAATACTCCCCGCGATCGTACCAGCGAAGGCTATCAAAGCTATTTGTGTATCCTCTTCTGGGAGTTGTTTGTGATGGCAGTAATGGTATTCAATAAAGCCCCAGAAATGGTCATGGATAAAAATGGGTACTACTACAAGCGATAAGATTCCTCTGGCTAAAAGGAGCGATCGCTCGGATTCGGGAAAGTATTCGAGTGTTCCCTTGACTGGCTCCCCACCCGAGAGAATTTCATACCAACGGGGTAAATGGTTAACTAGGGATAAATCTTGCGGGTTAGGGTTATCGGTTTCCAGTGTCGCGCCCTTCCCTACCCATTGCCACCGACACCTGATGGCGCTTCCTTCGGTTTCAGGATTTTGAAAAATATAAATGCGATCGACCTCAGCCGCAGAACCAATAACATCTAACGCCAAATCCACCGATTCATCATAATCTTTTATGGTAAGTAAGTATTTACCCGCGATCGCAAAACTGCGTAACAAACGGGCGCTAGTCGAGATGGGGTGGGGGTCAAAATGAAGGTTCATGCGCGAAGTTCGTTACCGTAAAAACCACGAATTAAATTTTGAGTCGGACTAACTATTATATATAGCTTATTCTTTTTCAATATAGAGGTACAAAGAGAAGGAAGCGTTTAAAGTTTAAATTTTTATTACATGGGGCCCTAGCAACAAAGCCGGTACAACTCTCCCGCGCCGAACCTGACCA
The DNA here is from genome assembly GCA_964623815.1 of uncultured bacterium. Classification (GTDB taxonomy): domain Bacteria; phylum Cyanobacteriota; class Cyanobacteriia; order Cyanobacteriales; family Microcystaceae; genus Chroococcopsis. The sequence goes on along the minus strand of CAZUVR010000053.1, from coordinate 1,713 downwards.
CATCGGTGCAGAAAAGGCCTGTTTCCTGACGTACTTGGGCGATCGCTTTTTTGGCTTCCTCTATATCTAAATGAAAGGTATTGAGGGCGATACCCCTAACTTTAGCCCCAGGAAATGCGCCACCCCCTCTAGATACGGTTTCGTATAACTCGATCACCTCTTTCAGGGGTGGAATCGGTATCTGAGGTAAATCCTTAACGTGAATCTGACTGGCTCGGTGAACTAAAACCAGCCCCGTAGGTTGACCGCCGCGAATTAAAGGTAAGGTGGCGGTAGAACCGGGATGTAACAGAGAACCCTGACCCTCGATAAATAGGATCTCATTATCGGCTGCCCCTAAGACCAAATTTTCTACAGCACCGGCAGCATAATCCACCCTAACCGCATCGAGGGGAATTCCTTCTCCAGCTATCATGATCCCCCCCTGCCCAGTGGCGAGGAATTTGGATTTCATCCCCTTTTCTCGGGCTGCCCGATGTAATTCCAGGGCTGTAGACATCTTGCCCACACTCATATCGGTTCCCACCGTGAGAATTCTCGCGCAGGACAGCTCTAAGGCTCTGGCTTTAGCCACTCTCAAACCTTGCGGTTCCTGACGTATATCCCAGACCCATTGCTGGGGGTTTAAATCGGTGAATAACGGGGCTAAAGGGGAATGTAAGCCGTTAACTACCGATAACCCCGCCCTTACAGCCTGTTTAATTTCTAAAAGCCAGCTCTCCGGTAAGACACCTCCTGAAGGGGCGATACCGATTAACAAGACATCGGGCGAATATTTTAACGCGCAGGCTAGATCGGGGACTATGGGTATATCCTTCTCTATTCCCGTCGTTTCAAAAAGGCTTCTGCCCGCGCTTTGTGAGTCGATTACCGCCACTACCGAGGCACTACCGTAACGTAAATAAGATAATCCTGTTTTCCCACCCATACCCTGACAGCCTTCGTGGAGAAGTATGACTACTCTATTATTGGGGGTGAGGTATTCATTCCTATTCATTCTTATATTTGCCTGAATTTTATAACGGTGTGACTCTTATCGTTAAATAGTTTGGGCTTCCCACGAGGAACTAACGATGTTAGCGGGAGGGGAAATTTTTGGCCCTACCGATAATCTTTAATTAAATTTTCATGTTAATGTTTAACGTAACCTTTTTACCACCTATTTTATTGACTATATGAACTACCCGAGATTACCCTTTTTATTTTTACCTTATAGTAGACTTGAGTTACCAGGATGGGGAACAGTTCTCACAAAACTATCCGTGATAGGTTATGAGTATGATGCCCTTTGAGTCGATGCTCCCGTAAAAAAAATTCGCGGTAAATTGCACGATTACGAGATGCTTTTAAATCTGCTCTAATTGGTCGGAGCGCCACACCTATTTTATCGGTCGTTTCTACGAATTGGAAACCAAACTTTTGCTCCAGGCTGCGGTCCAACCTGGAGATAGTTTTATTGATATTGGTGCTAATATCGGCATGATAACTCTTTTGGCAGCCCGTTGCGTAGGCGACAAGGGAGTAGTTTTGAGTTTTGAACCCAACCCGGTCGCTTTTGAGCGCCTTAAAAGCACTGTGGTCAACAATAGTTTAAAGCAAGTCAGTTGTCATCAGTACGGTCTCGCCGATAAACCTGCCGAGTTTACCCTGAGAGTCGTCGGGAAGCATACAGGGGTGGGAACTTTAGCAGAGATCGAGCAAAAGGATATAGCC
>CAZUVR010000052.1:0-27252 GCA_964623815.1 uncultured bacterium | reverse complement strand
CACTGTAGAAATATGAGCGATACAATTTTCGGCAAGATAATCAGGCGAGAAATCCCGGCGGATATAGTCTATGAAGACGAATTGAGTTTAGCCTTCAAAGACGTTAACCCCCAAGCCCCTACCCATATTCTGGTAATACCCAAAAAACCCATTACTCAACTCGACTCTGCCGGAGAAGAAGACGAGCAATTATTAGGTCATTTACTGCTGACGGTGAAAAAAGTGGCCGCCGAGGCCGGCTTAACAAAGGGCTATCGAGTAGTGATTAATAATGGCTCTGACGGAGGGCAGACAGTCTATCATCTGCATATACATATACTGGGCGATCGCCCGATGACCTGGCCCCCCGGATAAATCCCTCTGTTAACTTCTCACTTCCTCCAGGGAACACTAAATCTATCTAACCTCACGCGCCAACACAAATGAATAAGTCCATTCTCAACTTAATTCTAGCCCTGAGTCTGAGTCTCACCGGTTTTACCTTGAAAGTTTCCGCCGAATCGGATGAATGCGTATTTCAGGGGGCTAACGGGCGTAATATCGACATCGGCCGTTTGTGCCGTGGTAATAACGGAGCCACTACCCGGGTAAACACCTCCGCTACCAATAATAAACCAGGGGTTTTTCTACTGCCCATTAAAAGACGAGTTAACGGTATCCCCACCGTAGACGTAACTTTTAATGGTCGTCATCGCTTTGAAATGTTGTTCGATACCGGCGCTACGGGAATCGTTCTCACCGATGATATGGCGGAAGCGATCGGCATCAAAAAAGAGAAGGAAATTCCCGCCAGTACCGCTGGGGGTATGGTGGTGGTGCATCTCGGCCGCGCCACTTCTGTACAGGCGGGAAATCTGACGAAAAAAGACTTGGTGGTGGGCATCTCATCTCACATGGACAGTCTGGGTCTACTAGGTCAGAATTTTTTCGGTAACTATGACGTGACGATTAAAAAAGAGGTGATTGAATTACGCGCCCGCTCAGGCCGCTAATTCCTTCGCCGCATCGACGCGGATTAAATGCCGGCTCGTTTTCGGGGGTATAGGTAAATCGTGCCCCTGATGGAAATCCTGCTGTACTTTATAGGTAAGGCGCGGCGATACTTGACGGATGATCTGACCTAAAAGACGATCGCCAGTAGACTGTATCATATTTAAGGGGAATTTATAAATGAACTTGGGAAAACAGACGCTGACTTTTAGATTCAATTCCCAAGTGACTTTAGTTAATAACTCTGGGCAAGTCTTACCCTCTTTCTTAAAGATTTTTTCCGCGTCCGCGTGTCTAGCTAAATCTTCTAACCCCATCACCGCCCTATAATCAACGATGTAGCCGAGGAAAGGCTCATCTGGTATGACCACGCTCCGCATATTATATATATCATTCACCGGCGGATCGAGAATTACCGCCATCTTCGGTTCTACCTCGTAACCGAAAGCCCCGTATCTTCCTACGGTGAGTATATAGCCATAATCCCCGAAAGGCTCCGTTTTCATCGGTTGGGCACAACGACAGAACCAACCTTGATGACTGTTGAGGTAATTCGCTACGGTACCTTTATCGCTGAACATTTCCATATTGCCGGTGAAATGGGCCTGAAAATCAACTAGGCGGGTATCTGGAGATAATTCTAGGGCTTCGTTGCTATAGGAACACTGCATAATAATAACCCAGGGAAAAGAGATAATGGGGGGTAAGCGATCGAGTCGGGAAATCTTTAAAATTGAAATTAGTGTAACTTAATATAATCTAAGAAAGTTAATGAAAGCATTTGTAGCAGGTGCTACGGGACAGACCGGGCGCTATATCGTCAGACAATTAGTAGAAAGGAATATTCCCGTCAGAGCTTTGGTGAGAAATTTAGAAACTGCGAGAGCGATTTTACCTCCTTCTGCGGAATTAGTCGTAGGTGACGTGTTAGATGCTGGGGCTTTAACAGAAGCGATCGGTGATTGTACCGTCATTCTCTGTGCCACTGGAGCCAAGCCGAGCTTTAACTTTACCGAACCCTATCTTGTTGACTATCAGGGTACTAAAAATTTAGTCGATAGTGCTAGAGCCAAAGGAATTGAACACTTAGTTTTAGTAACCTCCCTCTGCGTTTCTAACTTTTTCCACCCCCTGAATTTATTCTGGTTGGTTTTACATTGGAAAAAACAAGCGGAAGATTATCTAATTAAGAGTGGGGTTACTTATACGATCGTCCGTCCTGGTGGTCTTAAAAATGAGGATAACTCTAACGCCATAATCGTGTCATCCGCAGATACTCTGTTTGAGGGCACTATTGGGCGACAGAAAGTAGCGCAGGTTTGCGTAGAATCCCTATTTTATCCCGACTCCCGGAACAAAATTATCGAAATCGTCGCCAAAGCTGATGTAAATCAGGAAGATTGGCAACAATTATTTACAAAAGTTGCTTAGGAGTAACAGAGTTGGTTTATCCTTCCAGGTGTCAGCAGAAAACAGGATTATTTTTCGGTTTATTTGGTATACTTGTATTGGTAAACGGTTGTGTTTCTCAGAAATGGTTTGAGTTAACACCACGGCCGAACTATCAAAATATACCATTAACGATGAAAGGAGGAGATCCTTATATTCGGGCTTTAATGCGCACGATTACCGCGAGTGAATCTAACGTCAGTCAACCCTATCACGTTCTGTACGGAGGGCGATACGTGAGTAATCTAAGCCAACACCCTAACGAATGCGTACCTATAGTTACCGGGCCGAATACGGGTAATTGTACCACAGCGGCTGGACGTTATCAGTTCATAAATACTACTTGGTACGAACGGGCTAAACGTTATCATCCTAACCCGAGTCGCTTTCTCTGGTACGAATCCTACAGTTTTGAACCCCAGTATCAAGACGAAGTAGTTTATCGATGGTTGAAAGACTCTCGCGCTTGGGGGATAGATATACCGGCGTTGTTAAGGAAGGGCAAGATAAACCAAGTTTTAAAATTACTCTCGCCAACCTGGACGAGTTTGGGTTACGGAATCGAAGATAATTCTATGAGTTCCCGCCTGCCAGATATATACAGAAAAATGCTCAAGTACGAACTGGGTGAGCAAAGCACTTAAAGCAATAGTGGTTAGTGGCTAGTGGCTAGTGACTGGCTACTAGTCAGCTATACCTTTTTATGAGTTGGTTTTTTATTAATAGAAAAATGAACAATATATATTTAATGATTCCCGATAGTAGCAATATAGAACAACTGGTTAAATTAGATCGGGAGTGTTTAGGCGGGATTTGGACTTTAGAAGGTTATAGAAGAGAATTAGAAAGCCCTAATAGTAGTTTTTTGATTTTGATAACTGATTATAAGCTCGTAGGATTCGGATGTTATTGGGCGGTTTTGGAAGAGGCACACATTACCCTATTAGCCATAAATATAGATTATCAAGGTCAGGGATTGGGACAACTATTGCTGTATAAGCTTATAGAAGACGCGGTTAAGAAAAAGTTAGAGCGGGCTACCCTAGAGGTGAGCGTGTCGAATAAAAGGGCGATCGAACTGTACGAAAAATTCGGTTTTAAAATCGCCGGCAGGAGAAAAAACTACTATCCCACCACTGGGGAAGACGCGCTAATATTATGGCGGGCTGACTTGCAGAAAAAAGAATTTACGGAAACTATGCAGAGATGGGATAATATGATCAAACACCGCATCAGTGAACATAATTGGCAACTTATGCCTCGTGTCAACAGTACGATTAACACTTAAAGTGTAGATATTCTAGAGGATGGGGGTTATGAGAATTCTGGTACTAGCGTGGGAATTTCCGCCGAGATTGGTGGGGGGGATAGCGCGTCACGTAGCAGAACTATATCCCGAAGTGGTCAAGTTAGGGCACGAAGTACATATTATCACGATCGAGTTCGGTCAGGCACCCCATTACGAAATAGTAGAAGGGATTCACGTCCATAGAGTCCCGGTGGCGATCGGCAATGATTTCTTCCACTGGGTGGTCAACATGAATAATAGCATGGGCCAGTATGGGGGAAAACTGATTAAAGAGTCGGGAGGGTTCGATCTCATCCACGCTCACGACTGGCTGGTGGGAGATGCGGCTATAGCCTTGAAAGAATTGTTTAAAATCCCCCTGGTAGCGACGATTCACGCCACCGAATACGGGAGGTACAACGGACTACATACGGACACCCATCGTTACATCGCTAGCAAAGAATCAGCATTAGCTTATAACGCCTGGCGGGTGATAGTTTGTAGCGGCTATATGCGTCACGAAATTAATCGGGTGTTCGGCACTCCCTGGGATAAGATAGACGTGGTTTATAACGGTATTCGCCCCGAGAAGAAACAACGCGATCCCGATTATGACTATCAAGGCTTCCGTCGTCAGTTCGCCGAGGATAACGAAAAAATCGTTTATTACGTCGGCCGTATGACCCATGAGAAGGGGGTAGCGGTTTTACTAAACGCAGCGCCAAAAATTATTCAAGAATTAGATGGTCGGGTAAAATTCGTGATCATCGGCGGCGGCAATACGGAAAATTTACAACGTCAGGCGGAAAATTTGGCTATATCGGAGCGATGTCTGTTTACGGGCTTTATGTCCGATGAAGACTTGGATAGATTTCAGACGATCGCCGATTGTGCCGTGTTTCCCAGTTTGTACGAGCCATTCGGTATCGTTGCGCTCGAAAGCTTCGCCGCCCGGGTTCCAGTCGTAGTATCTGATACCGGAGGATTCCCCGAGGTAGTGCGTCACACGAAGACGGGTATAGTCACTCAGGTAAATAATCCTAACTCTCTTGCCTGGGGAATCTTGGAAGTTTTAAAACATCCAGAATATTCCCAATGGCTAATCAATAATGCCTATGAAGACCTGAAAAAGCGCTTTTGTTGGGTTAAATTAGCCGAACAGACAGACGCGGTTTACGGGCTGATCCAGCATCAACGACAACAGGTCACTTGGGTTTAGAACTGCTATTTAGATTAAAGCTTTATAATTGACAATAGAGCAATTAACAAAAATTCCCTGAAAAATATGCACACGAGCGATGGCGATACATCTAACTCCCTAGCCCATGAATTAAGTAATTGCGAGACCGAGCCTATCTCTTCACCGGGGACAATTCAACCGCATGGAGTGCTGTTAGTATTAGAGGAAACGAGTTTAGACATTATTCAAGTTAGCAGCAATACAAGAGATTTTTTCGGGGCAGAACCTCAAGAACTACTTACTCAGAATTTACGTATTTTCTGCTCGGAAAAGGAGATAGAAAAATTCCAGACCGCTATTGCAATTTTAAAACCCCAGATAATTCAACACATTGATTTAGAACTCCATCATAAAAATATAATTTATCGGTTCACCGGTCAATTGCATAAAAATAATAATCTCGTTATATTAGAGCTAGAAAAAAATACTATTGATCATTCAAATTTATATTTTTATAATTTAATGAAACAATCTATAGAAAGTATTAAGGAAACACAAGATTTTGAAGATAGTATTAAATTTTTGGTGAGAGAGATCCGGAGTATAACAGGATACGATCGAGTAATGATGTACCAATTTGAACCGGATGGTTCGGGGATAGTAATCGCCGAAGATAAAGCCGCTCACCTGCCCGATTCTTATCTAAATCTGCACTATCCGGCGGCGGATATTCCCCGACAAGCCAGAAAACTTTATGCCTTGAACTGGATAAGATTAATAGTAGATGTCAAGTACGAACCCGTACCCCTAACGCCTCAAAATAATCCTCTTACCAACACTCCCTTAGATTTAAGTTGTGCTGCACTGAGAAGTGTGTCACCGTTACATTTAGAATACTGCCAAAACATGGGATTTTCGTCCAGTATGAGCATATCTCTAGTCAACAATCAAGAATTGGTAGGGTTAATCGTGTGTCATCACTACTGTCCGAAATACGTTGACTATCAAACCAGATATTGCTGCGAATTTCTAGGAAAAATGATTTCCTTGGAATTATTCCGCCAACAGGAAAAAAAAGCGGAAGAAGAAAGGGAAAAAATTAGGGAGATAAAAGCTAGGCTAAATCCGAAGAATAATATCAGTAGTGAATCTTTTGCCAGCGTCATAAAAGACAACTCGGATCTCATTTTAGATATAGTTAAAGCTCAAGGAGCTGCCCTATACTTGGGTAACGAATTGGTGCTAATCGGTGAAACACCGAGCGAAGAAAAAGTTAAGCAGTTAATGGATTGGTTTTTCAGTTTACCGCAGAAAGAAGTTTTTTCTACTAACTGCCTACCTCAAATTTACCCGCCCGCGAAACAATTCAAAGACAAAGCGAGCGGCTTACTTGTAATTTCCATATTTCTCAATAATACTTCCTATCATCTATTTTGGTTCAGAACCGAAGTTATTCAAACGGTCAATTGGGGGGGCAATCCCAATCAACCCTATAAAGTAGACGAGAACGATATTAACCGACTTTCGCCGCGCGGTTCTTTCGAGGTTTGGAAAGAATCCGTCATGGAAAAATCTCTACCCTGGCAACAGGTAGAGATAGAAGCAGCTCTAGAATTGCGGAATACCTTACTTTTAGCCGCGCTGGAATTTTCTCAAGAGGCCTTACAAGTAGCTGCCGAGCGTGCCGAGATAGCCAACCGTTCTAAAAGTCAGTTCCTAGCCAAAATGAGTCACGAATTACGTACTCCCTTAAACGCTATTCTCGGCTTCGCTCAGTTGATGGATCGCAATACCAATCTATCGAGCGAGCAACAAGAATATATAGACATCATCAACCGTAGTGGCGAACATCTACTGGCTTTAATTAACGATGTGTTGGAAATGTCGAAGATAGAGGCGGGGCAGCAAAAATTAAATGAAAATGATTTCAATCTTTATCAACTACTGAATTCTCTCAAGGAAATTTTTAAAATTAAAGCCCATAATAAAAAACTAGGTCTGGTTTTCGATATAAGTTCGGATGTGCCAGAATATATCTCGACGGACGAAAATAAATTACGTCAAGTTCTATCTAATCTCCTCGATAATGCCTTTAAATTCACTCAAGCGGGTCACATTACCTTGCGTGTGTTCTGCCCGAATGAAAATACCAATATAGTTTTTGAAGTGGCGGATACGGGGACAGGAATCGCCGAGGCTGAAATGGGTATAATGTTCGAGCCTTTCGTACAAACCGAATCGGGGCGTAAATCGATGCAGGGCACGGGTTTGGGCTTACCTATCAGCCGTCAGTTCGTCCGGATGCTAGGGGGGGATATGAGGGTAGAAAGCACTTTAAACCGGGGTTCAAAGTTCACTTTCGATATTAAGGTTAGGATTTGCGATCGTCCTGAATCTCTCTCTCACAATGCCACCAATTCCAAGGGGCGCATCATCGGTTTACAACCCAACCAGAGCAATTATCGTATATTGGTCGTCGAAGACGTGGAACAGAATCGGAAATTACTGTGGCAGTTGATCAATAGCGTCGGCTTTGAAGTTCGCACGGCGGAGAATGGAGTGGAAGCGCTTTCGATTTGGAAATCCTGGCGGCCTCATCTTATCTGGATGGATATGCTCATGCCTATCATGGATGGATACGAAACTACCAAACGTATCAAGGCCACTCCAGAAGGTCAAAAGACCATAATTATAGCGCTCACAGCCAGCGTCTTCTCCTCAGAACAAAAAGCAGCTAAAGAAGCGGGCTGTAATGATTTTCTCTCGAAACCCTATCGGGAGAAAATTCTTCTAGAGAAAATGGGACAACATCTGGGCATACGCTATTACTATGAGAGCGATAAACTCAAGTCTCAAGAATCAGGAGACTTATCAAAATTAACCCGAGATGATTTTGTTACTATGCCCGCAGAATGGCTGAACTGTATTTATCAGGCAGCCTATCGCCTGGATGAGGAGCGGCTTTTTGAGCTGATTAAAGAAATTCCTCCCCAAGAGAAGCTTCTAGCCGAAAAGTTAACAGCTCTCGTCAATAATTATCGTTTGGATATAATTTTAGATTTAACGGCTAGTGGTGATTGAGGGTTGATCGTCCGAATATGCTCAACTATAATCGATACCACGATACTTTCTTCCTGGTTTAGACGCAACGGGAATAACTATCGTCGGTTGATTGACTTCTCTTCCCCTGTATTTTTTGGTGATTTCAGGAGTGCGGTTTTCTTCTTCGAGGGTTTCTGTAGTTTCAGTCTGCTGTGACGATACGAACCCAGGCCGATGATTATTCGCTGGGACACTATAGGCTGGCATCTTCGACGCGGTTAATTTTTCTTCTTTCCAGACGCTAAAAAATAAAGGGGTTTCTACTACAAAACAATCGAACCCCTCTTTCTGATATTCGGCGCAGGTATCTATGGCTTTGGATTTAAAGCGCTTGGGTACGTCGGTGGCTCTTATGAAAGTTTTATCGAAACAATTAATTTTAAATTCGGTCTTGATTTTCGTACCTTCAATTCCCTCTGCTTCCAATTCGGTTATGGTGTAGATTTTCATATCTTTAAAGGGTTCTCTACTATGTCTACAGGAGTATTTTTAGGTCTTAAAACCTTAGCCCCTTTCCATATTAATAATTTTCATAAATTTATCTGTGTTCCTTATTACCGATTCAAGGTCTTATCTTGCCATTGGGCGTGAGCTAGAATAAAAACGTACCTTTATCCCCGTTACGCCTATCGATACCATTCACGGCAACACCCAAGGCTTAAAAGCCAGTCAGATGAAACAGCTACAGAGACTGTACCACGATCGCCTGCCGATCGACACTCTCACGACTGTTGAATTCGCCCAGAGACTGGCAGCTATCAGTACCGATATTCATCAGCCCATCTGCGCTTATATCAACCGACGCGGGCAGGTGATCCGAGTTGGTGTGGGCACTCCCAGACAAACGCAAATCCCCTTACTGGAGCTACCGCGTTACGGTGCTGAACGTCTCTGCGGTATCCGGTGTCTGGCAACCGAACTCAAGCAGGAACCCCCGAAAGAATCGAGTTTAACCGCGATGGCCCTACAGCGACTCGATGCCTTAGTAACCTTAACCCTAAGCGGTTCTGGGATGATCCGGCGCGGCGGCGGTGCTACAGGCTATGTAGAAGATGTCTACTTGGCGCATCTGCTCCCGACTGACGAAGAGAATGATAATAAATGGTATGTCTCAGAGCCCCTAACCTTAGATAACCTGACGAAGCAGGATTTCCTGTCTTTGGTGGAAGGGATAGAGACGGAATTTCAAAAGGAATTTAAGGCTAGACAGGTTGACAGTCAGGTCGATCGGGTTCTGATTGTTGGCTTAATGACAGAAGATATGAAAGAGCAACAGTTTGAAGACGGGCTAGCCGAGTTGACACGCCTCGTCGATACGGCGGGAGGCGAAGTATTACACATCACCCGTCAGAAGCGCAATCAACCCCACCCCCAAACCGTTATCGGCTCAGGAAAAGTGGAAGAGATAGCCTTACAGGTGCAAACTTCGGGCGCTAATCTAGTAGTCTTCAACCGGGATTTATCCCCGGCGCAAATCCGCAATCTCGAGACGCAAATGGGGGTGAGGGTGGTCGATCGCACCGAGGTCATCCTCGACATTTTCGCCCAGAGGGCGCGATCGGGAGCGGGTAAATTACAAGTAGAACTAGCCCAGTTAGAATATATGCTCCCCCGTCTTACAGGAAGAGGCTTAGCCATGTCTAGATTAGGGGGTGGGATCGGTACGAGAGGCCCTGGAGAAACTAAACTAGAAACCGAAAGGAGAACTATCAGCCGTCGTTTATCCCGTCTCCAGCAGGAAGTTAATCAATTGCAGGCCCATCGCTCCCGCCTACGTAAACAAAGGCAGAAGCAGGATGTGGCCAGTGTGGCTATCGTCGGCTATACCAACGCGGGCAAGTCCACCCTGATCAACGCCTTAACCTCAGCCGACGTGTACACCGCCGATCAACTCTTCGCCACCCTTGACCCCACTACCCGCAGGTTGATGGTGGGGGATAGGACGATTCTCCTTACTGATACGGTGGGTTTTATCCACGAATTGCCCCCTTCTTTAGTAGACGCTTTCCGCGCCACTTTAGAGGAGGTAACGGAGGCCGATGCCCTATTACAAGTTGTGGATTTATCTCATCCGGCCTGGCAGAGTCAGATTACTTCCGTCAATACTATCCTCGAAGAAATGCCGATTCAAACCGGGCCGATGCTCATGGCCTTCAACAAACTCGATCGGGTCGAGAGTGAAGTGTTAGAACAGGCTAAAATTGACTACCCCAACGCCGTTTTTATTTCCGCTTCTCGAAAGATCGGACTCGAAACTCTCAAGCAGAAATTACTAGATTTGCTCAATTGTTAAATCTTGTAACCAAGACTTGATAATCGAGTAAAAATATGCAAAAACTCAAACGTGTTCAGGCTGAATTTGCTCTCTAACTGAGATGGGAGAATATATTAATTTTTATCTCGAAACCTGCTCAATCAAGGACGTAAAGGGGTTAAAGTTGATCACGTTTCTTAAACAAAAATTAATTGATTTACCGAGGAGTTATTTGATCGCCGATCACGGTAAATGATAAATTTTTAGATGTTCAGTATCAATATGTTTCCCAGTTTCCCGGAGTAGTCATCGATGTTCAGTAAACTATTTGGCAAAAAAAAAGATAATTTCTATCTAGAATTAAAAGAAGATCAAAACGGTTCAGCTCCTAAACCAGAAGCGGTAACTCAACCATCGGAAGTGACCCCTCCTCCCGCGCCGGAGGTCAAACCCGCCCCCGCAGCAGAGGAAGAACCGAAAAAATCTAAGAAAACTTCCGTCAAAAAAGATAAGAAAGTAGCGGCGACAAAAGAGGCCACAGCGCCTGTACAGGCTCCAGTGCCAGTAACCCCAGCCCCCACTAACGGTAAAGTAGAGTCGAAAGAAGTAGAGTTCGCCACTAAATATTCAATCACCCCCAGTCTCTCCCGTCGTCGTCCTGGGCCTAGCTTAAACGCTTTCAAGGACATGGCCAAGAAAGCGAAAGTACCCAATAAATAAGGGAATCTAAACAGTTTCTCCGTGCTGTGTCCCGTCTGGTTCGATCCAAACTAGGCGGGTTATTTGTCGGTAACGAGCATAGTCACGGATGTCTTCGTCAGACCTGCCACCTAAATCTAAAGCCACCCGCAACGAAGGTTGAGAGCGTCGGAGGGATTGAGCGTGGGCGAAGGCAGCCGAATAAGCGGCTGGAGTTCGGGCGATGACGAGGTAATCGATCGAGGGAGTCTGCTCGGGTAATGTGTCCCCACCCAAAAGGCTAGCGTGAAGATCTTCGATATTGACGCTGAAGCCGACTCCCGGCGCTGACTTGCCCTGAGGGTGATATAGCCCTAAAAGTCGATCGTAACGCCCTCCCTGTCCGAGAGGGCGCAATTGTCCACCGGCGCTGGCTATGGCTTTAAAGACGATGCCGGTGTAGTAATCGAAGGTTTGCACGAAACCGAGATCGAGGGTAAGGGGAAAATCGGGGCGGCTTTGATTGACTAACTCGACTAAAGTTTTTAAATTATCTAGGGCTTTTTGCCCCTCGGCATCGAGATCTAAGGAGGCAACCCGGCTTAAAACTTCGTTGGGCCGGCCCCGGAGATGGAAGATCATCAACGCTCTCTGTTTTAATTCCTGCGAGGGATAATCAAGGGTTTCTAGGGCGACGCGATCGAGATGGGCTAGACAGTGACGCACCTTCTCTTTTAAGGTAGGCTCGAAAACCGACAGGAGAGAGGCGGTTAAGCTCGCTTCCCCGAGGATTAAATGCCATCCCTTCAATCCTAAAGCGTCGAAACAATCCGCTAGCAATAAGATAATTTCCGCATCCGCTAACACGCCCCCAGCAAAAAGTAACTCGACTCCCGCCTGATAGAATTCCATCTGTCGCCCGTGATAATTAGCCGGGGGTTTGCGGAAAACGTTAGCCCGGTAACAGATACGCTGGGGATAGGTAGAATCCGCCATGCGGGTGACGGCAGTACGGGCGATCGAGGCGGTTAACTCGGGGCGCAAGCCCAGAATTCCTGGATCGGTGGTGCGGAGTTGAATCACGGTTTCTGGGTCGATAGCGCCACCGGCCATCAAACTATCCAACCATTCGATACTCGATGTGACGATCCTATCGTAACCCCAACGTTGAAATACTGTTTGTAGGCGATCGTTGATCCAGCCTTTCTGTGTTACCTCTAGGGGCAATAAATCTCTAGCCCCGGCGGGCGGTTGATGAATCATAGATTAATTACTGTAGCACTTACTTTTTTTTACCACCAAACCGCGACCAAAAACCCCCCTTTTTATCTGTACCCGGTTCATCCTGACTGTTGCCCATCTCGATCGTCGGTTTCACCACTTTATCCAATTCTTTTTTACATTTGATGACGATGGGATTTTTCTTATCAGTCTGCCAGGCTCGATTAATATGAACTTTAGCCATCGAGGTTTGATTCTGGCGCAGGTAGGCTAATCCGAGGAGGGCGTGACAGACGCTATTTTCTGGTTCTTGTCGGAGAGCGTCGCGTAATTCTCGTAGCGCTTGGGCTGGGTTATCTTTATCTAGTTGTTCTTGTGCCCGGCGAATATAGGCTGATAGCTGGGTTTCCTTCTGTCTGGGCGCGGAGTTACTCGCACTATCCTCGCTGGCCGAGGTAGAGGTCGGTTTAACCGTCGTATTCCCCTGGACTTGTTGAGTGGTATAGGGCCGATTGCTTTTTTTTACGTTTTCCTCTTCCGTGAGCATTAAGTAAACTAGATTGAGTTCACTGATTTGCGCGATTTTGCTCATTATAGTGTCAAAATTATTGTATTGATCGATAGCTAGCCCTTGTAACAGTTTTTGATAAGCCTGGTCAATATTCGCAGTTGATTGAGAAAGTTTTTTAGCGGGTTCGGAGGCGATCGTGATTTTGCTCAGATCTTGAGACACCCCTCTGCCTATTTGCCCGATGATCAGTCTGAATTCCCCCCTCGATTGCTCTTTACTCAGGATCTCGTAAGCGGGATTGACCATTTTGGAAAGCATTTGCTCCGCCATTTCCTGTTCGCCCCTGGTTTTAGCCTTACAGGTATCCGGATGGATTTTATAAGCTATTTTTAAATACCTTTGACGGATTTCCGGTATTTGAGCATTTACCGATACCCCTAAAATAGCGTAGTGATCGATGAGGTCAAATTGAAATAGTCCCTGACGGATAGAAAGAGTCATATGTGATAACGGATGAGAGAAAGAAATGTCTAGAAGGGCAACAACATAAAAATTTTGATCACTGTATTGAGCATTAATTAAAGGCCGATGTTTAGAATTGAATATCCCACGAGCGCGAATTTTGCAGCGCGGTACTTAAATCGTCGTGGATCTTCCCGTTAGTAGCGATTACACGACCGGATTTAAGGGCGATTTCGTTTTGAGCGTAACCAGTAACTTTTCCCCCTGCTTCTTCTACTATCAGTATACCCGCTGCTATATCCCAGGGTTGAATACCTCTTTCCCAATAGCCGTCTATACGCCCACAGGCCACGTCTGCTAAATCTAAGGCGGCCGAACCGCTTCTACGAACTCCCTGGGTGAGATGGGTGAGATAGCAAAACTGAGCGTAATTATTCTCTGAGGTTTCGCGTCGATCGTAAGCAAAACCGCTAACTAAAAGACTTTTTCCCAGTTCTCGCGTTGCCGAAACCTTGATCGGGCGATGGTTGAGGCTGGCTCCCAAGCCCTTCGCCCCTCTAAATAATTCGTTACGAAAAGGGTTATAGATCACTCCCACCGAGGGTATGCCCTCGATCGACAAGCCGATAGAAACGCAGGCGATAGGATAGCCGTGGGCGTAATTGGTCGTACCGTCTAGGGGATCGATCGCCCAGAGATATTTATTATCCTGAGATCCGGAGCTACCAGATTCCTCTGCTAGGATGCCGTGTTCTGGATAGTGACGTTTAATGATCCTGAGTATTTCGATTTCCGATTCCTTGTCGGCTCTGGTAACTAAATCTCCAGCCCGCCCTTTTTCCTCTACGCTTTCTAATTTACCCCAATTTTCTAATAATATTACTCCTGCCGCCAGCGCTGCCGCACTGGCTACGTCGAGATATTTTTCTAATTCATCGCGGGATATGTTATTCATCGTTCATTCTTCGTCTAAAGGTAATCCGAAACGTACTCTTCCTTTGGCGAAATACCTACCGAATTGCTGTTCGTATACTTCATCTTCGTCTTGTGTTTCCAGTTCTAGAGAACTTTTAGCGTAACTAACGCATAACAGAGCGTAGCCTTTTGTTTTTAGTTCTGGTGATAATCCCATTGCTTCTGGCTGATCTATTGTGCCCGACAGTACCCTCACGGCGCAAGTAGTACAAGCTCCGTTCCGACAGGAGAAGGGTAATTGATAGCCTTGTTCTTCGAGACTATGAAGGATGTAGCGATCGTCAGGTACTAAAGCACTGATTCTTTCCCCCGTCTGTCGATTATGAATTTTTATTTGATGATACCGACTCATAAAAAAAATTAGTGACATATATTATTACTCTATTGTATAATGGATGATCGTGACCCCAAAAGGAGAGATGGCCGAGTGGTTTAAGGCGCAGCACTGGAAATGCTGTTTAGGGCAACTTAACGGGGGTTCGAATCCCCCTCTCTCCGTTGCTACAAAGGTTTTAGGTGTTAAGTTCTCTAGAACTTTAAATGATTTTGACTCAATTTTGTATCAAAAATTTTCTGTTAGCAATCCGCAAGTTAACCAGGCACAATAGGGCTATAAAATTTGTCAAGACCAGAAAGACTAAGAAGGTTTAAAATCTAAACTTACATCTAAACTTGACATTTACTTATAGTACCTATGAACTCAAAAGATAAACAATTTTTGCGACCGTCCCTAGCCCTATCTTTAGTCGCGGCGATGTTTTTAAACACAGCCTGTAACAACACCCAAACCGCCACTAACGGAACCGCCAGTCCCGAGGGCACCACATCTAATTCCGGTGCGGCAGGAGGAGAAGGAGGATTAAAATTAGGTGCTTTATTACCAATTACTGGAGACTTAGCCGCGATCGGTCAGAATATGCCAGAAGCCGCCAGCCTCGCCGTAGACACGATCAACGCCTGCGGGGGAGTTAACGGTAAACCCGTTACCTTGGTAAAAGAAGACGACCAAACCGATCCAGCCGCCGGAGCTTCCGCCATGACCAAACTCGCAGAAGTCGATAAAGTGGCTGGTGTGGTAGGATCTTTCGCCAGTAGCGTTTCCAGTGCTGCCGTCGATGTAGCGGCAAGAAATAAAGTGATGCTCGTCTCCCCGGGAAGCACCAGCCCCGTATTTACGGAGAGGGCTAAAAAAGGAGATTTCCAAGGTTACTGGGCCAGAACTGCCCCGCCAGATACCTATCAAGCTCAAGCTCTAGCCGCCCTGGCTAAAAAACGCGGTTATCAAAACGTGTCTACAGTGGTAATCAATAACGATTACGGCGTTGGCTTTGAAAAAGAGTTCGTACAAGCCTTTAAAGGTAAGGGCGGTAACATCCTCGATGCCGATAAACCAGTTCGTTACGATCCCAAAGCAGCGACACTAGATAGTGAGGCCGCCGCAGCTTTCGCCAATAAGCCCAATGCTGTAGCTGCAGTGCTTTACGCGGAGACGGGTAGTTTATTGTTACAGGCCGCCTATAAACAGGGTTTGAGTAAGGGAGTCACTGTATTACTAACCGATGGCGTTTACTCTCCGGATTTTGTTAAGGAAGTGGGCAAAACTGCCGACGGTAAATCGATCATCTCCGGCGCTCTCGGTACGGTGCCGGGTGCCGATGGTGAGGCGTTAGAAGCCTTTACAGCCCTCTGGAAAGAAAAAACTGGCAAAGATATAACCGCTTTCGTACCCCACACCTGGGATGCCGCCGTGTTATTGATGTTGGCTGCAGAAGCGGCAAAATCCAATACGGGGGAAGGTATTCAAAGTAAAATCAGGGAGGTAGCCAACGGGCCAGGCGAGAAAGTCTCAGACGTTTG
This sequence comes from uncultured bacterium, assembly GCA_964623815.1. Classification (GTDB taxonomy): domain Bacteria; phylum Cyanobacteriota; class Cyanobacteriia; order Cyanobacteriales; family Microcystaceae; genus Chroococcopsis. The sequence continues at coordinate 11,285 of CAZUVR010000052.1, read as the reverse complement.
TAAGGCGATGGAGTTAGTCAGACAGGGTAAAGATATTAATTATCAAGGTGCGAGCGGTAATGTGGATATAGACGAAAACGGTGATGTAGTTGGCAGTTACGATGTGTGGACTGTCAAAGATGATGGCACTCTAGCGGTTATCGATAAAATTAACCCCGCTCAGTAATACTAAGGGGAGTCGGGAATTGGGATAATATTCATTTCTACTCACTACTCCCTACTCCCCGCTATTCAAGGCAACTCTACTGAAGTCGGTTTAGCGATATGAGGTAAGCCCCAGCCCAATTTTTCCCTGAGGATGCGGAAGAATTCAGGAGATTGCAGACGGATAAATTTAGCTTTGTAAGGAGATTTTTCCATATTGATGCGATCGTCAGGCAATACGTAACATCCCCCGTTGCCATCTACTACCATCACCATATGATTAGGAGTAGCGGGATAAATGTTGACTATTTCTCGATCGGAAAAAACTAGAGCGCGACTCGCCAGGGAGTGGGGACAGATAGGGGCCAGTTGCAAGACGGGCACATCGGGAGTCAGTACGGGGCCGCCAGCGCTGAGAGCGTAAGCGGTGGAGCCGGTGGGAGTGGAGATGATCACCCCATCAGCCGCTATATCTACCGCCGCGTGTTGCCCTATTTGAATCTCAAAATGACACATACTGGTCAACGGCTCCCGATGTACCACCATTTCATTCAAACAGAGAGCTTCCCATAGTAAACTATTCTCCCGATACAGACGCACCGTCAGCATCGATCGCTCCTCGATGGTATATTCTCCCCGTAACGCCTGTTCGATCGCCACCGCTAGCTCATTCAGATAAATTTCCGTCAGGAAGCCCATGTGCCCGGTATTCACCGCCAGTAAAGGGATACCGCAGGGTGCCAATTGCCGGGCTGCCGAGAGAACCGTACCATCACCTCCGAGAACGAAAGCAAAACTCAGGCTCGAATCGAACTGAGCGGGGACTAATTGTTCTATCGATGTATAACAAACAGGGCGATTGGGCTTGGAATGTCCTAAAAGTCCGCCATTACCGCTCGCCGTCACCACATCCCAGCCGTGGGATAGGAATTTTTCCCGTAATTCTTCGGCGATCTTACAGGCGGTGGGTTTTATATCGTTATAGATAATGCCTACTTTTGGCACAATGGTCATCCTAACTATGGCAACTATTCCGCAGCTTTCTTTTTGAAAGGAGTTTTTTTCTTTTTCTGAGCTTTTTCTCTTTCGTAATCTAGTTCTTTCAGCTTCTTCATGATCCGGCCGAAATATTCTTGTAAATAGGATTCTAAAGTAGTTATTCCACCCGGATCGATGCCGAAAACTCGATAAACTTCATCCATCGGTGCGTCTAACGGCTTACCGTTGGCGAGAACTTCTGCAAATGCAAGTCTATCAGATATGTTGTACGTCCACTGGAAAAATTTTGTAAACTTACGTAAAAATCTCAGCAGACCGAGGGGAATTCTCGATATACGAGCCTCCTTTCCTGAGAGCCGTTCACATAACGCAATAATTTCTTCCGCCTTCCAGGCCTTCGCACCTACCACCGGATAAATTTGTTTGCTCGTAGCGGGAACCTCTAAAGCCCGGACAGCAAACTTGGCGATGTCCTGAGTATCCATATAGGCAATCGGGGTACTCTCGCCGCTGATCCAGATCGCTTGATTATCTAGGATGGGGATGGCGTACTGACCGATCAAACCCTGCATGAAACCGCAGGGGCGCAGGATCGTATAATTCAATCCCGATTCTTTTAAATACAACTCGGTACAGCGTTTGATTTCCATCAAAGGCACATCCGGGTAATTCTCCGCCCCCAAAATCGAGAAGAAGATATAACGATCGATCCCGGTTGCTTTTACCGCGTTGATCAGATTGAGCTTACCCTCCCAATCTACCTGTTTTATACTCAAAGAATCCGTAGCCCTAGCCGTAGCCGCATCGATCACCGCCTCTATATCCTCTAAAGCGGGCGCTATAGTATCAGGCTGACAAATATCGCCGCCGATCAATTCCGCCCCCCATTCTTTTAAGAAAGCTCCTTTTCTCTGACTACGTACAAGACAGCGCACTTGATGACCTTGATCCAAAGCGTGGCGCACTATCTGCCGCCCTAATGTGCCCGTGGCACCGACTACTAATAATTTCATCTATACTATTTTCGTAACAATTTTTAATCTTTCTCTAAGATAGTATCAAAAAGTGGGTCATTGAGAAGGCAGAATTTCTAAGCTTCCTGTTTTGGCGTTCAATTCTACATCGGCTCCCACCGGAAGAGTAGCGTTAACGCCGTCATGACCGAAGGGTAAATCGGAGACGATGGGGATGGGTAAATGGGATAGGCGATCGCGCAAAACTTCTTCAACGCTGAAGCTCGGACTATCGACGGGTGCCTCACATCTACTAAACCGGCCGAGAGCAATTCCCGCCAGCTCATCCAACAAACCCAACATCCGCCATTGAGTTAACATTCGATCGATCCGGTAGGGGGCCTCGCTCACATCCTCCAAAGCTAAAATCACCCCCGTTAAATCCGGTTGTACCGATGTCCCTAACAGATGGGTTGCGACGGTTAAATTAGCCGGTAAAAGGCGGCCAGTAGCTTTCCTATCGTTCCACCCCCGCCCCTCTAGCGGAGACAATTCTCGCCCCTCTACAGCAGCGAAAAGACGCTCGATCGACCATTGCGGCTCAAGAGCCAGAGTAGTAAGCAAGGGAGCGTGTAAACTGCTCACACCCCGGGCCGCGAGACTCCAGAGAATCCCCGTCACGTCGGAGAAACCGATAACCCATTTGCAATGGTCTTCGGGAGGCCAATCTTCCAATAGTCTCGCGCTACCGTAACCCCCCCGCGCCACCAGAAGCGCCTTACAATCCTCGTCTTCTAGAGCCTGTCTCAACCCCCGCCGTCGCTCCTCATCCCTACCCGCCAAGTATCCCCATCTATTCCGCCAGTTGTCGGCGTATTTGATCTTATAGCCGCGCTCCTTCCAGATCTCTAGCCCCCTATCAAAGTTATCGAATTCTTTCAGAGCGCCGCTCGTTGCCACGACATAGACGCAATCACCAGGAGTAAGAAAGACGGGACTTTTCATAGATAGAATATGTATGATCGGGAGTAGTAAAGTTATGAGTACCTATCAAAAAGATAGTTTACAGTGGCAATGGCTACAAATACAGCAAAGATTGGGGCAGTGGTGGGAGCAACAATTAAATAAACTGAATATCTCATTTCCCTCCAAAGATTTTTTTCAATGGGGTGGCTGGTCAATATCCTGGGACATAATTAAATTTATTATTATCACCATCCTTCTCTTACTGCTCATCTGGAGCATCAGCCGAATCTGGCCTTCCATCCTCGCCTATTTGAATCGGGCAGGCGATTCGGTAAGCGAAGAGAAAAGCCCCCCGCCGGTTAGCGTCAGCCAGTGGCTGGAGCGTTATCGCGCCTTCAAGAGCGGGGGTAATTATTTCGGGGCCTGTCGCTGTCTGTATTTCGCCGCCCTGGAAAAACTCCATCTAGAGGGAATAGTACCTCAACAATCGAGCCTCACCGATCGGGAATATACGGGTTTGACGCTACATTTACCCAATGTTGCCGCTTACCATACCCTCTTCACCATTCATCAAGAATTATGCTTCGGTGATAGGGAAGCCTCCCTATCTTTATTAGAAGAGTGCGAGAAAGCTTATGAGAAAATTTAATCGCCGCCTGCTATTGTGGATCGGTATAATAATCGCTATCGTACTCAGCCTGGGACTCATTAGCGCACCAGCTACAGAAGGGGGCGATCGAGGTTCCAGTTACGGGCGCTCTCCTGGCGGTTACGGTGCATGGTACGCCTATATGCGGCAAGGCTCCGCTCCGATAGAAAGATGGCGTAAACCTTTAAAAGAACTCTTCTCTCAAGAGCAGGCTAGCACCCTAGTGAGGATTTACCCAGAACTGACGGGGGATTGGCTCGATAGCGATCTAATGGCATGGGTTAAACGGGGCAATAATCTGGTAATTTTAGGTGTACGTAAGCCTGTTACTGAGGCCCCTTTCAGCTCTATTATCCCCTCCGAAGAGGGCGGGATTAAAATCGATACAACCCGAAGGACGAACAGTTTAGGGATAAATAATATTCTAGGGGATAAATACGGCCCGATCGTCTGGAGCTATTCCCTAGGGGCAGGTAAGATCGTACAGGCGGTGACACCTTATCTAGCCGCTAACGCCTATCAAGATTCACCCGGTAACTTCCCCTTTTTAGCCCGATTGGTGACAGGGTTCGATCGACCTATCTGGATAGATGAATACATACACGGTTATAAGGATAAACAAACCCTCACCGAGGAAGTGGGTAAGAGCATTTGGAGTTATTTGGCCCGTACTCCTTTACTCGTACTCTTCATTCAAGGTTCTTTACTCTTAGTCATCGCCATACTCGCGGGTAATCAAAGAGCCGGGAAGCCCGATATTTTAGCCGCCCCCGAAACGAACAACAGTGAGGCTTATATTCAAGCTTTAGCGGCCATTTTACAGAAAGCGAAACAAAGTAAATTCGTCATGGAGCGAATCAATCAAGCCGAGCGATCGGCATTAGGTAAAAAATACAATTTAGATGTGACTTCAGGCTCTAATTCCGAATTATTCGATGCTTTATCGAGAGATGGTAAATCTCTGGAGGGACTGGAAAAATTATTAGAAATACCTAAAAATCGTCAAGACGATCGAGAACTAACAAAATGGTTGCGGATGTGGCGGGATGTTAAGCTAAAACTTTGAATTATCGGCAAGATAATTAAGTAGCATAATACGGCTCGAACCAATGCTTATGATAGGGAGGATTGTATTGTGAAGGGGGATGGAAGATAGCCCGTTCGGCGTTAACATCCTCCCACTGCACTTGTGACAGATTAGCTCCCGTTAAATTTGCCCCCTCTAAATTAACCCCTCGTAAATCGGCTCGGCTCAAATTCGCCCCCTTTAAATTAGCACCTCTTAAATCAGCGCCGATTAAACGAGCTTCGCTCAGGTTCACGTTTTCCAGATTGGCCCCGATGAGATCCGCTTCTTTGATGAGCGAGCCTTGAAGATCGCTGCCGTTAAAAGATATATCTCGTAAGTTAGAGCCACTGAGACGACTGTGTTGTAGATTGGCCCAGTTAAAATTAACTCCTCTCAAATCCGCTTCCCGCAGATTACTATGTTTTAAATTGGCCCCGCAGAAATTCGCTCCCCTTAGATCCGCACCTCGCAGATTGACATGAGCTAAATTTGCACCCGTTAATTTAGCTTTATGTAATCTTGCCTGTACTAAAAAAGCTCCCGTTAAATTAGCCTTTGTTAAGTCAGCTTCTTCTAGATCCGCTTGACTCATTTTGACAAAAGTAAGGTTGGCACGATTGAAATTAGCACCCTGTAAATTAGCTTTGGTCAAAAAAGCTCTCGTTAAGTTCGCTCCTATAAAAGAAGCTTTTTTCAAGTCTACCCCGATTAAGGTAATCCTCTCTAAGTTTTCGTTGTTTAGTTCAATTCCCGAAAACTCCTGTTTTCCTTGTTCATACAGCCTTAACAATTGGTTAACTTTCATGAACTTTATTTCTGACTTTACTTTTGAGATATTCTTGAGACTATGTAGCTATGTCAAGAGAACAATTTTAAAAATCATTAATTTGACTTTTATCATACTCTAAATAATCTTTTAATTAGTGAATCTTGAGCGGAGCCTTTAAAAAACTTATTTATTCGTTAAATAAACTCATGAAAATTATGAAAAATAATCAGAGATTTCGCGTAAAATTTTATACACGAACGAAATGTAACACGTATTTTCTGAGAATACACGGAAATTTCCTCAACAGAAATTGATGAACAATTATAAATGAGAGGGGAACCCTAGTCTAAGGAGAGAGAGTATAAATACGACCGTCGATGAGAAGACGGGTAATCCCTTTGGCTTCGAGATGACTTTGAACTTTCTGTAATAATTGCCCGTCCGGCACTTTGATCACCCGTTCGCGCCGTTTAGAAAAACGCCTGGCCACCCTATGACTATCGAAAACTGGTAGAGTGCGCTGTTGCACCTCTTGGGGGGGTATCTTGCCCAATTCGGCAAAATCCTTGAGGGGACGGGTGATCAATTCGGCGAATCGATCGATCACCAAATAACATGTTTTAGGAAAAGCCGCCGCCGACAGGGGTAATACCTGTAACTGAGCCGATCCAGTAAAGGATTCGGGGCGATAGTCTATTTCTTCCTCCTCGTCATCCCAATCCTCTTCCTCGTCTTCCTCGTCAAGATCATCAATATCCTCACCGAACATTTCTTCTAAGGTACTGACACTGACTAGATCCTCATCGTCATCATCGGGAAGAATCTCTTTTTTCCTGATGCCAGAAGGTGAGTCCATCGGTTCGAGGGGTGTCGAGGATGAAAATTCTTGTTTCCTTTGCTCTTTTTTAGGGGTTGGCTCGGGTTCGCCATCGGACTCAATAGCAGCGGGGGGAGAATCTTCCGCTTTGCGGTTGATCTTGATCGGTTTCTGTTTATTGATCTTATAAAGATTTATCGGTTTACCAGAAAAGGTTTCCGAATCGGATTCTAAACCTAGATCGATTTGTTTGGGTCGGGGAATCTCTAAGGATAATTGTTCTGGAACTGTAGAGGGGGGGTTTTTTTCCGGTTCATCTTCTCTATCCTCATCGGAAGAGCTACGTCTCGGAGTCCGGGCGAGACGCTTCTGCTGGATTAGATCTTCATACTCCGTCTCCGTGAGATAGCTTTTCAGGAAACGGCTGATCGTGGAACTACTGACCTCGTAGCGATCGGCTAAAGTAGAAGTTGTAGCCTCAGTTTCCCGATAAAGCTTAAGAATTTCTGTTTTAGTAGCATCAGTTAGTTTTTTTGGACTCATATTACTTATAGTAACTCAGGCAATGGCACCCTTTGAGGTTTATGGAGTATGGAGCATCTGTTACGATGAACAGGATAGGCCGATAATAATACCTGATCTAGTCTATCGCTGAGTTATAACTCTAACCACTGTTAATTAGTAAAAAGTTTACGATGTTATCGATCGCCAAAGCGCAAAAAGCTCTCTTAGTTCTAGCAGACGGCACCACTTACGAAGGATTTTCCTTCGGCGCGACCGGAACCACGGTCGGGGAAGTGGTCTTCAATACGGGAATGACGGGTTATCAGGAAGTATTGACTGATCCCAGTTATTCCGGGCAGATAGTAACCTTTACCTATCCCGAACTGGGTAACACCGGTGTGAACGCCGAGGATGAAGAATCCCACCGCCCCCACGTCAAAGGGGTTATCGCTCGAAATGTGGCGAGCAGGCCTAGTAACTGGCGATCGGAAAAATCCCTGAATCAATACCTAATAGAACATAAAATACCCGGTATCTACGGACTCGATACCCGGGCACTAACGAGGAAAATTCGATCGGTCGGGGCGATGAACGGTGCCATCTCCACAGAAATCCTCGATCCTCTGGAATTACAGATGGTGGTGCAATCAGCTCCATCGATGGCGGGCTTGAACCTGGTGAAAGAAGTCACCACCCGAGAGGTATACGAATGGACAGAACCAACTAACCCACACTGGGAATTCCGCCCCGCTGACTCAGTGCGTGACGGGGAAACATTCACAGTAGTAGCGATCGATTTCGGTATCAAACGTAATATACTGCGCCGCCTCGCCAGTTACGGTTGCCGAGTGATAGTCGTCCCCGCCGATACCCCCCCAGATGTGATTTACTCCTATAATCCCGATGGCATCTTCCTCTCGAACGGCCCGGGCGATCCGGCGGCGGTAGCCGAGGGCATAGCCACCACCAAAGTCCTATTAGAAAAGGGTAAACCCACCTTCGGCATCTGTATGGGGCATCAAATTCTCGGTCTGTCCCTGGGAGCAGAAACTTTTAAACTGAAGTTCGGTCACAGAGGACTCAACCAGCCTTGCGGGTTGAAACAGGTGGTAGAGATTACCAGTCAGAATCACGGTTTCGCCGTCACAGCGGGCTCTCTGGGTCAGGGAGTGGAAATCACCCACCTGAACCTCAACGATGGTACGGTAGCCGGGCTGAAACATAAAACTTTACCCTTCTTCTCGGTGCAGTATCACCCGGAGGCGAGTCCAGGCCCCCACGATGCCGATTATCTGTTTGAAAAATTCGTTAGTTTAATGCGTAGTCGGCGTAAGGCTAACTAGGGATAAGCTATACTTAAAGTTCGATCGATTTGCCCATCAAAAAAAAGGAGGTTCACTATACCTGCTGAAGCCATAAACTTGACCGTGAGCCTACGGGGTACTCGTGAGGTCAAGGATAACTATCAAATTTTCCGCCTAACCGGTCTCCTGGACGCTTTTTCCGAACCTACCTTCACCAAGGTACTGAAAGGTTACATAGATGAAGGGCCAAAAAACGTCATCTTAGCTCTATCTCAGATAGATTTTATCGATAGTTCCGGATTAGGCGCTCTAGTTCAATTGGTGAAAAAGGCCAAAACCGAAGGGGGTAGCCTACAAATCGTCACCAATCCCCGCGTGACTCAAACGGTTAAGTTAGTCCGTTTGGAGAGTTTCCTCTCCCTTCAACCTAGCGTTGACGACGCAGTCGCTAACGTACCTAAAGGGTGATTCGTTTGTTACCCGGAGGAAACCCCGTTTTTGGCGGGATATTGTCGCCTACTTCGATGCCTGAGTCTTTCGATCCCCTCGCGCAATTATCCCCTGCCTCTCTAGCCTATATCGGCGACGCGGTTTATGAGTTGTATATTCGCCGTTACTACCTCTTACCCCCGAAGAGGAGCAAAGATTATCATGATAAAGTGGTGGCACAGGTGAGGGCAGAACAACAAGCCCTTCATATAAGCCAGTTAGAACCCTATTTAACTCCTTCCGAACAGGATGTGTTGCGGCGGGGACGTAATGGGGCAACCGCCAAACCCCGCCGTTTATCAGGTCAGATTTACCAACAGGCCACGGGTTTAGAAACCTTGATCGGTTACTTGTACCTGACCGATCTACCTAGATTAGAAATTTTACTGTCAAAATTATCATTGGATTAGCTTTATGATCGAGCCTCCCCGCCGCCGCCCCGATTCTAGAGATTCGGGAAAAAAACACACCGGAAAAAAGCGCGTCACTCCTCCTTCCGTTCGCCACGAGAATAAAACCATCGTCAACGAACCAGAATCGGATGATCTGATCTTCGGCCGTCATCCGGTTCTTTCGGCTCTAGAAAACCAGCGCCAGTTAAATCGGATCTGGATCGTTCCTCGCCTCCGTTACGATCCCCGTTATCACAGTCTTCTGGAAACCGCTAAGGCTAACGGTACAGTGATCGATGAGGTGGATGATATTCGCCTGAATCAGATTACTAATCGGGCTAATCATCAGGGGATAGCGGCTCAAGCTTCTCCTTATGATTATTTGGAGTTAGACGAGCTGATCGCTATGGCTAAGAGTAAGTCTAGCGATCCGGTTATCGTCGTCGCCGATGGCATCACCGATCCCCACAATCTCGGAGCTATTATTCGTACTACCGAAGCCATCGGCGCTCAGGGGCTGGTCATTCCCCAGCGTCGCGCCGCCGGGGTGACTTCTACGGTCAAAAAAGTGGCTGCGGGCGCTTTGGAATATTTACCAGTAGCCCGAGTGGTCAATCTTCACCGCGCCCTTGAAGAGATGAAAGAGGCAGGGTTCTGGATTTACGGCACCACTGCTGGGGCTAAACCAGCTCACACGATCGATCTCAAGGGTTCGATCGGTCTGGTGGTGGGTTCCGAGGGTGAGGGCTTGAGTTTACTAACCCAGCGCTGTTGTGATGATTTAATTTCCATTCCCTTGAGCGGTAAAACCCCGAGCCTTAACGCTTCCGTGGCTACCGCCCTAGCTCTCTATGAAATTTATCGCCAGCGTTCTTTTAATTTGGTTCAACTCAATAAATCTTAAGATCCCTCAAAGCCTTATCCTGTCGTTATCTGTATCCATCTATACTTACAAACGAGACGAATAAATCATATAACTAAATTAAAGATCACGAAATGTAAACAAAAATTACGTATTACAATAAGTTACTAAAAATCGTTACGGGCAAAAAAGATGAAAGAACTGTTGATAGCAATATTAGACTTATTCGGTCTCGCCTTCTGGGTGGAAATTAAAACCGACTACCCCAGGTGTACCTATTATTTCGGGCCTTTCCTCAGTTACGCGGGAGCCAAAAAAGCTCAGTCAGGTTACATAGAAGATTTACAAGCTGAAGGCAGTCAGGGGATCAATGTTAAGATCTCCCGTTGTAAACCTAAAGTTCTCACCATATTCGACGAGAAAGAATTTACCTCTTATAAACCCTATCCTTCTTTTAGCGGTCAAGTGAGCCTATAATTTCTCTGTCTAACCAAGCGTCTATATCCTCCAGTACCTGCCCTGGTATTTCCCAAGGGAAGAGATGGGCTGTGTCGGGATAACATATCCATTGACAGCGAGGTAGTTTCCTGGCGGTTTCTTGACTCGAATAACTGGTGATGTGGCGATCATTCTCCCCAGCTAATACCAAACAAGGAACAGTTATCCCCTCAAGAGCTGCCAGCCGGTTATAACCTTTACTCAAAGCCCGAGATAAAGCCCCGTTAGCGTTAGCCGAGGTTTGTACATAAGCTGGCGTACCGTGCCTATTTAGATAAGTGTAAGCACTCTCATTGTGTTGAGAGAAGAGATAACGCAGTAAGGAACGTTTTCCCAGTATTTTTATATTCCAAGAGTTAGCGGGCGACAACAGGTTAATTATGCCCGCCATCGCGGTAAGTAAAAGATCACTATTCGTTACGGGGGGATGATTTCCCAAGGGACGGGCGGCAGAAGCAATTAAGATCATGCCTTGGAACCGTTGGGGATCACTAAGGATCAATTCTAAGGCTAAAATCCCTCCTAATGACCAGCCCAAAAGTAAACATTTGTTAAGCTCGTAGGTATCGAGGAGAGCGGTTAGATCTTTGATATGGTCTTCCATCTCGAATCTACCTCTGTACTTGCTTTTGCCGTAGCCGCGTAAGTCCGGGGCAAAAGTGCGGAATCTATTGGAGAGGTGGTCTGTAAATACTGACATACTGGCACTCGAACCGGGATGACCGTGAATACAGAGGATGGGGAAACCCTGTCCTTTAATATCGACGTGAAGAGGAATAGGTATTGTCATTCAATAATAATTTACGAGTTTATATTTTTTTATCTTCTCAACCACAGAGGCACATAGATCACAGAGTAGACAAAATAATA
>CAZUVR010000051.1:0-27995 GCA_964623815.1 uncultured bacterium | reverse complement strand
CGGATTTTGACGGTGACAGACTCGCCTTTGAACGCGCCGAACTCTACCCGACATTAACCGGGGAGATTAAGGAGGCGCTATTAGAAGGAAATCGTTATCCCGATGTGGTTAAACGCGATAAAGTCCCCTATACAGGGAGTTTTGAGAAGATAGCCGTGGGTGCGGTCAAAAACGACATCGGTAGGATTGCCAATAGGATCATGAGTGCGGTAACTCTCCGGTGGGAAACCGTCCTCATGCCGGAGGAAATGAAGCAACCTTATGTGGAGCGGGTGCGGGATTATTATCGCGCCCTCGTCCGTAGAGAAGCCGACGAGCAAAAGCCCTTTCAGATTCTGGCTCAATATCGAGATAACGTTTATAGTATCGCTAATCTCGGGGACGAACTCTCGGGCGAAGATATTGAAACCGCACTGAGCAGGATGAGAGCGATTCAATTCCGGATCGTGAGTGACCTTTCCAATGAGCTTCAAGTGGCGGTTGACGGCCCGAAAAGTGCGGCTCGACCGGATCCCGAAATGTTGAAAGCCTGTAAAGTGATAGGCGGTTATGAAGATGTCGCTTGGTTGACGAGCCGGGATAAAATTCGTAACCCCGGAGTTTATACCGAACACATCTTGGGTAGCACCAACTACGGGCCGGTTGATGCCATGATCTCCGTGACGAACGGATTTTGGGAGCAGAATCAACTACAAGCCCGCCCGGTGGTTCAATTTCGTGGTTTATTTCCCGAGGTTAAGGATTATAGAATGCTAGAGATTGCGCGGGAAATCAAGGAAGCCTACAACGACTACTTAAAAACCGCTCGTTCTCTAGAGGATTTAAAAAACGAGCATCAGGAGCTTATATCTCCCTATATAGAAGTGCGTTCAACTAAAACCGATAAAGTCGTTTACCTCACCCGCTTAGAAGAATTCGGTAGTTTAACTTCGGATATTTTCGATAAAAAAGGTGCTGCCACCCTTAACTTAACCTTTACCGATAATAAGACGGCTAAAAATATTCCTAATTCACTGCTGGCTGTGGCTAACTTCGAGGAAGCCGAAAAAACCCTCGCGGCGGTGGCGGTTTCCTCGATCGCACAACATACCATGAAAGCCGGAATGAAGCTCACGGGGGGGCAGGGGAAATTAAATTCTGGCATCACCCCGGAACGCATCAACGCTATTTATGATTCCCTTGATGAGTACGTGGAGATGGTGCGTGATGAACACCCCGACGGCGAGAGGCAATCATTGGCGGCCGCCTTATGGGGCAGCGCCCACACCCGTGACGACTACGGGACAAAGAAAGCTCTGCTGGCTTTCAAGTTGTTCCCCGATGAGGTAATTCAGCAGGTGAAGGAACTTCAATTTAAGGATTTGAGCGTCGTCGGATTACATTTCCCCACTAACGAACACGGTAATAGGGCGTGGCGGGGTGAGGTGGCTGACTGTGAAATTGCCACCGCTACTATACCTAACAAAAATGGGGGGTTTGAGGATAAACGAGTAGTGAAGGTAGAGGGTAAAGTTCTCGCCCCCCTGACGAGCGAATCTCCGAGTTTGCCCCTCGGCACTAAATTCAGGGCCGCTATCTTTGCCGAGTCGGGTTCGAGCTTGATAGCCACCACGCCGAAGGGTAATTCGGTTAAGATCGTTCAGGTTAAAAACTTTGCCTATCGGGATTATCGCCCGGTGGGTGAAACTAAAAAGCTTACCGTTAACCTCGTTAATAAGGGCGGCGGGGGAAAGATGGCTTTAGTTAGCGTCGATGGTAATGCCCTCGGTATTTTGGATAAGGAGAGCGAGTTAAAGTTGAGGAAGCGGAACCTGTTGACCGAAAAAGGTTTTACCTTCGTTGCTAAACTTGAGAATGCACCACCCACTACGGCAAAAATTCAAATACAGCCGGATACGGTTATTTATCCTTGGCAACTGGGGGAAAAAGAACGGGAATTAGAGGCTAAGAGGGAGGTATATCGGGGCAAATACGAAACCTATAAAGCGGAGGTTCTGGAAAAAACCGTTTTTGGGAATGCACCGCCACAAGAGCTTGATATTGAGATAGCCATCCGAGCTTATGGCGACACTAAAGACCCACACGAAGTATCTACTATTCTCAGTCAGAGCGATACGGTGAGGGAATGGCGCTCTGGAGTTCCGGAGTTACGAAGTTGGGAGGATTATATCAACGGGGCGAAGTCTTATTTGAATGCTCTTCAATCTGCCGCTTTTAGGAAAATTCAACAACAAGATGAACTCGGTAGCAACTAAAGGATCAAACCAAGCCATTATTTTTAGACCTTTTCAGGTCGCACACCGCCGTTTAACCACGCTTTAGCCTAGAGAATTACCGGACTCAGTGGCTATGGGCTATGCTGTCACCGCAACATCTACGGGAGCGGATTTTCACCGCTACGGAAATTAGGTTGTCAAGATTCGTATTTCTCGCCTCACTTACACTTCAGCAATTTGGCTGTTATTTTTCCGAGAACGGGTGCTCGGGTACTCTCATCGCCACGAGACGCTGTACCTCCTTTCGGTCACGGGCAGTATACGAGATGAAAATCGGGAGCATCCCCAAAGGATTTAAAAGCGCAAAGAGTTTGATCCCAAAATTCCGTAAAAATGACCACTATATAGTAAAAAATGCCTTATTCTTAGGTGATTAAGAAAAATTGGGCATTGAGTTGTCCCGGCCGAGAGCGTTCGGAAACGCGATTATTAGATCGCGTCTCCCGCTCGGGTGAGCTACTGCCGCGCCATGAGAATTTTCAGAAGTTCTTCCGGATCGATAAAATGGTCGTGATCGTCCGAACCCGTATCGAGTTGAACCCAGCCGATCTTGCCGGTGAAACGACTGGTTTTCGATGTGTATTCCGCCGCCACGGGCGTACCGGATTCATAACCGATATCGGTCGTCTCGTCCGCGGAGAAAATAAAAGCCTGAGTTCGTTCCACCCGACCCGTACCTACCAGCCGACCGTCGTAGTAGAGCGTTACATTTCCTCCCCGGCCTAAGCCGCCACCATCGTAGGCGAATTCCATCCGAACTTGATGTTTGCCGGACGGGATCGTCTCCGTTGCCTCGGTGATGAAAGTTTCAATCCCCAACACGTTATAGACGAACTTGGCCTTGCCGTTGTGGGTGTAGACGCTCCAGCCGCCGAACCGGCCTCCCTGCGCGATAATTACTCCGTCCGCGCCTTCGTTCGGCACTTCTACTTCCGCCGTCACCGAGAAGGATTTGTTTTTGATATTGACAACGCTGTTTTCCGATAATCGACCCATGCCAGCGAAAAACAATTGCGAGTTGCCCCGAATTAGGGTGGGACGGCCGGCGGTGGCGGGATCGATCCGTTCCACTTGGCGATCATCTAGGGGGAGTACATTGTATTTAACCGCCTCGATCAGAAACTGCCGCTGTAATTCGTGCAGTTTTTCCGGCATTTCCCCCGAAAGATCCCGCGCTTGCGTCCAGTCGCTACTCCCGTCATAAAGTTCCCATATATCCTCGTCGAAAGGAAGCATTTTCTGACCGGTCATCAGCCACGGGGTGCGGTGCTTGGTGATCGCGCTCCACCCCTTGTAATAGATGCCCCGGTTGCCGAACATCTCGAAATACTGCACGTCGTGACGTTCCGAGGCGTCCTTATCGTTAAAGCTATACACCATACTCGTTCCCTCGTAGGGACTCTGTAGCACCCCGTTCACCATCGTCGGTTCGGGAATTCCCGCCACTTCCAAGACCGTCGGAGCCACATCGATGAGATGACAGAACTGATGGCGAAGTCCGTTTTTTTCTTCGATGAGCTTCGGATAGCGGACGATTGTACCGTTGCGGGTTCCGCCCCAGTGGGAAGCCACCTGCTTCGTCCACTTGTAAGGGGTACTCATCGCCCAGGCCCAGCCAACCGCATAGTGATTGTAGGAATCCGGCGCGCCGAAGTCATCGAGTTTCGAGAGGAGAAATTCAGGGGTCTCTAGGGCGGCCATGCCGTTGAAATTGGCCATCTCGTTAAACGCTCCCTGAAGCGTTCCCTCAGCGGACGCGCCGTTATCGCCGATGATGACGTAGATCAGCGTATCGTCGAGAATCCCTAAATCCTCTAGCGATCGGATCACTCGTCCCACCTGATAATCAGTGTGTTCCATGAACGCGGCGTATACTTCCATCTGGCGTTCTAGTACCGGCTTCAACCGTGAGTCCATTTCCTCCCATGCGGGAATTTCGGCGTGACGGGGCGTGAGTTCGGCGTTTTGGGGAATTACCCCCAGTTCTTTCTGTTTGGCGAAGGTGATCTCCCGTTGGCGATCCCAACCGTGGGCGAATTGTCCTTTGTACTTGTCGATCCATTCCTTCGGGACGTGGTGGGGGGCGTGGGTCGCGCCGGGAGCGAAATACATGAAAAAGGGCTTATCGGGGGCGAGCGCTTTCTGCTGGCTAACCCAAGCAACCGCGCGATCAGCCAGATCTTCGGTGAGATGATAACCTTCCTCCGGGGTCTTCGGCGGTTCGATCGCCGTGGTTCCCTCGTAGAGCGCCGGGTCCCACTGGTTATTCTCGCCCCCGATAAAGCCGTAGAAATACTCGAAGCCACCGCCTCCCGTAGGCCAAGCGTCGAACGGGCCGATCGGGCTGGTTTGCCAGACCGGTACTTCGTGGCACTTGCCGAATTGCGCGGTCGAGTAGCCGTTTAACTTTAGCGTTAAAGGGAGGGGGGCTTTGGTGTTGGGCCGAACGGAATTCTGGCCGGGGGCGGAAGTGGCGGTTTCGGTGATGTTGCCCATGCCGACCGAGTGGTGATTCCGTCCGGAGAGTAAAGCCGCGCGACTGGGCGAACAGAGGGCGGTGGTGTGGAAACGGGTGTATTTTAATCCTTCGGTCGCCAGTCTCTCGAAGGTGGGCGTATTACAGGGGCCGCCGAAGGCACTGGAAGCGCCGAAGCCCACGTCATCGATCAGCACGATTAACACGTTCGGTGCGCCCGCCGGCGGTCGGAGATCTCGAATCGGCGGGTAATGAGTGTCAGGATTCTTTGCGTCGTAGGTGGTGAGTCCGAAGGGGATCACGTCGGGAATCGGTAGAATCTGACGTTGGCTTGGTTGATTTTGAGACATTGTTTGTTTGTCCTTGGCAAAAAACACGGGAGTTGAAGCTCGATGTGGGTTGTTGTCACTTTACCCATAAAATGGCACATTTGTGAATCATAACTTGGCTTATTAACAACAAAAATACGTCATTTGAGTGAAGAGAAAAAATCACATTTTGTATTATAAAATAGCGTTGAGTTCAACCGGATCGATTCCTCCGAGCGTCGCGTTTGAGTCGGGCAGAGTCCGTGAATTCGCTCTACTTCCCGTAGAATCTCAGAACGATCGTTCCGGCTCATTAAGTCTTTACCCGCCTCTTTCAGCCAGAGGATCTGACTCATTTCCAGACATTCATAAGAATCTTTAGACTGCCATTTCCCCTCGGCATCGGAACCGTTAAACTCCCGAGTCATTAAGGAAGATAGAGCGGTGCTACGGATCTTTTCCCCCGATATAAGGTTCGGTAATAACTCCCTGGCTACTGACATAAAAGGATTTGAGGAGGGTTGATATTCCTCATCAACCGTAGAGACAGTATCTAACACTTCCCCGCGAAACGGCTCAACTTCTTTGAAAATATCTGCCAGTAAGTCTCCTATTTCTGCCTTTGTTTGGGGCATTAAACGGGTGGCTTCTTTGAGGGATTCAAGAGCTTTATTTACCCGATTAAATAAAGCTGTAAACCCGTGATGTTTGATGATCAATTGGGATTTTATTGCTTTTAAACCTTGAGCTTCTTCACGGATAAGGTTGAAGCGAGACTCGAATAAGTTGTTAACATTGATTTGATTTAACATGATAGTAGTTCCTGCAATTATTAATAAAGTTGATTTGTGAGCAAGACAAAACTAAGCCCGATAAACCATCGGTAAATAATGGTTAGATCGGGCTTAAGTTTAAGAGGTAGTTACTGATGGGTTAGATTTACGAAGATAGTAACTCCGGTAATCTCTGGCTGATAACTCCGATAACTTGAAGGGGTTGCTCTCTAAAACGCTGTTCGATTTCCGTTCTAATCGACATTAAGGATTTCTCGGATTTACCCGATTTCTGCTTAATGCCGAGGGGTTGACAGATCTTCCTCGTTTGACGTTTATTGAGCTTGTGAATTATCGTTTCGGTTTGGATGTACAAGGGATCTTCTCCAAGATCTGGCTCCGATTCGATAATTTTCTCGGGCTGCTCGTTTGCTATAGGAAGCTCGGACGGAATTTCTTCATCTTGTTCAATGTGGGGCATCGTTTCCGTTTTTGACTGCCCGGTTTGGTGGCTGACATTTTCAGGATTAAGGATGCTTTGTTCTGGCGATGAAGAGGTAGTTTCTTCCTTCGTCGATATTTCCGGCTTGTAGATGAAGAGGGAAAAAGCACAGAAATAAACGAGGAAAAGAAAAACGGGGAATACTACATCGTTAATTACGGTATTCATTGTTGACTCCTTGATGAAGTAGGTTGTGTGGTTTAGGTGTGCATTTTGAAGCGTTCTGCACTCTCTATCCTTAATAGGCGTTAGCCTTTCTGGTCAAATACTTCTTCAAGCATTATTTATGAAAATCTCAGAACTTGTTTGACTAGTTGGCTCTTTTCACCTATATCGTTCTCTACCTGGGGTAAGAAATTCACTCTCTCTTAGAAAATCTTAACTTTGAAATCTTGACGACTTTTTTAACTCAAAATTGCTTATATTTGGGGGGATTTAGCCCTGAGCGCCGCCCCATAAAGAAAACGAGCGTTTCCTTTACTTTTCAACCCTGCACGATAATTGCAGTTAATGTGGGTTCTTGTCAGCTTTTTGACAAAAGCCATAATTTGGTCTCAAAATTGCGATGATTGTGGTCCTGAGCGTTTAGTATTGTAGGTCGCTACATATAGGCAACTAGCCTCAATTTTTGCGCTTGTTTTGTTGTCAGATTTAACGTTCCCACTAAACTTTTTAACTTTCTTTTTCTGCCTCGACTCGTTCCTATCTTTTGCTCGATAAAAAAAGGACGATTCTTGGGATCACTTCGGTTAATACTTGCTCTCTCACTTTGTTTTCTATATCTTCATCTTCTAAATTTTTTAGGCTTTCGGGGTCGCTGTTTTTATACAGGATTTCGCTTGCTCTTTTTAGGCAAGATTCTAGTTCTAAGCGTTCGTCTGGTGTCATTGTTGATTCCTCACGTCGGGTTACATTTTACATTATCTCTTGAATCCCGCATCTTTCTCGTACAATGAGAGCTTTCTTCCCATATTTACGAAATTGGGATACTCCCTTTAAAATAAAGTAGTTCTGATTGTACTTGCCTTAATCTACGTCATATATCATCAATAATGGTTACCTACAAATCAATATCATTCGGTCTCTCTTATTAATCTTTAGTTTCTCTTCCGCACAAGAATTTATCAAGCATGCTATGATTTGAATCTTACAGATCTATAACCTGATCTACTAATTACTGTCTTATGCCCAAATATTCCTTTGATCGGCTAGAACCAAAACAATTTGAAGCCATGTCCCAAGCTCTTTTGGAAAAAATATATAGAGTAGGGGGTAACTTAATACAATTTGGGGATGGTCAAGATGGGGGGAGGGAAGCTACATGGACGCAACCAGTGACACATCCTCTATATATTAGACCCAGGGATGAAACTACAGATGTAGGAAAAGAGTGGATTTTTCAAGTAAAATATCATGATATTTCTCAGCGAGGTTGGGAAAAAGCTCGTGAAGCAATTATTGAAGATTTAGAAAAAGAACTCAATAAAATTGTTAACAAACATGATATTAAATGCCATGCTTACGTTATGATTACCAATGTTCCTTTTACAGGAGTAAGAAATGTTGGTACTCGTGACAAAATAACTACGGTTACTAAACGATGGGAATGGCTTATTCCAGAAATTTATGTATGGGACGCAGCAGATATATCTTGTATGATAGATGCCGATCAAGATGTTCGGACTGCTTATTTCGATTTAATTTTACCTGGTGATATATTAAAAGCTATTTATCAAAATATAAATTCTTGCAATAATCGTAAACAAAGTTCTTTTCAAGCACATCTTAAATATGTTTTAAACTTTGAAAAATCAGCGAGGGCACAAGAAGCTGGAGATGAACAAAACTTACCTCTATCGGAAGTATTTATAGACTTTAGATTAACATTATTAAATTTTGGCAATGCACAAGAAAATAGTAACAAAGGGAAACGAGAAGGAATTAGCTCTACAATTGGACTACTTTCAGAACACAGATCTATTTTTTCTCATAATGATGGGTTGGAGTTTAGGGCTTCTAATGCTTTATTCCTTTTAGATTCTGAATTCATTTTACTTTTAGGAGGTCCCGGATTAGGAAAAACTACTCTTACTCAATTTTTGTCTTTGTATCAGGCTGCACGTCTGATAGACTCTAATGTTGCCTTATCTCTTGCAAAACGATTGAAACTTCCTCAAGGAATAAATTTAGAAAACTTTGACTCTTACGTTAGCCCCCGTTTTCCATTCCGTATCGAGTTACGACGCTATGCAAAATGGATGAGTGAGCAGTTTGGTAACAATCGTGAACCTCATTTAGCTCTTTATATTATTGAAAAACTAATTAATGAAAATACTTCATCCGATCTAGTCATGGATGATATTTTTGAGTTAGCATCTACTAACCCAATATTACTGATTCTCGATGGTTTAGATGAAGTCCCTAATCCAGAAACTAGGCAAAAAATTATAGAAAACTTAAGAATATTTATAAATCGTATTGAATCAGAAAATGGCAATTTGCAAGTTATATTATCTAGCCGTCCCAACGGATATTCTGGTGAATTTGATGAATTTAAGCCTGTTGCCTGGAAATTGAATGAGCTTGACAGGCAAGATTTTAACGAATATTGTGAGCAATGGCTAAAACTAAGAATCCCTTCTACCGAAGAACAACGTGAAGCCAAGGAAAGAATTGAAGCTGGTATGGAATCTGAGGCAGTACAAAGACTAGCTAGCTCACTACTACAAGCAACTGTAATCTTGACTATTGTTCGTCGCAAGATTCAAATTCCTCATCAAAAACATTCTCTGTACCAAAAATACGTTGAAGTAATATTTGAGCGAGAAAAAGAAAAAACACAAATAGTCAGAGAGTGGGAAAAGGAGTTATTACAACTTCATGAACGTGTTGGATTTGAACTACATATAAAAATGGAAAAAACAAGAATTAATAGTCTAACTATTCAAGATTTTTATAATTATGTTTATGAGGAAGTTTTAGCTAATTGCCTGGGCACTAAGATCGGAACAAAAAAGGTTAATGAGGTTGCCCAAGAAATAGTTGACATGGCAACAGATCGTCTTTGTTTGCTGGTTGGAAAAGGAGAAAAACAGGCAGAAATAGACTTTGTACTACAACAATACAGAGAATATTTTGCAGCATCTTATTTAACAAACCATCCTGACGCGGATCCAGACCGTGTTTTTTCCATGTTAATTAAACGAGGTGCTTATTGGTCTTATGTTCTTCAATTTTATGTAGCTCAAGCTCATCCAAATCAGCAAAAGAATTGGCTTGAATATGTTGATGAGGAAGATGAAGTTATTAATAAAACTAGAGCGTCTAGGGCTATTATTGACGTTTTACCAGAGTTTAAACTTTCAAAATCAAAAGATTGGGAGCGAGCTTTAAAAATTCTTTTTGACAAACAAATTAGATGGACGTGGATAGGGCAAGAATCATTATTAGATATTTTACAAGTTACTCATTATGGGTATGCGTTATCAAAGATTTGGCAATGGATTGATGAGCTTTCAATAGAAGATTTAGAAAACTTAGAATCTGAGCTTTGGCTTTTAGGTAAAATATATTCACTTAACTTTGATTTTGTAAAAGCTAATGATAAAAAATTTGAAAGTAAAATTCAAGAAATGATAGAAAAAGAAAGAACTAAAAATATTGCTATTTTAGTAGCATTAAATAATGATTTGCAAGTTAATTTGTCCTCTTGTGATTTACTAGAATTTGAATCAGCATTCGATAATATTTATGATTGTTATGAAAATTCAATTGTGAACTATAAATTTGAAAATGTTGATGGCTATGATAATATTATCATGTCACAAAGTTGCACCAAGTTATGTGAATTTATGTTAGGTAGTTCTTTAGGTAAATTTATGAGAATCAATTTACCTGAAAGGTTAGAAATATCTCTTTGGCAAGATTCAGTTGTCCTCGAATTAAATAGTTATGTATGCGGAAAATTTATAACAAAATCTGATCTAAGTTCCCTAAATTTAGATACAGCGAATACAGATAACTTATATGTAAATTATTTACAAAACTTAATAAGTCTTACGAACAATTTAACTAATAACGAGTTAGAGCAAAAAATCAGGGAATTAGAAAAGAAAATTATTGATAATAGTTCTTTAAGATTTATATGGAGTACAGACAATCTTTTAGGTCCTGATCTTACAGCTTTTAATTCCATAGATGATTGGAGGCTATTTAGACAAGAACTTATTAAATTATCAACAGAAGATCCTTACTGGATAGTTAATAATATGATAGACTTTGACGAAGATTCATCCTCTTTATGGTCTATATTATTTTTCCATCCAAATCACTGGCCATTACTCGTCGAAGAAGAATTGATCACAGATCAGGAGTATCAAAACATTTTAGGCTCTCCTTTAGCTAATATTCTTGCAATACCAACAATGCCTATTAATTTATTTAATGGTTGGTCTGCATCAACTCATGGTAGTATACAACTTACAAAGTTATTAAATGTTGCTATAAAAATTGCCCAAAATAATGGAGTTAAATACTTGGGTGATGCTAAAGGTTTAGACGGCATCTTATGTCATGCCATAATAGAACAACCCGATGACGAAGATACGGAATTTTTACTATTTCAAGCAATTAGCTTGTCGCCTTTACCTAGAATTTGGGCGGGTGCTTTATTCTTAGTTTGTTTACATACCTCATCATTAAATTTAGATAATTTAGTTATTTTTTGGCAAACAAATAAAGATTTAAAGAGAATTTCTTTATTTAATGATTCTCGCCATCATAGCTTTGATAAAAGCGATATTATCAATTATCTTCTATGTAAATGTAACCAAAATACAAACATATTACCCCTAATTACAGCAATTATAGAATCTGGTGCATCAATTGATAAAAATACTCAAAATAAAATATATGATCAGTTATTTAGTGCATTAGATAACTATTTGGATGATGAGCCTACCATCATACTTTTCTGTCAAGCTTTACTTAATTTACCGCTTACTATTAAAGAATTTGAATTTTGGCAACAACCTAAGGTAATTCAGGTAATAACAAAATCATCTTACTATCTATTAAATAGGATCAACCAACGTTTTTTAGAAATCAGCTATTCTTCTTCTAGTCAATTAAATTATCAAAATTTACGCAACACCTTAAATACTTTTATTGAACAAAGAAAGTATTATCCTCTTGAAATAGTTTTGTCAGCATTAGAAGCAATTTTAAAAATTGATGAACTAAATTCTCCTGAATTAAAACAGGAAGACTGGCACAAAGAGTGATTAGTGATTTAAGATATAAAAGTATTTTTAATATAAAAAATTACAACTTTTATGCAAAATCAATTAAGTTGAAAAATTACATAATAATTCACAAAATCTTCAACTTTCATATTGTATTTGACAGCGACTGGAAATCTCGTATTTTCAACATTTCATTGTTATCCTTACCATCAACAAAAAGGATTGATGAAGCTGACCCCTTCGAGATTCGCACTCCTTTTAAAATCCTCGCTATAGATTTCGGCTATCTGATTCAATCGAGCCGTCGCCCATATCTGAGCATCCCAATATGGCAGATTATGGCTTTTCACCCCCCGCAAAGCTTCTAATATTATCATCTCGGTTATCGGTAGGAAATGGCAGGCTGATATATAGTTACTTACTGCTAACATAGCTTCATCGACGCTCAACATAGTACGCTTTGCTCTGGTCGTTGCTATGAAAAATTCACCCATAACCTGCGGGCTGATGACCGCACGATTGGACTCGATTAATTCTCCTACTACTGTGATTGCTTTTTCTTGCTTCTCTACTTCCGCCGAGTCATAGATATAGACGAGGATATTGGTATCTATCAGAACTCTACCGTTCATAGAGATCTTCTCTTTGCCAGTCTCGCTTCCCTTCGGGTGTGGGGCGTTCCTTAACCAGAGCTATGAACACTTTCTCCCTCTGCCACGCACTTATGTCAGGTTTCGATGAGGTAGCCGAACCTATATGTTTGTCTATCGCCTGCCGTATCACCTCCGCTTCGCTTATCCCCGTCTGTTGTGCGATCGATTTCAACCGAGCTTCTTGATGCGGCTCGATGTAGATCTGCTTGCGAATTTTGCTCGTCATAAACTTCAACTAATGTATACATCACATTATACATTATCAATCCATCAAATATGAAAAAAGTGATTAAATTGTCGGATGGAGAGGTATAAGCAACCTAACTCATTGAATCTGGCTACTAACGGGTCGTAAACTGAACAAATGGCGAATCATCATCCCAAAACCGATCACCTCAACAAGCAACAATCTAAATGGCAGCACCTACCCACTAAAGCTATTCGAGTCCCCGCAATTTTCAGCGAACGAATAGAATCTTTTGCCAGAGAACTGGACAATAAGCTCCCCCAACCAGAAACACGCTTCCCTATCTGGATGGGAATCAAGCCGAGCATCAGCCAACTCGGATGGGCGTTCATCGAAGATACTGGCAGGGAAGCCCGCCTGCTCGATTACGGCACGAGCGATACAGATCCGCACCAACCGCTACCTCAGAGATTGGTAGAGATAGAGGCGGATCTAACCGAATTGATAGACCAATTCCATCCGTGTCATGTGGCTCTGGAAACGCCCTTTATCAATACCTCTTACCCTTCAGGTCGTAAATTATTGCAGGTGCTGGGGATGGTTAACGCCATCATCTATCGTTCCTGTCACTGCCTGCCGGTGAACATCTATGCCCCGCAGTGGAAAAGTCACATCGATTCACCGAGGGCGGACAGAGAAGATATTGCTTTCGTAGTGCAGAATCTGTTCGATATTCCTTCCCTGCCGATGAATTCTTGTGTAGATGCTATTGCCATAGCTTATGCCGGTTATTGTGGGGTAGGGCAATGAAAAGCAAGCGTCTTCACCTGTTAAACTATCAATATTTTATTGGCATATTTCATAGTTAATTGGCTAGAATAAATAATTATGAATACACTGTATTTTTCTATGATTAATTTATCACTAGATCCAGATATTGAGAGAGAAGTTAGGCAAGAAGCAGAGGCACAGGGTTTATCGACAGACCAATACATTAAACTTTTAATAGAAGAAAAATATAGCAAAAAACTTTTACAAAATGATAGCTACGAAGTATGGCATAAAGTATTAATGGAGTTCGTTGGTGTCAGAATGGATGAAACTTCTCTTCTTTCGGATGAGGCTATAAGCAGAGATAGCATTTACACCAGAGAAGACGAAATGTTATGAATTATCTGGTTGATACTAACGTTATTCTACGTCTGAAACAACCTCAACACCCGATGAATTCTTATGCCGTTGCGGCGGTTGAAACTTTAAAGAAACAAAAAAATAATCTGTGTATTTTTCCACAGAATTTAATAGAATTTTGGGTGGTAGCTACACGCCCTGTTGATGTGAATGGTTTGGGGTTGAGTTTTGATGTAGCTATCCTAGAAATTGAGAAGTTGAAAAATATTTTTAGCATTCTTCTCGATATTCCATCTGTTTACGCCGAGTGGGAAAAACTGATTAAGAAATATCGAGTCATGGGCAAACAAGGACACGATACGAGGCTGGTTGCGGCTATGATTGCCCACAAAATAGATTACGTCCTAACCTTTAATACGGATGATTTCAAAAGATATTCGGAAGTGAAAGCTATTGCTCCAAGCGATGTTCGCGGTATGAGGAACGGCACGGAAAAATAATCCCAAGCGTTCTTTAGATAAAGCTTTTATCTGTTAAGTGGCGGATGATGCCACGCTTGCTACTTTCCCTCGAAATTAGCCTTCTTTTATCGAAGATAACTATTCAAACACTGCGCTCGGGTTAACCAGAGAGGTTTCTGACGGTATTTAAAATTGTGTCTCAACCCATAAAACCCTCTGCACTGGTGCGCTCTGGAGCCTGATATTACCGAATCCGGGGATATGTTCGGTCTCTTAATCTCCCATCTCGCAACGAACTTGTTCCGAGTCGCCACTCAAATAGTCGAGCATAACTGTAATATTAACGACCCGAAATGGGAATATTACTCTTAAGGAGCTTATTTAGCATCAAAAGCCAGCAAAGCGTAAACTTTTCGTTATTCAGGAGTAGTAATGGCGGGTTCTCCCAATTTTGCTTTTCTCGAAATCCATGACGCTCAGTTAGTGCGGTTGGGGACGTTAGCGGAACGTTATTTTAAGGATGACCCGATCACCTGTTTGATGAAGTTGCGACAGTACGGGGAATTATTGGCGCAGTTGGTGGCGGCTCAAACCGGACTCTACGGGGAGCCAGGGGAAGACCAACTAAAATTATTAAACCGTCTCGGCTCTAATAATCTTATTCCTGGGGAGGTGGGCAAGTTATTTCACGGCATTAGAAAGGCGGGTAATGAAGCGAATCATCAGCGGGCGGGGGATCACGGTACGGCCCTACATTGCCTCAAATACGCCCGACAATTGGGAATCTGGTATTATCGCACCTTCGGCAACGATAGGAATTTTCAACCCGGGGCTTTTATCCCACCTGACCACCCTGTGAACGAAACTCAAGCTTTAAGACAAGAGTTAGAATTCTTACGACAGGAAGCAGAGGCGAGCAGGACGGCGGCGGAGTTAGCCCAAGCTAAGGCACTCGAAGAAAGGGAATTAAGGGAAATAGCCGAACAGTTATTAACCGAGATAGAGAAGGAAACACGGGCAGGAGAGGAGCGATTGGCTCAATTACAGTCGGCTTCCGCCCCTCAGACTAATCAAATCATACAGCGCACCGCAGCGATCGCCTCCGAGACGGAAACCCGCATCGACCTCGACGAAGCCGATACCCGCCGGTTAATTGACGCACAGTTGAGGGAGGCGGGGTGGGAAGCCGATTCAGAAAATCTTACCTATCGCGGAGGAACAAGACCCCTGAAAAATAGGAATATGGCGATCGCTGAATATCCCACCGCTAACGGCCCGGCTGATTACGCCCTATTCGTCGGCTTGCAACTAGTGGGGATTGTGGAGGCAAAGAGACAGTCTAAGGATGTGTCGGCGGCAATAGATCAGGCGAAACGTTACAGTATGGGTGCGGGAGAAAGTTTAACCGGCGGCCCCTGGGGAGAATATAAAGTCCCTTTCGTGTTCGCCACTAACGGACGGGCATTCCTACAACAATTGAGGACGAAAAGCGGTATTTGGTTCTGTGACGTTCGTAAACCCGATAACCTGCGCCGCCCCCTGCAAAGTTGGTACAGTCCCGCCGGGTTGATGGCGCTTTTGGCTCAGGATACGGAAGCCTCTCACGAACGGTTACAGGGGGAGGGGTTTAATTATAATGTGGAGCTGAGAGATTATCAGATTAGGGCGATTTCTACGATCGAAACCCAGTTAGCACGATCAAGACGTGAATTACTCGTAGCGATGGCGACCGGAACCGGGAAGACTAAAACCGCGATCGTACTGGTGTATAGATTGCTTAAGAGTAGGCGTTTCCGGCGTGTTTTGTTTTTAGTAGATCGTACCGCGTTAGGACAGCAAACTTCAGACGCTTTTAAGGAAACCCGGCTAGAAAACTTACAAACCTTCGCGGATATTTTCGAGGTCAGGGAATTAGGGGTTAAAATCGATGCTCCCGGAGATACGAAGGTACATATAGCGACGGTGCAGAGTTTCGTAAAACGGTTATTCTGCCGGGATAATGATACGCCACCACCTACAGTCGATGAATATGATTGTATTATCATCGATGAATGCCATCGGGGCTATCTACTCGATAAGGAGTTAACCGATACCGAGTTAACCTACCGGGATTTTAACGATTATATTTCCAAGTACCGGCGGGTTCTAGAGTATTTCGACGCGGTTAAGATCGGGCTGACAGCCACACCCGCCCTGCATACGAGTCAAATTTTCGGTGATCCTATCTTCACCTACAGTTATCGGGAGGCGGTAATAGATGGCTGGCTAATCGACCACGAACCACCTATCAGGATCATCACCGAATTGAGTGAAGATGGCATGAAGTGGGATGCCGGGGAGCAGATGGAGTATTTCGATCCTTTAACCGGTGAGATCGACCTGATCCACGCTACCGATGAGGTGAAGATCGAGATCGAGGGCTTTAATCGTCGGGTGATTACGGAATCGTTTAACCGGGTGGTTTGCGAGACTCTAGCGGGTTATATCGATCCTTTCTCCCCCGAAAAAACCTTAATCTTTTGCGCTACCGATGCTCACGCCGATATGGTGGTTGACCTACTCAAGCAGGCTTTAAAGGAACGGTACGAATACATAGAAGATGACGCGGTGATGAAGATTACCGGCAACGCCGATAAACCCTTACAGAAAATCCGTCAATATAGGAACGAAGTTAACCCTAAAATAGCGGTGACGGTAGACTTATTGACGACGGGGATAGATGTCCCAGCTATCAGTAACCTCGTCTTTTTGCGGCGGGTGAATTCCCGGATTCTCTACGAGCAGATGTTAGGGAGGGCTACCCGCCGATGTGACGAGATAGGTAAGGAAGTATTCAGGGTATTCGATGCGGTGTTTTTATACGAGGCTATTTCTCCCCTCTCCAACATGAAACCGGTGGCGGTCAATCCTAATATTACTTTTATCGGGTTGGTGAATGATTTGGGGACGGTACGGGATGAAGCTGCCCTACCGGAGATAGTAGAACAATTATTAGCCAAGTTACAGAATAAACGGCGGCACTTGAGCGATGCGGGGAAGGAGCAAATAGAGAGTTTAGCCGGAATGTCGATCGCCGATATGGTCACATATATTAGGGAGAACGAGCCGAAGCGAGTCCGGGAGTGGTTCCGGGATAAGGCACAGATAGCCGAAATCCTAGATAGACGGGATGGGGGTAGACAACCGTTATTAATCTCCCGTCACGATGATACGTTAAGAGGGATAGAGATTGGCTATGGTGACGGGGTTAAACCCGAAGATTATCTAGATGGATTCTCGGCTTTCCTCCAAGAGAATATCAATAAAATACCGGCTCTTATGGTGGTGACGGGGCAGCCCCGGAACTTAACCCGTCAGGGATTAAAAGAATTAAAATTAGCTCTGGACGCGGCGGGGTATACGGAAAAGGGGTTACAGGTAGCGTGGCGGGAAACGAAGGGCGAGGATATAGCCGCAAGTATCATCGGATTCGTGCGACAGGCGGCCTTAGGTGATGCCCTGATTCCCTATGGGGAGAGGGTAGATAGGGCGATTAGGAAGATAGGGGCGGGGCGCAATTGGACACCCGTACAGAGGCAGTGGTTAGAGAGAATCGGTAAACAGTTAAAAATTGAAACCATAGTCGATCGGGAAGCTTTCGACGCGGGAGAATTTAAAAAGCAAGGCGGAGGTTTCCGGCGGATCGATCGAATTTTCGATGGCCAATTAGAAACAATCCTCGCCGAGATTAACGGTAAAATTTGGGATGAGGCCAGATAATCTTCGTACTCTCCGCCTTCCCCTTTAGAACTAAATGAACGTTACATCCGATATAGTCCAAAAACTCTGGAACCTCTGTCACGTCCTCCGGGATGACGGTATCACCTATCTGCAATACGTCACCGAGTTAACCTATCTACTCTTTTTGAAGATGGCGCAGGAAACTGGCACCGATGGCAAGTTACCATCCGGTTATAGATGGGTAGATTTAGAGGCGCGGCAAGGCTTAGACCAATTGCAGTTTTATCGGGAGTTGCTTTTAAAATTGGGTTCCGATAGTTCGCCAGGGGTACAGGCTATCTTTGCTAACGCCGGAACCTCTCTCAAGACTCCGGTTATCCTCAATAAGCTGGTGAATAGCATCGACGCTCTAGACTGGTATTCGGCGAAGGAAGAGGGGCTAGGGGATTTATACGAGGGATTATTAGAGAAAAACGCCAGCGAGAAGAAATCGGGGGCGGGTCAATATTTCACCCCCCGTCCACTGATTGACTGCATGGTATCGCTGATGAAACCCCAAGCGGGGGAGTTGATACAAGATCCGGCGGCGGGTACGGGTGGCTTTTTAATCGCGGCGGATAGATATATCAAGCAGCGCACCGATGATTTATTCGACTTATCGGAGTCGGAACAGGATTTTCAACGCTATCAGGCTTTTTACGGGATGGAGTTGGTGCAGGATGCCCATCGCTTGCTGTTGATGAATATGATGTTACACGGGATAGAGGGAGCGGTGAGTTTGGGCGATACCCTATCTAATGAGGGTAAGGACTTGCCGAAAGCCCATTTAATCTTGACCAATCCGCCTTTCGGGACGAAGAAGGGGGGAGGTAAGCCGACGCGGGACGATTTTACTTTTGCCACTTCTAATAAACAACTAGCGTTTCTACAACACATTTACAGAGGTCTTTTACCCGGAGGGCGGGCGGCGGTGGTGGTGCCGGATAATGTGCTGTTCGAGGATGGACAGGGGCGGCAGATACGGGCGGATTTGATGGATAAGTGTAATTTACACACGATTCTCAGATTACCTACGGGGATTTTCTACGCTCAGGGGGTAAAGACTAACGTGATGTTTTTCACGCGGGGGATGACGGAGAAGGGAAATACTAAGGGGGTTTGGTTCTATGACCTGCGGACGAATATGCCGAGTTTCGGTAAGCGTATCCCGTTGACCGGTGAGCATTTTCGGGATTTTGAGGATTGTTATGGCGATGATCCTCACGGAGATTGTGCGCGTCAGGATACGGGTGAGAATGGGCGGTTTAGGTTTTTCAGCCGGGAGGAAATCACCAAGCGGGGAGATAATTTAGATATTTCTTGGCTGCGGGATGAGAGTTTAGAGGGTGGGGATAATCTACCCGAGCCGGAGGAAATAGCGGCGGAGATTATGACGCGGTTACAGGCGGCTCTAGATGAGATGGGGGAGTTAGTAGAGTTGTTAGCGGAGGATTAGTTATGGAAAAAGTGATTAAATTACAGATTGAGAAATTACCGGAGGGGGTGTATCTAGCAACTTCTTCTGATTTGCCCGGTTTAGTTGCTCAAGGAGAAACTAGAGCTAAAACGTTAGAGATTGCTAGAGATGTAGCGAATAAGTTGATAGACGCAAAGAAAAAACGGGAGATTATTTATCATGAACACTGCTGAAATGAGAAATCAAGCTAAACAATATCTAGATCGACTTTCACCGAAAAGCCTAGAGCTGGTTGCTGATTTTTTAGCTTATTTAGTAGAAAAAGAAGTTAAGGACGAACGAGAAATAGATGACAATGAATCTAACATAAGTGCTTTAGAGCTTGCTGGTGATCTCGTCGGCTGTATCGATGCTGAGACTGATTTATCCACCAATAAAAATTATTTCAAGGAGTTTGGAGAATCTTGAAGACTAGAGTTATTCTGGATACCAGTCCTTTAGTTGCTTTAATTAATAAGAGAGATAATTATCATCAATGGGCAAAGCAACAATGGGGGATGATTAAGCCTCCTTTATTAACCTGTGAGGCGGTAATCGTGGAGAGTTGCTTTCTTTTAAGAAATGTTGATAGAGGACAAGAAAGAGTAATGGATTTTATTGAAAGAGAGATAATTAAGGTTACTTTTAACTTAAATGAACAAGTCAACAATATTAAGCAACTATTAGACCGTTATCAATCTGTACCTATGTCTTTAGCAGATGCTTGTTTGGTGAGAATGGCTGAATTAAATAATCAGAGTCCTATTTTTACTCTTGATAGTGATTTTAGGATTTATCGCAAAAATCAACACCAATTGCTAGATTTAATAATTATTGAAGATAAATAATTAATATTTAAACATGAACAATAGGAGATTTAAAAGTGAATATTAATATTCCTGACACTTGGAATAAAATCAAGTTGTTAGAAATTTTATGTTTTTTTGAATCGGGTAGCCGCCCAAAAGGTGGTGTTAAAGATTATACACAAGGTATTCCTAGCCTCGGAGGTGAACATTTAGATTCATCGGGTAGCTTTAACTTTAAAAATATTAAATATGTTCCTTATGAATTTGCAGAAAAAATCAAAAGAGTAAAAATTTATAATGGAGATATATTAATCGTTAAGGATGGAGCCACAACAGGAAAAATATCTTTTGTTGATATAAGTTTTCCGTTTGATTTTGCCGTAATTAATGAACATTTATTTATCTGCAGAGTTCATTCAGAAATTGAAAGCAAGCTCATATTTTACTATTTATATTCTAAGTTAGGAAATGAGCAAATATTATTAGACTTTAGAGGTGCGGCACAAGGGGGAATTAGCAAAGGTTTTGCGGAAAAAGTTATACTACCCATCCCCCCCCTCAACGAACAAAAACGAATCGTCAGCAAAATTGAATCACTACAACAAAGGAGAGATCGAGCCAAAACCGAACTAGAAGCCATAAAACCCCTACTAGACCAATTCAGGCGCTCGGTTCTCTCGGCTGCCTTCAGGGGCGATTTAACACGGGATTGGCGGGAGAATAATCCTAATATGGAACAGCCGAAAGTTCCTTTATTGGAAAAATTTCAATTAAATAAAACAATTCCTGATAGTTGGGTAGTTAGTAATGTAGGCAGTATTATAGAGAGTTTAAAATATGGAACATCTAAAAAATGTGATTATGATTGTGGTGGAGTTCCTGTTTTAAGAATACCGAATATTAACATTGTTGATAGCTCTATATCTCATCGAGACTTAAAATATGCAGAATTTGCTGAAGAAGAACTATCAAAAATTAATTTACAAGCAGGTGATATTTTAATGATTCGCTCTAATGGAAGTGTTTCTTTAGTTGGAAGAACTGCCCTCGTTAGAGAATCAGAGCAAAATTTCACTTATGCAGGTTACTTAATTCGTATTCGTCCTAATAAAAGCATAATCAAACCTCAATATTTAAACTTATGGTTTTCTAGTTTTGAAATAAGATTACAAATAGAAATACCTTTGCGCTCAACAAGTGGAGTTAATAACATCAATAGTGATGAAGTTAAACGGCTTTATATACCGATGCCCCCCCTCGCCGAACAAGCCGAAATAGTCCGCCGCATAGAAAACCTATTCAAATTAGCAGACAGCATCGAGCAACAATACCAACTAGCGGGCGACCAACTAGAAAACCTCAATCAATCTATATTAGCAAAAGCCTTCCGGGGTGAACTCGTACCCCAAGACCCGAACGACGAACCCGCCTCAGTTCTGCTAGAACGGATCAAAGCAGAAAAAGCCAAAGTAGAACAACCGAAACGAACTCCGAAAAAAACTACAAAGAAAGAGAGCGAGCAACTCAATCTTTTCGAGTAGCTAGAACGAATTACACTTCCATTGCTACTCAACGGCAATTAGCTTAATGTTATTATAAAAGTTAAACGTAAATATACTTAAAAATGTTATTCTTATGAATGTACAGGAAATTTATAAAATAGCTTTAAGAGTAAGAATAGCAATTGAGAAATTAAATAAAGAATCTTTACCAGAAAGTTTTAAAGATTTTCCTAAAGGTAGCTGTGGGGATACTTCATTAATTCTCGCTACTTACTTAGAGGAAAACGGTTATGGAAAATTTGACTATATTTCAGGTGAGCGATGGGTTGAAGAGACGAAGCAATCTCAATCACACGCTTGGATAGAAAGAAATAAATTAATTATAGATATAACTGCAGACCAGTTTGGAGATTTTTATGATAAAGTTTTTGTCGGGATGAAATCTGGATTTCACGAAACATTTAAAGATTTAACATCTAATCAAGCTGATCTAAAAATTTATGATGAATATACTCAATCAGAATTAAAAACCGTTTACCATAAAGTTCGCTTATTAATATTAAGTAATAAATCTTTTTAATTAAAGTTGAGATAATTGGAAAGAACTTCGCCCGTCAGTTGATCGGGGTTTATCCAAACGATAAACGATACAATCATCCTCACCGAAACGGCGGTATCCTATCGCTTTAAACCCGAGTTTCTCGTAGAAGCGATGGGCGCAGGTATTATCAGCAACCGGGTCTACCAGTATAGCATTTACGGATGGGTCGGCAAAACACCGAGCTATAACCTGCCTCATGATTTCGGTTCCGTATCCTTTGCCGAGATCCCTTTCTTCCCCTATCCAAATATCAATCGCCCGTAAATCGTCCTCGACATCGCCCCAGTAGTGGCTATCCTCTAACGCCGGATCGATTATCTGCACGAAACCTATCGCCCGTCCGTCTAACTCCGCTATTAATTGTTCTCGCCAGTCGGGAGTACGGAGCAGTTGGGTTTCCCACCCCCAATCATCGTTAGGATCGGACGCGACTACGTGGGGTTGCTCGTCCCATCGGCGCAATAGGGGCAAGTCGGCAATGGTGGCGGGGCGGAGGTTGATCAACAGTTTTCTTTTGATAGAGAGAGGCTTTTATAATTAGTGTAAATAAGTTTTCGCCTCGACATCTTTTTCCATGAGTCTGTGTCTCAATCCCGATTGCTCTTATAGAAATGCCCCTACAGATCAATTCTGCCAGAAGTGCGGTTCTAAACTCCTTTTCCGAGAAAGGTATCGTGCCATCAAATTAATAGGACAGGGCGGGTTCGGCAGGACTTTTCAGGCTGTAGACGAGGATAAGCCCTCGAAACCCTATTGCGTCATTAAACAATTTTTCCCCTCAGCTCAGGGAACCGAAACTCTACAGAAAGCGGCAGAATTATTTAAAGAGGAAGCGGTTCGGCTAGATAGTCTTGGCAAACATCCTCAAATACCAGAACTCTACGCCTACTTCACAGGCTCAGACAATCGCCAGTATCTCGTACAGGAGTACATTGAGGGGCAGAATTTAGAACAGGAACTAAAAGAGTGGGGAACTTTTAATGAGGAGAAAATCCGCCATCTATTGGGTGATATTTTACCAGTTTTGGAATTTATTCACGCAAACCAGGTCATACATAGAGATATTAAACCAGCAAACATTATCCGCAGGAACGGCGATAACCGATTGGCTTTAGTTGATTTTGGTGCGTCTAAGTTAGTGACTCCTCTCAATCGAGTGGTGACGGGGACGATTATCGGCTCTGCGGAGTATGCCGCACCTGAGCAGGCTAACGGCAAAGCTGTTAATGCGAGTGACTTGTATAGTTTAGGTGTGACCTGTCTGTATTTAGTGACGGGAGTTTCACCGTTTGATTTGTTCGATGCGGGGGAACACGAATGGATATGGCGGCAGTATTTAGGCAATAATCCAGTTACTTACGAGTTGAGCAATATTCTTGATAAGCTAATCGAGTTCGGAACTAAGAGACGTTATCAGTCTGCGGGGGAAGTTCTGCAAGCGATGAATCTGCGGTCGCAGGTAACGCCGACATTTACTCAATCTCAAATGGCATCAGACCCACCCATTCAGTTTTTTACCTTTGCAAGTGGTAAGGGCTTTAATTATCAGAAATTAGAAAGTTTATTAAAGCAGCAAATGTGGCAAGAAGCAGATCTAGAAACTACGAAGATAATGTTCCAAATCTCTAATCGCCAGGATGATGAATGGCTGAGAGTCCAGGATATAACTAATTTTCCTAGCGAGGTTTTGCGAAGTATCAATTGGTTGTGGTTAACTAGAAGTTATGGACGCTTCAGCTTTTCCATTCAAGCAAAAATATATCGAGATTTAGGTGGAACAAAAGATTACGATGAAGAAATTTGGAAGCAATTCGGAGATAAAGTAGGTTGGCGTAAGCATTATGGTCTTAGTTTTTTAAGTAGTAAAGACTGGATATATTATAAAGACGTAATTTTTAACCGAACAGCACCCGAAGGGCATTTGCCTTTACTACTACAATTTTTTGGTGGTAGGGTCGGGACTACAGGTTATCGTACCTTTGTCTCTCTTTTATCACGTCAAGAGTTATAAAATATTATTTATATATTTGCGGACAATCGAGTGTACGCTCGATACGCTCTATCCGGGGGGCGTTACCGTCAGATAACCAGTCCCATATTAAGCGCCGGGTTATGCGTCCACCGATCGGCAATGTGGGTATATAAGTCCGTGGTTCTCGGATCGGCGTGACCGAGGAGATCCTGAACCTGCTATCTTCGTGGCACCGGTTCTGAGTGCCAGTGTTCCCGCCGTATGCCGCAGGGAGTGGGCGCTCAACTGCCTCTGAGGTTTCGCCCCCGGTCGCTTCTGCCCCTCATTACGCGGCGTTTCCCGCTTGAGGGCGGCATCCTTCAGATAACGGTCAACGATACGGGCGAGCTTGCCATTATCGAGCCGTAACGCCGGGAAGTCCTCAGTTACCGAGCCATAACCGGGAAAAACTTCCTCACCTATCCCATCTAAATTAGGGGCGGACACGAAGTATTCCTAACCCATACGGTAGAGGTGTAAACTAGATTACGGAAATTACCATTATCGTAAACTCAACAGTGAAAACCCCTGCCCTAGCAGTCTCCGAACGTACCCCACCAGATAAAGCCAAGGTCGATGTCGTCAGCCGATTACTCGAAGATAAGCGATCGCCGGAAACCCGCCGGGCATACGCGAAGGATCTGAGGGATTTCTTCAAGTTCGTAGCCGGTGTGGACGAGCCGGATCAGGAGGCGGTAGCCCGATTCTTGAGTTGTGAGCGGTATAAAGCGATCGCTCTGGTCTTAGATTACAAATCCCACCTACTGAATAAGAGAGGACTATCGGAATCGACGGTGAACCGGAGGCTGGCGGCGATCAAATCTCTCGTGAGGCTGGGTAATCAGTTGGAGCAGTGCGCTTTCACCCTCACCGAGATAACCACGAGTAAGGTAGTACCGTACCGGGATACCACCGGCATCAGCAAGGAGGTATTCCGCAAACTCATCGCCATACCCGATAGGACTACGTTAAAGGGTAAAAGGGACTACGCCATACTGCGCCTGTTGTGGGATAACGTACTGCGGCGGGGGGAAATAGTGCGGGCTAATATAGGTGATCTCGATGCACAAGCGTCGGTACTATCCATACTCGGTAAGGGCAGGGGGAATCAGAAAGAGGCCGTTCGTCTCTCCCGCAATACTTTAAATGCGATCTTAGATTGGCTACAGGCCAGAAAAGAGACGAAACTAAAAGAACCCCTATTCATCGCCCTCGACCCATGTAACAAAGGTCATCGCCTCTCGGGGACATCTATATATAATCTGGTGAACCAGTTGGGGCAGGAGGCGGGTATTACCAAGAGGTTGTCGCCGCACAGAATAAGGCACTCGGGGATTACAGCGGCGCTGGATGCTACGAATGGGGATGTGCGGAAAGTACAGAAGTTGAGCCGACACGCAAACCTGAATACCCTCATGATATATGACGATCACCGGCAGGATGCTCAGGGGGAAATCTCCGATCTTCTTTCGGAGTTAGTTTAGTGGGTGAGGATTTCCGAGCGTGACACGTATAAAAGTTTCCTCATCAGTCCTAGTCGGGCGTGTTTATGGAAAGATACTCTGCGTTGCCGGTATCTCCTCCTGTACTACTTCCACGCTTGACTATCGGCTAGAGATACCGACGTATAAAATAGGA
Source organism: uncultured bacterium (assembly GCA_964623815.1). Taxonomy (GTDB): domain Bacteria; phylum Cyanobacteriota; class Cyanobacteriia; order Cyanobacteriales; family Microcystaceae; genus Chroococcopsis. Next base: position 2,209 of record CAZUVR010000051.1, on the reverse strand, counting down.
CTGTTTCGAGTGTACGCTCGTATTTGGGGAATTAGATCGATGTCGATTTGCGAGAATGATTCCGTACTAGTAAAATAAGCCCGGGCAAATCAGATAAGCACACCGCGAAGCGGATCTTTTCGCTTCATCTTGACTTTATAAATACCCTAATAGCTAGCTTGCATCTACCAAACTTCAAGGCTTTTGGGATAATTAATATTTCAACCCCTCGTTAATTGTGTTCATCTCCCCCGAAAAAAATCGCTCTCGTTCTTACGCTATATCTTAAGAGTTCGATTATTAAAGATACGCCTCTGTTCGATAAAGTAGCTAGTTATAATCGGGATGCCTCTCTCCCGACGCAGTAGTGTATCAAGCTATCGGATTATCCACCATAAAGGAACTTCCCGACGGCTAGCCCACATTTTGAGATAGATTATCGCTCCGAGCTTACGCCCGAAAGCTTGAGATTAAAAATTTAAAATAGATATTTCAACTCATCAATTTTTGTCACTTTTTTCGGAGATTTATTTCTGTTAGGGAGAAGGGGTTGCTTTTCAAGAGAATTATTGGATAAATCTAATAATTTTGCTAAGGAATGGAGATCCTGGCTAGGTATTTTGGATAATTCAAATAGTCTACAAAAAACTTCCCCTACTTCACTGAGGCAATCAATATAACCGAAATCATCATCTCCAACAGAACTATTACCATCGCCATCTATTAATCCATGCTCTCCAAAATCATAGAAATGTAGCCGCATTTCCTCTCTTTTTAGTATTTCTAATTCTAAATCTTTATGGATTCTGCCTCTAAGTGGCTCAACATTTAATATTCCAACCTTTTCAATTAACGCTAAAAAGCAAAATTGTCTGTAAGATAATTGTTCAGCAATTTTTAAAAGTGAATAAGCCAATTCAGACGAAACGCTGTCATCAAAAGAAATATTTGCTAAAAAGTAACCCAAAAATCTAATTTTTTTTTCTTGAGATTCGCGCTGAGCTTTGAACAAGGCTTCTTCAAAAATTTCATCAGCATAAGAACGACCTGTTTCATCGACAGTAGCAAGCCAATCCTTTCTAGGTATTTTTCCTTCTTTTATAAATTCTTGAATTCTCTCCAAGCCATAATCTAAAACCATCTTCACTTTAACTTTCTCCCGGGAAGACAATATACGGTGTCCGAAATCTTCTACTAAACTTTTAAAAATTTCCTCTAAAACCGCCCCTCCTAAAGCTCCTATAAAACCTCCCACCGGGCCTGCAAACGCAGTGCCGAGAGCGTTACCTGTAACTGCTCCAATAGTTGATGATGTAATAGAAGCGGCGGAACTTAATATTTTTTTATGTTCGATGCTATTTTCTTCGTCGTTAATCATATTCTTTTTCAAAAAGCTTTAGTGGAAAAGCTGGAAAGGTTTATGAAAATACAATGAATTTCAAACTGGAGAGCGCAATTCAGCTATAGCTATATAAATGGTATATTATCTTTTTAATTAGGCGTTGGTACGAATTTTCTTTTCCTGGCTATTTTCGTGACAATCAATTACCACAGCTTCCTCTTCCATCTCCCGTAGAAGTTCTTCACTCCATGTATCGGTCACGGAGTGGAGTTGCAAGTATTCTAGGAGCCTTTGATACAATCCCTCGGGTATCTGGCGGTGACGGTCTAGCATCGTACTTATGTATTGAGGTCAATTCCTGATTAGCACATTTAAACTACTGGGGTCGTCAATCTCTCTAGCTTTAGGTCATGATCTAATTGTCAACATCCTACTTTAGATCGTGATGACTTGAAGCTTACCTTACAGGTCATCCTTTTTTTTGAGACGGGCGTGTTAGCGATGGAACTAGCTAGAGTTGCGGGTGTTGGGGTTAAAATTAGCGGTCGCTCTAACCCATGAGGAATAAAGTAAGGGGAGCAAGAAAGGCACCGGCATCGCCCGAAGCGAGTATCAATTTATGCGATTTCTGGAACGGGTATGCGTGGCAAGCACGAAATCACTGAGGAGTCGGGTGAGGTTCTAATGAGGGTAACACTTTGGTGAAAAAAACCTTCGATAGGAGGTTTTAGGCTCTACCCTGTTAGCTTTTTCAGCGATTCTTGACCAGAAGAAGATAAAAATCGCCCAAGTCTTTTACACTTCTTTTGAGCTGGTCGGGTCTGTCTATCTCTGGGGTTATGCAACGAAACGCGAAATTTACTGTCGCAGTTACTCTTAAACCCGCAC
>CAZUVR010000050.1:0-28357 GCA_964623815.1 uncultured bacterium | reverse complement strand
ACTTAGCGGCATTCCTTTATAGACTACTCCCACAGCTTTTTGTTGCACAACCAATTATGAGCGACTCTGCCAACAAAGACTTAATTTCGATTCTGAACCACAGAGCCGATCAAACTCCCGAGCGTTTAGCGTATATTTTTCTGAAAGATGGAGACGGGCAAGAGGAAAAGATTACTTACGAACAACTAGCTCTTAGGTCGAGAGCTATTGCTATTCAATTAAGGGCCGAGTGTTCACCTGGCTCTAGAGCGTTACTACTCTATCCTCAGGGATTAGAGTTTATCACTGCCTTTCTCGGATGCCTTATGGCGGGAGTTGTGGCCGTCCCGGCGTACCCACCGAAAGCAAATCAAAAAATGTCTAGATTATTGGCAATTATTCAAGATTGCCAACCCCAGATCATCCTCAGCCGCGAATTATTATCGGAGGTGATTAAGAAGAAATTAGCCGACATTGCCGACTTCTCCAATGTCAAATTATTAGCCACCGATGCCGTTGATAATCTCCAAAACATAAGTTTGGTAACGAACCACATAACTGATAACTCCTTGGCATTTCTCCAATATACTTCTGGTTCTGAAGGTAGACCTAAAGGTGTCATGATTGGTCACGGTAATATAGTTGATAATTCTCTATCTATACAAAAAGCTCATCAGTTAAGTAAAGATAGTATTTCCGTCACCTGGTTGCCCAACTTCCACGATATGGGATTAATAGACGGGATTATCCAACCCTTGTATACGGGTTTTTTGGGTGTTATCCTACCTCCAGAATCATTCTTTAAGAAACCCGTTTTATGGTTACGGGCGATCACGAAATATCGTGGCACTCACAGCGGAGGCCCTAACTTAGGTTATCAAGTCTGCGTGGATAAGATTACTGAAGAGCAGCAACGGGAGCTTAATTTAAGTTGTTGGGTGAGTGCCTATAATGGAGCGGAACCGGTGCGAAGAAAAACCCTGGAAGCATTTATAGCTAAATTTCAATCTTCAGGCTTCAAATCCTGGTACTTCTCCCCTTGCTATGGCATGGCGGAAGCGACTTTAATGATTTCCGTTTACGATCTCAACGATGAGATATTTTATTTTAAAGCTCGAAAAGAGCCGTTAGCAAATGGAATCGTTTCGCCGGCAGAGGTAGCAAATGAAGATGATCTCGTTTATTTACCGAGTTGTGGGCGGAGTTGGCTGAATACAGAGATAAAAATTGTCGAACCCCAAGAATTTCGTGAATGTGAGGAAAATCGAGTAGGTGAAATTTGGGTGCGGGGGCCTAGTATCGCTCAAGGTTATTGGAACCAACCAGAGAAAACTCAAGAAACCTTCGGCGCTCTCTTAGCAAATGGCGACCCTAAAATTTATCTACGCACTGGAGATTTGGGTTTTTTGTACGATGGTCAACTATTTATTACTGGACGTTTGAAAGATCTAATCATCATCGGCGGTCGTAATCATTATCCTCAAGATATAGAATATTCGGTGCAGATGAGTCACCCAGCATTGCGTTTAGATTGCGGTGCGGCTTTCGGTGTGGAAGTAGAAGAGGAGGAAAAATTAGTTATCGTTCAAGAGGTTAAGCGCAATTATCCTGTTAATTCCAACTTTGATGAAATAGTTCTTGCCGTTCGCAAAGCTATCTCTTTACATCATGGTTTACAAACTCATGCAATTGTATTAATCAAGTACGCATCTATTCCTAAAACTTCCAGCGGAAAAATACAACGTCATGCTTGCCGTAAGGCTTTTTTAGAGGGGAATTTACCTACTATTGCGAGCTGGATACAGAGAAATACCAATTGAATCTGCTAAAAAAACAAAAGCGCTGTAAATGTCTTTTTAATTTTCAGTTCGATTGATTTTTTTACCTAGTTATGCTATAGTCCTAAATACTTTTGAAATATTGTGAACGCTTATTAATTCATGACAAAGGAAAATATAAAAGAGTGGTTGAAAAACAAATTAGCCGAGCATCTAGGCATAGAGAAAAATGATATTGATCTAAAAGAATCTATTTTCGCTTACGGTTTAGACTCATCTTCAGCTTTAATTATAAGCGGAGAAATAGAAGCTTTGCTTGATATAAATATAGACCATAGCTTTTTTTGGGAGTATGAAAATATTAATGAAATAGTGGCATCTTTAGAACACGAAGTTAACAAGAAAACTAGAGAAAAGTTAGTGGAAATATATTAATAATTAAAAACAGAAAATGCTGAAAGAGCCGATCGCAATTATCGGAATGGGATGTCGTTTTCCAGGCGCGAGGAATTTAAGCCAATTCTGGGAACTTTTGTGCTCCAAGAAAAATGCTATCGGGCCTGTGCCTGATGATCGCCCTACTGGGCAAAAGGGACTCGAAGGCTATCTAGAAGGAATCGATCGATTTGACGCAGGGTTTTTTAGAATATCACCTGAAGAAGCGAGAACGATCGATCCTCAATATAGATTTTTACTAGAAGTTACCTGGTCGGCTTTAGAAGACGCGGGATTAATTCCAGAAAAATTAAGAGGCAGCAGAACAAGCGTATTTACGGGAGTTTCCCACAGTGACTATTACAAGTTGATGAGCCAGAGGGAGAACCTCTTTGAATTCGCTTCGCTTGTGGGTAATCACCCCTGTATGGCGGCCAATTTCATTAGTTATCATTTTGATTTTCGCTCGGCTAGTTTAACAGTCAATACCGCTTGTTCATCGGGGCTGGCCGTGGTCGACCTCGCCTGTCAAAGTTTATGGAATCGAGAAGCGTCTCTAGCTTTAGCTTCTGCGGTGAATATGAACCTTTGCCCCTTAGTGGGCGAGGCTTTCGCCTCTGCGGGTCTGATAGCAGCGGACGGCCGTTGTAAATCTTTTGATGCCAGGGCTGATGGTTATATCCGTAGTGAGGGGGTAGGGGTAGTCGTGTTAAAACCCCTCTTTCAGGCTCAAGCTGATAACGATAAAATTTATGCGGTAATTCGCGGTACTAAAATTAATCATAATGGTCGTGGTAACGGCTTAACCGTACCTAATAAGCAGGCTCAAATACAGCTATTGCAAGAAGTTTACCAGGAATCTGGAATAGCACCGCAAGAGGTTCATTACATAGAAGCACACGGTACCGGAACTCCCATCGGCGATATTCTAGAGATGAAAGCTTTGGGCGAAGTATTCGGGAGCGATCGCCGGCTAGGGGATTTATGCCGCATTGGTTGCGTGAAAACCAATATCGGGCATACGGAAGCCACGGCAGGAATCGCAGGCTTGATCAAAGTGGCTCTGTCCCTACATAAACGTCATCTTCCCCCTAATTTGCATTACGATCAGCATCATCCTCAAATCTCCCCCCAAAAATTAGGACTGAAAATACAAAGGGAATTAGAAGCCCTATCGGAAGAGGTTGGTGTGCTGAGGGCGGGGGTCAGCGCTTTCGGCTTTGGTGGGACTAATGCCCACGTTATCCTTGAATCAGCCCCTGCCGTAACTGATAGAGGGTATGAGTCCCCCCCGATACAAATTTTGACCTTGACGGCGAAAACAGAAGGGGGGTTACAAGAGTTGGTGAAGCGCTATCGAGCCTTTTTAGACACTGATCCCGACGTTAGTTTAGAGGAGATTTGTTTTACCGCCAATACTAAGAGATCCCAATTCAAACACCGCTTAGCATTCGTCACCGAATCGAAAGAGGGGTTAAAAAATCAACTCGACGCTTATTTGCTTGATGAGACAGCAAGAAATCCCTTCATCAGTCAAGTCACCAGCAAAGAAAGAGTATTGATCGGTTTTATTCTATCGGGAAAACCCTATAAATTTAAGGAAGTTCTTCGCTTTTACTATAACGAATGTGAAGACTTTCGCTCCTATCTCAAAGATAACGACAAAATTTTTGCTCTTTACGGTGAAAAACTATTGTCAAAAATAATCGATGGAAGTGGTTCCGAAGTTTCTTTGGAGGCTGAAGCCGTTAACTTCCTTTTAGAATACGCGGGGGTACAATTATGGAAATATTGGGGCATCGATCCCGCAATCGTTACTGGTTACGGTGTGGGACAATATACTGCAGCGACCAGCGCGGGAATGCTCACGGCGGAAGATGCGCTCGACTCGATCGTCAATCGTCGGAACTTTAAAATAATTACAGAATCCACAAAAGCGAAAGTGTCCTCGCTTTCTCCTACTACAGGCAGAACATTTCGGACTAACGAGATTATTTTCTTAGAGCAAGATCAAACAGAGTTAAAACAAGATACGTTGGAACCTTCGGATTCAGAAAAAACTTTATCCAATTACCCTTATATTTGCGTAGATATAGACAACTGTTGTTTGAAAGGTGAAGGGGAGGAAGAAGAAGAATATCCTAACATAAAAAGTCTAAAACTGATATTTTCTACATTAATTAGACTGTGGTTAAAAGGAGCTGAAGTTGCTTGGGATAAGGTGGGCAACTATCAGGGTTATCATCCTATTTATTTACCAGATTATGCTTTTGAAGGTCAGTCTTACTGGTTAGATTCATCGGTATCAGAAACCTTAAACCATGTAGTGTCGAAAGTGTCGAAAACTGTTGAGAGCGAAGAGAAAAAAGAAAAAGCGGTAATTGTTACTACCACGCGAGACAAAGAATCTCTACTACAAAAGTTGCCGATTTCTCTTCAGCAAATAGAGGATAGTCTGCTCAACATTTGGGCCGATGTGCTTAAAATAGAAAAAATTGGTATCCACGATAATTTTTTTGAATTGGGGGGTGATTCAAGAGCGGCCCTAGCTTTAGTAGCAGGGATACAAAAAACATTCAGGTGTAAGTTACCTGGCGCTACTTTATTTCAGGCGGTAACTATTGCAGAGCTAGCTAAAATCGTGAATCAACAGAATTATCAAGAAATCTGCAAGTCATTATTGATTATAAAACAGGGAAATTCACAGTCCCCTATATTTTTTATTCATGTACTGGGGCGGGGCTTAAAGTTTTGTCTTCCTCTAGCCAAGCATTTAGACTTAGAGCGTCCCATCTACGGATTGAGCGCACAGCTCATCGATAAAACATTAGCCCCATCTAACGACGTGCAAGAATTAGCCGATTATTATGTTAGAGAAATGCGAACCATTCAACCAGATGGGCCTTACTTTCTGGCGGGAATATCTTTCGGAGGGCTTGTAGCTTACGAAATGGCCAGGAAATTACAGGCGCAAAATCAGGAAGTAGCTTTTCTGGGGCTGATTGATGCCATTACGGCGCAGGGGGTGCGAAAATTACCATCGAGTGAACGGCTCAAAATACACTTGCAGAATTTATCTCAATTAGGTTTCACGTATCTTGAGAAAAAACTTTTAGGTAAAGTGAAGGGAACCATACTGAAAATTAAAAGGATTTACAATTTTTTCGTCAAAAGTACATATTACGATTTGGCTCCTAAATTAGGGGTCAGCATACCGACAGATGTAGAAGATTTAATTCTCGCTAATGAAAATTATCAAGCTTTGCTTAAATACATGCCTGGAAACTATTCAGGAAAAGTTATACTTTTTTATGCGATGGAAAAAAATACAGGAGTCAGTTATCAGCTCGACCCTACATTAGGATGGGGGCAAGTGGCCCTAGGAAGCTTGGAAATTAAAGAAATTCCTGGCACTCATTTAGGAATTTTGGAAGAACCTAATGTGCGCTTTCTAGCCCAACAGATAAAAGCTGAGATTGATAAAGCTATGGAAAACTATCAAGGGTCATCATGAAAGTGACTATAAGGGATGATATTCTTTACATCAATTATGAAGACCTACCGCAGTATAAGAAGACGGGTTCGGTAGTGAGGAATAGTTATTTTTGGGCTTTGAAGTCGATCGCTTGCCACGCCCGTAAAGAGGTAGATTGGGAATTCGATCGAGATGTGTGGATAGCTTTAAACCGCATGTTGCAGTGTTTCACCGCTTCGGGTTATCTGGGCTATTCGGAAACCATACTGGAATTTAGCCCCGATTGCCCCATCCCGGATGAACTAAGAGCCGTATCTAGTTATCTCTAGCTCAGAGCGGAAGTTAGATAATTGGCTGTAGATTGCACGAGGGGGATGGTGTTTTCATATAACATTCGCGTTGGGCCGATAATGCCGACACTACCGACAGGTATTTCTCCCTGCTTATAGGTAGCGGAGATGAGGGTACAGGGGCGCATCGGTTCTAATGGGTTTTCCGTACCGATTTTGATGTTTACACCCGGGGAAAATTCACAAATTATCGGCAGTAATTGTTCTTGTTCTTCTTCTAAAAGGTGTAATAACATCTGCACCTGTTGCAATTGAGAAAATTCTGGCAGTCTCAAGACTTCCGATACACCATGAACGATGATAGAAGGGGTGTAGGATTTTTGCAGATGACCGTTTAATTCTTTGACCAGGGTTTGTAAAAAGTTAGTGTACTGGATGAATTCTCGATCGATCTGTTGCCAATCTAATATAGATAGTTCTGCCAGTGAATAACCCTTTAATTTTTCGTTGAGGAAATTGGAGAGGATGTTTAATTCCTCATCTAACCATTCTTGATCCTCCTCTTTCTCGATACTGGATAGGTCGATCAATATCGATTGAGTTTGTAAACTATCCGTAACGATGATCAACATTACCTGTTTGGGGGATAGTTGCACGAGTTGTAGGTGTCGCAGTTGATTACTCCCGGTATGGGGTAGGGTGATGATGGCGATATAGCCGCTCAGGCTGGCGAGGATTTGGGTGGCTTTCTGTAAGAGAGCTTCAAAACTCCAACCGTTGACTCGCAGATTATGAGTGAGGTGTTTCTCTACCTGTCTGGAAATGCTTTCATCTGTGGTCATCAATTCGTCTACATAAAGGCGATAGCCATAGTCGGAGGGGATACGCCCAGATGAGGTGTGAGGCTGATAGAGTAAACCCTCTTTCTCCAATTTACCTAAGACGTTACGAATGGTCGCTGAACTGACGCGGAAGTTGAATTCTTCTACAAGGGTTTTCGAGCCTACCGGTTCAGCCGTGGCTATGTAATGTTGGATCGTTGCTCTGAGTATCTTTTGATGGCGATCGTTTAGAGTTATCTTAACTGACATAGATCAATTTTTTTTAAAAGAGTATTAATTAAAAGTTAAGAGACAATTGTTTGTCAGTATAACGTCTGTTCAACCGATTGAGTTGTTCGCTGTAATCAATAACGGGGCACGCTCGGATCTACCAACATAGAGTAAGCGTCTATCCCACCAGAGATATTTTTAACATTTGTAAAGCCCTGATCCACCAACCAGCCGCACATTTGGGCTGACCTTACTCCATGATGGCAGAGGACGAGGGTTTCCATCTCGGGGTTGAGTCGGGTTTTTATATCCGGTGCCCATTCTTCGGCCTGACTGAGAGAAAATACCTGAAAACCTTCGATATAGGCTATATCTATTTCTTGGGGTTCGCGCACGTCTACTAATTGTAAGGTCGAGTCAGCGTCGGCGAGGCGAAGGGCTAAATCTTGTACGGAGATAGATGTATACATGATTTCTCAAGATGGGATCTTTTACATTAATTAATTATAGATAATTAATCCGTTGAGCCTGTCACATCCTGAAAACTGAGCCTTAAATACACTCAAGAGCAAGCTAAATTTTTACCTATTCAAAGGACGAACCTGGAGATAGTGGTTTCCTATCTCCGTGTCGTATCTAGGGCTTGAATCTAATATCACTTCTATACTAATTGTTTCTTTACTTACTAAAATCTTTCTTTAGATAGACAAATATTTCTTTAAGTAACGGTTAGGGTAAAAACTATAATGAATTTTTATTAATTTATGTTAAAGAAAGTTTTCATTCTATTTTCCCTAACTTGTATATTTTTATTCTCCTCTTTTCTCTATATTAATCAACCTGTTTTAGCCCGGGAGAGTTATCCCGAAAAGCTAGAGCGAGCGGGTAATAAGATAGTGGAGGATAAGGAAAAAGAGGGAACGAAAGAACTTTTCGGGCAGACATCTCAGGGAGATGAATTGATCGATAAAGCTAGGGATGTCGCTCAGGATAAGTTAAAAAATTTAGCCCGAGAAGCAAAAAAAGATGAGCAAGGTCGGGCTAATTTATCTCCGAGTGAAAAAAGTTTTATTAAAAAATTCTAGCTATCAAATAAGATTAAGCACTCTCCCAAAGCTCTCTAATCCCTTCGGGAAGATAACTACTCACTTCTTGAATACTTTCGGGAGAAAGTTCTTCTTTGGTAGCGGAGAAAACCGCTTGAATTACCTGCTCACGATTTTGTGAGGGAGATAGTCCGCCCTCATTAGCTACCCGGAAGAGAAAACGATTTGTATCGATGCCAGAAAGACCAGGGCCGTTAAGAGGGGGGCGTATACGACTCAGGAAACGCACTAGGGGATTCGTATCTTTCCATAGCTCGGCTATTTCCAGATTTAAAGATTTCTCCTTAGTGGGCAATACCTGTTCGTGTAATTCTTCCGCCACGCGATCGCTCGCTTCCGTAGTCATTAAATCGCGCATCACCCGGTAAATCACCTCGGTGATGTCACGAGCGTCGTAAGGGTCAGCGAACCCCCCCCTTACCATAACTTTTTCCAGGAAAGAGCGATTTTCATCCGCATTGATTACCCGAATATCTTCTATTTCCGTCGGGTCTACTTCTGGAATATTTTTTCTGAACGCTTCATCAGCCATAATCTCGATCCTCATCTAGTTTCACCTAGGATCTCATAGGATTAAGACCAGATTCATCAGTCTATGGCGAGAAAGAAAAATTTATTTTGATACCACCTGCGATTGACCTTCGGCGCTCGATCAGGTGGTCAGTATGGCAATATCAAAGATTACAAATACTTTTCTAGGGTCTGAGCTAAAGTTGTTCTCGGTACGGCACCCACTACCATATCGACTTTCTGTCCGCCTTTAAATATCATCAGGGTGGGGATGCTTCTGATACCGTATTGACTGGCTACATTAGGATTTTCATCCGTATTAACTTTAACCACTTTAACCTGACCGGCGAACTGTTGAGCGATCTCATCTACTACTGGTGCTACCATACGGCAAGGTCCACACCAAGGTGCCCAAAAATCTACTAAAACGGGCACCGAACTTTCTAAAACTTCTGCTTTAAAGTTTAAATCTGTAACTGCGGCTGCTCCTGACATACGAGGAAATCCTTTAGTAATTGAGTTGGTATCTATTATGTTCAAATCTTACCATAACGGAAACTGGTTGTATTTGCATCGCAAGGGGGGAGAATTGTAGGAATTATTTACTTTTAGAGGAGGTGGTTACGCATATATTCTACTAGTGGATGATATTGGTAATAGGAAACCGCCCGAACATCGCCCGGACGGAGTGTGGTGTGAGGAGTGAACGGAGATTTTACTCTCCGCTATCTCTATTGTAGGAGACAATTTAGATAATTGATGAGAGTAGAATGGGGATGTTAGAAAAATTATTCGATCGTTATAGAGATTCATTTTCGGATAAAAAAGTTTCTTCCTGCTATTTCTGTTGCTCTAGGGTATGTAAAATCGTGTAGCCTTGTTTATAGACCGTTTAGATCCGAGAACGATCGATGAGTACTAATCTTGACTATCTAAGCCAACTTAACCCCTCTCAGCGTAGCGCGGTAGAACATTTTTGCGGGCCCCTATTAGTGGTTGCCGGTGCGGGTTCAGGAAAAACCAGAGCTTTAACTTATCGAATTACCCACCTCATCCGTTACCATAAAGTAGATCCAGAAAATATTCTTGCCGTCACCTTCACCAATAAAGCAGCGCGGGAGATGAAGGCTAGAATCGAGAAGGTTTTCGCCACGGAAATCGCTCAAGATAAGTATGGCAAACCTTTTGAAGCTTTAAAGGAATCCGAACAGAAAAATCTTATCTCCGGAGTATACCGCTCCGTTACCAAGAAACTGTGGATAGGAACTTTTCACAGCCTCTGCAGCCGAATTCTTCGCTACGACATCGGCAAATATAAAGATGAAAAAGGTAGAACTTGGCGCAGTAATTACTCGATCATGGATGAATCGGACGTGCAAAGTTTACTGAAAAATATCGTCACTAAACAGTTTAACTTGGACGAGAAGAAATTCGATGCCCGCTCGATCCGCTACAGTATCAGCAGCGCAAAAAATTTGGGCTTATCACCAGATGATTACCTGCGAGAACATAACTATCCCAAGGGGAGAATTATCGCGGAAGTTTATCAAGAATACCAAAACCAATTATGCGCTAATAATGCGGTTGATTTCGATGATTTAATCCTCATTCCCGTGCGCTTATTCCAACAGAATGAATCTGTATTGGGCTACTGGCACAATCAATTCAAACATATCCTAGTAGACGAGTATCAGGACACCAATCAGATTCAATACGATTTAATCCGTCTCCTCAGCACCAATGGAGAGGAGGATAAAAGTGAATGGGATTGGCGCAATCGTTCGATTTTCGTAGTGGGTGACGCGGATCAATCTATCTATAGTTTCCGCATGGCGGACTTTACCATTCTCTTAAATTTCCAGAAAGATTTCGGTGATGGTTTGCCCGATTCTGATACGCGCACGATGGTGAAATTAGAAGAGAATTATCGCTCACGGGAAAACATTTTAGAAGCGGCGAATAAACTCATAGAAAATAATAGTCAGCGGATAGATAAAGTTCTCAAACCAACCCGAGGCTCGGGAGATAGTATTGGCTTCAAAATCGCCCGTGATGAACAGGAAGAAGCGGAATTCGTCGTTAGTAAAATTCGAGAGATAAAGCGTAATAATCCTGAATTAAACTGGGGCAGCTTCGCAATTTTATATAGGACAAATTCTCAATCTCGTCCCTTTGAAGATGTGCTGATTAAAAGCACCATACCCTATACTATCGTCGGTGGGTTCAAGTTTTACGATCGTCAAGAAATAAAAGACGCGGTGGCTTATCTAAGAGTCATCGCCAACCCCGCCGATACGGTGAGTTTATTGCGTATCATCAACACACCACGCCGGGGGATCGGCAAAACCACCATAGATAATCTACTCAAAGCTTCTCAAGAATTGACCGTGCCTCTTTGGGAAATAATCAGCGATGAAACCTCGGTCAATACCCTCGCCGGGAGGGCAGCCAAATCCCTGAATGAATTCTCGAAACTACTACAGGGTTTACACGGTAAACTGGAAGAACTTTCTGCCTCAGAAATCCTCACCGAAGTGATGGAATCATCAGGATATATAGATGACTTGCGCTTACAGGGTACGGAAGAGGCAGATAATCGCTTAGAAAATATTTTCGAGTTATCCAACGCTGTCTTACAGTATCAAGAAGACAATGAGGATATAAGCCTACAGGGATTTTTAGCCAACGCTTCCCTCACTTCCGATCTCGATAATCTGAAAGAGGGCGAGGAAAAAGTGTCTCTGATGACCCTACACTCGGCTAAAGGTTTAGAATTTCCCATCGTTTATCTAGTCGGCTTAGAGCAGGGGCTATTACCCCACAGTAGAAGTTTAAATGATCCCCTTTCCCTAGAGGAAGAAAGACGCTTGTGTTATGTGGGACTTACCCGCGCTCAAGAGCAATTATTCCTCACCTACGCTAAAGAGCGTTACGTTTGGGGTAATCGGGAAACGAAAATACCTTCTCAATTTCTGGAAGAGTTGCCCCCAGAGTTGCTCAATAGCGGCTCATCCAAACAGACGAGCAAGCGCACGACGGGGAGTAAAGTTCTAGCGGTTAAGAGCAAAACGACTAAAAATGATAGCAACGATTGGTCAGTGGGCGATCGAGTCTTACATCCCACTCTCGGAGAAGGCAAGATAACTCATGTTTTGGAAGGAGGCAGGAGAACTAGTGTCGCTATAAAATTCGACTCGGTGGGTAAGAAAATCATCGATCCGGTCATCGCCAAGTTACGGAAGTTAGATTGAGATTCTCTAGATGGGAAGAAAATATTATGTAAAGTTAAGCTGCCGAATTTCTAGCGTTAAACTAATGGTCGATGATAGGAAGAGGAAACTTTATTATGTACGGAAACTTATTACCCCCTCTCAATGATCATAACCTGCCCTATCCTGACACCATTCATCCGATCGTGGTTCATTTTGTGATAGCGATGGTTCTCTTCGCTTTTATCTGCGATATTATTGGATATTTTAGTAAAAATTATCGTCTCTACGAGGTTAGCTGGTGGAATCTCTTTTTTGCCACTATTTCTATTTTCATAGCCATTATTTTTGGACAGATCGAAGCTGGATTATCTCTAGCTTATGATGAGGTGGAACCGATCCTCAACCTGCACACCCTTCTCGGTTGGTCTTTATCTGGCATCATCGCGGCTATTACAGGCTGGCGCTACGTCATCAGGGTCAAAGATCCGAAAAGCTTACCCCTGCCCTATTTGGGACTGAGCGTTTTTCTGGTGGGATTAGTCTGTTATCAGGTTTATCTAGGAGATGAACTAGTTTGGGTGTACGGATTGCACACAGTCCCTGTAGTAGAAGCAGTCAAGGAAGGTATACTGCAATGAGTCAGCTTGAAGGATTATCTCTGGGAGACAACGGACTTCCCTACTCCATCCCCATCCATCCCAACCTCGTACATCTGACCTTGGGATTATTCATCATCGCCATCGCCTTCGATATAGTAGGAGTCTTCTACACTTTTGAAAAGCCAGTCTTTAAATTCCTGGCGATTCCCGTTACCCGCTCTAGTCTTTTCGATGTAGGCTGGTACAATATGCTCGCCTCCTCGATCGTTACCTTTTTCACCGTGGCTGCGGGTTTTTACGAAATGCTACTAGCTGAACCTCTTAACGTCGAGAGTGCTTGGGGTTTGGGAGCTACGGAAACTATGCTCTGGCATGGAGTAGGCGGTGTATTACTCTTGTTTCTTATCGTAGTTATGACAGTCTGGCGGGGTTTTCAACGATTCCTCTGGCGCAAGGAAAATAGCCGACAGGTACAGTGGAGCTATCTGTTAGTAGGCTTGGTGATTTTTTTCCTGCTATACCTTCACGGCACTTTAGGCGCACAATTAGCCGCCGAGTTCGGCGTACATAACACGGTGATCCATCGTTTAACGGAGAAAGTGCCGGGTTAAACTGCACTGATCTTTTCTATTTAGAAAAACCTCAAGATAAAGGAATTTTATGAATCGAAGATCGATTTTTCTCTTGGTAACTATAGCGATCGCTTTAGCGGCCATTAGTTGGGCTACAGGAAGGATAGCTTATACTTGGTTGCCGCCCCAAGCTTCGGCAGAATCGAAACTAATCGATGATCTGTTCGGATTTTTGGTAGGAATAGGAACCTTCATTTTTTTGGGAGTTTTCCTAGCTCTAGCCTACTCCGTCACCTTTTTTCGGGCGGGTAGATACGATTACGAGGAAGGGCCAGCCATCGAGGGTAATCTAACCCTGGAAATTATCTGGACGCTGATTCCTTTCCTCCTGGTGATGATCATTGCTGGCTATAGCTATTATATTTATCAAAAAATGGCGATCGTTGGGCCGATGGAACACATACACGGTAGTACTGCCGTGAGGCAAACAGAGCCAGGCGCGATCGAAGTTCTGGCCCGTCAATGGTCGTGGGAATTTTACTATCCCGAAGCGGGAATCACTAGTACGGAATTGCACTTACCGACAAATCAACGAGCGAAACTGGTACTAAGTTCGGCAGACGTACTACACGGCTTTTTTATCCCTGCCTTCCGCATCAAACAGGATATAATCCCCGCCAAGAAGATAGATTTCGAGTTCACGCCGATTCAGGAGGGGCGCTATCGTCTCAGAGATTCCCAATATAGCGGCACCTATTTCGCAGCCATGCAAACCGATGTCGTGGTAGAGTCTCCAGAAAGTTATCAGCAATGGTTGAAGACTGTCGCGGCCCAAACTCCGAAACCGTCCTATAATCAAGCTTTTGAAGAGTATCACCGTCTCTCTGCCCCAGCGCTGCGCAAAGCTTGGAAAACAGTCATCCCGGTCGATCCTCCCCTTGTTAACTACTCCTTTTCACCGGAAAAGTATTTAGAAGAAAATCCCTAAATTCTGCGATCGATATTTTTTCTCCGCAACAAAACAAATGACTAATATTCCCATCCCAGAAACCGCAACCCCGCAACCGTTACCTGGTGCGCCGGATAATTGGCGGCGGTTTTTCAGCTTCAGTACCGATCACAAGGTTATCGGTATCCAGTACATAGTTACGTCATTCTTTTTCTTTCTCATCGGTGGCATCTTCGCCATGATCATCAGGGGCGAACTCATTACCCCAGAAGCGGATCTGCTCGATCGAACCGTCTATAACGCCATGTTTACCATGCACGGGACGGTGATGTTGTTCCTTTGGACTTTCCCGGTTTTAGTCGGATTGGCTAACTATCTAGTTCCCCTGATGATCGGAGCTAGAGACATGGCTTTCCCGCGACTCAACGCCGCCGCCTTTTGGATGGTGCCCGTCTTCGGTATTATTCTCATGGCTAGTTTTTTCTTGCCGGGCGGCCCCTCTCAATCTGGCTGGTGGGCTTATCCTCCTGTGAGCCTGCAAAACCCGACAGGAAACCTGATTAACGGTCAAGTTCTCTGGCTTTTAGCCGTAGCCATCTCCGGTGTTTCTTCCATTATGGGAGGGGTTAACTTCGTGACCACGATCGTCAAGATGCGTGCCCCTGGAATGACCTGGTTCCGAATGCCTATCTTCGTCTGGACGGTGTTCAGTGCCCAGATTATTCAGTTATTCGGACTACCCGCCCTAACCGCAGGGGCAGTCATGTTATTACTCGATCTCACCGTCGGTACTAGCTTTTTTGACCCGGCTAAGGGAGGTGATCCAGTACTCTTCCAGCATTTTTTCTGGTTTTACTCCCATCCTGCTGTTTACGTGATAATCTTGCCTATTTTTGGTATATTCTCGGAATTATTTCCTGTCTACGCCCGTAAACCTTTATTTGGTTATCCTTTCGTTGCTGTTTCTTCTTTGATCATCACAGGTTTGAGCGGCGTGGTGTGGGTACATCATATGTTCGCAAGTGGCACCCCTGATTGGATGCGAATGATATTCATGTTCTCGACTATGTTGATTTCCGTTCCTACTGGAGTCAAGGTATTCGCTTGGGTGGCGACGATCTGGGGAGGTAAACTAAGGCTCAATACCGCTATGCTATTCGCATTGGGAGGCCTGCTAATGTTCGTCTTTGCTGGTATCACCGGGATCATGCTCGCTTCCGTACCCTTCGACATTCACGTCAACAATACCTACTTCGTCGTCGGTCATTTTCACTACGTCATCTACGGAGCCGTGGTTATGGGGGTTTACGCAGCCTTTTACCACTGGTTTCCTAAGATGACTGGTAAGATGTACTCGGAAGGCTTGGGTAAGTTACATTTCTACCTCACCTTTATCGGTACTAACCTCAACTTTTTCCCGATGCACCCTCTAGGATTACAAGGTATGCCCCGGCGGGTGGCTTCTTACGATCCAGAGTTCGCTTTCTGGAATGTGTTAGCCAGTATCGGTGCATTCGTCCTCGGGATGTCCACCCTACCATTTATCCTCAATATGATCGGTTCTTGGGTACAGGGGAAATCTGCTGGGGATAATCCCTGGCGGGCGATCGGACTAGAATGGACGGTTTCTTCACCGCCGCCGGTGGAAAATTTCGAGGAGATACCCGTAATTACCGCTGAACCTTACGGCTACGGTAAAAAGAGCGATTTAGATTTTCAGGAGACAAGCGATGAGCGTAACTAACATAACTGATTCCTTCGATTCTAAAACCCCTGCCCAAACCGAACATCATCACGATGAGGCGGGTAACAGTCTATTCGGTTTCATCGTCTTTCTTCTCTCGGAAAGCGTCATTTTCTTGAGTTTCTTCGCTGGTTATATCGTTTACAAGACTACTGCCACGGATTGGCTACCGCCTGGGGTAGAAGGATTAGAAGTTAGAGAGCCAGCTATTAATACTATAGTATTAGTCTCCAGCAGTCTAACCATATATATCGCGGAACGTTTCTTACATCGCGGTAATCTCTGGATATTCCGCCTCTTCTGGCTGTTAACGATGGCTATGGGGGGTTATTTCCTCTATGGTCAGGCAGTCGAGTGGAGCGGGCTTCCCTTTGGGTTTACTTCTGGGGTTTTTGGCGGTGCCTTTTACCTGCTGACAGGATTTCACGGATTGCACGTACTTACGGGCATTCTCTTACAGGGAATCATGTTAGGGCGCTCTTTTCTCCCGAATAACTACGCCGGAGGTCAGTTCGGGATAGAAGCTACTTCCCTTTTCTGGCATTTCGTGGATGTTATCTGGATCATTTTGTTCATTCTGATCTACGTCTGGCAATGAAAAGGAGGGGAGGAACGGAATCGGGAGTCGGGAGTCGGATAAATATTTCTATTCACTACTCACTACTCTGCACTCCCTTAAGTAAATGTACTCGAATGATTGGAAAGGTTTTATATGATTATCGATGATGTGATTTATGACGTGATCATTGTGGGTAGTGGGGCGGGGGGCGGAACCATCGCCCGCAAGTTAGCCCCAACGGGTAAGAAAATCCTCGTTTTAGAAAGGGGTACTTTCCCGGCTAAGGAAAGCTCCGAGTTACGAGATTTGGAAGTCTTTAACGAAGGAATCTATCACGCGAAAGAACGCTGGTACGACAAATTTGGCGATTCTTTCCACCCTCAGACTAATTATTCCGTCGGCGGCAACACGAAAATTTATAGCGGTGTCCTCCAACGCCTGCGAGAGCGAGATTTTGAGGAAGTGAGGCATCAAGAGGGACTCTCTCCCGCCTGGCCCCTGAAATACGCCGATCTAGCCTCCTACTACACCGAAGCGGAAAATCTTTACAACGTTCACGGTAAGACGGGAGATGACCCCACCGAACCGCCCCGAGAAGGCGATTATCCTTCTCCCGCGATCGATCATGAGGCTACCGTCGCAGAGATAGCGGATATATTCTCGAAACGGGGCTTGAAACCCGCCTATTTGCCTATTGGTATAGGTTCCCAAGGACGCACCGACTCGGAGGATACCGGCATCACCCCCGCTCTCGACCTCGGTAATGTCACCCTGAAAATCGGGGCGAAAGTCACCGCATTACGCACCAATCCGAGCGGAAGTGCGGTTAAGGGGGTGGAGGCGGATATAAACGGGCATTCCTATCTATTCATGGGGGATGTGATCGTTCTCGCTTGCGGCGCGATCAATTCGGCTGCTTTACTTTTATGCTCCGCTAACGAGCGTCATCCCCACGGCCTCGGCAATAGTTCCGATCTGGTGGGCCGCTATCTGATGAAACACCTGATGACGGTCATAGTACAAGTGAGCGGTACGGACATTCCCGGCTCTTTTCAGAGAACCCTATATTTGAATGATTTCTATTGGGGCGACGAGAGTTTCCCCTATCCGATGGGCCATATCGAGAATAGCGGCGGAATTTTACAGGATGTGATCTTTTCCGAGTCGCCGCCTTTATTGTCGATCGCTTCCCGATTGATGCCGAAGTTCGGATTGCGCCAACTCGCTACCCATTCCCTCGCCTGGTGGTTGCAGACGGAAGATCTACCAGTTGCTGATAACTGCGTTCGGGTAAGTGGAGATAAGATCACGGTAGACTACACCCCCAATAATATAGAGGCTCACGATCGTCTGCTCTATCGCTTTCAGGAGCTGATCAAAGCCGTAGAGCCGAAATCTTCTCTCTCTTGGCGTTCCGTACACCCTTACGGCACTGCCCCCCTAGCAGTGGTGGCTCATCAATCTGGCACCTGCCGTTTCGGAGAAGATCCGAAAACCTCAGTTCTCGATCTCAACTGCCGCGCCCACGAGCTAGATAATCTCTATGTGGTGGATAGTAGTTTCTTCCCCTCGATTTCGGCAACGAGTCCGGCTCTTACCGTCATCGCCAATGCCCTCCGGGTGGGAGAGCATCTGATCGAGCGATTGAAGTAACTTAGAGCGATTTTCATATTGAGGGAGTTAGGAGTTAGGCGATATAAGCACCAAATCCCAATTCCCAATTCCCATCCCCCGCCAAGACATAATTCTCCTCTCTGCAGATACTAATTCACGGGAGTAGAGCTTAGAATGATCAACGATGGCAACATCTACAATAAAAAATAATTCTAAATAGTTGTTGAGAAAGATCGAGTCAGCTATTGATACTGTCTGATAATATGAGCAACAGCTAGTTAGTCGGTTAAATATTCAATTGTCTGACTAGCCATGCAATCTGTCCAATAATAAAGACGAGGTTCGATTATATTATGGAATCCACACCAACCACCGAAACCAAACCTGTAATTAATACTGAAACCGCCGGCCCCCTGGCTAAAGATAGCTCCACAGAACAATTTTGGTCTGAATACATTGAACCCGTATGGGATTCCGTAATGAGCTATCTGGCCAACGTGCCTGACTACTTGGGTAACTTCTTCTCTGGATATAAAAAGCCTTTGATCGTCTTAGGTGCGATCGTCGCTGGCTTCGTTACCGTTAAAGTAACCCTGGCGGTATTGGATGCGATCGATGATATACCCCTTTTAGCCCCTATCCTGCAGCTAATCGGTATCGCTTACACTGCTTGGTTTATCTGGCGCTATCTCCTTAAAGATACCAACCGCCGCGAGTTATTAGCCGAGATTGATGCCCTCAAAGCTCAAGTCTTCGGAGAAGACAACAAAATCTAATAATTCAACCCTCGTAGAGATGTGGTGTCCGGCATCTCTACTAATTTTATTCCTGCCTATGAAACTAGGGGATATTGTTAGCCGTATTGCGATCTGGCTAGTATTGGTTGAAGTCTCACGGAATCCCCATATGAAACTAGGGGATATTGTTAGCCGTATTGCGATCGATACCCGTAAACTGACTGATTACGCTCTCGATAGTAGGGGCAGGTAGTGATGTCGCCCGATTGATCAGTTTATATGTGAGGAAACGTCGTGGTTGATCCAGAACTATTTGATGTGATCGAACTTTTGAGAGACTTACCCGATTACGGTCTTAAGGCAGGGCAACAGGGTGCGATCGTGGAATGCTATGAAAATAGTAAATTTGAAGTGGATTTTAGTAATTCCGATGGAGAAACTTTAGTTCTCTGTTCTTTATCTTCCGAACAATTTAGCGTAGTGTGGAAAGCAAACACAAAGACCCCATCAACCTTAATGATGTACCCATAATAGTGATGAGCGATGATTGCTAACCCGAATCTCCCCCGCCTCACCCCCGAAGCATATCTGGAATGGGAGCAACAACAACCAGCGAAACACGAATATATCAACGGTGAAATCTACGCCATGACCGGGGGGAGTCTAGCCCATAATTCTATTACTCTCAATTTAGCTACCGCCCTTAAAAATCATCAAAGGGGCAAAGATTGCAGAGTTTATATGGCAGATGCCAAAGTGGGAATTTCTGAAGTGGGGCCGTATTTTTACCCCGATATTATGGTAACTTGCGACTCAAGAGATCGCAGAGAAAAAACAGTAGTTTATCATCCCTGCCTTATAGTAGAAGTTCTCTCACCAGGTACGGAAGCTTTTGATCGAGGGGATAAGTTTAAGTTTTACCGCCAGATTGATACCCTGACCGAATACGTTTTAATCACTTCTGACAAAGTTAATGTAGAATGTTTCCGTCTTAATGATGCAGGGTTTTGGGAACTTCATCCCTACGGGGAAAATGAGCAACTTCAAATAACTACCATTGATTTTTCTTGCTCTGTTTCTTCCCTGTATGAGGATGTTGATTTGATTAGAAACTATTTAAACAAAGATTTACAAGCATTTACCTCTTATGATAGTTGACAAGATAGTTGCTATTTGAAATGAGAAACCTGTATAGTATGTTTACGGGCGTACTATAAGCAAAAATAATGAAAAAATGTTCTTTGTAATTATTATATGAACAAAATCCATCTTATCTATAGTTGGGAGCATCCCATTTAGGTAAAAACGGAAAGGCTAACTTAAAAGTAAGCTATCAATTTTTTGGTATTTTACACCAAAAATAGATTAATGGGCACCAGTCATCTGATACCTTATCTATTGATATGTACACTTTTAAGCCTTGATATACTTGGTTCTCGCTACGCATAAGCTAGATTTATCACCAGAACCCCAAGAGAGCCAAAGTTGCTTGCATTCCTATCTATCCAGATCGGAATGCTGTCCTAACCCAAAATCCCGAAATTGACTTGATTAATAGGCTTAAACAAGAGTACGATAATCAAAGAGATAATTTAGCAAAATTAGAAGAAAAACTAGAAAAAATTGTTGATGAACAAACTAAGTTAGTTGAGAACGATTGGCCAATTAAAAAGCTAGATTTAGTTCCAGGGGATTTATTGTTAGATAACTTATGTAAGGTATTTGGAGTAAGATTTAAGAAAGCAAAAGATTCCATAAGGCTAGCGTCTTTAATGGATAAAGACAAAATTGATCCAGAGATTAAAGAGATACTTAAAAAATTGCTGTTTAGGGAGAAACTAGCTACATATTAACAAAAAATAATAGCTAGTATTTGTGAATATAGAAGGCGTAGAGAGAGCATGGGGTAACTGCTAACTATGGCAGAAAATAGAAATATTTAGGGGAAGCTCATAATATGAACACGATCGTTTTAAACTTAAACTCAATTAACTTGACCGAAGAGCAATTTTATAATCTCTGCCGGGATAATGAAGCCTTGAAGCTAGAACGGACTGCAAAGGGAGAATTATTGATCATGCCTCCAATAGGCGGAAAAAGCGGTAAAAGAGAAGCGGAACTGATTACCGATGTTAATAATTGGAACCGCCAAAGCGGGTTAGGAGAAGTGTTTAGCTCCTCTACCAGCTTTCGATTACCGAAAGGGGGAGAGCGTTCACCTGATGTAGCATGGGTTAGCCGAGATAGATGGGAATCCTTGAGCCAGGAAGAGCAAGAAAAGTTTCCGCCTCTGTGTCCTGATTTTGTCATCGAGCTCCGTTCCCGCACCGATTCTTTAAAATCCCTACAGGATAAAATGGAGGAGTATTTAGATAATGGCCTGCGCTTAGGGTGGTTAATAGACCCCCAGGGGCAACGGGTAGAAATCTATCGCCAAGGTCAACCGATCGAGATTGTAGCTTTACCAACCTGTTTATCAGGAGAGGATGTTTTACCCGGATTTACTTTAGAAGTCAAAATTTTTGATTGAGTTTGACAGTTACAAGATTTATCTAGGTTGGTATCATCAGCAAATAAAATATACAGTAACTATTTAGTTCTATGAATTACCAAAGTATAATCACTATTGAGCCAGGAAAGCGAAGCGGTAAACCTTGTATCCGAGGAATGCGAATCACTGTTTATGATGTTCTCTCATATCTAGCATCAGGAATGACTTACGAAGAAATACTTGACGATTTTACCTATCTCACTCTAGATGACATTTTAGCCTGTTTGAGTTATGCCGCTGAGAGAGAGCATCAAACTCTAATCGTTCCTTGATGAAGCTGTTATTCGACCATAACTTATCACCCCGCTTAGCAAAGCGGTTAGTGGACGTGTTTCCTGACTTTATATTAATTAAGTATTAACCTGCCGAACCTTTTAAGAAAATATTTGTATGTTTGAGGCAGAGAGTTGATGCTATTATTCTCTGCCCAAATCCAAAACCGATATTAACTCCTTAAAGACACCTGAAACTGTTTGACCAGAGTATCACGCACCTTATTCATCAACGGCTCCACTTCCTCATCGGTTAAAGTTCGATCGATCGCACGATAAACTAGACTGAAAGCTAAACTCCGCTGCCCTTCCGGTACATTTTCCCCTTGATATTGGTCAAATAATTCTACCTTCTCTAACAACTGCCCGCCGGCTTTGGTCATAACCCCCATCAATTGAGCCACCGACACATCATTAGAAACGAAGAAAGCTAAATCTCTCGCTGCTTCTGGATAGGTAGAAAAAGGCTGGAAACGCGGGGTTACTTTGCCCGGTTGCGCTAAAACTTCTTCTATGAGCGGGTAGTTAACTTCAAAGGCATAAACCGCATCCATTAAACCCCTATCCTTTCTTAGATTAGGGTGCAGTTGTCCGAATATACCCAGCTCTTTACCACCTAATTTTAGTACTGCAGTTCTGCCTGGATGGAAACGATTGTCATCCGCATAAGCATGATAACTCGGTTCCAAACCTAAAGACTCCCATAGACTCTCTAGAATCCCTTTCGCTTCATACCAAGTCATCGGCTTTTCTTTCCCCGATTGCACCCAGCGCCCTAACGGAAAAGTGTCGCCGCCGAAGATACCGGCAATCACATCGTATTCTACGGTGGGGGAGTCGGGAGTTGGGAGTTGGGAGTCGGGGGAGGCAAGGCGGAAAACTCTTCCTAACTCGAAGCCGCTTAACGCGCCGTTGCCTTGAGCCTGATTGTAAGCGAAGGTATCGATTAAAGCATCTAATAAGTTAGTGCGTAGGGCAGCGTATTCGGCAAAGAGGGGATTGGCGATAACTACATCCGCCTTATCTGGTTTGACTAGAGAGTATTGTACTAACTCGGTTAACCCTAAACCGCGCAGGGTTTCCCGAATGCGACGCTGTAACTTTTCGGTAAAGGATAAACCCCCGGATAAAGTTTTAGCCGGCAGAGTGTCACAAAAACGATCGTACCCGAATAAGCGGGCCACTTCTTCGATTAAATCTATTTCCCTCTCTAAATCTCGGTAACGATGGGGTGGCACTACTACCGTCCAAATTAAAGGGCTACGGCTTTTTTCAGTAACCTGACAGCCTAAATCCGTCAGTATCTTAACCACTTCGTCGCCTTCGATATAACCGATGTCTCCCTCTCGCTTGACGTTACCTAAAACCTGATGAATTTTCGAGAGATTTAATTCTAAACTCTTGCTGCTCTGCCCGGCGCGATTATCGGCTACCGCTTGGGATACGACTTGACCGCCGGCTAACTCTATAATGAGATCGATCGCTCTCTGACAGGCATAATTTAAGGCGCTCTCGTTGACACCCTTCTCATAACGCCCCGATGATTCGCTGCGTAAACCTTGGGCGCGGGATGAGCGACGGATGGTAATCGGGTCAAACAGAGCCGCTTCTAGGATAATATTTTGCGTACCTTCGTATACTTCCGTTTCTTCCCCGCCCATCACACCGGCCAGGGCGACGGGGTAGTTATTAGCGGTAATGAGTAGGTTTTGCTCCTTTAAATTTCTCGTCTGCCCGTCTAGAGTTTTGATAGTTTCTCCCTCTTGGGCAAAACGCACACCGATAGATAGGGAGTCTTCCTTAACCAGAGATTTTAACCTGTCACCGTCGAAAGCGTGTAAGGGTTGGCCCCACTCCAACAACACATAGTTAGTCACATCGACGACGTTGTTAATCGGCCTCACCCCGGCTGCTAATAAACGCTGTTGTAACCACTCGGGAGAGGGGGCAATTTTTACCCCTGCTATTTGAGTACCGATATAGGCGGGGCAGGCGTTACTGTCTTTTATATCTACGCTCAGGGATTTATCGGGGGCGAATTGAGCGGGTGTAATTTGAGGTAAGGTTAAAGCCCCTCCTGTTAGAGCTGCGACTTCCCTGGCTACGCCTATCATACTGAGAGCGTCGGCGCGGTTAGCGGTGGGGGCAATATCGAGAATTACTTCATCGAGGCCTAGCAGCGGGCGCACATCGGAGCCAATAGGGAGACTATCATCGGCGAAAATATGAATACCCGAGGAGTCTTTTTCTAAACCCAATTCGGCTAAAGAGCAAATCATGCCCTCGGATTTTACCCCTCTTAACTTGGCTGATTTTATCGTGAGATTGACTTTAGGTAGATGAGTACCGAGGGTGGCTACTGGTGCTAATATATCAGCCCTGGCGTTAGGCGCACCGCAGACGATGGTTGAGGGAGTTTCGCCGCCTATATCTACCTGACACACACTCAGCTTATCTGCGTTAGGATGAGGTTGACGATCGATTATTTTTCCGACAACTACCCCTTTAGCCCACTCGCGTCTGTCTTCGATTTCTTCTACTTCTATCCCGGCCACCGTTAACATTTCTGCTATTTCTTCGGGAGAGCGATCGATCTTTACCAATTCTTTTAACCAGTTGACGGAAACTCGCATTGTTGCTATTAATTTCTCTAAGTGAAAAGCTGCTGTGCTTTCTGATTTTATCACTCTTGTTAGAGGTTTTTTTATGCTCGGGGTTCAAAGATGTTTACACACCACTATTTTAGTTTCTGATTTGAGCAAGGCGCAGTATTTTTATGAAACTATCCTAGGATTAGAAAGGGCTGAGCGTAGTCTTAACTTTCCTGGTGTTTGGTATGAAATCGCTGATTACCAAATTCATCTGATACTCAATCAAGATTATAAAGTCACCCCGATAAACTCTGAAAAATGGGGTAGAAATCCTCATATAGCTCTAGGAGTTAATAATTTAGAGAACACTATATCTCACCTACAAAACCATCAGCATCCTTTTCAATTAAGCGGCTCTGGCCGCCCGTCATTATTTTTAAAAGATCCTGATGGCAATATTATTGAAATCACCGAGGTAAATAATTAGCATGGTTAATCATTAAATAAATTACAAAAGTGATAACCTAGCCCGGCAGGGAATTAATTCCCTGCCTCATAGATCAAGTCGTTTAAAAACGACTGATACGAAACCTCAAAACTTCAATCGGTTTTGACCGATTTTCGCTATTAGAGCGTGATTTTAATCACGGTTGGTTTTGTATCCCACTGATGGATAAACCCTTACTACTCACGTCTCTATACTGCCTCCTAAAAATTAATTAATTCAATCCGCTTACAACTCGTGACGTTATAGATCCAGCCCATATCTTTGAGACGATGGATGAGATTAGAAATACTCACCCCCAATTCATCCGCCATTGCGTACAGATGCCGCCACTGGCTTAAATCTTTTCCCCTCCTTAACTCTTCTAATTTGAAACCCGGCATTAACAGACAACTGGCGAAATACTGCGCCTGCCATTCAATACCCTGTAAAACTAAATCGTTGCGGCAGAGGAGGGGGTCAACTTTAATCACCAATCCCTTAGCCAATAACTGATGATATTTAGTTACCGCTTCTGGGTTTATATGTAATACCCAATGACCGATTTCATGAGCGATCGTAGACTCAGCAAAACCTCCTTTTAATTCGCTGATAGAATCATTAATCTCGATCAATTTTTCTATAGGTAAAATACGAGCTGCTATCTTACCATGCTCATCATCGGGAATATCATCCCACACTACATCTAAGCCTAAAAATTCTGCTACTCTACTCGCATCTAAAGGCCATTTCAAACCGTATTTGTGCGCCTGACTCATCCTGCTCAATACATCTACTGCCCTATCCTCTATTTCTTGCTTGTGCAAAAACTTAAACGGTTTTACTAAGGGATAACTCATACTCAATCCTCTCATCAAAAACTACTTATCTTATGGGGAATTAAGAGTCGGGTATCGGGAGTAAGTTATATTTACTCCGACTCTCTACTCTCTACTCCCTACTCCCGATTCTGTAGCCTCCCGCAACACCCTCTCGGCAAACTCCGGATTTTCCCGCATTCTTCTAAAGAGAGTCGGCATGGTTTTGTAATGTTGCTTCAATAATTCTTCCTCCTGTTGTGGAATACGCCCAGCCAGAAAAATTAATTCCTCTGCCGCTAAATCCAAATGTTGAGCTAGTTGTCGGATAACCTCCTCTTTCGGGGCGTAGTCAGCCCGATTATTCTCCAGTTTAGACAGATAGGTGAAGTCGAGTCCGAGACGCTCGGATAGCTCCCGCTGGCTGTAACCCTTATCCTTCCTAGCTTGCTTGATCACTTCCCCAAAACTTTGTTTCATTTTCCCTCTGGTTAATTTTTTTTGTGAAATGGACTTGACTAAAAAATCAACTATGGTTAGTATAGCAGATGTAAGTTGTTGATTAAAAAATCAACTAGTAAAAACTAGTATAGGAGAACTAAACCGATGAGTCAAATGGGGTCAAAAGAATCGATAATGTCTGCCTTTGCCAAACTCCTCGGAGAGTATAAGAAAGCCGAGATGAGGATAGCCACCAAAGAAGAAGAAGCGGAAAAATCCAAGAATCAGGAAATATTGGAGCAGGCATCTCAGTACACGGTTGATAATATAGTCAATAATATGGCGACGTTACAGCTAAGTTTCGGACGTAGTATCAACGAATTAGCAGAAAGGTTAACGAGTCAATCCGAAAAACTAGACGAATTAAAGCGGGCTATAGGTGTTAGAAAAGAACAGCTAGAGTCATTAAAAAGAGTCAGAGTAGTTGCCGAC
This sequence comes from uncultured bacterium, assembly GCA_964623815.1. Classification (GTDB taxonomy): domain Bacteria; phylum Cyanobacteriota; class Cyanobacteriia; order Cyanobacteriales; family Microcystaceae; genus Chroococcopsis. The sequence goes on along the minus strand of CAZUVR010000050.1, from coordinate 2,097 downwards.
GCGCTCTATATTTTGAGACAGGAACATCAAGAGAGGGTAAGAGTTTTAGAAGAAACCATCAGCGACCAAAAAGAGGCTATAGAGAAAGAGATGATCCAGGCCCGTAAAGCTTGGGAAAAAGAACAGCAAGACTTTGAAACCGCTCAAGTGGAAGAAAGAGCGAAGACTTTAAAACAAAGGGAAGCAGAGAAAACAGAATATGATTATCAATTACAACGTCAGAGAAAAATAGAGACTGATAACTACGAAGAAACCAAACGTAAACAAGAGCAGAATTTTAGAGAGATGAATCAAGAGAAAGAAAAAGGGTGGACGGAAAGAGAGGCAGTATTACAAGCTCATGCTAAAAACTATCAAGACAACCTGAAAAAAATCGAAGGCTTTGAGGAAAAACTAAAAGCAGAATACAACAAAGCTAAGGGCGAGGCTATTAAAGACGCGGAAAGAGACGCAAAGGTAAAATCGGATCTATTCGAGAAAGATTGGGAACTGTCAAAACAAGGATTCGAGCTGAACATCCAATCTTTAGAAGCGCAAATTAGCAGGAACGCCGAAGAGATAGCCCAACTCACCGCCCAGTTACAAGCTACCACAACTCAAGCTCAAAATCTGGCTCTAAGAGCTTTTCAAGGTACATCAGCTAATTAGTAAATTAAGGAGTCCTTACAATGGCTAAATCGATTAATGCAAAAAGTACCAAAGCAGAAATTTTAGAAGTAGTAGAAGAGTTAAAACAAGAAAAAGCCGCTTTAGAGGCACAAGTTAAAAAACTGAATCAAGTTGCGAAAACCCCAGAAAAACCCGCCCCCACACCCGTAGTTAAAGAGAGTGAAAAAACAATGAACAAGCCAGCAGTTACATTACAACAGAGTATTACTGGAGTCATCGAAGGATTAGAAGCTTTACAAGTAGGTTTCGGTAGCGCAGTTAGTAATTTATCGGAACAGTTAATTACCGAAGCTACTGCCTTAAAGGATTTAGAAGACTTGGTTAATGAGGAGATAGAAGCACTGGCGGATTTACACGAATTAGAAGCTGTAGACGAAACTACTTTAGAAAATTTGGTTGAGTCTTACGAGGAAGAATCTAAGACTTTTACCGAAGAGTTTAACGATCGCAAAGAAACGTTAGAGCAAGAGTTACAAGAGTTAAAATCCACATGGAAGAAAGAGCAGGAAAATCACACTCAAACTGTGAAAGAACGGAATGAGTCGGCGCAGAAAGTAAACCAGAGAGAGCATGATGAATATTGGTATAATCTCAATCTGGAAAGGAACTTAGATAAGGATGAATACGAGGCACAGAAACGACAATTGTATTTAGAATTATTAGAGGTGCGGAAATTACAGGAAAAACAATGGCAAGATAGAGAGGAAGCAATAGCCAAACAGGAAAAAGCACACAGCGAAGCGGAGGAAAAAGTAGAGAGCTTCGAGAAAGAGTTAGAGGCGAAGATCAAGCAGGGTACGGAAGAAGGGAAAGGAATCGGTTATTATCAAGCGAAAGTGAAAGCCGATTTACGTTCCAAGGAAGTTGAAGGAGAGAGAAAGAATTATCAATTAAGAATTGAAAGTTTAGGGCAGACGATACAGACTCAAGAAATCCGCATCCGCACTTTAACACAACAATTAGACGCGGCCCTCAAGCAGGTACAGGATTTAGCGGTGAAAGCGATCGAGGGTTCTTCCAATCGCAACTCCTACGAAGCGATGAAAGAAATCGCCCTTGAACAGGCTAAAAACCAACCAAAAAATAAATAAAATCCAGTTGCTCATAAGTATATTTCCCCTTTGACAAAATGTAAAATCTATGCATTGAAGAGTTTTACAGCATCTTGCATATCAATTAAGTACTTGTTTTGGGGGATAGGGGTTAGGAGTTGGGGGAAAAACTCAATTCCTAACCCCAGTATTCCTAATTCCCCGTACCTCAATGGATTGAAAAGTGCTGTAAGAATTTAAAGACAGGTTTAATACAAAATCCGCTTATCATACCCTTCTTTAGAGAGAAGTGACCAGTGGCCAGTAGTTGGTCACTCGCCACCAACCATTCTCTCGATAACTGGTCTTTAAAAGCAGGATTTGGGGTAAAATCTAG
>CAZUVR010000049.1:0-28549 GCA_964623815.1 uncultured bacterium | reverse complement strand
ACTTAGCGGCATTCCTTTATAGACTACTCCCACAGCTTTTTGTTGCACAACCATATTAAGTTTTTGACATTTAATATTATATTCCTTTTGTATTAGTTTCCAGGCTATATCAAACTCGACAATATCTACTCCTTGGCAATTCTGGGAAACTTTACTTAAGGGTATTAAAAAATCTCCCGCACTGCATCCAATATCCAATATGGATTGAAAGGGAGAAAATTCGGAAATAGTAGCCAAAATACTTTCTTGCGCCCCTTCCTGCCAAAAATCTTTTTTAAATTCAAACAAATTTTTACTTTCGACAAAAGTTTGTTTTGGTTTCCACTGTTGCCAGTCGCTATTTCTGTCAATACTATAGTGTTGGTCGTAATATTTCTGTTGAGTAGATTCTGTCATTATTTTTTCCTGGTTTAGTTTTTTAGAATATTCACTGTTGTTTGTATCTGGGACTAACTCATTAAAAGAGTTTGATAAATGGACGACATTTGAGTTGCCGACGCTTGCATACCCGTAGGAGGCTTAATATAGGTTCTACCAAAATCCCATTTCTTTTATGCTCAATCAGTTCAGCAAGGCCCCCTAGGTTAGAACCGATGACGGGGGCTCATAAACTTCCATAACTCCCCTACACTTTGGTAGAACACGAATCATATCTGTTTCGTTTATAAAACGCTTTAGTCCTTTATGACTAAAAAGAGTCACGGTTAAATCATAAAAAGGACGCACTAAGTCCCAAAGCCATTCAGATTTATCAAGGAAAGAGTTATGTCTTATCCTAATCGCTGCCCGTTCAAAGATATTCATAAATAATCCTTTTAATATGATTTAGATAAAATTGTTTGATAGATAGACAGTATTTGAGATGCTACTTCTTTCATCCCTAAAGGAAAGTCGATACCAGCTCTCAACCGTCCTATCAATTCCTTGTTTTGATTCAGCCTCTGCAAAGCTTGACTCCAGGAATCAACTGAGCTAGAGTCTACCAAAATACCGTTTCCTCCATGTTCAACCAGTTCGGCAACGCCCCCCAAGTTAGAACCAATGACTGGAACTCCAGCGGCAAAAGCTTCTAGAACTACCATCGGTCCAGTTTCTAACCACTGTGAGGGAACCGCTAACAGGTCATAATCTTTTAAGGTGGGGATCACCTTTTCCGGTGCAACGGCAGGCTTGAACTTAATGCGCGGATCTTGCTCTGCTAAAATTTGTAATTTCTGCAGATAGGAACTACCTGGTTGGGAAATACCATATATATCTAAGTTAATCGGCAATTGAGGCATAGCTTTTAGAGCTTCGATCAAAATATGAATTCCTTTAGTCGGGTCAAGTCGCCCCATAAAAGCGAGTCTCAAAATACCATTGGCAGGTCTTTTGCTATGGTTAACCGGTTCCGGCTGTTGATGACAAAGCCCTTGGCGAATCACACTAATTTTATTCGGCGGAACTTCGTTAATGAGCAGAACATCTTTAACCCAGTTACAGACGGCTACTATGTGATCCACTTCAGACAGTAAAGCCTTTAGAGTAGCCTGGCGAATCTTTATTAACTCCGTCATTCGCAAGGCTGTCCAAACTCCTCCTTGTAAATTCAACTCACCTAACCACTTTCCTATCTGGGGTGGGAGATTACCCACTAACTCAGCGCTACTCCTAGACAGGCCTAACCCCTGTAAGCTACATTTGGCACACGAGCGTAACTCTACTTTTCCCTCACAGATCTGGCTTCCCCATTTCAGCAGCGTTCCCCGTTGGCAACTGACTGTGGGCGTATGATAAGTAAACACCACCGGTATATCTCTCTGTTTGGCCGCTTGCACCAACCGTAAAGAAACCCCTCTAGTAAAGGCATGAAGATGGATTAAGTCTGGCTTTTCTTTGTCTAAAATTTTAGAGAATTCCCAAGAGGCTTGGCGATCGCCTTCTCCATAAAATTCTCGGAGATTTTTAATGCTATCGGTTACGGCATAGCGGTGTACCGGTAGCTGATGGTAGAGATAGGATTGACTCATTTTTGCAGGAGCGGCAATTTGAACCTCAACTCCTTTTTGCTGTAAATGACGGGACAGAGCTTCAACATAAACCTCCGTACCGCCAACCGGATCAAAATAAAAACAAAAAGGTACTTGAATAACTCGCATGATTGAGCCTCTGGGGGTTTAATTTGCTAATAAAATTTTCAACCTGCGGTAAGCTAATGCGATCACCTCCGCTCTCTCGTATCCTAGCCATTTTGAAAGTCGCCGCAAAGATTGCGGACCATTAGGGAGGTAGTGGGGATCGAGGGTATGAATTTTAGCGAGAACTTCGTAAAACTTACGGCGATCGCTCTCAAAATAGAAGCGAGCTACGTTTCCATAGACTTGCAGAAGAAAGTCTTTTCGTTGAGTAGACAGAGCTTCTTTAGACCAAGCATCTTCAACTAGAGTGATATTTTTTAATACACCACAGTAAAAGGCTAAGGGATCGCGGGTTGACATGGAGGAAGATCCCCGTTGCCTTCTATAAAGAAGACAAACTTTTTCTGATTCATCTTTGACAAAGTTAGCATTGCTTAAAGCCAGCCTTAAATATAAATTTACATCCTCACCGCCAAGGTTCATATCCTCCCTGAACCCTCCGATTTTATGCAGTAATTGGGGGCGGAATAACATAGCACCAATTTGACAAAAGTTATCCGATTGCAATATTCTCAGCATTAAATCCCCAGAATAATCTGGCGTTTTGATACATTGAGGTGTAAAGACTTTATCCTCTATTTCTTGATAAGTCTGCCAAGATCCATAGACAACATCTGCTTGTCTGCTAATTCCTAGGTGAAGATGTCTGGCTATTTTGTGCGGCATTAGTATATCATCAGCATCGATAAACTGTATCCATTCGCCAGAAGAATGGGCTATACCTGTATTGCGAGCATTACTGACTCCTCTCCCTACATTTGGAATTACTTTTATGGGTAAAATACAGCTGTATGAATTAGCTACTGCGAGGCTGTTATCCCTACAATCATCATCTACTATAATAATCTCAGAAATATTTTCCTGACTTTGCAGACTCCTTAACGTTTCAGAAAGCCAAAGCTCAGAATTATGACAAGGTATAATAACTGAAATTTTTGCTTGATTCATAGGTTAAAAAGTATTTTTAAAAATAAAAATTTTTCCAAAATTAAACAACTTTTTAAATAAATTTTTGTAGGAAAATATATAACCATTGCGGTAATAAAAAGCTAAGATGAAGCAACCTCCCAAAATCTCTTTTTTTAAGCTGACTGAGCCAAATAGACCATCTTTTTTCTAAAGGCATTAGTCTGACATAATTGATAAACAATTCAGGCACGTCAAGACTATCTGATCTAAAAACAACGGAAGGCAAAAGGAAATCGAGTTCGGTCGTAAACATTTGGTCCTTGGTATCGGCTAAGGTCTTGATTGGCTCAATAGAAATAGCACGCTCGTATAATTCTTCTAGCGATCGCTGCCAGCCCTCTCCTGTATGTATCGTCAGAATTTTCTCTTGAGTTGTCTTTCCCAAAGATAAGCGACAATTTTCATCTTCAATGAGTCTTGAAAGAATACGGGTGTAGTCTGCTAAAGTAGTTACTTGGATTAGATTGCCGGTAAAACCCAACATATCAGCCCCAATCACAGCACAGCTATCACAGGAGTAAGGGTAACGGCTCACTAAGGGTAACCCATAGCTTCCAGCTTCTAGCAAGGACGTGTTCGATACCCAAGGGAAAGAATCCACATAGATGTCAGCGGCTTGGAAAAACACCGCGGTTTCTTCTGTTTGTCCAAAAACTTGGATTCTGCCTGGTACTTTTTCTATGGCTGAAGACCAGTCTTCGCTATCACCCGGCCCTACTACTAACAAAACAGCTTGCTCGTACTTGTGAAGGAGGGGAAGATGGGCCTCAGCAAAATTGACCCCGTTGATTTTTTTGTACTTTATAGCTCGAGCCAGAGATAAAATAACGATACTGTCAGTTTCAAGATTAAGCTGTCGTTTTGCCTCTACACGAGAGAGCGTCCTAGGAGTAAGATTTAAAAGGGTAGGAAGCAAGGCATTCCGCTCCACCTCAACACCCCTACGCTCAAGGGAAAGATGCCTTCCAGACTCACGAAGATTAGCAACGACATCGCTGATACTAACTCCTAACCAGATACGCTCATCAGCATGATTAACATAGATAACGGGTGGAGATTGGTCCTTATGAGCGAAAGCTATAATAGGTTGTATATGGTTGAGTGTATGCAGGACAACTATATCCATAGACGCACCAATTTTTTTTAAACGTTTCCCTTGCTCCACAAAACTGCCGATTGTTTGATTGAGCGTATAGATCTTGCCCTGACTTTTTAGGACAGCCTCTTCAAGGCTTGCGTGTACCTCTGCCCTAGATTGTTCAACTAGCACCACACTATGGCAACGGGTTGCATCCTGCTCTATCCAACGACAGAGCATTCTAGCATGTCCACCGATTCCGATCGCTCCGTCGATGACATGCAGGACATTTTTAGGGTTTTTCCGTAAGCTAGGGTGCTGGTTAGGATAACTTTCGCTTTTAATAGCGTTCTGTCCAATCTTGAGCAAGACTTGCTCTAATTGTGGGCTACTAAAAATACCGCAGTGTCTTGTGAAAGCATAGGAAGCAGCGATATGGGCGTAGGCTGCCGCCTTATTGTACTGCTTGAGATCTACGCAGTCACGAGCTTGAGCCACTAGATGCTCAAACGTAGCCAAGTTAGCATGAAGACTTTTAAGTTTATTCGCAGTTATGGTATCCATAAAGTTCTATTGAGAAGGAGATAATAATTACGGCACAACAATATCAAGTGACGGAAGTTGCGGTAAAGCGCCTAAATCGGCAAAAACATTAACGGCTATTTGCCGCGCACGACGGTCAACACGAGGATTAGTAACCCTATCGCTATCTAATCCCCACATCCATTGAATAGAACCTGTTGAAAATACCTTAGCTCCGCTAGCAGCGGTATAACGAACGGCATTAGAGATATTGGGGTTCGTTCCGGTCGGAAGAGGTGGCAGACCTCCTACCTGTTGAGGAGTAGATTGAGATAAAATAACGAGTCCCGCAGGCGTAGCCCCATTATTAACAACGGCATCCCATTCGTATCCTACTAAACCTGGCAGAACATCTCCATCCTGAAGACCCGTATTAGCATAATAGGGATCAGAGCTATTATTCACCACAAAATCAGCACCATTATAAACGGCATTCTCTCCTAAAGCACCATAATCCCCGACATAATAGACTCCCAGTAAGGAGTTTTCAGGGCGATTCACCTCAGGACTACGAAACCAGGTTGTTGCTTGTGAAACATCATTTTGTGCAACTGGGTCGAGGAACCAACTTTGTTTATAGACGACCATGACTCGATTAGCCTCCCCCGTACTAGAAGGTTCAAACCTTACGCGCCAATAGGCGGTATTAGCTGAAAAGAAAGCTAGGTTAATGCCATTGTCCCGTGCGCGCTCAACATTATTAAACATTTCCAGCGACCAATACTCATCATGTCCTGCCGAGAGAAAAACATTTTGAGAGTATAGTTGTAGTGGATTTCTATGCACGTCTAAATTTGTGTAGTAGGAAATGTCATAGCCCTGAGATTCCAACCACCTGAGCATATTATATTCCCAGGTCAACGGGTTATTGTATAAATCCACATTGTTAGTTTGAGCAAAGGGTCGATCAAAGGAAATTGCATAAGCCCGTTGACCACCGATGCTATTGAAGTTATAGGTACTGTAGCCTCCGTAATTATTGTAAGCTTCATAGGTGGTAAAACTAGCCTGAAATCCTATGTTCGTCGGACGATCATCATTACGAACCGTAAACCAGAGTTGAGATTCCTTAGCAGAAGATACTTCCGTAAGCTTGGCAACGTATAAACCGCTAGTCCAGTCAGTGCCAACTTGTAGGTTGTATGAAGTCGTCCAATTATATTCTACTAGCCTTGTAGCCGGGTCAATTGTAGGTCCTGCTTGAGTGATACCGTTGAGCAAACCACTACCGGTGATAAATCGACCTCCACTTCCTCCATAATAACCTAATCGATAAATATCAATTTTGTACTCTCCCGGCCGAGCCAAGGAAACCTTAATCGGCAAAATTTCACCGCGATTAACGCTAGTTGCACTAGCGTAACCCGCAATCTCATTATTAGTAGCTAGGTTGGTTATTTCCCAATCTCTCGTACCTGGATTTTGATTTTCTAGAACGATCGGATTGAATTCTGAGGTCAATACTCCCGCACTGAAAACATTTTCTAAGGTATTGTCTTGATCTGTATAGCTTGTGGCTACCCGAACTTGCTTACCTACCAGAGAATTGTCTAAATTTAGCGTCCGTCCCGTAGCTCCTAAAATGTTAAGCCAATTACCATTCTCTAACTTTTGCCATTGATAGGTAATAGGAATTCCTACCAAGCCGTCGTCATCGGCAGAGTTTGTTGTAAGACTATAGCCGACGGTCGCACTGCCGCTTAAAATAGCTACGCCCGGATCGTTAACGTTGCTCACAGCCGTCGTAGCGCCGCTAACGAGAGGTTCAAAGCTACCTAAGCTATCCACATATTCCACATTCACTCGCACTGGCTTGTTGACTAAGTGATCGTCTAAAAGCAAAGTTTGCCTTGTTTCTCCGGCAATATCGATCCACCTTCCATTTTCCAGCTTCTGCCATCGGTAAAGGATATTCACCCCTGAAAGTCCATTAATATCCGTCACCTCTGCAGTCAGGGTTTGGTTTTCGATCGGTACACCTAAGATGTTCACCGCTCCTGGTGTATTGGAAGCAAGAGTTGTAGGGGAAAAGACAACGTCACGGAAGTAGTTAGTATTATAGGATTGACTCGGAAAAGTACCTATAGGACCGTATACCCCGTTTGAACCATCCGCGAGCGCCCTAAGATTCCCGGCGATAATGGAAGATGACAACCCATTCGGGGTAGCTACATAAAAGTTATTGATATTAACTGAAACCGTATAATTGACTCCAGGATTAATCCTTAAAGGAGTCAATAGCCTCTGCTCTTGCCAACCCGACGCAGTTTCATCGGTAAAAATAACGCTGGCTAAAAGATTTCCCGTATTTGACCAAATTTTCCCGACATGAGTGCCTGTTTCGCTCGGTGCTTTCCAATATCGAATAGCTCTAATCTCGCCCTGAACGATGCTTTGGAACTCCATTCCTAATTCGTATGGAACTCCATCACTCTCATTGGTAATAGTAGGTGTTGTGGCGGCAGTAAACAATGAATTAAACGTGTAGGCAATGCTATCCGTAGCCTGGCTAAAAATGTTTTCACCGGTTCCTTCAAGATCGATATAGGTCGCATTGACACGAAGTATTTTGCCGATCAAAGTATTACTCAAGGGCAATAGCGGGTCGGTTGCCCCACTAATATTGCTCCAAGTAGCACCATTATCACTACTTATTTGCCATTGGTAGTCGATGTTAGTGCCCCCTTCTCTTACAGATAACCCATCCTCATCAACAACGCTGGCGGTAAGGGTATTCCCCAGAGATGGTATTCCACCGATAGTAACCGTTCCGATATCTTGAACATTGATCACCTCGGTGCTGGGGCTACTGAAAATTTGTTCATAGGTTCCCAAACCATCGGTATAAGTCACTCTTACCCGCACTATGCTGCCTACCTGTTGTTGCCCCAAGCTCAGGGTTGCGTTGCTAGCCCCTGTAATATCCGTCCAGCTCGTGCCGTTATCAGGACTCTGCTGCCACCGATAACTGATGCTCTCAGGAATATCATCTTCATCGGTTACGCTCGCGGTAAGAATTTGATCTTCCGTGGGTATACCGCTTACGCTGATGACTCCCGTTTGGTTATTGGGATTAGGAGCCGCCGTAGTAAAGACAATGTCCCTGAAGTAGTTGCTGTTTTGATAGGATTGGCCGGGGAAAGTGCCAGGGGTCACGTTGAAGACTCCGTTTGAGCCATCGGGCACTGCCTGCAGATTTTCTTTGCTCACGGAACCAGCCAAGCCATTAGTGGTCGCTACATAATGGGTATTAACGTTGACGGAGACGATATATGTAGTATTAGCGCCGATGTTGAGAGGGGTTGCCAAGCTCTGCTCCTGCCATGCCGATGCCGTCTCGTTGGCGAAGGTGACGCTACTCAGGAGTTGCCCTGTGGCAGACCAAATTCGACCAATGTGAACACCGGTCTCTCCTGGAGATTTGTAGTAGCGGATACCTTGAATTTGTCCGTCGGTTGTGCTTCTAAACTTCATCCCCAGTTCGTAATCTCCGTCGCTACCTATCCCGTCCGTCAATCCGACTAGGTTCGGGGTTTGGGCGGTAAATAAGGTCTGCACAATTGCCGAGATTGGATTGCTAGCCGCACTGAAGATGTTTTCGTTCCCGCCCAGGGCATCGGTATAAGCGGCGTTGACCCGCACCTGTTGCCCGAGTAAGGTGTTATCGAGAGTTAGAGTCGCACCGGTGGCCCCGGCTATATTGCTCCAAGCGTTGTTAGTGAACCTTTGCCATTGATAGCTGATAGTTGCTCCCGTCAATCCATCTTCATCAGAAACGATGGCGGTCACAGTACTCCCTACCGAGGTCGTTCCACTGATACTGACGGTTCCTATATCGTTGACATTGACCACACCGGTGCTGGGGCTGCTGAAAATCTGTTCGCCAGTTCCCAGGCCATCGGTATAAATCGCTCTTACCCGCACTATGCTGCCTACCTGCTGTTGCCCCAAGCTCAGGATTGGGTCGCTTGCCCCTGTGATATCCGTCCAGCTCGTGCCGTTATTGGAACTCTGCTGCCACTGGTAGCTAACCGGAACGGTAATACCATCCCCATCTGTTACGTTCGCGGTAAGGCTCTGGTCTTCTCTGGCCGTACCGCTCAGGCTCACTGCTCCCACTTGATTATCGGGATTAGAGATGGTAGCGAAGACTATATCCCTGAAGTAGTTACTATTGCGGAAAGATTGTCCTGGAAAAGAACCGGGTGTCACGTTGAACACCCCGTTTGAACCATCGGCTACTGCCGTTAGATTGCCGTTGCTCACGGAAGCGGCCAGGCCATCCGTGGTGGATACATAGTAGCTGTTGATGTTGACCGAGACAATATAGATGGTATTAGCACGGATGTTGAGGGGGGTGGTTAAACTCTGCTCTTGCCATCCCGATGCCGTCTCGTTGGCGAAGGTGACGCTACTGAGCAGTTGTCCCGTGGCTGACCAAATTCGACCCGTATGAATCCCCGTCTCGCTCGGCGCTTTGTAGTAGCGAATTCCTTGAATCTTTCCGGGCTGGCTACTGATAAACTCCATCCCCAGTTCGTAGTCTCCATCGCTGCCCGTGCCGTCGGTAGCGTTAGTCACACTGGGGGTTTGATTGGTAAATAGGCTGGTTAACGTTGCGGCAACGGGATTGCTTCCCGGGCTGAAGATGTTTTCATTTGCGCCCAGGGCATCGGTATAAGAGGCGTTAACCCGCACCTGTTGCCCGAGGTAGGTGTTATCGAGGCTCAGGGTCGGGTTGGTGGCTCCAGCTATATTGCTCCAGGCGTTGTTAGTGAACTTTTGCCATTGATAGCTGATAGTTGCTCCCGTCAATCCATCTTCATCAGAAACGATGGCGGTCACAGTACTCCCTACCGAGGTCGTTCCACTGATACTGACGGTTCCTATATCGTTGACATTGACCACACCGGTGCTGGGGCTGCTGAAAATCTGTTCGCCAGTTCCCAGGCCATCGGTATAAATCGCTCTTACCCGCACTATGCTGCCTACCTGCTGTTGCCCCAAGCTCAGGATTGGGTCGCTTGCCCCTGTGATATCCGTCCAGCTCGTGCCGTTATTGGAACTCTGCTGCCACTGGTAGCTAACCGGAACGGTAATACCATCCCCATCTGTTACGTTCGCGGTAAGGCTCTGGTCTTCTCTGGCCGTACCGCTCAGGCTCACTGCTCCCACTTGATTATCGGGATTAGAGATGGTAGCGAAGACTATATCCCTGAAGTAGTTACTATTGCGGAAAGATTGTCCTGGAAAAGAACCGGGTGTCACGTTGAACACCCCGTTTGAACCATCGGCTACTGCCGTTAGATTGCCGTTGCTCACGGAAGCGGCCAGGCCATCCGTGGTGGATACATAGTAGCTGTTGATGTTGACCGAGACAATATAGATGGTATTAGCACGGATGTTGAGGGGGGTGGTTAAACTCTGCTCTTGCCATCCCGATGCCGTCTCGTTGGCGAAGGTGACGCTACTGAGCAGTTGTCCCGTGGCTGACCAAATTCGACCCGTATGAATCCCCGTCTCGCTCGGCGCTTTGTAGTAGCGAATTCCTTGAATCTTTCCGGGCTGGCTACTGATAAACTCCATCCCCAATTCGTAGTCTCCATCGCTACCCGTGCCGTCGGTGGCATTAGTCACACTGGGGGTTTGATTGGTAAATAGGCTTTGCGTGACTAATATTCCTTGATAGGTATTAATGAAGGAAGTTGTAACAGGAGAAGTGGTCTCAATGTTGCCTTTGGTATACTCTAACAGCCAGTCACCACCTTGGGAAGAATTACCGGTCAGATTTGTTGAGGCGGCAATATCAGCACCTGTTACTCTACTTAGAGCGTCAATAAAAGCTCGCCCCGTTTCTCCTTGGGCAACGTTACACCCGAAAATTAGTATGTTTGCTCCAGGGGCGAAGGATGTGTTCCATTGTTCGAGTTTATTGGTGTATTGGTTAAAATTCTTTTTATTAAAGACACCGTTACCTAATTGCAAATTTGCCACATTTCCATGAGAAATTACGCTAATACTGGTTAGATTTTTATAGCGACTAAGAACCTCGCTAATTTGGTCAATACCGTCTTTTTGAGAATTTAAAACAACTTTAATATCTGCTTCTATCTGCGAGATAATAGTCGTATAATCACCAATTGAAGGATCGATAAAAGCGAGTGTTTTAGGAGGCGAGCCTAAATCGCTAAGTGCCTTGTCAGATTGCCAAGAATACGGAAATTCCTGACTATATAACAGTTCATTATTATAGTTTATTGAAGTTGATGGCAACATAATTAATTCAATAATTTGTTAAGAATTTCCTCAAAAATGACAACGAGATTGCTGTAAATACAGACTAAGAGATATAGCTAAATGAGGAAAAAATATAGAGTGGTTAGAAGAACAACCCTGAACTTTTAAATGTCAAGGGTATTGTTGATAAGAAGAGACGAGGAACCAAAATCATCATTGAGGATAGTAGCGGTCGCCGCACCTGCCAAACCAAGGGTGTAAACAGGATTTTCGCGTAGGGTCAGAATGACTGTTTCATGAGGTTCTGGAATGGTATCTGACTTGAGAGAGAGGGTTAGCGTCGCTGTCTGTTGGCCAGCCGCAAAAGTCACCTGCTCAGAGAGGAGGGTATCGTAGTCGGTGCCGTTGGTGGCGCTGCCGCTTATGGAATAGGAAACTGTTAAAGGATTGCTTACACCTCCTGTACGGTTAAAACTAAAGACGAAGTTACCCGGGTCATCTTCTGCAGTTCTCTCCGGCAAAACGGTTACATTAAGGCGTGGAGGGGTTACATTTCTTCCCTCCATGTATCCAGACTCGATGAAATGCCGGGTAGCTGCTACTAGATCATTACCAAAAGCCGTTTGTAAATCCCCATAGAGATTTAGGTAATTCTCAGGATCGAAGACGACCTGTCTTTGTTCTGCTTGACCATTAAATAAATAGTGCTTCGCTCCGGCTTCTAAGTTGTAGTTGAAGGTTTCGATTAAGTCTGGATAGGTGGCGATATAGCGATCGCAAGGGAAAAGACCCGGATCACGCCCTTCAAAAAACCCATAGTTGATATAGTGTTCTGTCGCTTTGTTAAGGTCGGTTCCGTAAACGTTAAGTAAATCGCCATAGGATAAAAGATAGCGAGCCTCATCGAATGTATCTGTTGCTCGCCCCTCTTGTTGTCCAAAGGTTTGGTAGTGGGTGGCAAAAGCGGTTAGTTTATCTGGATAGGGTAAGGAAGCAAACGCTTGCATTAAATCTGGATGAGAGGCCCCATATTGGGCCGGATCAAATGAGTCGTTATAAGGAACTATTTCAAAAGATAATGGGTTTGAGGAGGAGGCAGCATCTTCATCGAGGATGCTGCCGGTTGCCGAGCCTGCTAGCCCTATGGTGTAGGTGGCATTTTCCTGCAGGGTCAGGGTAACTGTTTCATCCGCTTCTGCGATCGTATCCTGGTGGGGAGAAACCATTACCGTCGCTCTCCTGGAACCTGCGGCAAAGGTGACTCCGGTGGGAATCGTATTGTAATCCGTCCCGTTAGTCGCGCTTCCTGCGATGGAGTAGTACACCGTTAAAGGTTGCCCGGTATCTCCTGTGCGGTTAAACGTATAGAAGAGGTCGCGTCGGCCGTCTTCTCTTACGCTTGCGGGTGAAACCAACAAACTTATACGGGGTTTTGCTAAATCGTCATTGAGGATAGTGCCTGTCGCCGCACTGGACAAACCTAGATTGTAGGATGGATTTTCCTCCAGAGTCAGGGTGACCGTTTCATCAGGTTCTGCCGTCGTATCCGGCTTGGGAGAAACGGTTACCGTTGCTCTCCTGGAACCTGCGGCAAAGGTGACCCGGGCGGGAATGGCGTTGTAGTCTGTCCCGTCAGTCGCGCTTCCTGCGATGGAGTAGTACACCGTTAAAGGTTGCCCGGTATCTCCTGTGCGGTTAAACGTATAGACTAGGTCGCGTCGGCTGTCTTCTCTTACGCTTTCGGGTGAAACTGCTAAGGTAATAATCGCCGGTACATCGTCGTTGAGGATGGTGCCTGTCGCCGCACCCGCCAATCCAAGGGTGTAGGCGGGATTTTCCTGCAGAGTCAGGGTGACCGTTTCATCAGGTTCTGCCGTCGTATCGGGCTTGGGAGAAACCGTTACCGTCGCTCTCCTTTGCCCGGCGGTAAAGGAGACCCGGGTGAGGATCTGGTCGTAGTCCGTCCCGTTGGTCGCGCTTCCCACGAGCGAGTAAAAAACGGTTAAAGGACCGGTGAGATTTCCCGTCCGGGTAAAGGTATAGACCAGGTTGCGTCGGCTATCTTCTGTTACTCTCTCCGGAGAAACTGACAAACTTATACGAGGTTTCGCGGCATCGTCATTGAGGATGGTGCCGGTTGCCGAGCCTGCTAGCCCTATGGTGTAGGTGGCATTTTCCAGCAGGGTCAGGGTAACTGTTTCATCCGCTTCTGCGATCGTATCCGGCTTGGGAGAAACCGTTACAGTCGCTTTTATTTTACCAGCAGCAAAGGTGACCCGGGTGACGATGGAGTCGTAGTCCGTCCCGTTACTCGCAGTTCCTGCGAGCGAGTAAAAAACGGTTAAAGGGCCGGTGATATTTCCTGTCCGGGTAAAAGTATAGACGAGGTTGCGCCGACTGTCTTCTGTTACGCTCTCCGGAGAAACTAACAAACTTATACGGGGTTTGATTGCATCGTCATTGAGGATGGTGCCAGTTGCCGAGCCTGCTAGCCCTATGGTGTAGGAGGGATTTTCCAGCAGAGTCAGGGTAACTGTTTCATTCGCTTCTGCGATCGTATCCGGCTTGGGAGAAACGGTTACAGTCGCTTTTATTTTACCAGCAGCAAAGGTGACCCGGGTGACGATGGAGTCGTAGTCCGTCCCGTTACTCGCAGTTCCTGCGAGCGAGTAAAAAACGGTTAAAGGGCCGGTGAGATTCCCTGTCCGGGTAAAAGTATAGACGAGGTTGCGTCGGCTGTCTTCTGTTACGCTCTCGGGAGAAATTGCTAAGGTAATGCGGGGTAATAGTGCCATATAATTTTGGATATAAATTTAAATACAAATTTTATTTATGTGTAAACGATAGCTCGCTTAAATCAAACTAAAAATTAGTTTATTGATCTCCAACAGATCTATAAGTAACTTCACCAAAAATCGCCATAGGATGAAGATAGTATTTGAATTCCAATAAATTATAGAAAGGATCTTCTATAAAGAATGTACGATGCTCTAGCGGTGAGTCTGTAAATCGCCGTCTGGGTTGCTGATAAAACTCTAGACCATTATTTATGATTTTTTTTAATAAAGCATTCCAATTCTTTTCTTCTTTGAAAATAAGACCAAAATGACGCGGATATATACCCTTTTGTGGTAGTAAAGGATCACTACTAAGATGGGCAACTAATTGATTACCATACAAATTTAAGATGACCGAATTAGCATTTTCTCGTCCCACTTCGCAATCTAAATTTTCTACATAATATTGCTTGGTTAAAGCAATATTGCCGACGGGAAAGGCTAAATGAAAAATAACCTCGTTCATGATGTTTAAATTCAGGTAATTTAATAGGAAATAGCTGTTTTTAAAGCGGTGACCACATAATCAACATCTAGCTCGGTCATTTGCTGGTAAAGCGGTAAGAGAATACTATGGTCTTGAGCTTTTTGACTTTCAGATAAGTACTTACAATCGGTTGTTTGACACTGATATTTTTCCAAAAATATGCCGCAAGACCAAACCTCCTGCTGATAAGCAGGCTCCCGGTGGGCACACATAATACCGCGTCTTGAAGAAACTCCCGCATCGAGCAAAGACTGCATCACTTGCCGTTGATCGCAAGCGTCAGGTAGCCGCAGACAATAACTCTGCCAGTTGCTTCTAGCCCAGGTTGGCTCGCTCGGTAATTTGCAATCGGGAATCTCTGCTAAAAGGGTACGATAGCGTTGCTCTAAAAAACGTCGGTGAGTCAAAATTTCGGGAAGTCGCTTCAGTTGTTCCCGGCCTACCGCAGCCTGAATATCTGTCATACGATAGTTATAGCCCAACAGGGGGTAAGATTCAAAAACAACTTGTTTGGAACCGTGCCGCACGGTGTCTGGAACGCTCATGCTGTGTTGTCGCCAGAGCCGAAATTGCTTATCCCATTCTGGATTAGCGGTGGTAATCATGCCACCATCACCAGTAGTAATAACTTTACGGGGGTGAAAGGAAAAACAGGCAATATCGCCGTGGGGCTTGCCAATTCTTTCCCATTGCCCATCCCATAAAATTTGGCTACCGATCGCACAAGCCGCGTCTTCTATCACTGGTAAATCATGCCGGCGGGCTATATCTAGGATGGCTTTGATGTCGCAGGGCATCCCCATCTGGTGAACTACCAGAATTGCACGGGTGCGATCGCTAATAGCGGCTTCGAGTAAAAGAGGATTGATATTGTAAGTCTGAGGCTCAATATCAACAAAGACGGGGATGGCTTGACAATAGCGGATACTGTTAGCCGTTGCAATATAAGAATGGCTAACGGTAATCACCTCGTCGCCTGGCCCCACTCCGACGGCTAAAAGAGCGAGATGTAAAGCGGTTGTGCAATTAGAAACCGCACAGGCGTGCTTTGCCCCCACATAAGCAGAAAACTCTTGCTCAAATTGGGCCACTTCAGGCCCTTGGGTTACCCAGCCAGAGAGAATTGCCCGTCGGGCCGCCTCAGCTTCAGCTTCTCCCAACCAAGGCTTAGAAATTGGTATAGTACTCATTTAATATCCGTTAATTTTGCTAACAAAAGCTGGTTTTTGTTGTTCAAGCCACCAGCTAACTAGCCGTTTTAATCCTTCTTCTAAGGGAATCTCGGCCTCAAAGCCCAAGAGGTTTTTTGCCTTGCTTGTATCGGCCAGTCTTCTCGGTACTGGATTAACCTTACGTTCTGGAGCGTATTCTGGTTTTAAATCCGATTTCATAATCTTGATTAAAGTATAAGCTAACTGGTTGAGACTGGTTTCAACCCCAGAAGCAACATTAAACACCTCATCGGTAACGTCGGATTTAGCCGCTAGGAGATTAGCGCGGGCAATATCTTCAATATAGACAAAATCCATAGTTTGATTACCATTGCCAAAAATCAAAGGAGGCTGACCTGAAATTAGGCGCTCCATCCAGCGGATCAGCACCTCCGTGTATAGCCCGTGAATATCCATGCGCGGCCCATAGACATTAAAGTAACGTAGTGCCACATAATCGAGTCCGTACATTTCATAAAAGCTACGTAATAAACCTTCGTTAAAAACCTTAGCCCCTCCGTAGAGAGTACGGTTATGGTAAGGGTGATGAGACTCTACGGTTGGAAAGTCTTCGGCCAAGCCGTAGATAGAAGCGGAAGAGGCAGCCACTACCTTCTTAACTTTGGCATTAACAGCCGATTCTAAAACGTTAAAGGTTCCATCGACTAAAACTTCTAAAGCCAATCGTGGCTCCTCTACACAGTGGGTAATACGAATAGCGGCTTGATGAAAAACGATATCTACGCCTTGCATTACATCCGAGAGGAGTTCTCGATCGCGTACATCTCCTTTGACGATGACTAAAGGCCCGTTTTCTCTAGCCCAAGCTAAATTTTCTAGTCTTCCCCGGCTAAAGTTATCAAGGATAATGATTTCTAACGCTCCTTGTTTGACGAGTAAATCGGCAATATGGGAACCTACTAAACCAGAACCACCAGTGATTAAAACCCGCTTATTAAACATTTGGGACGCTCTCCTCTAATAATAAAGTTTCATATCCATCCCGCCATCGTAAAAACTTAGCCGGAACACCAGCTACGATCGCAAATGGGGGGACATCTTTAGTTACAACGGCTCCAGCACCAACAATGCTGCCTTTACCCACCCTTACGCCTGGTAAGATGACTGCATTCATACCAATATCGGCACCGACTTCAATCCTGACCGGTTTGATTTCTAAGTCAGTTTGCATAATGGGCAGATAAATGGGGAAACCTGTATGAGTTGAACCGAGAACTTTTGCTCCCGGGCCCCATCCTACATAATCCTCAATAATTATGTCTCGTGCGTCAAAATAGCTTTGAGGTCCGATCCAGACCGAATTACCTATCTTACAAGTACCGTCAAATCTACCCTGTATATAACTTTGAGAGCCGATAAAAACATGGTTGCCGATCTCAAAAGTTTCCAGATGCTTAAATCCTACGGCACTACCAACACGAAGATTATGTCCTAATTTTCGGGCGACTGCGCGCCAAATAGCCCGCCGCATAAGCCCATCAAAGTCCCCATCGCTTGAGCTAAAGCGAGAGTACAGTTCGATTAAGGATTTTTGTTCGTACTGATTCTTGAGGTATGTTGCTAATTCAATTTCAAAATCCGCATCTAGCTTTTGTGCTTCTAAGCCGTGAACAGCTTTAACTAGCACCGTATTACTTGGGTTAACCATTACACTCCCTCCAGATAAAAGGTGAAACTTAAGAGGTTATATAAGATAGATATTTGCCCGTTGAGTCAGCAATTCCCGTGGCAACCTGAATGAGGGAATCAGGGGATAGTTCTGCAAACATGGGCAAAGATAGCACCTCCTTGGCGGCCGCTTCCGAGTGAGGAAAATCTCCGGGTTGATGACCTAGATAGGCGTAGGCTGGCTGCAGATGAACGGGGATAGGATAGTGTATACCTGTTTGAATTCCAAGGGCGTTTAGCCTTTGTTGTAGAGCATCTCGTTGGTGCGATCGCACTGCATAAACGTGATAGACGTGATGGCTGTAGGGCATAGCGAGCGGCGTTTGAACCCCTGAGTCGGTTAACAGCTTGTCATAGTGTAAAGCATGGGTTCTGCGTGCCTCTGTCCAGTGATCCAGATAGCGTAACTTGACCCGTAAGATCGCACCTTGTATACCATCCATTCGGTAATTGTAGCCCTTGAGGACATGGTTATATCGACGTTCTTGCCCCCAATCTCGTAGCATCTTCATAGTAGCGGCATAGTCTGGATAATTGGTAATTGCCATACCCCCCTCACCGTATGCCCCTAGATTTTTACCAGGATAGAAACTAAAGCAGGCAATATCTCCCATACTGCCGACTTTTTGCCCCTTATATTCGGCTCCGTGGGCTTGAGCCGCATCTTCTATGACCGTGAGACGATAACGTCGGGCAATTTCTAAAATGGGGGACATATCCGCCGATTGTCCGTATAGGTGTACGGGCACGATGGCTTTTGTGCGTTCTGTTATCGCTTGCTCTATTTGGGTTACATCGATGGTAAAGGAAACCGGATCGATATCGACAAAAACGGGAGTCGCGCCCGTGTAATCAATAGCAGCCACGGTGGCAATAAAGGTGAAGGGCACGGTAATCACCTCGTCACCGGGGCCGATGCCTGCCGCTAGGAGAGCTAAATGGAGGGCGCTGGTTCCGGAATTAAGAGCGACTCCATAATCAACGCCGCAGTAATCAGCGAACTCTCGTTCTAGGGCTGAAACTTCTTCGCCTAGAATAAACTGGGAACTTTCTAATACCCTTAAAACTGCTGGATCAATTTCGTTTTTAATCGAGGCGTACTGTGCTTTGAGATCTAAAAATGGGATCATGCGGCTACCTCTAGCAAATCTAGTTCAATAGTTCTACCTTGCTTGTTCATCGATTGCGTCGCCGCCTCTAGAATTCTCACGACATTTAGGCCAGCTTCCCCATCGGTAATAGGGCGAGTGTTCTGTTCAATACAATGAATAAAATGGCATCCTTCGGTGTGCAGGGCTTCGGTCATATCCAACTGAGGTGCCCACATATCCCCGGTGCGATAGCCGATCAACATTTGGTAAACACTTTCCGGGTTGCCATTGACGGTAATGCCCTTGTCATAAATCTTGAGCTTTTCGCTCGGTTCTAAGTCGTCGAATAGAATCATCTTCTGGCTACCCCCGATTAGAGTACGACGGACTTTGACCGGAGCTAACCAGTTTACATGAAGGTGGGCGATCAAATTTCCCCCGAAAAATAAAGTGAGATAAGCAATATTTTCTGGTTCTCCGGGAATATGGCTCATCCCTGTAGCGGAGACAGCTAAAGGCTGAGATGGTAAAACATAGCTCATGATGGAAAGATCGTGAACGGCTAAATCCCAAAGAACATTAACATCGTGCCGAAATAGACCCAAATTGACCCGTACCGAATCATAGTAATAAATATCGCCCAAACTCTTGCTGTTAACCAACTCCCACATTTTACGAACCGCCCCCGTGTATACAAAGGTATGATCAACCATGAGAACTAGATTGCGTCGCTCGGCTTCGGCAATCAAGCGGAGTGACTGCTCAGCCGTTGATGTCATCGGTTTTTCCACAAGAACATGCTTCCCTGCTTGTAAAGCGGCCATAGCTAAGTCAAAGTGAGTTGAAACGGGCGTAGCGATGACGACGGCATCAATTTGGGGATCTGTAAAAATATCTCGACAATCACTTGTTACTTGGATGTTCGGATAGCGAGATTGAGCTTTAGCCAACAACTGCGGGTTCAAGTCACTAATGGTTTTCACCCGCGCTTGGCGAATTTCGCCAAAGTTTCTCACTAAATTAGGGCCCCAATAGCCATAGCCAATGACACCGATATTGAGGATGCTTTGCATTATTTTCTCCTTATAGATAGATTTTAAAAACTGTTGAATTTGCTCTTATTAACTCTCACGCAAACCGTTCGTGCTTGCCTTGACAAGGCCCGAACCTCGATCGCGCACATCTCCTATGACACGAGCCGGAACGCCTGTTACGATTGCGAAATCGGGTACAGTGCGAGTGACAACGGCTCCGGCACCTACAATAGCTTTTTTCCCAATAACCACCCCGGCTAAAATCGTGGCGTTGCTGCCAATGGACGCTTGAAATTTGACAAGTGTGGTTTGCCTAAGCCAGTCAGATTCTAGTTTCAAGCTTCCATCTTCATTGGTTGCTCTTGGGTACAAGTCATTGGTAAACATAACGCCATGACCGATAAACACTTCATCTTCCAGGATTACCCCTTCACAGAGGAAACTATGGGAGGAGATTTTACATCGGTTTCCCACGGTGACATCTTTTTGAATTTCTACGAAGGTACCGATTTTCGTCTCATCACCGACGATACAGCCGTAAAGGTTAACGAGATGAGGATGAGGAATCTTGACATCTCGCCCTAATTTCACATCTTGATTAATTGGCATAAGGGGCTATCTTTGTGACTAATGTGTTAAATAACTTGCCAGTTAGCATCTTCTAGGTAGGTACATTCGTCAGCTTCCCAAGCATATTCTGGTCTTTCTAGGCCGAGCATAGAAACTTCAAAGGGACAAATATTCCTCAGATTCTCTAAAAGAGAATTACTGCGGCGATCGGAAAACCAAGTGACTAGGCTGTAGGACCCCATATAAAGCCTAAGTTTAGGTATCTCACACCGCAGAACAAAAGTCCCAGGCTCTAGGCAAAACGGAGCTTGCGGGTTGAAGATCCAAAAAATACACATAGATTGTTCTAACTGATTAACCACTTGAAATGAGAACCGCAGACCTTCGTTAGGTTGCTCTATGTGCAGGGCAAACTCGAAGATTATCGGCTTTCCCCAACCATGAATTCCTTCTCCTTCGGAGGTCTTGACCCTAGCCCACTCGATGTAATTACCGTGGCTAGGTTTGAGCAAGGACTGATAATAAGCGGGTCGTTCTCCTGGAACTTGTTGGGCGGCTAGATATAATTGAATGGCCTTGTCAGTATGACCGTCGAACTGAATCCCTCCCTTGCTTAAAAGAATGCACCGTTTAGTCAACTGGGCGATCGCCTGCATACTGTGGCTGACGAATAGAACGGTTCGTCCTTCTTTTTGGGCCACATCTCCCATTTTTCCCAAACATTTCTTTTGAAAAGAAGCATCTCCCACAGCTAGGACTTCATCGACGATCAAAATTTCTGGCTCTAAGTGGGCAGCTACCGCAAAAGCAAGTCTTACGTACATCCCCGAGGAATATCGTTTGACTGGAGTATCGAGAAACCTCTCTACCTCAGCAAAAGCGACAATCTCATCAAATTTCTTTTTGATTTCGGCCCGACTCATTCCCAAAACTGCACCATTAAGGTGTATGTTCTCCCTACCGGTCAGTTCGGGATGAAAACCTGTGCCGACTTCTAACAAACTTGCTACCCGGCCTCGTAGGGCGATGCGCCCTCTCGTCGGTTCAGTAATCCGGCTTAAAATTTTCAACAGGGTGGATTTTCCTGCCCCATTGCGCCCGATAATACCGATCGCTTCACCCTGTCCAATCTCAAAGGAAACATCTTTTAAAGCCCAAAACTCTTCAGAAAAGAAGTTAGGCTTTTTTGTCTTTGGAGAAGTGCTAAACTGTTGACTTAATGATTTGACAGTATCAGCTAACACATCACGCAGAGCTTTATAACGATAGAGTCCTTCCCTTTGGTGACCGATAAAGTACCTTTTACCAAGATTATCGACCTGAATTATACAATCAGACACCTTTTTTACTCCTTACTTAAATTACGTCTGCGAAAGTCCGCTCCATTTTTCGGAAATACCAGAGTCCGCTCACAAAAATGAGAAAAACTAAGGCGAGAGATAGAATAAATCCAGGCCAGTAAATCGTTCCTTGCCCCCTTAAAATAGCCCAACGAAAGCCGTCGATAACGCTCACCATAGGATTTAAAGAGTAGAGCAGCCGCCATCTTTCTGGGACGATACTGCTACTAAATCCTACGGGAGATATATAAAGGCCAAACTGCACGATAAAGGGCACGATATAACGAAAGTCTCGGTACTCAACGTTAAGAGCAGCAAACCACAGCCCTCCTCCTATGGAGGCTAAAAAAGCAATCAGAATAAATAAAGGTAGGGTAAGAATTCGCCAGTCTGGCACAAAATTGTACCAAGCCATCAGGGCTAACAAAATGATGCCGGAAACAAAAAAGTCAACCAGGGTCACTATTACGGCACTGGTAGGAACGATCAAGCGGGGAAAATAGACCTTAGAGATCATATTGGCATTTGCTAGAAGACTATTACTACATTCTGAAAGGGCGCTAGAAAAAAATTGCCAGGGAAGCATGGCTGAGAATACTAAAATTGGGTAGGGAACACCGTAGGAAGGGAGTTTTGCGAGCTTACCAAAGATGACGGTAAAAACTATCATGGTTAAAAACGGTCGAATAATTGCCCATAGGATACCGATAACGGTCTGTTTATAGCGGACTAGGATATCTCGCCAAGCCAGAAAATAGAATAGTTCACGATAACGCCACAGATCTTTCCAATATTGATTTTCTGTACGTCCCGCCTCAATAATCAATTCTTTTTGTTTAATAGTATTCATGATTGATTGGTAAAAGAATAAATCAGCATTATCAAGTTTTTCTTGCTATTTTGATAAACAATTTTGAAAAAAAGATAAGTGCAAGCTATTTTTATATTAGATTTTTGATTTTATCTAAGATACTATTAGATGATTTAGTTGGACTATTGATAACAATACATAGATTATTATTTTCATTTTTTGATACCTTTTCCATAATTTCCTTCAAAAGAGAGCGAATGGTATGTTTTAAGCTAACTACTAAAATCACTTTATCAACCCTAGAAATTAAGCTATAAGTACTAGCTGATTGGGTTAGAGAAGCCGTATCAATTAAAATATAGTCGTAGGTGTCTCGCCATTCCTCAAGCATACTGGTTAGCTTTTCAGAAACAACCCATGAGGATGAATTGAGTAAGGGAGGACCAGCCGTGAGAATATCAGGATATATCCCTACTTTTTTATTCGCAGAAAAAGTTAATACCTCGTGGTCTTCTGAGTTAAGTTCGGATAAGTTTGACCCAGATTTTAAGCTCCATAATTGATGTTTTTCTGATAGCGACATACGAGAATGAACCCAATTCTGCCAAGGAGATTGCTCTGAAAAAGCTGTACTCAAACCCGAGCTATTAGGCAAGTCAAACAATTGATGAAGTTTGGGTCGAGTGAAATCGGTATCGACAACGAGCGTTCGTTGACCTAGCTCGGTTAAAGCTAGGGCTAATTTATAAACGATCGTTGTTTTTCCTTCTTCGGCTACTGCTGAGGTGATGGCCAAAACTCTTCCTCGAGCGTCTTTAGATGTTTTCCGCTCCGCCTTTTGGACAAAAGATAGTGCCAAAGTAAGCAGGGCATCTGCAAAAGGTTCGGGGGAACCTAGGGGGACAGTTGGCCAAGGCTTCTTTTGAAAACGAATTTCGGGCAAAACGCCGACTATCGGTAGACTGGTTATGGTTTTCACCTCTTGGATATTCCTGAGCCTTCGATCGGTTTTCTCTAGCAAATAAGCGACGGCTGCACCGGCGATGAGACTTGCGATTCCTGCGGGTATCAAGCTTTTTATCACCGAAGGGGAAGAACTCGTGCTAGGCACTTCAGGCCACTCAATGACTTTCCATTTTGAGATATCTTGTGCTTCTTGAATGCGCAGTTCTCGGAGTTTAGTGGAAAAATCAGCGACTGCTTGAGCATTAAACTTGTACTGATTTTCTAGTTCCCGATATTCCTGCTCTAGTTGCACCGTCTTTTGAAAATCTTGAGTTGCCTCTGTCGCCAAGCGACGCAAATCCTGCAGTTGTGTTTTCTGCGTCTCTAAGCTTAACTGAGTTTTCAGCAATTGGGCAGCAAGTTCTTGCCCAATCGCACCGCTACTGATGTTTTGTGCCGCCGCTTGCGATTGTCGAGAACCGATGACCTTTTGAGCCTGCTCTTGCAGAAGCTGTTTAATTTTAGCTCTACGCTCTTGCAAGTCTATAATAATGGGATGTTTAGAGGTAAAGCGAAGGCTTTCTTGGGCATATTGCAATTCAATCTGAGCTTGCTGCGTTAACAAAAGTTGATAACCTTGATCCTGACTTAAAACAGAGTCAATAATCGATGTCTCCGGATTTTGACCGGCTTTGGACATTTGCTTTTTTAACGCCGTATACTGTTGAACTGTTTGATTCAAGGTGACCTCAGCTTCTATCGCTCTTCTCGTTAACTCTTGCTTATTTTGAAAAGCTAAAGTTGCGCTTTTTTCTGCGTCGGTTAGTTCGTACTTCACACGGAAACTGTTCAAAGCTAAAGACGATTGCTCTAGTTGTTTTTTGGCTTCGGGTAGCTTTTCCTCGATGAGCCGAATAGAGTTTGTCAGTGGCGATCTCCGGCTTTCTTGACTGTAATCTAAGTAGGTTTTTACCAAAGCCTCTAAAACCACTTTTGCCCTGACGCGATCGGTATCTTGATAGGATAGCGACAGGACATTCGTTTGTAGGGGCTGACGCAAAGTGAGATTAGAGGCTATTTGGTTAATAGAAAGCGTTTGATAGGAGGGAGAGAGCTTTCTTATCGCTTTGCTCAAGAGGACGGGGCTTTTTAAAATTTCAATATCTGTGGATAGATTTCGCACCTGATCTCGGGTTTGAGAGTTGCCATCCTGTGAGGGAAGAACAGGAACAGAAACCTCATCGGCTACTAAGATCAAGGAGTCCGAAGTATATAGGGTTGTTTTATTGAGAGTTCGGTAGCCTAAAACTAAGAATACTCCAGCAGATATTAAAGTCGCTGGTAACCAACGACGAGTGAGGATCTGCCATAGATTTACTTCATTTGTGATAGCTGAGGTGCTATTTAAGACAAGATTATCCATCTGAGTCTTAGAACTGAGCAGATATAGTTTCAGGTGAGATCGTTTCTAGAACAAGGTCACTATTTGAAAGTTCGGACATAGGGCTCAGCCCTAATACTCGGGCGTATTTTTCAGCAATGGTTTTAAGAGTACAGTAGGAAGTTAAATAATCACGACCTGCTTTTCCCATAGATTCAGCCAGCGCGGGACTTGAAGCTAATTGGCGGATAAACTGGGCTAAGCCCAAACCATCTCCATTGGCAAAAGTCAAACCGCACCTAGCTTGCTCAATAGTTTCTCGCAGATAGGATCGGTTATCGCAAATAACGGCTACCGGACGTCCGGTAGCTAAGGCGCTATAAAGTTTGCTGGGTGCTACCACTCCACTCATTCCTTCCGCCACACTTACCAGAGATAAATCGCAGGCGGTGAGTGAGTAGGGAAGGATTTCCCGTTCTTGATAAGGTAAAAATAAACAATTGTTCAATCCCATTTCTTTTATCATATCGATGCAAGATTGATATTTAGCTCCCCCACCAATAAAGACGAATTGCATCGGCTCATCTTTTAATTCGTAGGCAGCCTGTAAAATCGTATCCATGTCGTGGCATCTCCCCATATTCCCTGAGTAGAGAATTGTAAATTTTTCCGTTAATTTATATCGTAGGGCGAACCAGTTTCGCGTCTTTTGAATAGGCACGATAAAATTAGGATCTGCCCAGTTTGGTATAATTATAATTTTCGCGGCTAAATGGGGATGTTTATTTAAGATTTGCTCTTTCATATTGCTACTTAAAACGATAATTTGCTCGGCTTCGTTCCAGGTAATTCTATTAAGAGCATGCCAAAATTTGACGAACCAGTTTTGAGATGGCACCACGTTTAAAGTCTCCGCTACGTCTGGATATAAATCGTAAATGAGACAAATATAAGAAGTACCTCTAATACAATGTAACAAATAACCTAAAAAAAGTAGAAATGGCGGTGCTGTGGTTAAAAGAAGAGTATCGGTTTTCTTGAGATTTTTTAAAAGGTGAAGTGCCGTTCGGATAAAAAATAATAGTCCATTAACCGCCTTACCTCGAATACGATTACCCAAAATTTGAGTCGCACGAGTTCGTCTAACGATTATTCCTCGAATTTTTTGTAGACTCGGAGCATATTTATTCTTAAAGGCATAACCAGGTTGACCAGTAAACACTCGGATGAGGGTATCTTGACAGTTCAAAGATAAAACTAATTCTTGAATTAATTGTCCTGTTGGAGCATAATCTGGAGGATAGAATTGATTAACGATAAACAAGGTTTTTTTGTTTTGTATCTTGTTCATTTTTTTATTCATGAGATGTTGCTAAATTTGTAGGAGTGAGCTGAGTAAAAAAAATTTACTCTCGAAAGGCTTTTTGATAGCAAAAATCGCTCGGAAAATTTCTCTATCTTTAGCGGTGGCATTTTCTGTGTCAATACTTTCCTAAAAGAAGTATTGCATTCGTGCAAAAATAGGCGGGGGAGTGATTCCCCGCCTATTAACTCAAATCGGTTTCAACCGACTGACGCTATGAGACCGTAATTTTAATCACGGTCGGGTAAAGGAGCATAGTTGGTATGCTACCTTCCTAACCTTAATTTTTGAATTACCAGACATAATTATTTTTGGCACTATTATTCCTCCTACCCAGAATCTTGAAAATGCACTCGTAGGTGTTATCTTTTTTCTAAGATTCATAGCAAATTAATGCTAGGGAGAAATTTTATTATGTAATTAACTCATTAAAGTTTTAAAGATTGTCTTCTCACTAATAAGCCACTATTAATGAGTGTATGTTTGGGTTTTTTTAAACAGGTAAAAAAATGGTTATGTGTTTTTGGGTTAGTGGTTATTACTCATAAAAACGACTTTATAGACAACTATACAATAAAAAATCAGTAAAATCAACTAGGTTATACGTAAAATTACTGTTTTTTGTGGCAAGCATCTGGATAAAAAGTAATTTTTTAAGTAAATATATCTATGTGAAGATATGCTCAAGACATTTCTTCACAAAAGAGGGTGTGAAGCTAAAGCTGGCCCGACAAGCATTGAGAGTATTTATTGCGGTGATATGTAACAATAAATTAACAAATAGCAAAGATTTATTAAGAGAAAAATCAGTAAAGAAACTAAAAAACTTAGCTCGATCGGTAAAAGAAAAGGGTGAGCCTTAAGAAGTAATAAGGGTAGCATAAGCACTGAAAATTAATTCTTTTTCCGCCTTGCCTAACTCTTAGGCTTGTTCATCTAATTCAAGCAAAACGAACACATCAATAAGTAAAAAGACCCGAATCTGTACAAAATACCACCCTAGAGGAGGGGAAATAGCCTGCTCTGATGCTAATTCTTTTCGAGTGGGAGAACGGGGGCGACCCCATAACCCTGAACGTAATCAATACCGATCTCGAATAAACGTTCCCTTATTGCTCCGCTCTCCACGAACTCGGCGATCGTGCGGATACCGAGGGAGGAAGCAATCTGGCCGATCGCCGAAACAACCTGCGCGTCGAAGGGATCTTCGAGAATATTGCGGACGAAATGTCCGTCTATCTTGAGGTAATCCACAGGTAAATTCTTGAGATAGCCAAAAGAGGACATCCCGCTCCCGAAATTGTCGAGACCGAAGTGACAGCCTAAATCTCTTAACCGTTGAATAAATTCTTTTGCCGTTGCGAAATTAGAAACCGCGATCGCCTCGGTAATCTCGAATCCTAGCGATTCTGGCCGGATGCTCCGCGTCTTCATCTCGCCAAGGAAAAAATCTAGGAAACCCCCATTGCCCAAGCTCCTTCCGGAGATGTTGATCAGATAACATTCCGAGTCGAGAGCGTCCTTCTCTTGTAGGTATCGGAACAAGAGATCGACGACGAGCCGATCCACCTCGGGCATTAACCCGTATCGTTCCACCGTGGGCAGAAAAGCCATCGGCGAGACGATCTGTCCGTCGGGTCGTCTCAGACGCAATAGAATTTCCGAGAAAGGTGGTTTGTCCAGAGTGGGACAGGTACGGGCGATCGGCTGACGGTAGAGGCATAGGCGTTTCTCTTTGATAGCGGTGCGAATTTCTAATATCCAGTGTGGTTCCCGACAAGTTCGGCTTAATTGCTCGTCCCGTTTTTTATGGATCTGTACTTGGTTCCCGCCCCCCTGTTTCGCCGCATAACAAGCCACGTCCGCAGCGAGCCTGAGTTTCTCCGAATTCTCCACCGTGAAATCGAAACCTACGACACCGATGCTGACCCCGATGCGAAAAACCTGACCGTCCCAGGTAAATTGGAACTCTCGAACTGCCTTACGGATCGCCTCGGCTATTGCACGTCCTTTCATCAGGGAACAATGGTAGAGGAGTAAGGCGAATTCATCACCCCCGAGACGAGCGAGGGTATCGGTCGAACGAACGTGGTTTTTTAGTAGGGCTCCCAGTTGGCGTAATAATTCATCTCCGGCGGTGTGACCGCAGGTATCATTAACGCTCTTAAAGTTATCTAAGTCCAGATAACACAGAATATGCCCTGCACAAGGGTTATCTCTCACCTCGGCTATCGCTTTTTCTAGTTCTCGCTCAAAGTAAAAGCGGTTAAATAGATCGGTCAGGAGATCGCGTTCTGCGCGCTGCCGCAGTTGTCGGGTCATAGCCCGAAACTCGGTCACGTCGCTGAGAACTAGAACCACCCCCCGCAGTTTCCCAGAACTGTCGAGGATCGGGGCGGCGGAATTGGCGACTGCGTATTCCCGACCGTCCCGGGCTATCAAAAGCACTTCCTCTGTGAGCTTTGCCACGCAGCTATCCTGTAGAACCCTCTCAACGGGATTGGCGATCGGAGAGCCGGTCGTCTCGTCGATGAGAGAGAAAATTTCGTTTATATGTTGCCCTGCGGCCTCTTGGTTCGTTAGGCCTAGTAGGCTCTCGGCGACAGGGTTGAGGTATGTTACCTTCCCCTGGTCATCAGTAGTGACGACGCAATCACCGATCGATCTCAGGGTGATCTCAGCGAATTCTTCTCCTTGAAATTGACTATCTTTCAAGTTTTCCCCCGGTAATATAGATGTCGATATAT
>CAZUVR010000048.1:2290-29301 GCA_964623815.1 uncultured bacterium | reverse complement strand
GATTGATCAATCCGAGTTTGAGAATCCGAAACATTATTAACTATCAACGTTCTCCCGAAGGGGAAGCAACGAATATAGTTAGTTTGGTGGGCTTCGGTGTAGAGGAAAAGGTAGAGATTAAAACTCGCCAGGAGTAGTGAGGTGGAGAATTGGGAATTGGGAGTTGATGAATTCGGCTCTTACCTGGTGGATAAATAACCCAATTCCGCGCCTCCTAACCCCTAAATCCCTGATATATACACTGATTTGTTAACCCGAACTGACGTTAGATTATAAAAATATCATTGAAATCGAGAGCCGGAGTACCTGACAGAGTAGCGAGTTCTATCGCCGCTATCCTACCTGTGCCATCGGCATCGAAAAACAATTTTCCCGTATTTCGAGCGTAAAGAAAACGATCGTTACTATCTCCGGCTATCGATCCTAAAACGAATCTATCCTGTGCGATCGTTCCTCTGGTCAATCTAGGGTCAAAACCACTGGCTCTGATTTGAATAATATCATCGATGGCAGAAAAATCGCCGATGGTGTCGCTACCTTCGGTGCTGGAATTGAACAGATAAACATCATTCCCGCTTCCTCCCGTCAGGGTATCGGAGCCGATGCCGCCAATTAATGTATCGTTGCCCTCACCGCCGCTTAAATTATTATTCCCCGTATTGCCGATGAGACAATTATCGTAAATATTTCCGGTACCTTCTAGGTTATTGCGCCCCGTTAATACTAGATGCTCCGTATGATCGGGAAGAATATAGCTTATAGTGGATTCAACCGTGTCCGTGCCCTCAAAAATATTCTCTATAACCCTATCGACCGGATTATCCACGTAATAATAATCATCTCCTATACCCCCTTCTAGGGTATCTCTGCCGAAATTCCCCTGAAGAGTATCGTTACCCGCGCCGGCAGAAATATAGTTATCTCCGGTGTTGCCAGAGAGACGGTTATCTAAATAATTACCTGTTATTGTAAAATTACTCGTCCCGGTTAGAGTTAAATTCTCTACATTCTCAGGGAGGGTGTAACTTCTACTGGCTTGAATTATATCGTTTCCCTCGGCGAAATTCTCCTCGACTCGATCGTTAATATTATCGATAACATAATGATCGTTGCCCCTACCGCCACTCATCCTATCCGCACCACCCCGGCCATCGAGGGTATTATTGCCGTTATTACCGATGAGAATATTATTATTGTTGTTACCTAGACCTGAAATATTATTGATTCCGGTAAGGGTTAAATTTTCCACGCCTGGCCCAACCGTATAGTTTACCGATGAATATACAGTATCGGCGATCGTCGCAGTTCCTACTGGCTGTATCAACCGGGCATTAACCGGATTGCTCAAATTCAGGGTAAAAAATTCGTCATTTTCCTGAATATTATCGTTGATAATACTGACGTTAACTGTTTTACTGACTTCTCCCGCCGAGAAAGTTAAGGTGCCGGTGGTAGAGGTGTAATCCTGCCCTGCTTGAGCGACTCCGTTAACCGTACCATAGTCAACGCTTACGGTATTATTGGGGGCGGCGGTGAGATTAACCGTAAATACGCCTGATAAATCCCCCGTGATTCCTTCCACAACCCGGGTATCAGTGATATAAAAACCAGGTGCGAGAGAAGGGTTTTGAATTTCGGGAGAACGAACTATTTTTCTGATGATTCCGTCTACCTTGTTAGTAACGTAGATTTCACCCGCTTCATCGATGCCGAAGCGCACATCACTTCTAGGCCTGTTAACGATATTCAAAAAAGATGTTTCTTGTGTCCCATTGAATAGTCTGAGTTGAGATAATGGAGTTTGACGACCGTTGACCAGTCTATCCGCACCTACGTGAAAGAATCGTCCGTCATTGGCAAAATCAGCCGTAATATATTGCCCTGCTAATTCTGGGATTGCCGTACCGCGATAAACATAACCTCCCGCGATCGCTACTAATCCCCTAATATCGTGATCGTATTGGGCTACGGGATAGGTATAACCGAACTCGGCATCATTCGGGGGCAATTCATCGATTACATATTCGTTGTTTTCATTGGTGACGAATGTACCCTCTCGATTACCCCAACCGTAATTAGCTCCCTTAATTCCTAAATTCACTTCTTCGATGAAAAACTGCCCGATGTCGGCGATGAGCATTTTGCCATCCCCCGCCGTATCCCAACTGAAACGATGGGGATTTCGCAACCCATAAGCCCAGATTTCTCCTAAAGTGTTGTTAGTAGACTTGTTAGCGAAGGGGTTATCAAGGGGGATTCCATATTTTCCATTAGCGCTGTTGTTCCCTCTCGGATCTATACGCAAAATTTTCCCCAAAGGTACGCTCAAATCTTGCCCGTTATCTAAAGGATCGGTATCGCTGACGGGAAAGCCGTTGCTTCCGCCGTCAGCAGAGGCGATATAGAGCATTCCATAATCGGTATCACCTGGCTGGGCGTTGGGATTGAATCCTATCTGCCCGAGATTGTGATCCGCGTATGGTTGTTCGATCCGAACTATTTCATTGAAGGTTCCAGAAAAAGTATTGGCGAGCGGGTTCGTCACTTGCCATCTGCGGATAACGTCGTGATGAGAGCTGGCGATAAGAACCCCCCTATTGTTATAGATGGGCTTAGTAACAGGAAAGTCGGGGGTACTAGCCCCTTTCCTTTCGCTATTTACCGTATAAAAAATTCCGTTGGTTTTAAAGTCGGGGTCGAAAGTAAATGATATAAATCCCTGTTGACCGGAAGCATCCAGGAAATTCTGACCAACTAGGGCTTTAAGGTCTAAATATTCTTGAACTTTACCTTTGTCTATGACATAAAGTTTACCCCGCATATCATTGACGAATAATCTACTGGTTCCGTCATTGGCAGATGTCAAATAATTCAGCCGGGGGGCAAAATTCCCACTGCTGTTGGGAATTCTAGCTACTTCTTGAAAACCAACCGAAAGGGACGATACGGAAACTGGCTCGGGAATTGGATTAGTTTTTATAGCCATAGTAAATAATATAAATTTATTTACAGCTCTTTTCAAATCAATGAGGTATGGGTTGTTCGGAATTGGGAAGACCGGGATTGGGAATTGAGTTTTTTCCCCAATCCCCAACTCCTAACTCCCATCCCCCCGCCTATTGTGTACTTCACCGACATGAAAATTGCTGTAATACCTAAAGTTACAAATTGGTTATTTTATCAAACAGCATAGACTACCATATTTTCATCATTCTTAGGTCGTGTCTCCTATAAATAATGACAATGATTTCCATAAAATAATGGCAATAAGAGATATTATTCCTATTGCCATCATTATGTTTAAACTATTTTTAAATTTTTCTGAACGGTTAAGATTAACTAGGTTCGATTTCGCTACAAACTTCGTAGAAATCGGTAACGGGGGGCTTGGCGAATAAGTGAGCCATTTCTTTCATGATTAAATGTAGGGACTCGCTCTCATTGGCCTCCATATCCTCGATCGAATCCCACATGATCACTGCTATCCCCTGATCCGTACCTGGTTTCTGCAATAAAAACGCTCCTTTAAAGCCTGTAGTATAGGTGGAAACAGCTTTTTCATAGAGTTGCTGGGCCTCACCGAAACAACCGGGCTTAAATTCACCTAGAGCTACATAAGCGTACTTATGTTTTAAAAAATCCATGAATTCGGGCATATATTAACGAGGGGATATAATCTATTCACTTAAATTAAACCCCTAAAATATAGCAATTTCCTCAGATTGAATGTTTTTTTAATGGTACGGCGTTAACCGCCGCTGATTTTAGCTTTATAACCAGACTCTAGAAGTATTTTTAAAATTTTCTCTTTATGATCTCCCTGAATCTCTAGGGTATTATCCTTAATAGTTCCTCCCGAGCCACACTGAGCCTTTAACTGCTTCAATAACTTGCTTAAAGTCTCCTCGCCGCATTGAAACCCGCTGATTACGGTAACAGTTTTACCCTTGCGGCCCGATCGCGTCGCCTGAACCCTTAAATTCTGTTGATTCGGCGGTAATTCAGGCGTGGCTCTCTTGAGCGCGTCATCGGAGGAGGCATTACCGAACTCTTGATAAATAAAACGATTGGAATCGGACGGTTTACTCATAAAGCTTAGATCTATAATTAATCTTGTCTCTAGAATATAAGGAATAATGACGACTACACCTATATCCCCCGCACAACTACAATATCCTGATGCTTTAGGGCGTTTCGGTAAGTACGGCGGTAAATACGTCCCCGAAACCTTGATGCCCGCGCTGAGCGAACTAGAAACCGCCTATAATCGCTACAAACAAGATCCCGGTTTCAACGCCCAATTACAACAATTACTGAGGGATTATGTGGGTAGACCAAGCCCTCTATACTTTGCGGAGAGGTTAACGTCACACTACGCTAAACCGGACGGAACAGGAGCGCAAATATATCTAAAG
This sequence comes from uncultured bacterium, assembly GCA_964623815.1. Classification (GTDB taxonomy): domain Bacteria; phylum Cyanobacteriota; class Cyanobacteriia; order Cyanobacteriales; family Microcystaceae; genus Chroococcopsis. Next base: position 24,886 of record CAZUVR010000048.1, on the reverse strand, counting down.
AGGGAAGACTTAAACCACACTGGCGCTCATAAGATCAATAACGCCCTAGCTCAAGTATTACTGGCCCAACGCATGGGCAAAAAACGTATCATCGCCGAAACAGGCGCAGGACAACACGGGGTAGCCACAGCCACCGTCTGCGCCCGTTTCGGATTGGACTGCGTTATTTATATGGGTGTCCACGATATGGAGCGCCAAAAATTAAATGTTTTCCGGATGAAACTCTTAGGGGCGACAGTACAACCGGTATCGGCGGGTACGGGTACTCTCAAAGATGCTACCTCGGAAGCGATTCGGGATTGGGTGACGAATGTGGAGACTACCCATTATATTCTCGGCTCCGTCGCTGGGCCCCATCCCTATCCGATGATGGTGAGGGATTTTCATGCCATTATCGGCATCGAAACCCGTCAACAATGTCAGGAAAAATGGGGCGGTTTACCGGATATTCTTCTAGCCTGTGTCGGCGGCGGCTCTAACGCGATGGGTTTATTTCACGAGTTCGTTAATGAGCCTTCGGTACGTTTAATCGGTATCGAAGCAGCAGGAGAAAGTATCGTTTCTGGTAAACACGCAGCTACCTTAACTCAAGGCCGCCCGGGCGTGTTACACGGTGCCATGAGTTATCTGCTTCAGGATAGGGAAGGGCAAGTTATCGAGGCTCATTCTATCAGCGCCGGGCTGGATTATCCGGGTGTGGGGCCGGAACATAGTTTCTTAAAAGATAGCGGCCGTGCCGACTATTACAGCGTTACCGATGAGGAAGCAGTGGCGGCCTTCCAGAGAGTAGCTCAATTAGAAGGTATTATCCCAGCTCTGGAAACTTCCCACGCTTTCGCCTATCTCGATACTCTCTGCCCGACTCTCGAAGGTAGCCCCCGTATCGTGATCAATTGCTCCGGGCGCGGCGATAAGGATGTGCAAACGGTGGCGGGTTATTTGGAGTCGCGGGGCTAATGGATAAGTTTCAAGTTTGCGATCGAGATATATCCCCGGAAACTTTAGAATATTATTCCGGGGCAGAAGCGATCGCCGTCGATACGGAAACGATGGGCTTAGTGCCTGGGCGCGATCGCTTGTGTTTAGTACAATTGTGCGATCCGAACGGTTACGTTACCGCCATCCGCATCGTCCGGGGGCAAACGGAGGCACCCAATCTAAAAGCTTTGATGGAAAACCCCTCTATAGAAAAGGTGTTCCATTTCGCCCGCTTTGATGTGGCCCAACTGAGTCACACTTTCGGCATCGCCACCGATCCCATCTTCTGTACTAAAATCGCCAGCAAGCTCGCCCGTACCTACACGAATAATCACGGCTTAAAATCGGTGGTGCAGGAATTGGAAAAAGTCGAGCTGGATAAGAGCGCCCAAAGTTCCGACTGGGGTAACGCGGAAAACCTCAGCGCCGAACAGTTGAGCTACGCGGCTAACGATGTACGCTATCTAATCCCGGTACGCGATAAATTGACCTATATGCTCGAAAGAGAAGAGAGATGGGATTTAGCCATGCAGTGTTTCGCCTGTATCCCCGTGTTCGTTGCTCTCGATTTGCAACACTACAAGGATATATTCGAGCATTAAACCATGATTATAAAAAAGCGCTTTGAATCGTATTATCGATTGATCGAGCGGTTGATGTCTTGCCAGGCGGGGGAAGAAGGAAAACTCATTAACAGTAACCTCTCCTTATTAGATGCGGGCTTACTCGTCGCTATCGAGCAGATGGCAGTTTATCTAGAGGGGCACCATAACCAGGAGATGGCGGAGTGGTTACGCTCGGTTCCCCTCCTACTGATAGATAAAATCGGCCTCAACCCGCTCGATGATGCGACGGCGGAATATTTACGGCGGGCTTGTCCCCGGGAATGGGCGATCGCTAACTCTAATATCGCCCTCGCCTGTTACAATCATGGCGGGGAAAAGAATCTCGGCATAGCGATCGATTATTACCAACAAGCCCTGTTAAAGTTAGATCGAGAAGCCCATCCCTTACTCTGGGCCGGTATACATAATAATTTGGGCAATATTTATAAGAGCCTGGGGGGAGAAGAAAACCTGAATCGGGCTATCGCTTGTTATCGCAAAGCTCTACTGGAATGGAAGCGCGAAAACACCCCTGCTTCTTGGGCGCTACTACAATACAATATGGCTAACACCTATCTGATGAAAGGGGGTGAGGATAATCTCAAGTGGGCGATTAACTATTATCATCAAGCTCTGTTACACTGGCAGCCGGAAACTTACCCCGAACGATGGGCGAGCGTGCAACATAATTTAGGTAAGGCTTATCAGGTAAAAGGGCGTAACGACTGGGCGATTAATTGTTACCAAAGAGCTTTATCGGTATGGAAGAAAGAAACTCATCCTTATGATTGGGCTATGGCGATGAATAATCTCGGCAATGCCTATCAAGGGGGGGGAAAGAGCGATCGAGTGTTATCAGATAATCTCGATCGGGCGCAAAATAAAAGAGATATTAAGGGTGAAGGCTACCATCAGGCATGATAGTTTCGGTGAGATTAATGTTGCTCAAGCAACTATTGCGGAACACCGAGCCTCTTAAATCGGCATTTTGTAAACAAGCATCGGTCATATTAGCACCCTCAAAAGAAACTTCCATGAGGAAGGTTTGATTGAGTAGGGCGTAACCGAAATTAGCATTTCTCAGGATTGCTCCGCTCAAATTAGCGCCCGTAAGGTTAGCCGAGCTGAAGTCTACTCTACAGGAGAGATTATTGCCCTGTAAGTTAAATTCCGAGAGAGTCACCAAGCTTATATTCACCTCTCTAAACACCGCACCGCTGAGATTAGCGCCTCTTAAATTAGCCCGACGTAGATTAGCACCCTGTAGGTAGGTATCTTGAAGATTGGCATTACGTAGATTACTTCTGGTAAAGTCCGCCTTATGGAAATTACCGCCTATAAGTTCGGCTCCGTTGAGATTGGCTTTACTCAAATCCGCCCGATTCATATTAGCACCGGTTAGATCTATACCGCTGAGATTGGCTTTACTCAAATCTGCCCGGGAGAAGTTAGCGCCGGTGAGAACTGCACCTACGAGGTTAGCACCTACTAAATTAGCCCCCCGTAAATCGGCGTTGATCAGATTCGTTTGTTTCAAATTAGCGCCGCTTAAATCCGCCCCGGCTAGATTAGCGCCTTGAAGATTGACCCAGCTTAAATCAGCATTAGTTAAATCCGCTCCCGATAAGTCCGCTTCCTGAAGTTTAACGCTGATTAAACGGGCGTGCATTAAGTCGGCTCGGCTCAGATTGGCTCTGCTTAAATCAGTTCCGCTGAGATTAGCCCAATCAAAAGCCGCCCTACTAAAATTAGCCTCGCTTAAATCCACCTGAATGATGTCTTCGCGCTGCAATTCTGCCCGACTAAAATTTCTTTCTCCCTGTGCGTAACGCCAAATAATCTCTTCAGCATTCATTTCTTCTTTGACCAATTTGGCAGGGTGTTTTAGTACTTTATAGTCGTGCATGATCGCAGTTCTCTAATTGTCTACCTCGATCGCTACTCTAACGCAATTTTTTCACACCGTATGTGTTTTAGATCAACACTCGTTAGATACTTGGATAACACCTTAAGATTCTGAATAGGAGGCGTAGCTAGAAGAATTTTCCCAGAGGCGTATCTCTCTAACTTTAAACCCTTGTTTTTCGGCTTCCCGGTAAATCAGCCGAGCGATATTTTCGGCCGTGGGGTTTTCGGACATGAGATATAAAGGCTCGCCCATCTGCTGTAATAAGGCTACGAGGGGATCGTGTTTACAGAGGATCATGCGGTGATCGAGATGAGTATCGATCCAGCCTTGAATTTTGTCTTTGACTTCGCCAAAATCCACCACCATGCCCAAGCCATCCAAGCTATCCGATTCTATTTCTATTTCTACTAGTCCGTTATGACCGTGTAGATGACAACATTTACCGGGATGGTTTAACAAACGATGACCGTAACAGAATTCTACAACTTTAGTCACCGAATACTTGGCTCTTAACACTATAACTCCTTAAAATTACCAACACTAAATTTAGCGATCGAATCCATCTTCGAGGATTAACTCCTCTATAATCCTATAAGAGCGATCGAGGAAACTCAAAAAATTATGCGAATATTGTTTGTGGCGGCGGAAGCGGCACCAATAGCTAAGGCTGGTGGCATGGGGGATGTGGTCGGTTCTTTGCCCAAAATTCTGCGCCAGCTAGGGCACGATGTGCGGATATTCCTGCCCTATTACGGTTTCCTTCCCGATAAATTGCCCGTTCCTAACGAGCCTGTCTGGAATGGCTACGCTATGTTCCAGGGTTTTTCCGTTTATGAAACCTTGCTTCCCGACACAGATATACCTTTATATTTATTCGCTCATCCCGCTTTCAGCGGCCGTAACATTTACGGAGGAGAGGATGAGGGCTGGCGATTCACACTTTTTTCTAACGGGGCAGCAGAGTTCGCCTGGAATTTTTGGAAACCAGAAGTAATTCACTGTCACGATTGGCATACGGGTATGATTCCGGTTTGGATGCACCAGTCTCCGGATATTAGTACGGTATTCACCATACACAATCTCGCCTATCAAGGCCCCCCCCGGGTTTATTTAGAGCGAATTACCTGGTGCCCCTGGTATATGCAAGGTGATAACGTCATGGCCGCCGCTCTACAATACGCTAACCGAGTAACAACGGTTTCCCCCACCTACGCTGAGCAAATTAAAACCGTGCCCTACGGGGAAAATCTACACGGTTTACTGTCCTACATTCAGAAAAACTTGGTGGGCATTGTCAATGGTATCGACACGGATGTTTACGATCCAGAAACAGACTGTTATATTAAGGAGAATTTCACGGGGGCAAGTTTAGAGAATCGCGTGGCGAATAAGTTGGCTTTACAGGAAGAATTAGGTTTAATCAGGGATGAAAAACCTTTTCTTATCGCTATGGTGACACGTCTGGTGGAACAGAAAGGCATCGATTTGGTGATTCAAATATTGGAGAGATTTCTCACCTATACGGACTCTCAGTTTATTATATTGGGGACAGGCGATCGATATTATGAAACCCAACTCTGGCAGATGTCAGCCCGTTTATCGGGGAGGATGTCCGTGCGTCTGTTATACAATGAAGCCTTATCGCGGCGGATTTACGCGGGTAGCGATGCTTTCCTCATGCCTTCGCGCTTTGAACCCTGCGGTATTGCCCAGATGATGGCGATGCGTTACGGCTGTATACCGATGGTAAGGCGCACCGGAGGTTTAGTAGATACGGTGTCTTTCCATGATCCGGTGACAGAAACGGGTACGGGTTTTAGTTTCGATCGCTACGAACCCCTAGATCTATATACTTGTATGGTGAGAGCCTGGGAAGGTTTCCGCTACAAACATGATTGGTTGAAGTTACAACAGAGAGCGATGGCCGAGGATTTCAGTTGGTATAAATCCGCTCTGGAGTATTTGAAAATCTACAAAGAGATTACCGGCAAACCGCAAGATTTGACCCCCGAGGAAAATGATAAGTTAAAGTTTTTCAGTCGAGTTTAGATTGAGGTAAGCGATGATTATATCAACGATTTCTGCCGGGGTTACAGATGTACTGATAGTTAGTGCGTCTGTCGGTTCTTCTAAGGTTTCAAATTGAGATTTTAAGAGTAGGGGGTTCATAAAGTGTCCCTCTCTTTTTTGTAATCTCGTGGCTATTGTTTCTGACTTTCCTTTTAGATAAATCCAGATTATATCTGTATCGTTATCTTTGAGAATATCTCGATAACTTTGTTTGAGAGCAGAACAAGTTATCACCGCGTTAGTGTGCGTTCGATCGAATCGGGCAATCTCATCTCGTAGGGATAGGAGCCAGGGGGTGCGATCGTCGTCTGTAAGAGGGATACCCGATCGCATTTTTTCTTTATTCGCCTCGCCGTGAAAATCATCACCTTCGCAAAATTGCCAGGCTAATTTTTCAGCCAATAGTGCGCCGATGGTAGATTTTCCCGAACCAGTTACGCCCATGAGGATACAAATCATACGTTAACTCAGATTAAATAATTTTTTCCAACAGTCCTTGATCCAAAGTACCGGATTCTTTAAACGCTGTTCATCCCAAAGCCCCATTTCTTTTAGTTGTTGTTCGTAGTTATTAATTTCTTCTTGACGAGTCGCTAACTCTACAGCAATATTCTCGGCTATTGATGGATATGTCGTTAATAGTAGACGGAAGCCTTCGGTATTTAACATGAATAAAATAGTTTCTCCTGTTGCTTTCATGGTTGTAGGATAAGGCACTTCTAACATTAAAGGTAACTCACCGAAATATTGACCCTGATTGAAAGTAAATATCTGTCTACTGACCTTTTCTATTTCATAAATAGCATCGATACGCCCCTGCAAAACTATACAAAAAAAATGTGCTTGTTCTCCTTTTTTGAAGAGAATTTCCCCGTCTTGAAGCTGTTTGCGATAGCCTTTTTCAATCAAAAAACGAAGCTGTAATTCGTTAAAATCTTTAAAATAACTAACTTCTTGTAACATTCTAAAAACATTAGAAGAATGATAACTTATTTGCCGTTGCTTATACTGATTACTTTCTTGATTAACCGATTTTATCCAGATCTCCCTTTCAGTATAAAAAATATTAACGCCTTCGCTTCGTAAATTATATTCAATAATAAAATAAATAGAACTTTTAATAGAAATAGCTTGCTCTATATGCTCACACCAAGCCCACAGTTCAAAATTTAAACAATTTTCACCGAAACTAGTAAAAATTACTTTCGGTGGTGGATCGTGAATCACGGCAGGTTCCATGTAAGCCGATCGTAATAAAATTTCTGTTATCAAAAGGGGATCGCTGTCACAAGCCACACTCACCGGCAAAGTAATACGATTTTTAGCTTGAGGGTAGTGCCAATTTTCTACAGCATTACTGGTTAAGATAGTATTCGGTACGATTAACTCTGAACCGTTTAAAGTACGAATAGTAGTAAAGCGAAAAGAAATCTCTTTAATATGTCCTCTTGTTTTCTGAAATTCGATGAAGTCTCCTACTTTCAATTTCCTTTCTACTAAAAGAGTTAGTCCACCGATCAGATTTCTCGATAGCTCCTGTAAGGATAGACCGACACCAACACCTAAACCTCCCAATAATACCGCCAATGAAGTGAGATTTAACCCCATAAGTTGTAAAGCGACGATATAACCCAGTATCCCTACAAATAGACTGGTTAGGGTAGATATTGCTTCCCGACTACCTTCCGTTAATCCTAACCTTTTTAGAATTTTATTTTTCAGTAGTCTTTTTATCAGATTACTAAAGATAGTAATAATTATTAACAGACAGCATATACTAATTAACCATCTTAAATTAATTGATAAACTTCCTAGTTTCAAAAAACTTGTATCCAGTATATCGAGCAGGGATTGTAGCCAAGACATGAGCATTGAGAATTTATATAAGTTCAGAGAGATTGGTTATTTTTCTGATTTTCCTCTCTAATAGAGCTAACTTCAGCGAAATATTTCCTTGACCATGAGGCAAGCTCTAATAAAGGTTCTAAGAGGCTTTCCCCCAAAAGAGTCAAAGAGTATTCAACGTTTTTGGGAGGGGTGTCTACGATAATTCTCCTTTCTACTAAACCATGCTCCTCTAAATTACGAAGAGATTGGGTGAGAACTTTATGAGAAATACCTTCTATCTTGCGATGAATTTCCTTATATCTTTTCGGGCTATAAGCTAAACAGTAAATAATGATCACAGTCCATTTATTAGCTATCACGTCAAGAATTTGTTGAGTTGGACAATTTAAAGTAAATAATTCCGGTTCAGCAAAATCTTTTAGCATCGAGTTTTTAACTTACCTTTTGGTTCCTTATTGTTTTGTCAGCAGAATCATTTTATTATAAATCACCATCAATAAAAGGCTATTGCGAGAAATCTGGAGCTAGAACATGGCTGTAAACTTAGATCTGTTTTCTTCTATACAGTTAGGGAGTAATTTTTTATCGAATCGGATCGTGATGGCTCCAATGACGAGATTAAGAGCGGTTGACTCTCTGCCTACACTCTTAATGGCAGAGTATTATTCTCAAAGAGCAACGGCTGGTTTAATAGTTACGGAATGCACGATGATTTCTCCTCTGAGCAATGGTTACATTAATTGCCCGGGCATCTATTCACCGCAACAGATAGAGGGCTGGAAAAAAGTTACTTCAGCAGTTCATGAAAAAGGGGGCAAAATCTTTTTACAATTATGGCATTGTGGGCGGGTATCCCATCCCTTGCTGTTAAATGGCGAACAGCCTGTTGCTCCCAGTGCGATCGCGGCCATAGGCACCTTACATACCCCAGGAGGGAAAGTTACTCTAGATACGCCTAGAGAATTGGCAACAGAAGAAATACCCGAAATAGTAAAGCAGTTTCGTCAAGGTGCAGAAAATGCTCAAATAGCTGGCTTTGATGGTATTGAATTACATGGAGCATTCGGTTATTTAATCGATCAATTTTTACAAGATGGCTCTAATACACGTAGTGATAAATACGGTGGCTCTATCCCTAATCGAGCGAGATTTTTATTAGAAGTTGTCGAAGCTGTAACGCAAGTTATGGGGGAGGGTAAAGTAGGGATAAAACTTTCTCCGAGTAATACTTTTTACGGAATTTATGACTCTGATCCGAAAGCTTTATTTACATACGTTTTGGAAAGCCTTAATTCTTTTCCTCTAGCCTATGTTCACCTAATGGAACCTAATGAAGATGATTTAGCCGCACGTAATGTTTTAAATCCTGTACTTCCTATTTTTCGTCCTGTGTATCAAGGCACTATCATTACTAACGGTGGATACAATAAAGAGACTGCCAATCAAGCTCTTGCTTCCGGTCAAGCAGATTTAGTATCTTTTGGAAGACCTTTTATTGCTAATCCTGATTTAACGGAGCGATTACAACTAGATGCAAGCTTAAATCAACCCGATCCAAAAACTATTTATGGAAGAGGCACTGAAAATCTGGAAATCGGCTATACTGATTACCCCAAATTGCATTCATGAAAATCCTGAGAATAAAATTATCTAGAATTTTATTGCCTTATCTTTAGTAAGAAGTGAGTTAAGAGAAGAGAGGAGCAAGTAAGACTTTATAGAATAGCGGCTAGTTACTCTCTCTTCTAACTGCTCATTTCTCATTACTATATACTCTAGTTCTTTTCGTTGCCTATTTGTTTTTATTTAATTAATAGTACCTTGAGTTCTAGTTGACCATTTAGCTGCTTTGTAACCGCTTATAAGAGTCAGTATTAGAAGAATGGCGGCTAAAACCAGATTAATTGGAATTCCCAATTTCCGTAGTTCTTCTGTAGCATAAACATCCGTGCCAGGAATGATGTAGGCAACAAAAAGTCCGGGCCAGAATGTCACAGGGGCTAAAGTGCCAATCCATATCTCGGCGGGAGAATTAAATCTTTTTCGTAGTAAAACAAATAGACTTACAGCGGTTACTAATAAGAGGGTTGTAAATTGCATGCCAATGTGAAAGCGAGCATGACCCGGCCAATTAGGATTAAAAAGATGAGTCTTATTGAGAGCATCAGCAACCGCAACAATTACGATAGTAGCCAGATTACAAAAAATTAAAATATTTTTCCAAAACATTGCTTTTGCCCCTATATAAAGTTCCTTTAATTATATCAGCTTATCTTTTTGAAAAAATCACTAATCATTGAGATTTATAGCAATCTTCATATCAGTAAAGTACATAATAGACGGGGAAATGGGGGTTAGGAGTTGGGAATTTGGGAAAAAACTCAATTCCCAATCCCTAATTCCTAATTCCGAACAACCCGTACCTCATTGATTTGAAAAGTTCTGTAAAACAAATTTGTTTATTTTTGTTAAAATTCTATATTATAAGTTAACTAAGAATAGAGTATGAAAAACTAGATGGCAAAGTTAATATAGAGTATTCCAGAAACTCACTAAGAAAAGCAATACCAGAGACAGTGGAAAAGTAACAACAGATACAATAATTAAATCATGAAAATTAGGAAAATCAAAATATATATAAAAGTAATTAATTTGTTTTTAGGAATAATTATATATTTATCTCCTAAAGTTAATGCTGCTGAAAAAATACTTTTTATATATCCTCCCTTAAATCTATCCTTAAAAGTTAATTCTTTAGAAACTTTTGCCAGAGATAATACTATTAATAAAGAATTAGAATTTTACTTGCGGACGATGGGATTAAACGAAGAGCAAAAAATCAGCCTACGAGAAGCTCTCATTACTAAATATGAAATTGATCCCATTCATCTTTCTCGTTTTCTCAATACTCCTACTGGCGAACAAATGCTAGAAAAGCTCGGTGTGATGGCTTCGCTACCGGGTGGCAAAAATGGCAAATATTTACTGAGGGGAGCTTTAGTACAAGCCGCCCTGGATAAAGAAGAGGGATTGACGGTTTTAAATGTTTTAAATCATTTAGCTACCGATATTCAACTTAATATTAAGGAAATTTTAGAGTTTCTGGATTATCAAAACCGTCTCAAGTTAGCCACACAAACGATTATCACCGAAGGTAAGACAATCTCGGGCGAGAAAGCCGCCGAGGGAAAAACTTACGACTATACAAAGATGCCCGACATCCGGCAACCTGGACAGTATGGGGTAAATCCAGTTCAACGTATTCAACTTTACGACGAAAAGCGGAATCGTTCTTTTTATCTCCTTGTTTATACCCCTAAAAAATGGAAGGAGGGCAAAACTCCCGTAGTTGTCGTTTCCCACGGTTTGGCTTCCCGCCCCGAAGATTTTAGTAGCCTTGGTGAGCAATTGGCATCCTATGGTTATCTAGTGGCGATACCTCAACACCGAGGCAGTGATTATCGACAGATTGAAGATATGTTGACGGGTTATTCTAGAAGATTGTATCGGGTTGAAGAGTTTATCGATCGTCCTTTAGATGTTAGCTATGTTCTGGATCAGTTGGACAAATGGAACGGGGAAAAATTTCAAAATAGATTACAGTTAAAAAATGTGGGTGTTTTAGGGCATTCTTTCGGTGGCTATACAGCACTCGCTTTAGCCGGTGCTACTTGGGATTTTGAGAATATTAAACTATATTGCGATCGCCAAATTTGGGAAGCGAATCTATCGATGTTACTTCAGTGTGACCTACCCCAATTATTAGGGCGTAAAATTAACTTTCGAGATGAGAGAGTCGGGGCCATCGGCGTGATGAATCCTTTAAATAGCGTTGTTTTCGGATCTGAAGGACTGAGTAAAGTGAAAATTCCAGTAATAATCGGTGCTGGCACTAACGATCCGGCTACACCTGCAATTATCGAACAAATTAGAGCTTTAGCTTGGGTTAACTCCCCCGATAAATATCTATTTTTGATGGTAGGACAAGCCCATTTTTTAACACCTTCTGAATCCGATTCGCAATTTTCCACAATCATGAAAAGTATTGAAACTTTATCTGAAAATAATACTGATATTTTTATGACTTACGGTAACACTCAAGCCACAGCTTTCTTACAGGTGTATATAGCTCAAGAAGAGGAATATAGGGCTTATCTTCAGCCGCAATTTTGGCAATATGTCAGTACTCAATCCCTCCCTATCTATTGGCTAGATAATTCTGCTACGGAGCAATTAGTTGAAATTTATAATCGTTTCAGGCCTGCTGACATACCAGAACTAAAAATCCAAGGATACAGGTAGATAGTTGACAAAAACTCTTTTTGACTCATTTTCAGAAGTATTTAACCTAATTCCAAACTAGTAACCGCAAAAATTTTGTGCCAATCAATATTAGGAGGCTCTTTTGTATACATTCTCACACATTCAAATACAGATGTCATTTTGTATGTTTCTACTAAAAGAATAGCCGCTTTATTAATATTAGGAACATCTATATAAATAGGACTTGTTTCTGCATAAGTCACTAAAGCTAAGAATAATTTTTCTGCTATTTCTTCATTTTCCGCAAATAGAGGAGCAACTTTAAAGCCGTCCGTAGCTTTTCTAATCACTCCATAACCGACCAAATCACCATCGTTGATGATAGCGTAACCCTGTCCATGAGGTTGATTAATCCATGTCGAAAGAAAATGAGAACGAGAACTAGGAAAATATCGCTCATCGTAACGACAAAGTTGCTCAAAATCAATATTTTTTAAATCCGTTACATCTGAGGAAATTTTTCCGTTAATGATTCCTTGATAACGGAGGTGAGAATGAGCAGGTTTAAACCCAAATTTTTGATAATTATTAACTTGTTGTAAAACAGCATCTAAAGCCGCAGATTGATTAGAAATTAACTGCAATGCTTCAAGCCATGTTTTTAAACCAAATCCCTTTCCCCTTTCTTCTGATTTAACAATATAAAGCCCTATAAAATTAAAGCTAGCACTATATCGCACTACCGAAATGCAACTAATAGGTTGACCGTTTAATTCTCCAATTAAAAATCCACCTGGGTCGGCAATATAAAAATTATCAACATCATCAATCCCCGGATTCCACCCTTCTGAAGCCGCCCAGCTTAAGGCAATTTTTAGATCATCTCTACTCATGGGACGAACTCGAAAATTATCTTCTGTAATAGTCATTTCTTTTTTTCTTCTCATGCTTAGGGGTGGAGAAAACTGTAGATAGAAGGCTCGGATAACGAGCAAATTTATCAATGTTAACAGAGCCTAACGTCAAGATTATAGCCCAAAGGTTAACCTATAATAGCAGTGAGGAATGATTCGTGAAAAGTGAGGGTAATTTGCCCCGAGGGGTGTAAAAGCTTTTCTCACTCCTCTATCACTCTTAACTCATTTCTGATCGCTAAAGATTAATGAGGTTATCACATCTGCACCAAACCTGACAGACTAACGACTTTATAACCTTGTTGCTGTAAAGTCGGCAGGAGAGACGTTAAAACCTCTGCCGTATTTTGAGAGCGGATTTTCGAGCCTCCGTGTAATACCAAGATTGACCCTGGAAAGACGAACCGAGAGACGTAAGGCAAAGTAAAAACTGGTTGATGGGTTAACTCGAAGGTATCGAGAGGCAACATCGAGCCGAGGGCGAAATAGGGATGATAACGATGACTTTTCTCCATCTCACTTAAAATACTTTTCATGCTACCGTTATAACGGCCTCGTCCGGGACGAAACCAGCGAATAGGCTCGCCCGTATTTAAAACTAATTCTTGATGAGCGGCCTTAATTTCTCGCTCGAATAATTGAGGAGATAAATCGGCGTGAGTTCTATCTTCTAAGCCGTGATTGCCGATTTCGTGACCTGCCATCCGCATTCGTTTTAATAAGCTTTTATCGCCGCGTAAATAGTTAGCAATCACGAAAAAAGTCGCATCTACTTTTTGATTATGATTGTCAATATTTTCGTTATGTTGATCGATAACATCGAGGATTAATTGAGTAGAAGGGTCGCCCACATCATCGATCGTTAAAGCAATAAGTTTCTCCGAAGTAGGACGATAAAAAACCGCATCGGGAAAAATATTGGCGATGCCAGTCAATAACTTCTGTGGATTGGGTAACAAGATGGTAAGGCTCGATAAAATAAGATATATCCTATCCTTATTATATCGAGTTTTCCCTAGCCTATTCCCAACCGCCCTTGTATCGGATACCCGCACTTTTGAATCGATGTAGAGCCTCGCCCAATCGATCGACATCGGCAATCAAACTCACTCTCACGTAACCTTCTCCCCCCTCACCGAAAGCATTACCCGGAGTCACCACCACCCCAGTTTTCTGTAAAACCGCCAGGGCGAAATCGGTAGAATTCATACCCACCGAGCAGGGCACCCATAGATACATAGTGGCTTTAGAGGGCGGCACATCCCAACCCAATTGAGCTAAACCGTCGATGAGAAAATCCCGCCGAGTACGGTAACGGTCTTGAACCGCTTTAATATATTCATCGGGTAATTGTAGGGCCGTTTCCGCCGCTTTTTGAATGACAGAGAAGATACCGTAATCGAGATTAGTTTTTAAAGTTCTCAAGCCCTGAATGATTTCCGAATTACCGACGACGAAACCGACGCGCCAACCCGCCATATTATAGGTTTTAGAAAGGGTGTGAAACTCCACGCTAATATCTTTCGCCCCAGGAATTTCTAAGAGGCTAGTCGGTTGATAACCGTCGAAGGCTAATTCGGCATAACAAAGGTCATGAACTAGCATAACTTCGTAGTGTCGCGCCCATTTTACCACCTCTTCAAAGAATTCTCGCGGTGCCGTCGCCGTAGTGGGGTTACTAGGGTAGTTAAAGTAAAGGATTTTCGCTTTTCTGGCTACCTCTTCGGGAATCGTAGACAGGTCGATCACCCAATTCTGTTCCGCTTTTAAGAGGATGGGGTGAATTTGGGCACCAGCGATTAAAGGGCCCCGGAAATGGGCGGGATAAGAGGGGCTGGGCACTAAAACCGTATCCCCCGGATTAACGTAGGCGAGCGCCAGATGGGTTAAGCCTTCTTTAGAACCCAGTAGGGGTAGGGCTTCGCTATTGGAATCTAAGTCCACACCGTAACAGCGTCGATACCACTCGGCGATCGATTTCCTAAAACTCGCCGTGCCCTCAAAAGGCGGATAACCGTGATGTTGGGCGTTTTCAAAAGCGGACACCGCTGCTTCTATCACCGGGCGCGGGGCGAATCCATCTGGATTTCCCATCCCCAAATCGATTAAATCTAATCCTTGTTCTCTCGCCCGCGCTTTTAATTCATCTAAACGCGCAAACACATAGGCAGGTAGAGCACTTAAGCGCTGAGCGCGGCGATTCGTCCAGTTAACCGTCATTACATAAAGGTCGAATTTTACGTAACCACAAATAATATCACAAAAAACAGGTTTTTTCTACGGGAACGATCGAGTTTTTCCCGCGTCAAATAAACAGGTCATCATCTTTTGTCCTACTGTTTGACGCATGAACGAGTACCAACCCCTCTCATCGAGTGAAGACACTATCATTACCGCCGAAATCGTGGCAGATCCCGGTTCTCGTGATGATGATCCCCTTTCGCCCCCTACTGATTGGTTTCACGTATCCCGACGCTTACAAAGACAGAATCAGGAATTATTACAGACGGTTTTAAAATTAGAACACTCCCTTCAGCAAGCTCAAGAACAATTAAAAATTCATTCTCGGCGGGCAATTATGGCGGAGCAACAAACTCAAGAGAAGAATCAACATCAACAACAAGTCAATAATTTAATGCAAGAATTAGAATCATCCCGTCAAAAAATAGCGCAACAAAATAGTTTGCTCGATCGATATTCTCAAGAGATAAAAACCGCAAGAGCTAAAATCGCCCAACTGGAAAAACATCAATCTGAGTTATCGGAAAAACAAAGGGAGAGTCAAGAAAAATTACAAACCGCCGAACAACACATAAGAGAATTACGCACTAGATTACAACGACAGCAACGATACACCATACAATATAAAGCTGCTCTGGATCAGTGTTTGGGTAAAGGAGGCGAGCAACCCGCCTCGAACGTTATCCCGATGGTGAGCGTGCAACCTTGGTCGGGTTCGGAAGCTTTAACCCACGAGCCAACCGGACGCGCTACGCCAGAAATCACGCCAGAAATAGCGGTAGAGTCTACGGAAATCATTGAAAGTTTACCAGCGCGTAATTTTTCACCTTCCCCTAAGTTAACCGATTGGTCGGCGCGTACCCCCAAACAGCAGCATAAGTCCTCAAGAAAAATAGAATTACCCAGTTTTCTTAGTTAAAAGCTAAAGAGTACTCGGGGGGATCAGGGCCAGTTTAGTAGTTAGGAGCGATCGTAATAACCAATGTACGATCGCAATCAATCCCAGTCTAGCCGTCACCGTTTCTCGATCTCCTTTTAATCTAAATTCATATCTCTGATAATCGAGAAAAGCTCCCGCCAAACCCTCTGCCAGAGTTAAAGGAGGGGTATCATCCCACTCATCCATGACTCGCAACACCCATAACAATAATTTCTGGCCGCCGCCACTATCCAAACATCTTTGCCAGGATATAATTTGAGGCTCGCCCCACAGCCAGGAAGTAGAGCGATAATCTTCGCAGACGAGCCTGATGACTCCTTCTCGGTGTCCCAAGCTCAAGAGAGAAGAACAACGGGCGTAAGCTCGAAAAGAGGGGAAGAAAAACTCATCGCTACAAGTTGTCGGCTCCCGATAGGGGTAATAACGAGTGAGGAGGGCGGGGAGAGAGTCGAGCCAGTTAATAAATTCAGCCCGGGTGAAAGAGAATTCTAACCATCCCTCCTCGTCAAGATAGGGAGACGATGACAGGTTTTTAGAGATCAAGTGAGGATATATCGCCTGCCATCTCTGACCGATAAATAGAGGAGATCGATAAATGATAGCCCCCTCGCGGCTCAAGCGCATCAGCGATATTTTCGGGGCAAAAAAGCCTAACTCGATCAATCCTAGATTTATGGCGGCAGAAATATAGGAAGACAGAGAAGGGTAATCAAGATAGGACATCTAATCTTTAGAGAGTTCGATCGATAAACCTTCTCTGGCTAAAACTGTCGCAGGGAATGCCACACAGGCTTCTTCCGCGAGATGGTCTAAAAAGTCGTCATCGTGAGCCGGATCGTGATGGAAGAGAACTAACTGTTTAACTCCCGAAGCCTTAGCGATTTTAACCGCTTCCTGCCAAGTAGAATGACCCCAGCCGAGTTTACTCGATTTGGGATCGTGATATTCTTCATCGGTATAGGTGGCATCGATGATCATCACATCGGCCCCCCGAGCTAATCTTAAAACCACTTCGTCTAACCTATCGGGAAAGTGTTCGGTGTCGGTGATATAGGCGGCCGTTAGACCCTGCCACTGTATTCTATAACCTGTGGCTTCCCCCGGGTGATTTAATCTACCCGTTTCTATGGTTATATCGCCGATTTCTAGAGTTTCGCCTATTTCCAGGTTATAGAATTCCAGACGGGATTGCATCACCTGTAGGGGAACGGGGAAATTTGGGTGTAACATCTGATCGTGTAGGCGTTGCTTCATCGTCGCCCCGTTAGGAGAGGGAGCGGCGTAGATTTTAAATTCGTTGCCTTTTTGAAAGGCCGGGATGAAGAAGGGAAAGCCCTGAATGTGATCCCAGTGGGAATGGGTGAAGAATAGATGCGCTCTTACGGGGTATTCCGATAACAGGGATTGTCCCAGCATTCGTAAACCCGTGCCGCCATCAAAGATTAACCTCTCTCCCCCCACCTGCATTTCTATACAGGATGTATTACCTCCGTATCTAACGGTTAGGGCACCCGGACAGGGTATGCTTCCGCGAACACCCCAAAATTTTATTTGAAATCGATCGTGTGACATAAATCCTAAGGACAATAAGTAAGTTAGGAGGTAATGTGAAACTAACTCCGTTCCTAGCGCTCGATCGCTAGTTTACCGTATCATTTCCCTATGACAATCAATTTAGACAAATTTATCTATGTATCAATATATTCGACTATTACTTGAGTCTGTTGTTAACAAACATTATAGGCGGCGGAGCTTGAACGGCTAGGAGTGGTGGGAACCGAGTCCAAAACTATCTCAGGTAAATCAATAAATTCAATCCTGGAATTGTGCGCGATAAAGTCCAGATCAAGACGGTAATATAGAAAATTCCTAACATCCATTGATACCAGATCAGGAAAGATACTATTCCCGGTAAATGTTGATCTCTAACCCGCCAATCATTAAACCCCAACTTCAGTAAATTATTTAAACTCAGATCGTAATAGTTTAACCAGTTCCAGCGTTTTTCCCAGGGTACGGGTTGATACCTATCTCGAAATATGGGAAATTCAGGAATTACCGGTAAACGGGTGATCAATAACCGCAACTGTCTCATACTTCCATCCTGGACGAAATACGAACTATCCATCAGATCGTGATAACGCCCTTTTTGATATAAACGGATCAGTAAACCCAGGGGTAGGGGCACTAAAATAACGCTGAGACTGATCAAACTGATAATAGGACGGCTCGAAGACCGGAAAACGTTCAATACTCCTATAGTGGTCAAGATACTGTAGCTACAGAGCATACAGATAATCTCATAGCGATTCGGCGCGATCGGTTTGGGTTTAAATCGTCGCAATCTATCCACCAACCAGAATAACCAGCCAAAATAGGAAAAGATAATTATTCCCGTGCCCATCACCAGACTGAAATTAGTACCGTAGTGGCTCAGAAGTAATAACAGCCCCAAAAATATCAAGCTAATAGATTTATTTAACCAAGCGAAAGATAATAAATCTTTTAAAGAAATATCCAATACTTCCCGACGCAATTGATAAAATCTTAGTTTCTCTGTTTTGTATTCGATATTATTGGCATCTGGTATTTGTTCTAATTTCCGAAAATTCCTGACTAAATTCCTTAAAACAGTTTCATTACCTTCTAATGTTGGTATATCTATTACCTCACCGATTATGCCGCTATCTCCTAATATTTTGGCTTTATCAGAATCGAACGCTAATCCAGGAACATTGATGACTACTCCCGGGATAAAAACCGAATTACTGAAATCTACTTGATCTAATAACTTCACATCTTGGAAATTAATTAAACCGTTGAAATAACAAGAACGGAAAGAACCAGATTTTTCTAAGGTGGAGTTTCTCAAAGAGAGTAGAGCAAAGAATCTACTTTTTGTGAATAGATAGCGATCGTGCCATCTTACCCCCGCAAAACTAGCATCTTTAAACCACTGACTCCTGGTAAAATCAGCTAATTTATCGAATTCAGAACCATCAAAACTCACTCCTTCTTTAAAAATATTTCGATGAAAATCGGCGACACCTAAAAACTTAACATCTCTAAATCTTACGCTAGAGAAAAATTGATTTTGACTAAAGTTAGCATCTTGATTGAAAATACTTTTACTGAAGTCTGTTGAGCGTGAAAAGCGAGATTCTTGCCAATTAACTTCTTGTTGAAAAATAGCTTCCGAAACTTCTATAAGTTGTAGAAAAAAAGTCTTAGAAAAATCTGTTTTATCAAGGAAAACACTATTCTTTAATTTTAGAGATCCTCTAAATACGTTGACACTAGTAACAATATCTCCTGCTGAGGGAATGAATTTTTCATCCTGTTCTAATAGCTGCTTTTCTGTCTGTGATAATATGGGCGGGAGAGACACTTTCGATAAAGCCGTAGGTAATCCTAATCGGGAGATGATGAATTTGCCCCCTATCAGAGAATTACTTAAATCTAGCCCTAGAGGTTGTTTAGATCGGTTAAGTTCACCCTGTAGAGTTTGGTAGAATTGTTCTCGGAACTCTTTATTATTATCGCTAATGTCGATAGTAAAGTTAGTTAGGTCGATCGTAGAGACACCATCTTTTAAAATCGGATGGGCGATTTTCTCTTGTAAAGCCGTTAAAGTTAAAGGAACTCTCTCAACGGCAGCTAGAGCCGGTGTAGGGTAGAGGAGACACCAGCATAAAAATAAGATAGTTAACAGGGTTTTTAAATAGTGGCTCACCAGAAAAAATCTCGTGTGAAGACGGGATCAAGCTGCTTCTAGAGGAGCCATCGTTAAACCTTCGCGGCGTAATTGTTGGTGATAAAGTTCGGCCTGTTCTTGGGGGCCCACCCAAACGATCGCCTGTCCTTCAAAATGGACTTGATTGGTTAATTCCCAGGCTCGATCGCTTGTCATAGCCGGTATATACTTCAGTAAACAGTTAGCCACATGGTCGAAGGTATTAAAATCATCGTTTAACACGATTACTTTGTAATTAGGATAGGTTTTTTTGACCACTTGTGTGGACTTATCTAGCGTAGTACCGGGAGAAGCTACCATATTACTTAAGGAGTCAGTTTCTAAATATTTATCTTAATTTTATAATTTTTGGGAGCGTTTTCTGCATTAGTCTAGCTCATCAATCCGGGGCCGATCGGTCAACCGTACCAACGGAGAGTTATTTAGCCTGTGGAAATAGCACAATAAAAATATAGTTAAACGGCTATAAAACCATGCGATTAGAAAGAGACGATTTTGACTGGGCAGCGCAACAGGGCATTATCACCCCGGAACAAGCCCAGAGTTTATGGGAGAACTTTTTAAACCGTTACCCTCTAGAGCAATCCGATAACACACCGCGTTTTAATTTCGCTAACGTCGCTTACTACTTCGGGGCATTAATCGTCATGCTGGCTATGGGTTGGTTCATGACTAGAGCTTGGGAAAGTTTCGGGGGTGCCGGTTTATTTTTTATCTCCATATTTTACGCGCTGTGTTTCATATTCACTGGTAAAAATTTATACTTCGGGCAGAATTATAAAATTCCAGGAGGATTACTATTCACTATGGCCGTATGTATGACCCCTCTAGCGATATACGGTTTACAGAGATGGACGGGATTTTGGTTGCAGGGAGATCCGGGTATTTACAGAGGTTTTTATACTTGGATCAAGGGTAGTTGGGTATTGATGGAAATAGGGACTATATTAGCCGCTTTGGTGGCTTTAAGATTCGTCAAGTTTCCTTTTCTTACTTTCCCGATCGCCTTTTGTTTATGGTTTATGTCTATGGACTTAGCCAATTTAATTTTAAGTAAGGACACGTATAGTATACAAGCTATAGTTTCTTTCTGGTTCGGTATCACCTGTCTGATAGTTGCCTATTTAATAGATATAAGAATTCGCAGAAGTCAAGGAGATTTTGCTTTCTGGATTTATCTATTCGGTTTGATTACTTTTTGGTTTAGTTTACCTTTTTTGATTGAGGATAATGAGGGTCATCGTTTTCTATATTGTTTAATTAATTTGGGATTGCTTGGCTTATCTATTTTACTGAAGCGGCGTTTATTTACGGTCTTCGGTAGTATCGGTGTTTTTTCCTATCTTGGTTATTTATCCTATCAAATATTTGCCAATTCTATTCTCTTCCCCTTTGTTCTAACCGCTTTAGGGATCGCTATTATCTACGTAGGATTTCTCTATCAAAAACATTATCTCAGGATTACTAGGGTAGTAGAAAGCTACATACCCCTGGAGCTGAGGAATTTAGTGCCTAGAGATAGATGAATCGGAAATTGAGAATAGGGAGTCGGTAAAATTGATTTTTATTTCCGACTCCCTACTCCCGCCCTAATTACCAATTAGCTGGGGTGCGGCGGTAATCATCATCATAATTATTGTTATAGTTAGTATTATTGTATCGGCTGACGTTGAAGTTAGAGCGGAGGGTTAGAGTTAAATCTCGATCGGGATCAATAGAGTATAACTGATTGGAGCCGCCTCCTAAAATCCCCGTCGTGGGTAAAGCCCAACCTGCTAGAGTGCCAGCAGCCGCACCGCCTAAAACTTCCAACCAACCAACCTGTCTATCACCCGTTATGGCTGAGATAATAGCCGCAGCACCTGCCCCGGCGGCGGTACCGGTGAGAATGTCTTGGGTGTTAGCACCTTTTTTGATGGTTTCAGTGCGGGTAATCAGGGCAGAGTTAGCATTAATCGGCACGGAGTTATTACCCCTGATATTTAACTCTTCAGCTATGAAGCGCACACCGTTTCTTACTGGTTCGAGTTTGCCCTTAATCTCGCTACCGGCAGGAATGATAATATTACCGTTGCGATCGGTTATATTTCTGGCTACGGTTACGGTGATAGGTAAGACTTCATTTTTAGCCATGAGAATTTTCTCAGCTTGTTCGTAACGGACGGGGATTTGTGTCCCTGAGGGGATGACACCGTAAGCAAGATTATTAACGGGGCGATTACGGTTGGAATTATATTGAGCGAAAGCGGGAGAAACGGCGGTTGTCCCTAGAAGTAAGGCTATTAGGGTAGCACTTGCGGATTTACTTAAGTGATTATTTAACATATATTTTGCTTTTGCATAGTCTCTATATTTTTTAGGTTAAAGGTTTCATTAAGGGATGTCAGTCCCAATCAAGATAGAATTAACGGGAATGAAAAGGTAAGTTTTTATTACAAGTTCAGCCTGTTAATGGCGGCTTAGCTATACTGAGTCAGAGAACGCAAGCGCGAGCCTTCTATGATCAGAAAGTTAAGATTGAGTCTGTTGACCCTTTTATTACCTCTCTCTATAGCCTTACCCGCTAAGGCGGAAACGGTTTTAGAGAAGGTGGCGAGAACCGGATTTTTAACCGTAGGCACCCGCATCGATGTGGTTCCCTTCGCCTACGTTAACGATAAACAAGAATTAACCGGATATTCGATTGACCTTCTAGAACGTCTCCGCGATCGCTTACAATCCCAACTGGGGAGAGAAGTCACGATTCAAGTAGTGGAAACATCCGACCCCGGTAGTAAGATAAATGCTATCAAAGCCGGTGACATTGACATCGCCTGTAATATTTCCTTTACCTGGGAGCGTAATAAAGTAGTAGATTTTTCTACCAGTTACGGCATTTCTGGCATCCGTCTGTTATCGAAAAAAGGTTCTAACCTCACCACACCCGAATCTCTCATCGGTAAACGTATCGGGGTAGTGAAAAATTCCGTCGCCGAAGCGGCAGTGAAACTAGCTCAACCTAAAGCTAATATAGTCACCAGTTACTCTACCGCTGAAGAGGGTATACAGGCTCTCAAAGACGGTAAGATAGACGC
>CAZUVR010000048.1:0-2190 GCA_964623815.1 uncultured bacterium | reverse complement strand
GTTACTCTACCGCTGAAGAGGGTATACAGGCTCTCAAAGACGGTAAGATAGACGCTATAGCTGGAGATACTATAGCTCTAGCCGGTTTGACCCTCCTCGATAATCCCGCTAATTACGAACTCAATCCTCAAGAAGCCCTGGCGACTTACGGGATAGCTTGTATGGTTCCGGAAAATAACTCTGGTTTTCTCGATGAGGTTAACTATACGATCGTGAAAATGATGCAAGATTATATTAACAACGATCCAGCCACCGTGCAGGCGATCAATCGTTGGTTCGGGCCGCAGGGATTAACCCCCATACCTCCCGAGATCATTCGTGGCTTTTTTGAATTCACCATCATTGAACACGCTCAAATACCCCCTGATAGCAAGTAAAGAGAGATAGAATATGAATGTTCCCGGTAATGTTGGCTTAGTAGGCTTGCTCCTCTGTTTATCTACTCTGACGGGAGTAAATTCGGCTCAAGCGGCCAATACTCAGAATTTATCTATCGAAGCCCGTTTGAGCCGTCTCACTAACGTTATCAACGCTCGTAGTGAAGAACTACCGAACTCATCTAATGAAGGAGGTTTAATGATAAGCGGCTGGGCTAATGGTAGAGGAGGAACTTGGGTCAATACCAGAGGAGGAGGCTGGGGAAACGCTTCTGGCGGTGGCGGTTTTGTCAATGCCCGCCCTGCCTGGCGTAACGGTTGGGCTGACGGCGGAGGCTTTTTCAACTCAGTTCCGAGTTGGCGTAACGGTGGCAGTTTTGTTAATTCTCCCTGGCGTAACGGTGGCAGTTTCTTCAATCGCTGATGATTATGGATATAGAAAATTTCGGGCCGATTACTTTAGTGGTTCTGCAACCCACATCTTTCTGTAATCTCGATTGCGATTACTGTTATTTGCCCGATCGCTCTCTAAAAAACAACCTATCATTAGATTTAATCGCCCCCATCTTCGAGAGAATTTTTACTTCCTCTTTCCTGCGTCAGCCCTTCACTATCTGTTGGCACGCAGGGGAACCTTTAGCCGTACCGATTAAATTCTATCGATCGGCTTTCGAGATCATCGAAACTACGAGCCAAAAATATAATCAGGAAGGTTATCCCTATTATTATTCCTTTCAAACCAACGGCACTTTAATCAATCAGGCGTGGTGCGATTTATTTCTGAGTCATCCGGTATGCGTGGGAGTGAGTTTAGATGGGCCGGAATTCATCCACGACTTACACAGGAAAACTCGCAAAGGTTCAGGCAGTCACCGAGAGACGATGCGGGGTATATCCTTCTTGCAGAAAAATAAGATTAACTTTCACGTTATCGCGGTTCTCACGGCTGACTCTTTAGATTATGCCGATGAGATATTCGATTTCTTCTGGGATAACGGAATTACCGAAGTGGGTTTTAATATGGAGGAAACCGAAGGGGTAAACGCTCAATCGTCCCTCGATAAATACAATATAGAATCTCGTTATCGAGCTTTTATGGCGAGATTTTGGGAAAGAGTATCGGAAAAACAAGGAGCGTTTCAACTGCGGGAATTCGAGACGTTATGCAGTTTAATATATACCGATTCTCGCCTGCACAATACGGATATGAATCATCCTTTTATGATAGTTAATGTAGACTATCAGGGTAACTTTTCTACTTTTGACCCAGAGTTATTATCGATCAAAACCACCGAATACGGTGATTTTATTTTTGGCAATGTTCTAACCCATAGTTTGGAGTCAGTTTGTGAGACTCCCAAGTTTCAGGCTATCTATCAAGATATGAAAGCGGGGGTGGATTTATGTCGGGACAGTTGCCAATATTTCGGTGTCTGCGGAGGCGGTGCAGGGAGTAATAAGTATTGGGAAAATGGCTCGTTTCGTTCGAGTGACACTAAAGCCTGTTTTTATCGAACGAAGATTATCACGGATCTGGTTCTCGATCGTTTGGAAAATTTGCTATGTGCCAGTTAAGACTTGACGGATAATGATGTAGGTTTTCTATGGTCAGAGGCTCGACGAATTCTTATTTTATTTTGATACTGATGATCGCTGTTGTCATACTATCCTCTAGGATTTTCCTGAAGGGGGGACAAGGATGGCTAAAAGCAAGACTGCATCTGGGATATAGCCTTTAAACCTTGTTGATAATTAGCCCGTTTTTGGGGGCTTAATCCTATTAAAGCTAGAACTTCTACAGATAACAATTCCC
>CAZUVR010000047.1:0-29511 GCA_964623815.1 uncultured bacterium | reverse complement strand
TTACCTTATTTATTTCAATTTTATACTATCCTCTACGATTTTCTACAACTTTGGTGAGCAGTTTGCCAACCCTGAGAGGTTTGATCGGTGCCTATGCCGAAAATTGTTCAACTACTTCCTGGACATAACTTTTTGACGCGCCATGACTTACGATCCCTACCTCTATATTATAGTCCCCGTACAGCCTCAGTGCCCGTTTGATGCTTTCGGTAATCCAATGAGTTTCGTTACCGAAAACACCGCCGCCGACTAGGGTAAGGAATAGGCGATCGTTTCCCGTACTCAGATAATTTAAGATTGCGCTATAAATCGTTGCTTCGTAGGTTGCTTCTAAAATTAGCCTTGCGTCGATTTGATTGTTTTCTGATTGACCGATTTGCCCGTTTACGGGTGCGAAGTAGTTTCGATAAATAAGGAGATTAATTCACGAATATATCCTCGTAAGTCAAACTCAGACCACTATTGAGGGTGGCTAACTGTACCGCCGCAGTCAAACCCGTACCATCCTTATCGAACCATAAAGCACCTGTGTTTTTATCATAGATGAATCGGTGATTGGTGTTGGTCGCCGCAGTGCCAATAGTCAATTGAGCTGCGGTTATCAAATCCCCCGTAACCAAACCGCCCCCGAACGTGGAACCTCTGACGACGAGCAAGTCATCTCCAGTGGTAAAATCCGTAATACGATCGATCCCCTCATTGGGATTAGATAACATGAACCAATCCCCATTGGCCCCGCCCGTCAGACTATCGCTACCCGCGCCGCCAATAATCACATCACTCTTAGGAGTACCTACGATGGCATCATTTCCGCCTGTGGCTATGGGGCGGCGGGTGCCATCATCGTTGATGATGGTAGTGGTTACGGCTGACGCTGTACCTACCGTATAACCGGTTCCTGATGTTAAGGTTAAAGCTACCGTTTCATTGGATTCTAGCGTGGTATCCCCAGTGGGATCGATGGTCAGACTGGTGCTACTGGAACCAGACGCGAAAGTAACTTTTCCTGTGGTAGCGGAGAAGTTAGTGGCTCCAGTCTGTAAATAGTCCGTACCGAGTGTAGCACTTCCAGACACGTTAAAATTGACAACTAAAGAGTTAGCCAGGGAACCAGTGCGGGTGAAAGTATAAGTGAAATTGGTCGTACTATTCTCGCTGATACCGCTATAGTTCGCCGCGAGGGTAACGTTAGCGAGAGCATTAGTATCATCATTGGTAATAGTCCCGGAACCTTGGGAATCGGAAAGAATGGCATTAGTGGGATTGGTCAGGTTAACCAAGAAAGTTTCATTCCCTTCTACCGTTGTATCTCCTATAATCGGTACATTAATCGTTTTGGTAGTTTCCCCCGTCGCAAAGCTTAAAGTCCCGGTGGTAGCGGTGTAATCACTTCCGGCAGTGGCGGTGCCGTTGACAGTGGCATAAGTTACCGTTGTGGGCCCGGTGGAAGTGCCCGCGAGAGTAACGGTAAAAGTAGCGTTTTTGCTGCCGCTATTGCCTTCGGTGATGCTGACATCGTTGATAGAAAGGGAGGATAAAACGCCGTCATCGTTCCTGATAATGCCCGTCCCTATATCCGTTGTAGCGATCGCGTAGTTGGCGTTACCATTAAGAATAATAGCTACTGTTTCATCGGCTTCGATGGTACTATCCCCGCTAGGGTCAATAACTAAGGTTTTGGTGGCGGAGTTAGCTGCGAAAGTAATACTCCCTTTCGTACCATCAAAACTAGTTGCCCCCGTTTGGGTATAGTCACCTCCGAAAATAGCCGTCCCAGCGATATTAAAATACACCGTTAGAGGATTAGTGAGCGAACCAGTGCGGGAGAAGGTATAAACGAGATTGGTGGTGCCGTTTTCCAAAACACTCGAAGGGCTAACGGAAACACTTACCGTAGATTGAGGGGTAGCTTGACCGTACACTTCTATCTCGTACCAGGAAACATACGAGGGAGAAGCTATAGTTCTGACTTGAACGTAACGACCTGATGTATTATTGAGAGTTTTCTTTAACCACTGAAAATCATCCGTTAATAATCCAAAAGTCCCGGCGAGAGTAGCGCTACCGGTGGATGATCTGATGGGCCCATTAGAAACCCATATTTGATGTTGCGTATCGCCTTGGGGGGATTGAGCGATTAGAAGCTGCAGCGCAGATAGAGAATATACTTTACCTAAGTCTACCTCCACCCACTGAGTAGCATAATCTCCCGCATTCCAATTCGTGTTTTCATCCCCGTCGAATGCTTTATCTGGTGAAAATCCTGAATTCCAAGAGGTGCTGGCGGTGTAACTAGAGAGGGAGAGATTGTGAGATAACAACGTCCCGGCGGAGGTATCGTTATCTGCGATCGTTAACAGTGCCGTATTTTGCGTTCCTAATATGGCTCCGTTGGTGGGATTACTCAGGGTAAGATTTATCGCTTCTGTTTTCTCTCTTAGTAGGTCATTAACGATAGGAAATATAACGGTTTTAGTAGTTTCGCCGTTAGCAAAATTAACGGTTATGGGTGCTGGAGTGTAATCGTTAGGAGAAAAAGCGGTACTGTCACTTGCGGTTAAGGTGACGCTGGCAGTTCCTAAACTACCGTTGGTGCGATTTAAGGTAATAGCGTAAATAGGTGTGCCGTCTTCATAGATACTAAAGAGGGCGGAACTAAAACCGATATAGGAAGCCATTATTTAATTTTCTCCGTAGATTTTTGAATATCCGTACTCTTTTTTCACGACAGATTACTCTCCATTCCTGGCGAGTAATTATTGACAAGAGTATTAATTACTTGTAGTTTGATTATTATTAATTTACCATCATAATACTATCTGCCGTACTTTGTTTTACGGAATTCACAATTTTATAGATTGCCTGAATCTCGTGAAAATATGCAAAATTATTTGAGTATAATTTTGATTTTTGTAAATAAAATTAACATAATTAAAGTCGTGCGAACTAAATCTGTATTTGCTCTTTATCAATAAAATCTCAAGGCCATCTGAGCTGATTTTTCCCAAGTATACTGGTTCAAGATCGATCGACTCTTCTCAACTTTTACCCGGCTAACCTCTGGCTTAAGACTATCCAACATGGCATCAGCGATCGCCCCACTATCCTCAACATCGACTAAAAAAGCCTGCTCCGAAGTCAGAAACTCCGTAAAAGGCGGGCGATTAGCGGTTACTAACGGTAGCCCGGAGGCGATCGCTTCCATCGCTACTAACCCCCAGCCCTCTTTCACCGAAGGAAACACAAACACATCGGCGCAACGATAAAGACTGGCCATATCCTCATCGGCAATCACTCCCGCTAAGATTAAAGCCTCTCCCTGATTTATCCCCAATCTTTCCGCCTCCGCAAAAAATTGACCCTGATAGTCAGAATAATCAAATAGAGTGATACCCCCCGCAATTACTAACTGAGCTTGAGGAAATGCGGCGAGAACTTGAGCGAAGGCTTGCAGGAGACGTATGGAGTTTTTACGCGGCTCTACTCCCCCGATGGTTAGGAAAATCGGGCGACCGGTCAAACCTAAACGCTTTTTCAGACTCTCTTCCGAGCCATCTTTTTCCGGAGAATAGCGCCCGGCATCGACACCATTAAAAACTAAGTCGGCATCGACGTTATACAAGCGCTTTAATTCCTCTTGCCAATAACGGCTAACACAGAAACAACGATCGGCTAATAGAATAGATTTCTCCTGACACTCCTGTAAATAAGGACTGCTGTAATCATCTATATGATGTACTGTGCGGATAATCTGCGGTATGGGATAACCCCCCGCACGTAGAGCCACTAGGGCATTAGCGCTGATACAATCTTGAGCATGGTAGATGTCATAAGATTGGGGATTTTGGCGGAAATAGTCCACATACTCCCCAATTCTCTGCTGCACTAATAAATCGATACTCTCGGGCGCGGGTTTAGTGGGGACGAGTTGATAATTACAGGCGAGGGGGCAGCAAAACTGTCCGCCATCTTTATCGAGAGCGAAAATACAAACATCTTGCCCGAGGCGGTGCAGTGCTTCCGCGAGTTGCATGGTGTGAATGACACCGCCCCGGGGCTTAGTGGAATAGGTAAGGATGGCTATACGCATGATCTAAGAACCGAGGGCGACTTGATTGAAACTGCCGCTAGAATTGCCAGAGTTAAACACTCTCTTATTAACGATGATACAATCCGCCAGATAGGCTGCATCACGGGCGATACCGGAAAATCTACCCGAACCCCAGGTATATAACCAGGGCAAACCTAAGAAATATAAGCCTTTTTGGGTGGTAACACCACGATCGTGACTAGGATAACCTTTGCCGTCGAAAACCGGTATATCTATCCACTCGTAATTACTACTATAGCCAGTACACCAAATAACGCTACCCAAATCGTCAGCTATGTAATCCCACTTTAAAATCGGGTTTTCCGGCTCCCAAACCGGTTGGTAAGGCGGTTCAGTCGGGGCGAGGATGCCATTTTTTTCAATAAAACCGTCGATCGTTCTTTTGATACTTTCGGCTACGGCATCGGCGTTATCGAGGTTCTGTTTTAAGTCCGGGTGAAACTCGATCGTACTTCCTTCTATCCGGGCGAGTCTACCATAGAGTTTCATCCCTTCTAGGGCGAAGGAGCGCAGATCGATTTCTCTGCCCCCGCCGCGCCCGGTGACATAGTGATTAGTCTTGTTGCGGACTTGGTGTTTATCCGGATGCTGGTCGATCGAGAGGTCATAATATCCCATCTTATCCAACCAGGCGACTACATCTTTACCTCGATAGCGTCTCGGTGAACGGGGAGCGCCGCCTACGCAGAGATGCACTTGTTTTCCCGCTAGATGTAAATCCTCGGCAATCTGACAACCAGATTGACCGGTGCCGACGACGAGAACGGGTTTATCGGGTAGAGACTCGGGGTTTTTATAATTTGATGAGTGTAGTTGTTGGATGTGGGATGGAAAGCAATGGGCTAGGGGCGGAATTTTGGGGCGGTGATAGCCTCCAGTAGCGACTACTACCTGCTCGGCGGTGAAGTCGCCAGAAGTAGTGTGTAATTCAAATACTCCCTCGTATTCCCGGCGCGATAACCGCAACACTTCCACTCCTTCTACAACTGGTGGGTTGAAACTGGCGGCGTAGTTTTCAATAAACTGTACGACTTCATCACGCGCCATAAATCCTTCGGAGTCATCGCCGGAGTAAGTGTAACCGGGTAAAACGCACTGCCAATTAGGGGTAACGAGACAGAAAGAGTCCCAGCGTTGCGATCGCCAGGAATGAGCGATGCGATACCTTTCAAAGATGATGTGATCGATGTTTTGCTCTTGGAGGCAATAACTCATGGCGAGTCCCGCTTGTCCTCCACCGATGATGGCAACAGAATAGTGATTGGTCATGATTGCCTGTCTCTCCTAAAGCTTGGCGTGGTCTGGTAAAAGTCAACTTAATCTTCGTAATAGGCAATTTTCTGTAAGTTTAAATACAAAATTATGTGGTTTCCTCCTAAGCACAGGTACGCTAGCGAAGGGGAATTATCGCCCACCCAATAGCTGTTACTACCCGGCGATTTCGATAGGTAGACTTAACAATCTCATGCAACTAATTTAGTACTTTTTTATTATTAACCCCCCAATTCCCAACTCCCGATTCCCAATTCCCCCTATAAATTTTGTGGCTTTGAGTACAGAAAGGGGGATGGCTTTAGGAGTCAATGAGATAAAAATGTGCAAGCGTCCTGCTCATGTCTATTCCTCTTCTCGATACCCTCAATGCTTCCCGGCTCATCTATGACTTACAATTGGCGAATCGGATCGCGCAACGTCTTCACGGCTGTTTAGATGCACCTACTATAGCCTGTCACATCACCGATGGACTGGTGCGAGAATTCGGCTGTGCCCTGGCGAGAATCTGGTTGGTGGAACCCGATCGCACTCATCTAAAATTGGTAGCGTCTTCGGGCCTCTATAGCCGCACCGATGGTGCGTTCGGTAGGGTGCCGATGGGGGCGTTCAAGGTGGGTAAAATCGCTCAAAATCGAGTCTCTTTCCTCAGTAATAATCTGCCTAACGAACCTTGGGTTAAGGATAGAGAATGGGCTTTAGATCACGGTATTCAGGGTTTCGCTGGGTATCCTCTGGCAACACCGGAAACCGTCGTCGGTGTTCTCGCTTTTTTCAGCTATCAACCTTTAGATCCGGAATTTTTGGAAGCTTTACTGAGTCTCTGCACTACTACCACAGTAGCTTTAGGAAATGCGATCGAGTTTCAACGTGCGAGGGCGGTTACAACGGAGAAACTTACATCCGTATTCCCTCTACTATCGGATTTACTAGCCGGGATTCTCGGCCCGGTTCCCCTGAAATTATTGGGAACCGAGCGATCGTTAGATCTCTGCCAAACCTATTTATTCATGAAACTGGCGGAGGCAATTCAAGACCTAAATTGTCTCACCTGCGGTTTAACTTATGGTGAGGATGGGACGGTGTTTAAAGCGATCGTATCGGTTGGGCATGAAGCAGATGAGTTATCGGCTCGTTTGGGAGAATTATCCTTAGCCGGTAGCTGTTTAGGGGGCAATCTGTCCGTAGAAATCGACTCCTCTCGTAAAGTGCTGGAAATTATGCTTAAACTGCCCTACGTCCGGGACGATAGCCATATAAGTATTAGGGTTGAGTGTGCCTCCCCAGTGTTGCATCTTGCTTTTAGCAATATGGTGAAGGCGGCGGGGTTCAAGCTGAGTCAGTTGCCGCAAAAAAATATTCCCCTGATCACCGATCGTATTAGCTTGATACACGAGAGTAAATACCCGATTTGGGTAGGTGGAATAGATAGCAAAGTTATTAAAGGGGTCAAAGCCAGATTAGGGTTAGACTCAACTGTTGATGATTTACGTTTGGCTATTACCTCTGTTCTAAAAGGTGAATTGTGGAGGATTGAAGGGGAGTGTGAAAGTTTACCGTTACTGTCAGAAAGAGAGCGGGAAGTGATGAAATTATTAATAAGAGGATTGCGCGATCGGGATATAGCAAATCAGTTATTTATCAGCGAGAGTACGGTAAAATTTCACATTAATAATACTCTCGCTAAACTGAAGGCAAAGACCCGGGTTCAGGCGGTTTATGAGTTGATACATAACGGCTGGCTGAATTAATAACTTCAATATATTACCATATTAGCGCTTAATCGGCTTTTTATAGAATAAAATATGTAAAAACCAAGGAAATGAATATGTTTACCAACACCGATACTCTACGCCAACAAGATTTTTTTACAAGGAAGTATGTGATCGCCCCTAGGTTATCTTCAGGTGATAGAGGAAGGTCACGGGCTACCGCCATGCGTTTGCTTCAATCGCTGGACAGAAATGTAGAAAAGGAAGTACGGACAGATTTAGCAATCGGAGTTGTTGCAATAGAAGAGGATGACATAGGCAATTGGCAGAGAGAAATTGAAAGAGAAGTAGGTCAAGAAATAATTATTACTCCTCAAGTAAAATACTCGATTGCTCGCGCTCCCATGTTTCCAACTCATGTAAGGCAAAACAGTAGTTTATCATCACTTTCCTCTCAAAAGTTAACTCGTAGTATCAGGCTTGTGGTTGTCGATCGATTAGGTAATCTCGTTCCAGGAGCTACTGTATGTGCTTTTATTTCATTGCGATGGGGATTAGGTTTTAAAGCCGATACAGATAAGTACGGAATTGCAGAAATACAGGTGCCACTATCAGATACGCCGATCTCAGAAATTTTTGAAGTAGTTTATATTTATCCTGCTCATTCTTTTTGGCCAACTTACAGAGTACAAGTGCCCGTAGCTGACAAGACTATTAACTTACAATCTCTACCAGTAGTTGAAGGTTATCAGTGGTGGAGTAAAATCCTTGGGGTTAACAAAGCTCATTCAATGGGTTATGAAGGTCAAGGAGTAAAAATTGCGGTAGTAGATACAGGAATAGGCCCTCATCCTGATTTAGATAATGTTATTGATGGGCGTAATTTTACCATCGATCAGGGTGTGGCCGCCTATGAAGACGTGGACGGACACGGTACTCATGTGGCAGGGATTATCGGAGCGTCGGGAAGCCTGATCGGTATAGCACCAAAGGCCGAAATTTATGCAGCTAGGGTTTTTAAAGGGGATAATGTTTTTAGTGAGGATGATGATAATACGAGTGCAGATAGTGACGATATAGCAGAGGCGATAGAAGTGTCGGTAGACCAGTGGAATTGTCATATTATTAATCTAAGTTTAGGTGGCCCCTACGATCCTCTTATCGAAGACAGAATTAATTATGCGGCACAGAGGGGAGTCTTGTGTGTAGCCGCCGCCGGTAATTCGGCGGGAGCGATCGAATACCCAGCCGCTTTAAGGAATAGTTTTTGTATTGCTGCAGTAGGTCGAACTGATACATATCCCAAGGATTCTATCCATAAAGAAGCAGAGCCAGAATCTATGGGCCTATACGGCAAAAATAATTTATATGCGGCTAAATTCAGTTGCTTCGGGGATGAGGTAGCTGCTTGTGCCCCGGAAGTAGCAATTATCTCTACAGTGCCTCATCAATCCTATGCGGCTTTAGATGGAACCTCAATGGCTTGCCCGATAGCAGCTGGAGCGGCGGCAATATTACTAAGTAAAGATTCATCTTTACTTAATACTCAAGGTTACGATAGAGTTGCTAGATTAAAAGCACAAATTAAAGCTGTGCTTCAAGATATTAGATTGCCGAGGAAATATCAGGGAGGGGGAATCGTTAATTTATAAAATTTATCCAAATGGTTAATTTATTTAACACAAATATAATCCCATAAACAATTATAAAATTTTAAAAAGTTTATGCAATATTTTTCAAATTTTAGGACTCCTAAACCATCGCTAGAGAATGATAATGATGTTTCCAACGACAATAGGATCAAAATTACTAATACTTATGTTTTATATATTCCTCTATCAGAAGGAAAATCTATCGATTCCGTTAATTGGAATGAATTAGCTAAACGATTCGGTTTCCAAATTATACGAGAACGTAAAACTCAAGCTACCGTAGAAGCTAATCCAGACCAAGTTACGCGGTTACATGAGTCTTACCCTGAATTAGGAATTACTCTCCGTCAACAATACAAGCCCTCATTCTCCTAGTTCAAATTTTATTAAAGCCCTAAAAATGTAGGTTTGGATAACAGTTGTTATTACCCTTTTAAAAAGAAGATCAACTATCGAGTCAAATTCTTCTGTCAAGATAATGTTTTTTAACCTGAGTTCGGGATAAGGTTTACTAGTGAGAAGGGGAATCGGGAGTCGGGAGTCGGGAGTCGGTGATATTAATTTTTACCCACTACTGTTTACTCTTTACTCCCCTCCGGGTCCCTACCACTACTCCCTATTACCTACTCCCTACTCCCTTAAAATCTAAAAATTTCTTATCCCGAACTGACGTTTTTTTAGGATTCCGGGTTTACTACAATCCTAAATCAGACAAACCGGGATGATCATCGGGGCGACGACCGAAAGGCCAATGATACTTACGCTCACTCTCCTTAATCGGTAAATCATTAATACTCGCGATACGTCTCTGCATTAACCCATTTGGAGCAAATTCCCAATTTTCATTACCGTAGGAGCGGAACCACTGCCCCGAATCGTCGTGCCATTCGTAGGCGAAGCGGACAGCGATACGATTTTCGGTAAACGCCCATACTTCTTTAATCAATCGATAATCCAATTCTTTCGCCCATTTGCGGCGGAGAAATTGCACTATCTCCTCTCTACCTTTAATGAATTCCGCCCGGTTAC
Source organism: uncultured bacterium (assembly GCA_964623815.1). Lineage (GTDB taxonomy): Bacteria > Cyanobacteriota > Cyanobacteriia > Cyanobacteriales > Microcystaceae > Chroococcopsis. Next base: position 19,735 of record CAZUVR010000047.1, on the reverse strand, counting down.
GCCAAACGCTATCGGGGGTATAAGCTAAAGAAACTCTCTCCGGCTCTCTACTATTCCAAGCATCTTCGGCGGCGCGAACTTTTTGGGCCGCAGTTTCGGCGGTAAACGGGGGAAATGGGGGACGACTCTCACTATTCATATTTATCTCCTTTATTTACATATAATTTGCCCCAGCCGGTGAGGGGGTTTTGGGCTAGATCCCATAGGGTATCGATTTCGGCACCCAATTTTAAAGTCACAGCGGAACTATCGTTAACGGTGCCTATTGCCTGACAACATATATCTCTCGCGCTGAATTCGGCTTCTATCAAGGGCGCGTACCAAGGGGCGACGCTCAATAAAAAACCGTAGCTGGGGAAATGTTGTAACCAGGATAGTAAATCTAAGCCTGGATTCGGGATAGCTTCTAAATCTATTTCCGCCCCGCAGCCGGAGGTTTCTAGTAACATCAAAGCTGTGCCCAATACCCCGCCCATACTTATATCTTTACCGGCACGACACAAGCCCCGTTCGGCAATACGGGGTAATAGGGCTAAATCATCCCGCAGGCGTTGCGGTGGGGCGGAAGTGGCGGCATTCCAGAAGGGATAATGTTTGAAGGGTTGACCGCGCAGATCGATCGCCATTAATAATATATCCCCTGGACGGGCGTGAAAACTGGTGATTAAGTGCTGACTCTTTCCCAAAATAGCCACCGACAGGGCTGTATAGGGGCTGTGACAGTTAGTGTGTCCGCCGACGATACTCACCCCGTAGGCTTCCGCCGCGTCTCTCATTCCCGCCCATAGTTCCTCTGCCAGAGATGAAGTCCAGATAGTATCTACGATGGCGAAAGGTACGCCACCCATCGCGTAAATGTCGCTAACGTTGACCATTACCGCGCACCATCCAGCGAACCAGGGTTCTGCCGTGACCAGACTCGGTAACATTCCCTCCGCCGCCAAGAGCAAATAATGATCTTCTTGAGGTATGGCGGCGCAGTCATCCCCCATAAGTATGATATTTTTACTATCTTTTGGATGAAAGTAGCGGGCGGCTAGTTGAATATCCTGTTTGTATTGAATACCGAGACAGGAGCGCAACTTCTCCACTAGGGCGGGTAATTGCATTTTTAGGCTACCTCCAACAATTGGGGAGGTTTTTGGGGGCGGATTTCGCCGTTGGGTGGGTAATGGTTTAAATCGGCTTGCATGAGATGATGAGGTCGATCGAGAATCATTATTTCCTCTAGCGATTCCCAGTGCAGGCGTTGAAAGAAGCGCACGTTCTGTAATTGCACCGTAGCCAAAAAGCGATCGCACCCCCAAGCGTTAGCTGTGGTAACGGCTTTCTGGATCAATCCTTTCCCTACCTGCCAACCGCGCCGGTGTCCAGGATGGACTCCTAAACGGCCGCCGTACCACAGCCGGGGTTGAGTTTCGTAGATACGCACCACACCGATCACCTGTTCCCATCGGGCTAAATCCGGTTCGTAGATGCTCCGCACACCCGTAAGGGCGACGATGGGGTAAGCTCTGCGATCGATCTCATCCCTATCACTTCCAGAGAATAGCCCTTGTTCCCCACAAAATATTTGCTGTCGCAGTTCAAAATAGGCTCTTACTTCGCCCGCTGTTTTCGCTAGTTCAAACCGATAAGTTCCTGACATAATACCTCCTGTGAAAATTTAATCTTCAAAGGTAGATAGGGCGGAACAAGCGCCGCACTTGGCACAACCTGCTGTCATCGTCTGCGACGACATACCCGCTCTTTTGAGCAGTATTCCCACCTCCTCATAGAGACGGTACATGAACTCGCTATCCGGGGCGGGATGAGCCGCCAAGGGAGTGCCGGTAATAGGAACGAAGGGGACGATAAAGGGATAAACACCGGCTTTAATTAAGCGATCGCTCACCTCCACCAAAGCGCTCAAACTATCCCCCAACCCGGCTAATAAATAGGTGCTAACCTGCCCCGAACCGAAAACCTCTACTGCCTCTGCAAAGGCTGAAAAGTAACTCTCTATGGAAACCTCGGCTTTTCCTGGCATTACCCGCGCCCGTACTTCGGGGGTGACGGCTTCTAAGTGCATACCGAGACTGTCAATCCCCGCTTCTTTCATCCTTTTAAACCAGATGAAATCCTCCGGCGGTTCGCACTGGGCCTGTAGAGGTAAATTCACTCTCTCTTTAATCGCTCGGGCGCATTCGGTTAAGTAGGCCGCGCCGCGATCGCTAGTATTGGGTGTGCCCGTAGTCATTACCATCTGTTTGACTCCATCAAGACGCACCGCCGCCTCCGCCACTTCCGCCAGTTGAGCCGGGCTTTTCCGGGCTATCGTCCTACCGGCTTCTAAAGATTGACCGATGGCGCAGAATTGGCAAGCGGTAGAGCGATCGCTATAGCGCATACAGGTTTGTAATACGGTGGTGGCCAGAACATCGTGACTGTGGAGTAGGGCAATTTGCCAATAGGGAATTCCCTCGGCGGTTTTCAGGCTGTAAAACCGGGGTTGGCGAGGGAAAGCAATGGGGGCGATGACTTCTCCTGCTAATTTCAGCTCCTCGGTTTCGAGGATATAGGGAGAATCCCCGGCGCTTCCTGTGTATACCGGAACCATAACGGTTGTACCCTCGACTTCGATCGCTTTATGATCGGAAGGCCCGGCACCCCCTTTTCTTCCCTCCGCCCCAGATTCTTTATCGGTCAAGCGCAATCCCCGGGATTGTAATTCAACTATTAAGCGCTGTTTGTCCATATCTATATCAACTCCTCGATACATCGATGGGCCCATAACTTTTTCATGGTAAGATTTCCCCCCCCGACTCCCGCTCGACCATCATCGGTTTCGGGTTCCTGTCTATTCGTAGTTGTAATAAATCGGGGCGGGCATAATGGCCGACTGAATCCATCATGCGTTTTCTCTTAATCAATAGCGAGAAGTCCAGATCTGCTACTACTAAGCCCTCTCCCTCGGTTAGCGGTTCTGTTAGATGATTTCCCTCTGGGCCGATGATAGCCGTATTACAACCACCCCGCAAAACTTTCTGTAGGTTTTCATCGGCGGTGATCTGTTGTACCTGTTCGGGAGAGAGCCAGGCGGTGGCGTTGACCACGAAACAACCTGACTCTAGGGCGTGATGGCGGATAGTTACCTCGATCTGTTCCCGGAATATATCCCCTACCATCGAGCCGGGGAATTGGGAGCAGTGTATTTGTTCGCCTCCCGCCATCAGAGCATATCGGGCTAGGGGGTTGTAATGTTCCCAACAGGCTAAGGCACCCAATCGGCCTACGCTCGTTTCCACAACTCGCAAACCCGAACCGTCTCCCTGTCCCCACACCATCCGCTCGTGATAGGTGGGGGTTATTTTACGTCTTTTTAGTGCTAGCTCCCCGTCGGCACTATAAATTAGTTGTGTGTTGTAGAGAGAGCCGCCATCTCTCTCGTTGACACCTAGAACTACTACCATCCCATGACGGCGGGCAGCTTCTGCGATCGCTTCCGTCGTCGGACTCGGCAGGACGACGGCTTCCTCATAGAGCCGCATATGTTCTTTTCCCATCAATACCGGAGGTTGTACGAAGGAAAAATAAGGGTAGTAGGGTACGAAAGTTTCGGGGAAGACGATCAACTCTACACCCTGCCCGGCGGCCAGATCGATCGTCTCCGTAACCTTCTCTACCGTTTTCTCCCGACTGAACAAGACGGGGGAAATTTGGGCGGCGGCGGCGCGAACTTTGCGGCTGTAGTCGCTCATATTATGGGTTACAGTGTCCAGGTATTTAAAATGAACGCGCCTTCTTTGCGGTGTAGCAAAATCAGGTCTAATACATCGAGGGGGTTGATGGGGGTAACTCCTGGTATTAAAGAGGGTTCGCCGTGACCGTAGAGGGCTTGTAGGGCGAACCGGCAGGCGTAAACTTTACCGCCTTCGGAGATGAATTTAACGATTTGATTGTTCATCGCCATGTGTCCGGGGAAAGCTTCGTCTCCTAGTTTGGGAAAGCCTCGCTGCACGCCCAGGGTAACGCCGGGGCCGTAGAGTAGTACGGAAGTTTCAAAACCCTTGCGGAGTAGGCGGGTGGCTTGAAGTAAGTTGACGAGACCGATCGATCCTTCAAAAGCTACGGTGTGGAAAGTGACTAGGGCTTTCTCTCCCGGTTCGGCCTTGACATCGGGAAATACTTTTTCTTCATAGTCCACTAAAAAGTCACCGGGTTGATTTGCGGGCTTAGATACTTGTGGCATGATTACTTTTTAATCCTAATAGGCGAGTATGTAGGATGTAGACTAGAAGCTAACGCTTATAGAAATTTGTGTAGGATGCTACATAAATCCCGAGTTTAGTTCGATAGATAGGGGTTGTTCTTCCTCATACCCATTTTGCCTGCCCTTTTCTTTTTTTACCTGTCGAAATCGATAGGTTGAATTGGGGGCACTCTGGGAAATACGATCGTAAAATAGGATCAATAATCAGCCCCGTCCCTTAAACCCATGCCCGAAATACGCTTTCAAATTCAGTGGCCCGATGGAACAGAAGAGATTTGTTATTCACCCTCTTTAGTGGTGCGACAGTATTTAGAATCAGGAACGGAATACGAAGTGGAGGATTTCTTACAACGCTCGCGCACCGCCTTACAAGAAGCTAGCAGGCGGGTTAAAGCTAAATTCGGTTTCGAGTGCAGTTTGGCTTTAGGACAGTTACAACGACTGGAAATCGCCTCGGCTCGCTATACTGACAATGCCGAAGGCACACTCAGCTACCCCCACGCCAGGGTTAAGTTATTGAAATTTATCGAGTCTTAACTTTGCCGTTGCCGCGTCTTTATTTATTAATCTACCATTCATCCTCGTGAATCTCCTGAGCTTCCCAATCATCCTTTAAAGGTTCCACTACCCGATGAATCGCGTCCATAACGAAAGATTTGACGAATTCATCCTTACGGCTCAGTTCAAATTGTCTCTGTACCACCTCCGTCATCCCTCCGTCTCCCCAATCTTGATCGTGTCGGAAATATTCCACGAAACTTTTTCCCGCTATACGGGTCAGATAAGCCGCAGTGACTGCTTGAATCGCCTTACCGACGATAAAAGTTGCCACATGGAACTGTAACGCCCTCGCTAATAGTTCAATCGCCCCCTTAACTACACCAAGACTCACCAAGGTTTTGCCGAGGGACATGGCCAGCTCCTTACCGCGATCGCTATTGATCTCGCATCCGTACACCTGCCCCAGTTCTATCACCATCTGGGCGTTAACGGCAGCCGTCGCCAACAAATCTACCACCGGTAGGGGTGTGACAGCGATAACCCCGGCACCGATCCACTGATAGCGATCGATAATTTGCTCCGATTGTCGCCGCCGCTGGCGATCGATAATTTTCCGGGCCTCATCCCCTAATCTTTGCGATTGCAGTAGAATGTTATCGGCAATCAAGTCCTCGCCTTCTGCCCGCAGCACCGCAGCCAGGCGCTTGATCAGGGGAAGAATTTCCGGTTCTAATTCGACAATTTTACCGTCCCTCTCTTGTATCGGGCGGGGATTGGCGGCGATGGCGATTACATCTTTCGGGGAGATTAAACCTTTCACCCGCTCCCGCAATTGGCGCAGGATGACTTCTCTATCCTCATCCGTATACAAATCGATCTTATTAAAAATTAGTAAAGAACGTTTACCGATTTCCACTAACTTACTCAAAGGTTCATACTCGGAAGCCCGTAAATCATTATCGATCACAAACAGCAACAGATCCGCATCGGCTGCTAACGCCCGCGCCATCTGTTCCCGCTCCGTACCCGCCACGCCCGGTTCGAGAATCCCGGGGCTATCGGTGACGAGAATTTCCCTGTTCACTCCCTTCAACCTTAATCTATAAGTCTCTCCCACCGTCGTCGTCCCTATAGTCGCCTCCACATTACCCACCATCTCACCGATGATAGAATTGACCAGAGAGGTTTTTCCCGCCGAACCTGTACCGAATACCACCACCTGTAATTCACCTCGGGCTTTCCTCGCTTCTATCTCTTGTGATTTACGGAAAAGAACTTGTTGCGATACCCGATCCTGTACCTGTTGCACCTGTTGCCGGATGGCATTGAGAGTTTCCTTGGCGGCTTCCGTTTTTTCTGCTGGTAGCTGAATTAGGGGGCGGGAAGAAGGGCGCACGCCCCTACGGGTCTTTTGCGGAGGATTGAGATAAAAATAATAGACGAAGAGATAAATTAGCAGACCGAGGAGGGCGATAATTAGCAAGAGGAGTAAATTCGCCAGTAGGGGTGCTGTCCAGGCTATTTGAATGTAGAGACGATAAATATTATTCACCAACCATAACATCAGCCCGAGGATCAGGCTCAAACCCAGTATGAGGACGGTTAGACGCGGCAGGTTCATCATAAATCAAAATTTAGGAGCGAGCTTATTCTTCTAGGATAAATTCTAAAGTTTCGCCTTCCATACTTCCGAGACGGATTTGGGTGTTGGGAGCTAAAGGGATTTCTTCGTGGTAGTAATGTCGCCAGGAACCATTCTCGTAAATGAAAGTACCGTAGCGGGAATTATCGATCAAGGAAAAATGATAAGTACCGCCTGGGCTGATCTGCCGACAAACGATCTGGCCATGGGAACCGCTCACCCATTGCTCCCTGATAACTACCGTATTCGTGTCCCCGTTGCGCCCCAGGTAAGTTAATCCTTCGATGCGCCAAATTCGTCCCGATATTTGCGCCTTCAGATAGGCAGAGGGATATTCTTTAGGCCCCGGGATTGTGGTAATCCGGTTATCCGCCGATTGAATTATCTGTCCGTCAAAGTTCGGGTGCATATAAAGTATCGGTAATGTCCAGGCGGGTTGATTGAAGCGATAGGTACTTAGAAGATTCCCCCGGGCGTGTCTTACGGCCTGATCGATCGGTAGCCCCTCGCTTAAATCCTTGCTGAAGGTGCTGATAAAAGTCAGTGCCTCACGATCGGCTATCCGGTCACGCATTCCCAGAACCGCCGGAACTCCCCCGGCGATCAGAGCTTCCGCCAAGCTACTCCGCTCGATGATCTCGTCGCCGGTTAAAGCCGGTTTGGCTCCCCAGCAGGTGTTAAAGACGCAGAGTATCACCCGATTCCTTACCAATACCTGCCCTAGTTCTATGCCAGTCAGGGCAGTGCCGGAGCCGAATTTTAACAATCCCCCTTCCTGATGGGGTTCTCCGTGGCCACCGTAAAAAAAGGCGTTGTAATTACCTCGATCGAGAGTTTCTATTAATTCCTGCGTTGTCGGTCTTATCAATACATCTATTATCGGAGTTTTATCTCTATCCTCGCCTTTAACGATCCTGACTATGTTATCTATCTCCGTCCTTAATTGCAGAGCTTGTTGTGATTCGGGACAAGAATCTTCCCCCGCCACCAGCAGAATTCTTAAACAATCCGCCAGGGGAGGCAGGGCCAGGGGGGTGACTCGGCTACTGGTACGGCTGAAGAGAATATTGTGGCTGACGGATACTGGTTGCATATTCACCTCCGATTGCATGATCTCCCAGGGTAATAACCCTAGATACCGATCCCGAACTTCCAGGCGGATTCTCAAAGGTTTGGCGTTACCTGCCGCTACGCCCTGGCTGATGGCTAAACTTTGCCCCAGTGACGGGCTGAACAACCAGCGCCAGAGACCAATCCCCAATTCCTGCATTAATTTTCCACCCTCACCGGGGGACAGCCCGGGGTGAGCGCTCAAATCACCGACGAAAGGTGGCCGGGGACTTTTCTCCTCCGAGAATATTTCCTCCCAACACAGCCAGGCCTGAGTTAGTCGCTCTGACCAAGGTTGATCGTGATGGGTGATGGCTACCGGCAACGGAGCCTCGGTAATCCATACCGCGAAATTATTCGGCCCCGTCTTCAATCGATCGATCACTACAGTCAGAGATGTCATAACCTTAGTTCACTTGTGTCTGCCCGGGAGAGGGATCGGCATTGTTTGAGTTCGGGGATTGAGTCAGGGCTTGCCAGCCGAACCAACCTATAACCCCCAATACAAGAACACCTAGCAGACTCAACAGCAGGGTGTTCTGATCTGGTGTCTGGTTTATCGGACTCGGGCTGGGGGCAAATTTAATCTCGGAATTGGTTTCTACAGGGGGACTTTGGGGTAAGGATGTCGGCAGGTCTAAAAGTGTTTCCGTCTCCCCTTGAGTCGTATCTTCTAGAAAGCTATTGGGAAGTTCACCCGAGATACTATCTGTTTCTATGGCACTGTATTCTAAGGGGAGAATAGAGTCTTCCGTCTTTTCGACGCGGCAATAGATTAAGCCTATGGTGGCGTTATCATGACCGTTTTTTTCATTAGCTATCTGTAATAATCTCCGCCCCACCTCTTCTATAGTTTTTTCTTTTCTCAGTAGGGGGGTTATTTCTACCTGCCAGTATTGCTCTACTCGATCGTAATCGCTCAAACCATCGGAACAGAGTAAGAAGACGCTATCTTGATCTAAAACCACTTTTTCCACGCTCGGATGTAAGCTCGCCGAGTTACTCATGCCCAAGGCCTGTACTAATGCCCCCGCGTTAGGATATTGGATAGCATCCCTGTAGAGTAAATAGCCTAACCTCACCTCCCGCGAGGCTAAGTCATCATCTACCGTGATTTGATGAGAGTTATGTTCCGTAATCCAATAGATTCTCGAATCCCCTACGTGAGCTACATACATCAGGTGCTTTTGCCCCAAACACATGACGAGGGTTGTTCCCATCCTCTGCCTTTCCTGTCTTTGCTCGATGTCATTGCGCTCGCTGATCGCGTCGTTAGTACCGCAAATCGCATTGGCTATTTCACTTTCTAAATCTTCGCCGTTGAGGTTAGAGGTGATCAGGGGATAAATCTGTAATTCTAAGGTATCGATCGCCAATTGAGAAGCGATTTCTCCGCCTTCCTGGCCGCCGATGCCGTCACAGACTATAACTAGAGGGGTTTCAGTCTCGATCTTCTCCTCAGTCAAGGGATAGCAAGCATCTTCATTGTGTTCTCGCAAAGGCCCTGTATCGGTACAGGTAAATAGCTGATAGTTGAGTTGTACTGCGCTAGCGTAATGTTGCAGGGCGTTGTCTAAGGTCGATACCAGTTGTTCGGGATAGACAATTTTCTCTCGGTTAATATCCTCGCACAGAGATGTTAAAAAGCCTTTCAAAGAGTTATCTGTTAAAGGTATCAGCTCTGACCATAACTCCCCTAACCCGCTGAATTTAGGAGATACCTCCCCATCGTTATCAAGTTCTAATAACTGTATAATTTGTTCGTTAGCCCTGACGAGGTGAGGATTTAAAAGGGTACTAACTACCCGATTTCCTTGTAGGGGTTGCCAGAGTCGAGCCATCTGCCACAACCAGTTTAATTGTCTTAACTGGGTGGCACCAGGCCATACCTGAGTTAGTTTCGGCAATAATTCCGGATAGAGCAATTCCCCTGTATCATTTACTGGCACAGAACTATACTCCAGAAACCAGATGTCTAATTCCGGTAGGATCGGATCGGGGGAAGGCAAATAACCGAAGATTTGGGGCGTGTGCAGGCCATAGGGGAATAGTCGCAAATAGGGAGTCAAAAACGAAGGCGGTTCTTCGGGAGATTGAGGGGGGATAGCGGGTTTAGTGTCCAGGACGACTTGGGGATGAACTACTAAAAAACGATCGCCGAGTAGGCTCTGAGATTGATAATAGGTTTTCACCCCATCTCCTAGCATCCAGAGATAGCGTTTAACTAAGGGGGCCCCACATTTCTCACAAAATTTGCTGGTGAGGGAATTGGAGCCTAAACAGGTCAGGTTCTGACATTGAAGGTTGGTCAAGGATGATGCTCTCCTTGGAGGCGATTGTTTAACAGTTTATATTATTGGTCTATCTTTTCAATTCTAACCTTTGATTTTCTCGCTATATAGTACGTTTTAACATAGTTTTTAGTAAGAGAGAAAATAACCTTATCGAAGAGGGGGAACAAATGATAGATTTAGATCGTTTTAACTATAGGGCATAATTTATTCAACATTGCCATGACTCAATTAGATTCGCCTCCAGAAGCCGCCACGTATCAGCCCCGACGGGTGATTACGCTTTTTACCGCTACTTGCATCGTAGTCGCCAACATGATTGGTACGGGAGTTTTTACCAGTCTCGGTTTTCAAGCCGTTGATATTAAGTCCGGCTTCGTTCTCCTCCTCCTCTGGTTTATCGGTGGAATTTTCGCCCTCTGCGGTGCCCTTTGTTACGGTGAGCTGGCCGCCTCCATGCCTCGCTCGGGTGGTGAGTACCATTTTCTCTCAAAAATCTATCACCCCGTCATCGGCTTTCTCTCGGGCTGGGTTTCCGTTACCGTCGGTTTTGCCGCACCTATAGCTCTGGCCGGTATCGCTCTGGGAAAATATATGAGTAGTGTCTTCCCGAGTCTCAATTCTACTTTAGTAGCGGCGATCGCTATTATTTTCGTTTCTCTAGTTCATCTTAACAATCTTAAATTCGGTAGCTCCTTTCAGCAACTTTTTACTTTTTTAAAAGTAGCTTTAATCATCATCTTAATTACCTCGGGATTGCTTTTGGTAGCTCCTCAATCTCTGAGTTTTTTACCTAATAACGATAACATACCTGAGATATTTAGTTCTCCTTTTGCTATTTCTTTATTCTACGTTACCTATTCCTATTCGGGATGGAATGCGGCCGTATATTTAGCCAGCGAAGTGAAGGAACCAGAAAGAACTTTACCTCGTTCACTCCTGTTCGGTACCTTAACAGTAATGGCTTTATACCTACTCTTAAACTTTATTTTTCTCTACACCACACCCATAGAAAAATTAGCGGGACAATTAGAAGTAGGTTACATAGTGGCTGAACAGATTTTCGGTCAATCAGGGGCGAAAATCATGGGAATACTGATTTCTTTGGGGTTAATCTCCTCAATTAGCTCGATGGTTCTAGCAGGCCCCCGCGTTACTCAAGCGATCGGCGAAGACTTTCCTTTATTCTCGATTCTCGCCCAAAAAAATCGTAATGGAATACCATACTGGGCGATTTTGTTTCAATTAGCGATTGTTCTAGTGTTATTAATAACTTCCACTTTCGATGCTGTACTAACCTACCTGGAATTTACTTTAATTTTATCCTCTTCTATGACGGTTTTGGGGTTATTTGTTTACCGATGGAAAATGCCCAATATGTCCCGCCCTTATCAAACTTGGGGCTATCCCATAACTCCACTTATATTTTTATCTATTAGCATGTGGATGTTAATATTTAGCTACCACGCAAAACCACTAGAATCATCTTTAGGATTGTTCACTATATTAATCGGTCTTCCCGTATATTGGTTAGCGAATAAAAACAAACTCGCTTAAATTATCCTGTTTTGACTTGCAGATCATGAAAAACTTTTTAATACCGAAATTAATCCTGACAGTAGGCCTCTTGAGTTTAGTCAACGCCTGTACGGGAGCGAACAATCAATCGGCAACCACCACCGGGACTAGCTCCCCCGTAGCAACCGAATCCCCGGTGACACCCCCAGCCACCCAATCCCCAGTGATAACCGCAGCTCTGCCTTCTCCTAGCCCCGAGACTAAATCGGATTTTGATCCTCAAAGAGCCGCCCATTTAACCGATACAGCCCGTCTCATAGCGGGTTTAAAACTAGACGATAAAAGTTCTCTAGCCTCCGTACAAAAAACTAAGGCCTGGTTGAACCATCGCAGCTTTTTAAATAATTCCTGGGCCCAATTAGATTCTCAGCAATTATCAAAAGTTAGGAAGTGGGGCAAAACCGAATTAGCTTCTATTAACGCTACATCTCCTAATTTGTTTTATCCCTTCAGCGGCCCTGATTTCCTCTATGCCTATTCTCTCTTCCCTCAAGCTAGGGAAATCGTCATGGTGGGATTGGAGCCGGTAGGCACGATTCCAGATTTTTCTAAACTATCCGAATCACAGCGCAATCAAAAGTTATTAGAGGCCAGAAATTCTCTCTACGCCATACTCAAGTTTAGTTTCTTCCGCACTAACGATATGAAGGTGGATCTAGATAAACAGGGGGTTATCCCGATACTATTCCTATTTATGGCCCGCACTAATAATAAGATCGTAGACGCGCAATATGTGGGGATCAACAAGGAAGGTAAAATCGAGAAGTTTGCTAAGGGCATGATTCCGGGCGTGAAAATTAATTTTTTACCCGAGGGAGAAACTACACCGCGCACTCTATATTATTTCTCCACCGACTTATCTAACGACGGTATGAAGAAAAATCCTCAGTTTGCCACCTTCGTCAAAAGTATCGATCGACCCGTTACCTATCTTAAAGCGGCTTCCTATCTGATGCACTACGATAATTTCTCCACGATTAAAAATTTAATCCTGGCTCAAAGCCCTCACATACTACAGGATGACTCTGGAATGCCTCTGAAATCATTTCCTAAGGATAAATGGGATTTAGATTTTTACGGGGTGTATAACGGGCCTATCTCTCTATTTAGTAATTTCAATCAGCCCAATCTTAAAGCCGCCTACAAACAAGCTAAGGATAAAAAGCCCCTTAATTTCGGTATTGGCTACCGTTTCGGAGTTAATGATTCTAATTTAATGTTAGCTAATCGTAAATAAGCCGAGGGAGTCGGCAGTAGGGAGTCGGGAATCGGGATTTAAAAACTACTCCCTACTCCCCTTCTAAAATTGTCTTTCTAGAGCTTTAACACACCTTTCGCAGATGGTGGGATGGTCGCTAAATTTACCTACGTTGAGGGAGTAATTCCAACAACGATCGCACTTCGTACCATCGGCTTTTACTATTCCTACTCCTAAATCGCCACTGACGCTTTTATAATTAGAATTGTCTATTTCTGACCATGAATTGACTAATTCTACTTGCGAAGATAAAAAGAAATAGCGTAACTCATCGATTTGATTACCACTGAAACTATCGGTAGTATTGAATTTTTCTAGCTCCGCTTTAACTTTTGCATCAGGGATATAAAGTAATACTTTGGCATCTAAAGAAGCGCCGATCGCTTTCTCATTCCTCGCCACTTCCATCACCTTGTTTACTTCCGTCCTCAAGTCTCGGATCACCGTCCATTTTTGGAGTAATTGGGGTTGATGCCATCCGGAATCGATCTCCACCCATCCCGATTGAAAGACGGATTGATAGGGAGTTCGATAGGGGATAAACTGCCATATATCCTCGGCTAGATGGGAGAGGACGGGAGCGATGGCCCGAGCTATATTTTCTAGGGCTACCTTCATCACCGTTTGACAACTGCGACGGCGGAAGGAATCGAGAGCAGATATATAAAGCCGGTCTTTGGCAATATCGAGATAGAAATTAGATAAATCTACCACGCAAAAATTCTGTACCGTCTGGAAGAACTTAGAGAATTGGAAAGTCTCAAAAGCCGAGGTTATCTCATTGAAAACCTCGCTTATGCGGTGCAACATATATTTATCCAATTCTGGTAAATTTTCATAAGCCACTGTATCGGTTTCTGGGTCGAAATCGTGAAGATTTCCCAATAAGTAACGGGCAGTATTGCGGATTTTATTACGCACATCGGTTAATTGTTTCAACATATTTAAACCGATAGGCACATCCGCCGAGTAATCTACCGAGGACACCCATAATCTCAATATATCGGCACCGTAGGCGGGTACTTCAACCTTTTTACCGGCTTCTCCCCAGGGAATATTACCACCGTTGATGATTACGTAGGGATCGAGAACATTACCTAAAGATTTACTCATTTTCCGCCCCTGCTCATCGAGGACGAAACCGTGAGTGAGAACGGTTTGATAGGGGGCGATACCGTTAGCGGCTACACTCGTGAGTAAACTCGATTGGAACCAGCCTCGGTGTTGATCCGAACCCTCTAGATATATATCTACGGGATATTTAAGCTCCGGCCTGTTTTTAGCCACCGCCGCCCAGGATGAACCAGAATCAAACCATACATCCATCGTATCGGTGCCTTTCCTGTAGCGACGGCCGTTATTACGGTAGGATTCGGGTAATAATTCCTCTACCGACATCTCCCACCAAGCATCTGAGCCGTGTCGGGCGATGATATTCTGAACATGGGCGATCGTTTCTCCATTCAGTAAAGGTTCGTTCGTTTCTTCGTCGTAGAATACTGGGATGGGTACACCCCAACTGCGCTGACGGGAGATGCACCAATCGGAGCGATCGCTGACCATAGGAGTGATGCGATTCTCTCCCTGCGCCGGTATCCAATTAACTCCGGCGATGGCTGAGAGAGCAGAGGAGCGAAACCCCTCTACAGAGGCGAACCATTGTTCGGTGGCGCGGAAGATGGTGGGTTTTTTCGTCCGCCAATCGTAAGGATATTTATGCTGGTAAGGTTCTTCTTTGAGCAGAGCGCCTTTTTCTTTCAGGGCGGCGATGATGGCGGAATTCGCGTCTTTGAGTACGTTCAAACCGGCGAAGGGCCCGGCTTCGGCGGTGAAGTTACCTTTATCATCCACTGGAGACAGGATAGGTAAACCGTAACGTTGTCCTACGCCATAGTCTTCCTGTCCGTGTCCGGGTGCGGTGTGTACCAAACCGGTGCCGGATTCAGTGGTGACGTAATCGCCGCCGATGACGATGGGGCTTGAGCGATCGAATAGGGGATGGCGATAGGTGGTATGTTCTAGCTCTTTTCCGAGTAAGCTGATTTTAGGTTTTAAAGCCGTGTCGAATACGCTGGATAATCTTTCGATCAAGTCGGTGGCGACGATGAGATATTTATAACCGCCGATCGGTTTCTCTGTTTCTACCACTGAGTAGGATAGTTCGGGGTTGAGGGCTACTGCTAAGTTACCCGGTAGAGTCCAGGGTGTAGTAGTCCAGATGGCTACTCCTAAATCGCCGAGAAAGGGGGTTAAGCGATCGTCTGTGACTTTAGTAATCGGGAAAGCCGCATAAACGCTCTGAGATATATGTCCTTCTGGGTACTCTAATTCTGCCTCAGCGAGGGCTGTTTGTGAACTCGGACTCCAGTGGACGGGTTTTAAACCTCTATAGATATATCCTTTAAGAGCCATCTCCCCGAAGACACCGATCTGAGCCGCTTCATAATCCGGGTTCATGGTGAGGTAGGGGTGGGCCCAATCTCCCCAGATGCCGTAACGCTTAAAGCCTTCTGCCTGTTCCTGTTGAGCTTTTAGGGCGAAGTCACGAGCTTGATGGCGTAATTTTAGGGGGGTGAGTCCTTCCCTATCCTTATCTTTCATGCTAGTGAGAACTTTTAACTCGATCGGCAGGCCATGACAGTCCCAGCCTGGCACGTAGCGAACTTTGTACCCGCGTAGTAGTTTGTATTTATTGATAATATCTTTAAGGGTTTTATTAAGGGCGTGGCCCATATGTAAAGAACCATTAGCGTAAGGAGGCCCGTCGTGAAGTACGAAAATTTCATCGGGATTATTTAGCGATAAAGTTTCATATATATTGTTGTCTACCCAAAATTTCTGTATTTCGGGTTCGCGCTTGGTGGCGTTAGCCCGCATATCAAATTTAGTTTGTAGTAAGTTAACGGTGTCTTTGTAGTTTTTCGCTTCTGTCACGGTTTTATGGGGAAGATCGTTTTCATCTAATCTTGATTTTATCTTCTCTATGCGATGCTTAGTATTATCACAGAGTTCATAAAGCTGAGGGACTACGGTTTTATTGCGTTCCATAGTCCTAAGCTACCTTTAGAACATCTCAGAATCATAGCTCACACTTAAGGTTTTTGAGATAAGATTCTGAGTTTTTTTCGCCCATTTTTACCAGGGTGACAGTGGGGGATTAATCTCGGCGATCGTCTTCTTGAGGGGGTTCGAGGTTGATAATGATGGTTTCTGTGGTGGTTATTTCTACCGATTCGATCGTTCCTATTTCCGCAGCCGCTTCTACCACTTCGAGAATTTCTTGTTGTATTTGTTCCTCTGTTATTTCCGGTGTGCTTTCTATGCTCACTATTACCGTCTCGATTACGTCTCCCCCCCCATTTTCTCTATCGGTTTTTTCCCCTTCTGTTTCTACTGTGTCCGTTAATAGTTCTTCTTGAGCGGGTGGGCCTTCCGTCTCCGCTACCAGGGGAATTTCCACCCCAGGCGTTACGGAAGTTATATTTTCTTCAAAGGCTGCTTCACCCTCCTGATTTAATTCTTCTACCGGTTCGGGATCGGGGATAACTGGGGCTGAGGAGATGATAGGCTGTATTTCTTCTACTTCCGACTCGAATTCGCTCCAATTGTCCTCTTCTTCTTCGGCCACTACCGGTTCGGAAGCCTGGATAACCGGGGCTGAGAAGACGACGGGTTTTATATCCTCTTTTTCTTCCGACTCGAATTCGCTCCAATTATCCTCTTCTTCCTCGACTGTGTTAACCACAGGAATTTCAGGTGTTACCGTAGTCACCTGCTCGGAGACAACTTCCTCAACTTTAGGGGTAGGAGCGGGTTGAACCGGGGCGGATTTTTCTTTTGGCTTAACGGCAATAGGAGACTTTTTCGCTTTGCTACTGACGACTTTACCTAAATTCCCCTGTAACCAATCGATGACTGAGAATCCTAATAGGGCCTGTTGGTTATCGGGAGATAATATTACCCGTCTTAAGTTCAAATTTTGCCAGCCGATGGCGAGTAATAATATAACTACCGCCGCCTGTCCGAGTAAAACAGCACCTTTAAATTGACCTGCACAGAGCCAGAGAACGAGGGCGTAGAACAATCCGACTGCGCTCCAAAGGAAATCATCTTTACGATGGATGCTCGGCGTAATAAATGCCGTTGCCAAAAGATATAAACTAAAAAATCCCACTAAGAGGGCTAGTATATAGGCCAACATCGAAATTCTCCTTTTTTGCTTTCAGTTTGACTGCTTCTTTATCTTATATTACTAGCCTTCTCCTTCTGCTCAAGTACATCCGCTGAAGTAAAACCGTGAAAATCCGGATGACAGGCACTAGGAAAAAATTTTAGATTAGACCGATAGATTTTAATGTGGATTGGTGATGAGTAGCGATCGCTCTTACTGGTTAGCATGGTCTCAGATTGACGGTATCGGTGCCGTTTTATTAAAACGTATCTTTAACCATTTCGGTAGTTTAGAGTCAGCATGGTTCGCTCCAGGTGATAAATTGGGCGGGGTAGAAGGTATCGGCGGTAAATTAATCGGGGCGATAGAAACCGGTAGAAAGAAAATATCTCCTCAAGAATTCCTCGCAAGTCACACCGAAAAGAATCCCCTCTTCTGGACACCAGCCGATGCCGATTATCCGAAACTACTTTTAGAGATTCCCGGGCCGCCGCCGGTGTTGTATTATCGGGGCCGGGTAGAGCGATCGGAAAATGATGGATTAACGCCTCTAATCGGTATAGTGGGAACCCGTCACCCTAGCGAACACGGGCGTTTATGGACTCGCCGCCTCAGCTCCGCCCTGGCTAAGGCGGGTTTCAGGGTTATTTCCGGTATGGCTGAAGGGATAGATGGGGAAGCTCATCAGAGTTGTTTGAAAAACGGACAGCGCACCATCGCCGTTGTTGGTACGGGTGTCGATGTCACCTATCCCGCCCACCATAGGGGTTTACAGAGGGAAATAGAAGCCAATGGCTTGATCCTGAGCGAGTATCCTGCGGGAACCAAACCGGATAAACTTAATTTCCCCGCCAGGAATAGGATTATCGCGGCTTTATCCCGCGCCGTGTTAGTTATCGAGGCCCCAGAAAAATCAGGCTCTCTGATTACGGCCCGTTACGCGAGTGAATACGGTAAGGATGTTTATGTATTACCAAATTCTCCTGATGTGTTCGTTGCCAGGGGTTGTTTAAGTCTGATTCGTCAGGGAGCCGAGATAATTCTCAGCGAGTCAGATTTATTAGAGATGTTAGGTTCTCTCCCAGTATTGGATATATCCCCTCCGCTACCAGATTTAGAACCGAGATTGATGGATATATATAAGTTGTTCGGTACGGATACGCTCAGTTTCGATAGTTTAGTGGAGCGGAGTTCTTTGGCTCCTCCAGATGTGGCGGGGATATTGTTACAGTTAGAGTTAATGGGGTTGGTTATGCAGTTACCAGGAATGCGGTATTACAAAACTTAGATAAAAGCTTAGACAAATATTGACAAGTGATGGCAAACAGTCTAAATTAGGATAGTAAGATTAAATCATGCTCGACTATAAAATTATCGGATTACGCTAAATCAATTGGAGTGAGCTATAAAACAGCTTGGAGAATGTGGCAAAGAGGTGAACTCAACGCCACCAAGCTAAAAACAGGGACAATAATAGTCAACGTTAAACAAACAAGCGAGAATAACAAAGCAATTGTTTACGCCCGTGTGAGTAGTAGTGAAAATAAAAGCAATTTAGATACTCAGGCTGATAGAGTAAAGTCTTAGTGTATTGCGAAAGGGTATCAGATAGTTGGAATTGTGAAAGAAGTGGGTAGTGGGGTTAACGATCATCGTAAACAACTAATTAAACTGCTGGAATCTGACGATTATAATTTAATAGTTGTAGAGCATAAAGACAGACTTAGCCGTGTAGGTTTAAATTATATTCAGGTGCTTCTAAAAAAATTAGGCAAAGAAGTTGAAGTAATCAATCTAGCCGAAGAGCGAACAGATGATCTGATGCAGGATTTCGTATCTATTATCACTTCTTTCTGTGCCAGATTATATTCTTTAAGAAGGAGAACCAGAAAGACTGAGTGCTTGATTAAGTGTTTAGAGGAATCAACCCATGAAGTTAGTGCAGAAACATTTAATTAAAAGTAGTCACCCCAATTTTAGAGAAATAGATAAACTAGCTTGGTTGTCAAAAAATCTTTATAATTGTGCTGTTTATTTATCGCGTCAGGCTTTCTTTAAAGGTGAGAAGCTACCGAGCCTAACCGATTTACATCATGGATTAAAGGAAGGTGTGGATTATCGAGCAATACCTGCCAAAGTATCTCAGCTAGTTTTAAAGCAAGTCGAAAAAACTTTTAAGTCATACATCAAAGCCATTGCCGAATACAAAAAAAGTCCAGCTAAGTTTACTGGATGTCCCAAACTCCCGCGTTATAAGGATAAAGAGAAAGGGCGTAATGTCCTTACTTATAACTATCAAGCTATATCGAAAAAGGCGTTACAGAATGGTTTGATTAAACTTTCGGGTACTAATTTAGTCTTTAAAACCAATATCAAAGAAGTCCTTGAAGTAAGAATTGTCCCGAAAACGGGAGCTTATTGTTTAGAGATAGTTTACGAAAAACCATCGGCAGAAATAGAAGAACAAGAAGATAGCCGATATGGTTTTATCGATCTCGGACTCAATAACCTGGCCGCAGTAACCTCCAATATTCCCTCCTTTCAACCTATTCTAATTTGTGGGAGAGCCTTAAAATCATGCAATCAAAAGTACAACAAAACACTAGCTAAACTGAAATCTCAATTACCAAATAACCAAAAGACCAGTAAAAGAATACAAGGTTTAACCTTAAAACGTAATTGTAAGGTGGATTATTACCTCCACACCGCTAGTAGATATATAGTCAATCTATTAGTTTCTCATGAAATAAGCTTACTGGTTATCGGTCAGAACGAAGGATGGAAGCAGAATATTAATATCGGGTCTAGAAATAACCAAAACTTCGTTAATATCCCTCATGGTCGTTTTATTGAGCAACTAACTTACAAGTGTGAGTTAGTCAGGGTAAACGCATCTTAAGTTTAGGCGAAAGTATGGTATGATAGTGGGTTA
>CAZUVR010000046.1:0-29670 GCA_964623815.1 uncultured bacterium | reverse complement strand
CTACCTCAAGATTTGATCAGGTTTTGCTTTTCGATTACTGAATCGGTGTTCTAGATCCTCATGAAAGTAAACTTTATGCCCGGTCGTTACGACTGGAGTTTAGACTAACTCACCAACCATGATTACACTAGATGGTACGGTTTGATTATGCGGACTGATGAAGAGGCAAACTCATTACAATTTGGCTTAGCTTGCTAAAAGAGCTAAGAATAATGGTTTGAGTTTCAATATCGGCCTTAAGCCACTGCTTCTTTCTCTTTTTTCGGTCGAGTTACTGTCTTTTTAACGACCGGATAACGAGGTTTTTTACGCCTTTTTTTACCCGGTTCCCAACCAGGAGACTTTCCACGGGGTTTGGGGGGTTTAGCCGGTGTGCCGATAAGGGCTAAAAGTCCTGGAAAGCCTTGTGCCACTCGGAGAGGGGGTTAACTTGTCCAGAGGTTGAGGTTTTTGCCAAGGCAGCGGATTGTCTTCTACTATTGCACGAGCTAACCATAATTGCCAGGTTAGAATCGGCATTAAGTCGCTCCATCGCTGCCCTTTTTCCGGGCTGTTTAATTTGGGCAGAGTCCAATGCAACCTTTGTTTGAGGAAACGATTCCAATGTTCGATGGCAAACCGTCTTAAATAAAGTTTCCAGAGACAGATTAAGTCCAGTGTTTCTAAGCCAATCGCAGCTAACCACATCGGTTTAGGCGAATCAGGAGAAGTTTCTTTGCCTTGGCGTTGAATCAAAATGATTTCCATCGGATGTTCTGCCGAGTTGGCAAAATGCAATTTACTCCATCGTTGTATTTTTATGACCCCCCAGGTTGGGTCAATGACTTCTCTTGACTTCACAGGAATTCCCCAGGTGCTTGAGTCAGATAACTTCATTTTCTGCCCATGTTTTCTCGGTCTTCCTTTTCCTTGATAGGTCGGTGCTTCGGCAAAAAGACAGCGGTTAGGTCTTAATCGCATCAATTTATCAGCATTTATTCCTGCTGTCATTTTCACGAAATTAGCGCAGCCGTACTCACTATCCCACAAGGTTATCTGTCTTTCTGGCAGATTTCGGCACACCTGTTTTAACTGTAAAACCGCTCTCGTTATCGGTGTTTCATGGGAGCTAATCCGGTCATGTCGTAAAGGTAACGCCCAACTTCCTTCCTCGAATGGTATCCAGGCTAACGTACTGTAACCATGTCCCAAGGTAATCGGTTTTCCCGAGATCACTTTAGCTCCATGTTCATAAGTTCTATCTTGTAAGGTGGGAGCTTCGGTTCTAGGCCAGGATGTATGATCTCCGGCCAAGATCACCCTTTGTGATGGTTGATGGCTTGGGATTTGGTTGATGTAGAGCTTCATCAACTGGTGATTCTTGGGACGACTATCCTCAATGGCCTCATAGAGACTCGGCCACTGCCGCCGAAATACTGGGGACAGGGATAATTCGGCAAAGGAATAGGCATGGCGGGTGATGAGTACGGCATCCATTAAATCAAAGGTAGCGTCTTTGGCGGGTCCTAACAGTTGATAGACCCCCTTTCTAAAATCCAGGAGTTTTTGGGTAGAATGATTCAAGGCTTGGGATAATTAGGTAAATTTGCCTTATTATCTCTTTTTTTTCTCAACCTTGACTACCCCGCCATCATACTCGACTCTACATTGTCAGCTTGATACCATCTAGTCTAAACTCCAGTTACGACTTTATGAGCAGTTTTAAAAGCGTGATCCTTACGAGAACGGGCGATGCGTTGATGGATACGCGCTTCCCGTTTCGCTAACTTGCGACGACGATTAGAACCGCGTTTTCTGGCATTTTTTCGTTTCGATACGAGCGCGAGTGAAGATTGATTCTTCCTGAAGGACTTGAGAGATGGTAATTTCTGACCGTTCGATAACGCCAGAAAATCATTCTCATGTAACACCGCGTCCATCCCGATTGAATTATCCCATGTCGGAACGATATTATCAGGGTTGAACTCCGGAACTGTCGGGTCTTCAAGACACAGGTTAACGTACCAACCATCGGCTTTTTTAATTACCTGAACGTTTTTCAGGTTGAAGCCATCGGGAAGCGCCCGGTGTAACCTGATTTGCACCCCACCGATGAAAGGCAGGTATAACACCGCATTTTCGGTATCTAGCCAGTCCTGTTTCGCTTGTGGAAACTTAAACGATTTATAATTCGCCTCGCTTTTAAAACGGGGTCTACCGCTACGTTTACCGTTACTATCTCCTTTGATGTACCTATCCATCGCTCTTTTAAGACGCGACGCATAAACATCTTGTAGAACGGAAGAGTAAACCGATTTAAAATCCAGTAGTTTACCCGACCATCGCACCGTTACCAGATCCGCTTTAAGCCCCGGTAATTGTCCCTTCAGATCCGTGTAATAGGGATTGTCCGCCAGTTGGGGAAGATGACAGACCAACGGGCAAGCATTTACAGGACACCGATTTCTGTCCCACCAATCCAGGCATTGACCCAACCAGTAATTGTATAAATACCGGCAAATTCTTAACCATTCGTTTAACTTCTGAATTTGTTGAGTGTATGGGTATATCCTGTATTGGTAATTGAGTTTCATCGGTGATGTCTTGAAGAAAATTGCAATGGGTGATATTGTTTTAAGCTACACTGATTATAGCAGTATTCTCACATCTTTTCAATGAAAAACGATTTTGTCAGTAAAGGTAGGTCGGTCAGTGACTTAAAAGTTCATCTCGTATTAACGACGAAGTATCGGCGGAAAGTATTCACGGGTGAGATGTTAGAACGTCTGCATGAAGTATTTTCGGACTTGTTGGGTAAATGGGATTGCAAGCTGGTCGAGTTCAACGGCGAAGAAGACCACATTCACGCAATTTTCCAGTATTATCCCGACGTTGCTTTAAGCAATTTGGTGAATAATTTAAAATCCGTTTCATCTCGAAAATTAAGACAGGAATTTGCCGACCGGGTGAATCAGTTTTATTGGAAAGATGTATTGTGGAATGGCTCTTATTTTGTTGCCAGTTGCGGAGGTGTTACTATCTCTACATTGCGTCAGTACATTGAAAATCAAGATACCCCTGATTAATTGGTCAGATGAATAAGAGATTGTTCGTTTCGTCGTCGCTGGCTTTCCTTGCCTCATTTGTATTCGGCATCGGTCAATCAGCAGTCCTCAACAAAAGACGCATTCATGAGGCGGCGATGTCGGAACCTGCGTCCGACATTTTAGCCGCCGTCTCGTCGCTCCCCTCCGGGTGAGCGAGAGGCTTCTGCTGTCGAAGCTAAAATTTTAGGGAAGTTTTGAACCTGCGGAATCTTTCCGCAGATTCGTTTTATAGAGATAGTGGTTAGTGGCGAGTAGCGAGTAACTAGAGCCACTAGCCACTAGTCAGCATAGTCCCCTTATTAAGAATCGGGAGTAGAGAGTAGGCAGTAGGGAGCCGAGTCAACTACCAATTGCCGATTCCCAATTGCCGACTCCCCACATCTAGAAACTATACTGAAGACGCACGTTACCCACGAAGATGCCAGGGTTGTCGCTGAAGTTATTGGGATTGCCAATATACATTACACCGGGAACTACCGCTATATTATTGTTGAGCGGATAGAAATAAGTAGCTTCAAGCTCATATTGAGTTCCACCGTCGCCCCCGTTAGAAACGAGATATTTCTCACCCGCCACCACATCGAAAGGAATAAGAAAAGATATAGTTCCTAATGCGCCTTCTTTAGCTAGATCGGGAAAACCTAGACCGAATTGAATGGTTTGTGCGTTTACCACCTGATTGATCGGTCTTAGTTGAGTGTTACCGAAACTATAACGGCCGAAAATGCCAAAACCTTTAGTAATTAGCCAATCAAAATTAAAGCTGAAGGTATTGGCGGGCGAGTTGATCAAACCTCCATCGGCAGGATTCACATCCAACCCTCTACCTGGCCCCGCATCGGCTATTCCGTAAAGAGGTTCTCCGGTAGTGCCTCCAATAGTACCGCCGAGAGCTTGAATCATACTGTAGTTATAAAGAAAACGGGCGGTAAAATTCTCGCTCGGAGAGTAACTTAATTCCACCGTGGTAGTGTTAGTTCCGCCAAATAACCCTTTTTTCGGATCGCTGGCCGTGTTAAAAGGCGGTACGGGTAAGAATTCATCGGCTTCACCGAGGTAGGCTAGATTAAGTTGCAACTGCTTGTTTATCCCCCAGGACACTACCGCCCCAGAACCACGATCGATCGCGTTGAGTAGAGTACTTCCCCCCGAGTTAAAACTACCCGCCCCCGTCAAGAAGAAGGTAAAACGGTTGTTATCGAAGTAACGATACCAGTTAACTCTCGGGCCTACGGTGACTTGCACATTATCGGCAACCGGGAAACTATAAAATAATTCCCGTATCACTACGTTGGTACTGCCTACGTCGGGGCTGGCGCTTTGATCGGTGTAGGGAACCCCGAAAGTATTGTACTGTCCCGCAGAAGCGAAAACGTTAGCCGGGGAGTTACCATTTCCCGCCGCTAGTTGGGTGACTAAACTATCTTTCCCTGAAAATGAGGTGGTTAGGGTTAACCACGCCAGAAAGCTGAAGGTTATTTGAGAGTCGTTCGGTTGTTCGAGAACTATGGGCTGTCCCGTAGCTGGATCTCGTCCCGCGTTACGCAATTGTAGGGGAACGTTTAGATTAGTGGCGTTTACTTTTACATCTCCTCCCGCCGACGCTCCCGTTAAGTTCATAAATACCGAACCGCTTAGTTTTGTCGTGGTGGAAAATTGGTGATCTTCTAAGAACGCGGTGCGATTTTCTAGATTATCGACCTTAGCCCCTAAGGCCGCCAATTCCGATTGAAATTCCTTAGCCAGTCGGTTAAGTTTGTCAATATCTTCTTTTTCAACCGTTAGACCATCTTCAAGTAAGCGCTCTAAAGCATTCATGCAGGCGTTTACCCCTGCGGCGAACTCCCATCTAGTTAAGGCGCGATTTCCCCGATAGGTTCGATTTGGATAGCCAACTATACAGCCGTAGCGTTCTACTAAACTTCTTAAAGCCTCATAAGCCCAATCACTGGGGGATACGTCCCGCAATTGATTGACGCTCGTTACCTGTGACATCGGATTGGCACGTAAATCAGAAACTTTGGGAAGTTGCCCCATCGCAGAATCGAGCTTTTGCGCCTTAGCTTGAGCGATTCCGACTTGGGAAAGCAGTAAAGATCCCAAAAAAAGCGGGACGAGGGGAGTCAAATTTTTTCCCCCATTAAATATTAGATTCATCGCTTCTCACACCTAGATTTATGCAGTTAAATCCTCAAAATCCTAACAAGCTTAACTTGTGCTGATTGTATCTCTGTATACAGTGTACATTGGGCGCGAGTTACAGGCTTAAGTTTAGCTAGGCTATCCGAATCTCCTCGCGCTCGAATGCCTGTTTCAATCTATGACGGAATGCCCGCTCTACGCTCCATTGTTTCGATCGCTTGGTCTTGATCCAGAGGGTGATTTGCGTTCCGCTAGCACTAAGGCTTTCAACTCCTATCAAACTGACTGGCTCTAAAATATCTAATCGCCATTCTGGATCATTGGCCATGTCTTGGGCCACTCGCTTCATTACTTGCATGGCGTGGGTAATATCGGCACTTGATGCAATGACAACGCTAAAATCTACCCGTGACCAGTCTTTAGTCAGGTTGCGAATCGTCGTAACTTGACCGTGAGGAATAGTAGTCTGGCTTCCCCCCTCGCCACGAATGCGAGTGCTTCGCAAACTTATAGCTTCGACTAAGCCAGTGGTATCAGCGATTTGGACAACATCTCCCACAGCATAGTAATCGCCAAAAATAATTAGAAATCCATTTAACCAATCACGCAGTAAATTTTGGAAGACTAAACTTAAGGCCACACTCAGTAATCCAGCACCTGTCCAAAGTGTGCCAATGGGAACTTGTTCCCAGTTGATTAACCAAGCAATAGCAAGGCACCAAACGCTAAATTTAATAATTTCGTCCAGGCCACTGGCGAGAGTCGGTGTCCGCAAGATCATTCGTTGCATCTGGTCGGGTTTTAGTGAGGCTTCTTCTAGTAAGATTTTTAAGCGTTGATTGACTAAAAAATGGC
Organism: uncultured bacterium; assembly: GCA_964623815.1. Classification (GTDB taxonomy): domain Bacteria; phylum Cyanobacteriota; class Cyanobacteriia; order Cyanobacteriales; family Microcystaceae; genus Chroococcopsis. The sequence continues at coordinate 23,587 of CAZUVR010000046.1, read as the reverse complement.
TAACATTAGCGGCTGCCAGCATTGTTAGAATAATGATGAAGAGTTTAAGGGTAAAAGCTACCAAAATTTTTCCCCAGCTTCGAGTCTCGGGAAAAGTGAGAAGAATTCCGGCAAGGCTTCCTCCCCATAGGAATAGTTGGCTCAATCGCAACGCTCGACGGAGAAAAATGTTGAGCATTTGTCGCTGTTTGAGACTTTGTAAATGCTGAAAATTTTGGTTGATGTCAGTCCCAGGAGTCTCAAGATCCGATAACATTTGTTCTTCGGCCGATTGAAGGATCTGTTGTTTGCGCCGATCAAAAAGTGAATAGCTCCAGCGGTGAATTCCGTATAAGACTAGACTAATTACTGCACTGGCGATGACGATTGAAGCCGTCTGAAAGATTTGCTGCCGGCGGGCTTCTGGAAGACGAGATTCCTTGGCTTTGAGTAAAGCTTGCTGGAGTTGTTTAGCCCAATTTTCAGCCAAGATAGAAACAGGTTTTCCCGCGAGGTGACCATCTACTTCTGTGACCGTGAGGATAATTTCTTGAATATTTTTTGTTCGATCGCCTGCCAAAATAACTGTCTGACGATCTAGAGATGCCACCGTAACATATAAGTTTTGGGACGAAAAACCTCGTTCTAGAAATCGATGCAGAGTTGTTTCGATTGACTCAATTCGACTTTGTACGAGCGATAAATCTTTTGTCGTCTTGCCCGGCGCGACCTTGACTGTGATTGGAAAAAGTTGCTCTCCATCGAGAGTAACATAACCATATTCGATATTTCCCTGTTGGTTGATTGTGACTTGCGGTTCAAACCCTGGCAAAAGGGCTTGAGCGGGTTCATTCAAGTGAAAAAAAGCCCAGTCTATTTGAGTGAGTAAAAATATCCAAGTAACCATTAACAAGCAGAAAAGGAATTTCCTGACAATTGATGAGCCGTTCTGCTTTTTTGGAGCCATATGGTTATTTGCATCGGATAGAACTAGGACTTTATGAGCATCGCTTTCTTGAAACTGAAAAATTTATCAGAAATTCCGCCCAATGTTATTGTTAAGTTAACTGGCGCAAAAATCAATAAGACCATGATTTGAATCACGGTCTGTTTTTGTCGCTTACTAGCAGATTAACTATAAACAGTTGCCGGGGCGGTGCTGGCTTTATAAGCAGCCCAGCCTCCGTAAGCGGAAATATCGGGCCAGTTATACTTGTCTATTAATTCTTTCGGATAGAGCATTGCCGTTAAGCGTTCCCCCGTTTCTAGTTCAACTTCAGCGGGATACATATTCGGGGGTTCAGTAGAGAGTAAGTGGTCATATTGTTCTTGACTTAACTCGTAAATTTCTCCAGGAATTGAGATCCCATTTTGCTCTGTTTCGTAGATGGCGGGATGCCAACCATCGGCGGCAGCGTGTAGGCGATAACGGGCCACGGTGCGAGCCGGGCTGATGAATTTAGCCGATAATAAATTCTCGTGATCCGGTTGTCCTCTGAGAGCAGAACCGCAGATAAAAAAGCGTATAACGGCAGTGTTGTTCATTGAATTTCAATTGTATTACAGATACTGTTTTTCGGTCAGTTCTCCCCGGATAGTCCCTCTATCTGTTGTATTTCTCTAACCACCCTCTCTTTACTCGCGTTTAGATGGCTTTCGATCGCCTCGATCGCCTTCCCTTCATCTCTTGCCGCCACAGCAGAATAGATATAGCGATGCTCCCGACCGATCTCTAGAACCTCCGGGTTTTGTTGCATCGTCCGTATCCTCAACAGCGCCATCTGATCGAACACTTGGTCGAGCAACGTAACCAGCCAGGGATTATCCGAACATTCGGCTAGAACCCGATGGAATTGTTGATCGATGTGTAGGAGCTGACACCGGTTTAACTGGTGGGGGGGTTTTTCGGAACTACTCTCTCCTTGGCGGATCACCTGTTGCAGGCGTTTTAACCCATTGCTATCGATTTTCCGACAGGCTGAGACTATCGATAATCTTTCCAGAGCGATGCGACAATCGTATAGTTGTATAGCATCTTCTATTGTTAAGCGTGCTACTATTAATCCTCCACTCCCATCGGCTACTACTAGATGTTCTCTCTGTAGTTGGCGCAGTGCCTCCCGGATAGGAGTCCGGCTTACTTCTAGAAGTTTTGCCAATTGGGTTTCTACTAACCTAGATCCCCCTTTTAATTCTCCTGATAGTATAGCTGTTCGGAGCGCTTGATAAGTTTGTTCGTGCAATGATTGAGGGCGGGGTAGGGTACCTAAAGATAGAGCTTGATTAGACATAATTTATCCAAGCGGAGCTTAGTAGAAGGGTGTCAGACGAGATAATGTAAATTTTTTAATATTTGTATTATAAGTTACATTTTTATCTTTTCTCCCCTCTACTGTATACAGTATACAATAGAAATGTAAGAAAACAAAAATTTTATTACACTATATCTGTAGAGAGAAAAAATTATGGGAATTACTCTGGCAACCTCGATCGACGCAACGAGGCTTAATGGAAGTATTGAGGAATTAAGTAGGATTGGTCAATTATCTAAAGGGGGAGTTTGTCGCCCCGCCTTCAGTAAAGAAGATATAGAAGCCCGTCAATTGGTTAGTTTGTGGATGGCAGAGGCGGGGATGACCGTTCGCATCGACGCGGCAGGGAATATTATCGGTCGTTACCCTGGATGGCGGAACGATTTGGGAGCTTTGGCCACAGGTTCCCATATCGATACCGTAGCGGCAGGGGGGCGTTACGATGGAACCCTGGGAGTGCTGGCAGGGATCGAGGTGGTGCGAACATTGCGCGATCGCGGGATCAAACTAGATCACCCCTTAGAGGTGATAGTTTTCAGCGACGAAGAAAATACAGTCATCGGCTGTAAGGCTATGGCTGGAACCGCCGATAGTGATCGAGAAAAGTATCGTCGTCGGGATGGCACCGATATTGAAACCTGTTTGCACAGAGTCGGGGGAGATTGGTCGCAACTAGCCAGCGCTCGCAGAACCAGAGAAGAAGTAGCAGCTTTCGTAGAACTGCACGTCGAGCAGGGGGGCGTTTTAGAAGCGGAGAATATCGATATAGGGGTAGTAAAAGGTATTGTTGGTCAGCACCGTTGGCTAGTGACGGTGACAGGCTGCGCCAATCACGCCGGGACAACTCCCATGTCACCTCGCCGCGATGCTTTAGTGGCCGCCTCGAAGATAGTTCTGGCGGTTAACGATCTGGCTCTTAATACTCCAGGTGAGCAGGTGGCTACGGTGGGCATGATGAACGTTTATCCTAACGCTACCAACACCGTACCGGGCAAAGTGGAGTTAAGTATAGATATGCGGGACATCGATCGAGAGCATCTGATTGGTTTAGTGGGTCGGTTAGAAACGGCGATCGCCCAAATCGCCCTCCAAACCCGCACAGATATTGTTATGTCTCCGACGCTGGAAGTAGCGCCTACTCTCGCCGCCGCCGATATTCAAAACGCGATCGAACGAGCTTGTAAGGAATGGGGGGTGAGTTCCCTGCGCCTGCCGAGTCGGGCCGGTCACGACGCGGGGGAAATCGGACGCTTTACCGATATGGGGATGATTTTCGTGCCGAGTCGCGCGGGAATCAGCCACGCGGAAAACGAGTATACCAGCCCCTCTCAATGTGCGCTGGGGGCGAATATTCTCTTGCAGACTTTCCTCTTATTAGATCACCAATATACGTCAGGCAGTAGGGAATAGTAGGGAGTAGTGAGTAGTGAGTAGGGAGTCGAAATAAATATGAACGACTGCCGACTGCCGATTCCCGACTCCCCCAAAGCTCCCGACTCCCAACTGGGCGGCGCACTCCCAATTCCCTGATTAACTGCCCCGATAGGTACTGTAAGCCCAGGGAGATGTGAGCAGGGGGACGTGATAATGGGCGTTCGGGTCGCTAATCCCGAAGCGGATCGGCACCAAATCGAGAAATAGAGGCTCTCGTTCGTGTCCGAAATAGTCCCCGACGGCGAAGACTAATTCGTAAACTCCGACGCTTAATTCATCTCCCGTTAATAGGGGGGCAGAAGTGCGCCCGTCCTCGTTCGTTTGGACTCTTTTTAACAATCTTTTCTCTCCCGAGTCCGCATCTACTGACCATAATTCGATCGCTAGATTCGCGGCGGGACGACCTTTCTCAATATCTAAAACGTGCGTCGTTAATTTACCCATAATTTACAGGAGGAAATCGTTTATTATGTCCTATTCACTCTCTCGACTCAATCAAATGAGCGAGGCGGATTTCGTCTCGGCTCTCGGGGCCATTTTTGAGGATACTCCAGAAATCGCCCGCTTAACTTGGCAGTACCGACCCTTTTCTAGTTTCGAGTCACTGTTTCAACAGATGAGCGCCCTAGTTCATAATCTAAGTCTAGAGGAAAAGTTAACCTTAATTCGCGCCCATCCCGATCTCGGCACTAGGGCTAAGATGGCACCCGCTTCAGTGAAAGAACAGGCGGGGGTTGGTTTGGATCGCTTAAGTCCCGAAGAGTTCGATCTCTTCCATCACCTTAATCAAAATTATCGGGATAAATTCGGTTTCCCCTTCATCATCGCCGTGAGAAATCACACCAAAGAGTCTATCCTCGCCGCCTTTGAAGAGAGGTTAGACAATAACCCACTAACAGAGATCGATCGGGCTATTCAGGAAATTACCACGATCGCCCATTTTCGCCTCGCCGACTCGGTGAGTGAACCGTAGTCAATTTTACAAAATTTTGTAAAAAAACTTTGTATACTGTATACAATAGTTAAAAATAGAAATACTATGTACAACTTAAAAGTTGTCATCATCGGCGCAGGAATCGGTGGGTTAACCGCAGGGATAGCCTTACGCCAAGTTGGCTACAGCGTAGAAATTTACGATAAAGCCAGCGAGTTACGTCCGGCGGGAGCTGGAATCTCCCTCTGGTCGAACGGGGTGAAAGTTTTAAATCGTCTCGGGCTAGGAAATGCGATCGCGCGGATCGGCGGGCGCATGGATCGGATGGAATACCGTTCTCATACAGATGAGTTATTGAGCGCAATCGATCTCGATCCCCTAGTACAGATAGTAGGTCAACGCCCCTATCCCGTATCCCGAACCGAACTGCAGCAGATCCTTCTAGAAGCTTTCGGAGTGGAAGACGTGCGATTGAAATCGAGATGCGTCGCCGTCGAAGAAACAGATAGGGGTGTAACCGCCATTTTCGAGGATGGTTATAGCGCTACTGGAGATCTTCTAATCGCCGCTGATGGCGTTCACTCCCTCTTGCGAGAGTACGTCGCCGGTCAACCCGTAAAGCCCCGCTATGCCGATTACGTTAACTGGAACGGCTTAGTAGACGCTAGCCCCGAACTGGCAGACCTTAATACCTGGGTGTTATACGTAGGAGAGAATAAACGCGCTTCGATGATGCCAGTAGGTGGCGATCGCTTTTATTACTTCTTCGGGGCACCGATGGAGAAAGGCACTCAAGTGGAACCCGCTCAGCGAGGAGAAGAATTAGGGTGCATCTTCGCAGGCTGGCCGAAAGAAGTAAGAAAACTGATCGATAGCCTAGATCCTTTACAAACCAATCGTTTAGAGATACACGACCTCGATCCCCTAGCCCATATAGTACGGGGCAAAGTAGCCCTATTAGGTGACTCCGCCCATGCTTCTACTCCAACACTAGGCCAGGGTGGATGTCAGGCGATGGAAGACGCTGAAATTCTCTGCCGTTATCTGATAACTACTAATATCGGTGTGGAATACGCCCTGAAACGCTACGAAGAAGAGAGGAAGGAAAGAACTCAGAACCTGGTTTTAAAAGCCAGGAAGAGAGCTGACACTATCTATGGCAAAAATCCTGAAATTACTCGTCACTGGTACAATTCCCTACGGCACGAACCGGAAAGCGATGTTATTAATGCTTTAGCAAAAACAATTCTTGGCGGCCCTTTCCGTTAAACAGACCCTTTCCTATCAAAATACTATCCCTATAAAAAAATCCTATGCTAGTCACTAAACAACCCGTATTGCGTCGTTTTTGGTATCCCGTGATGCCGATCGCGGAATTATTAAACGGCCCTCGCACCTTTAAACTTCTCGAGCATCATTTAGTTTTATGGTTAGATAAACAAGGTAAGCCCTGCGCCGCTGAGGATCGTTGCTGTCATCGTTCCGCTAAGCTCTCTCTCGGTAAAGTAGTCGATGGAAATATCGCCTGTCCCTATCACGGTTGGCAGTTTGACAGTGTCGGTAGTTGTGTAGAAGTGCCGCAAAAAGATTGTGGTATTTCCCCCAATTACAGGATCGATGCTTATAATTGTCAGGAACGCTATGGCTATGCCTGGGTATGTCTGGCGGATAATCCTTTGGTAGATATTCCCGATATAGAAGAGACGAGAGATCCTGATTATCGCAGTATTCCCGAATTTTATGAAACCTGGAAATGTGCGGGATTGCGAGTCATGGAAAACGAAATGGATTTAGCTCACCCCGCTTTCGTCCATCAAGGGACTTTCGGCACCGAAGAACATACTACGCCCGATTCCTTAGAGTTTAGTGAGAGCGAATGGAGATTAGATGTTCGTGCTGTATTGGGAGTAGTCAATCCCGAATTGCAAAGACAAAATTTAAAGATGGATGCGGTGAACACGGTACGCACTTTAGATATGGTCTGGTTTATGCCCTTCACGGTGAAACTGAGGATTAATTATCCTAACGGCTTAGTACATATCGTCGTCAATACTATGACTCCGATCGATGATACTACCTCCCAGATGGTGCAGTTCTGCGTTCGTAACGATACGGAGGCTGATACCCCTACCGCCGACGTAGTGGCTTTCGATCGCGCCGTTACCTTAGAAGATAAACGCATTCTCGAAGGTACTGATTATGATGTTCCCCTCAGCCCTAACCGCGAACAACATATATTCACCGATAAGCCGGGTTTACTGATGCGTAAAAAGATGCTAAATCTTCTCAAATCTCACGGAGAGGTAGAACAAACCAGAGAAACGGAATTTCCCATCAATGAGAGAGTACGTTTAGAAGATTGGAGAGCTAGTTAGAGCATGAGTGAATATCCACGCGATCTCATCGGTTACGGACGTAAACCTATCGATCCCCTCTGGCCCGGTGGGGCCAGAATCGCCCTGCAGTTTGTGGTCAATTACGAAGAGGGGGGAGAAAACTGTATCCTACACGGTGATGATGCTTCAGAAGCCTTCTTATCAGAAATCGTCGGTGCGGCGGCCCTGCCCGGAGTCCGTCACATGAACATGGAATCTATCTACGAATACGGCAGTAGAGCGGGCTTTTGGCGGCTTCACAGGCTGTTTACTAAATATAATATACCCGTGACCGTTTTTGGTGTGGCGATGGCTCTAGAGCGCAATATAGACGCGGTAGCGGCGATGATTGAGGCGGATTGGGAGATAGCGAGTCACGGCTATCGCTGGATAGATTATCAGTACGTACCGGAAGAGGTGGAGCGCCAACATATTCGCAAGGCGATCGAAATTCACACCCGAGTCACCGGTAGCCCCCCGTTAGGTTGGTATCAGGGACGAACTAGCCCTAATACATTGGGTTTGGCGTTAGAAGAAGGCGATTTTCTCTATACCGCCGATAGCTATGCGGATGATTTACCCTACTGGGGACGATACAGGGGCAAATCCCATCTCATCATCCCCTACACCCTCGACAATAACGATATGAGATTCGCCACCAGTCAGGGGTTTAACTGTGGCGATCAATTTTTTACTTATTTGAAAGACGCTTTCGATACTCTTTATGAAGAGGGGGAAAGTAGACCGAAGATGATGAGTGTAGGATTACACTGTCGTTTGGTGGGCAGACCAGGAAGGGCTAAGGCATTGGAGAGGTTTTTAGAGTACGCCTTAAATCACGATCGCGTTTGGTTCTGCCGCCGCCTCGATATTGCCCATCACTGGTTCAAGTATCATTCTCCGGTTTTGTAGTCTATGACTGTCCCTGGCTTGGGGTTTTATCTTGATCTGATGACTGCCACTGGCTTTGGTTTTTATCTTGATTGGATTGATTATTAGAGAATGTCAAGTCTCTTTGATCTTGAGCCTGCTGATCGTTATTGGGGCTATTTTGATCTTGATTTTGAGCGTACTGAGCATTTTGCAGACCTTGATCGTTATTAGGAGAGTAAGTATTATCCTGTGTATACTGTTCTTGAGCGGATTGATTGAGGTTTTGTTTTTGGAACCATCCCTCGGCGTTCGCGTTCGCTGGTAAAGCGATTAAAGTTGTCACGGCTAAAAAAGCGATCGCCAAAAGTGAGAAAATTCTACGCATCATTTTGTGTTTATCCTTTTCGATAAGATAGTAAGAATCGGTCATAATAAAGGTGCTTGAAAAGCACTTATTGTCTAACTACTTCTGTTACCGACTCTTTAGTTATCATATTGATTTCAAGCTCTACTTCAATACACCTAACTGGGCTAACCACTGGAATTAGGCTTTTATATAGAATGAGTAATTACGCATTGACAAAGGGGAATATTTAAGTATGTTGATTTCGTTCCTTAACGCAAATTAAAAAGAAGAACAATCTAATAGACTTCATCATGAGTTCCTATAGATTCTAAAAGAATGGCTTCTCTTTTTTCATACTCGACAAAGGAAAAAATTATTCGCAAATCGTATCCGGTGCTGCAAGCGTAAGAGTCTTTTAGAGCGCCTTTTAATTTGTGAGTTTTTAATCCAGGTCAAAAGGATCTTGGATTAATAAAGTTAAGGTATTTTGGATATTCTCAGCAATACTCGGTTGTTTGTTGACGATTTTTCGAGCTTGCCGGATAAAAGCGCTCGAACGTAATAAGACAAAATTCACAAAAGAATTTCCCCTATCAGTTGCTCGGGGGTAATGGGTTGACATTTTCCAGATGCGAATTCCCGTCGCGCTTCTTCAATATCTCTTGCTCTCTCTGCGCAGCGTTTATCTCGAAGACGGTTTTGTAAAATATAGATAAGGGTTTCTTGATCCTCTAGGGGCAGTTCGTCCGCTTTTTCTAAAATTTCGGCAAAAGTTGTTTGTGTCATGGTAAATCAGCTTGAAAGTAGTGATTGTATTTAGATTTTAAACGATAGAATAGCAAGCTGGTGTTCATCGAGTCTGTCGCGGGTAAGAGCAATGGATTTCATGGATTTTGTTGCGACAAAAACGGCGCTCATTCTAATGTTTAGTGATTTTTTCTTTGAAAATTCGCTCTTGTTCTTCTAAAGGAATATCTTTCAAGATAATTTTTGGATCGGGATCGCGTTTTAATAGTTCGGATAGGGCTGAGGAAAATTTATTATCATCGCCCCGGTTTGCCGATAGGTATTGTTTTAGTTCAGCGATGGTCATTTGCGTTATATCGCTCATCAAAAAAACCTCTAATCTCCATTAGAATAAATAACTAAAGCTATTTCATCATTAACACTCCCAAGAATCTTTTTTCTATTATAGAGCAGGGCAAGTCACGAATTACTTACCAATAGAGATGATCGCCTCCAAATGAACAAAGCGCAAGAAATACCCTAAAGCTTGGGGCTTTCTTGCCGCTCTTCTTCCCATAATGGGAGCATTTCTTTTCATCGTTTCGATCGATGTTATTTGTGGAATCTCACCGCCATAAAAATGAATCTCGCCACGAAAATACCAGCGATAACCCAAGTTCCGATCCTAACTTCGTGAGCTTTTCCCTGAAAAGTTTTCAATAGGGGATAGGCGACGAAACCGAAGGATAAACCCTCGGCGATCGAGTAAGTTAAGGGAATCATGAAAATAGTTAGAAAAGCCGGAATTACCTCCGCCATATCGCCCCAGCGAATCTCTTTCACTTCCGCTAACATCATCGCGCCCACAATTACGAGGGTGGGGGTGGTGGCGAAAGCGGGAATGGCGGAAACTATGGGTATGAAAAATAGAGCGAGGAGAAATAAAACGGCTATGATTACGGCAGTAAATCCCGTCCTTCCCCCCTCGGCAACACCGGCCACCGATTCCACATAGACGGTAACGCTGGAGGTTCCGAATAAAGGGCCTACCGTAGTTCCTACCGCATCAGCCATGAGGGCTTGATTGGCGCGGGGTAGTTTTCCATCCGGGCCGATATATCCAGCTCGCATCCCCACCCCGGTTAATGTGCCGATGGTGTCAAAAATATCGACGAAGAGAAACACGAAGAGAATCGCAATCCAATCGATGAAATTAGAAGCATTAAGACCCGAGATACCGCCGATCGCCTGACCGATAATATCCGTCGGCATTTGGGGAATGTCGAAAATACCCTTCGGCCAGGGTGCAGCACCGACGATCCAGCCTAAGATAGCCGTTGCTAAAATTCCCCAGAGTAAAGCGCCTTTGATGTTCCTAACGACGAAAGCCGAGGTAATCAGTAAACCGACGATCGCCAGTAGGGTATTAGGTACGGCAAGACTGCCGAAACCGGTTTTTGTCGCCTCGTTAGCCACAATGATACCCGCGCCTCCAGTGGCTGGATTGCTGGATAGACCGATGTAGGCGATAAACAAACCTATGCCGCCCGCCGTCGCGTGTTTGATCGAGGTAGGGATGGCTTCGATCAACAGACGGCGCACATCGGTAAAAGTCAGGGCGATAAAGATCAGCCCCTGAATGAAAACACATGAGAGAGCTAACCGCCAATCGATCTTCAACCCCAGCACGACAGAAAAGGCGAAGAAAGCGTTCGTTCCCATACCCGGCGCGAGTCCGAAGGGGTAATTAGCGAAGAAAGCCATGCCGAAGGTAGCGATCGCAGATGTGATCACGGTTGCTACCGCTAACTGAGAAAATAAATCTCCTGGTGTTTGGAGAAAAATGGCGTTAGAGAGAATTATCGGGTTGACCACTATGATGTAACCCATCGTCATAAAAGTGGTTATGCCCGCGATTATCTCTGTACGGAAATTTGTCCGGTAAAAGTTGAAATTGAAGTAATCGGCTACTTTTGCCTGCCAACCTGTATAGGCTGGGGTGATGGAAACCTGATCGATCGGTTCCACTTCGGTAATATTAGTTCCTGAGTTTTCAGTCATGATGTCTCGGTAGATAATTATCTGTAGGACTAGCTACTTCGGTTTTGTCTACCCTTTTAGCAAGGTAATCGAAAATTGCTCGTCTTTCTGGTTCTGGGGAATATTCAGGGCTTAAGATTATTTAGGAAGTTCCTAAACAATTGAATAATTCTAGTATTGTCTTTCTGTATACAGTATGCAAAAGTAAAAGACTGTAAAAACTATTACAAAAGAGGGATGATATGTTTTTGTATCTGTAAGCTGAAATTTTATCGGCGATACTCAGGATACAAGAACAGAAAAGCGATTCTTGATAAAGTTGAGGCAAGGATGTTGAGCATTAGGGTCAGAGAAAAAGTCAGCTTTTGTAAACAAATCGGGGTTTGGTTAAGCAGCTGTTTGTTTATTTTTGTTAACTTAGGGTTCTGCTCCTGGGCTAGTGCGGAAGATTTGCAGATTCAACCGATTCAGGTAACGAGCCTTGCCGATAGCGGACAGGGTTCTCTGCGGGAGGCAATAGAAATAGCTAACATCCATCCAGGGGATGATTTTATAGATATATCTTCGGTGAAAGGAACGATTGTTCTTGAAAGAAGCCTACCCCCGATAGTAGGTAACTTATATTTACAAGGGGATGGGGATGAGATTATCAGCGGGAATAAGCAAAGCCGTGTCTTATATATTAAAGAAGGAGAAGTGACGCTCTCTCTATTGAGCATCGCCGATGGACTGGCAAAGGGCAAAGATGGTGTCAACGGGGCTGGAGGTAATGCTGGTATGGGGGGCGGGCTGTTCGTCGATGACGGACAGGTAACGCTCTCGGAGGTTAAATTTATCAATAATCAAGCCGTAGGTGGTGAGGGTACCGAGAGGAACCTGCCCCTTAAAAGCGAGATCGAAACGGCAAAAAATAAATATGAGGTCAATCGCGGCGCGATTATCGGAATTAACGGAATCAGTACAAGCCTCAAAGATTTAAGGGAAAAAATCTCTATCTCTAACCACGAACAAACCTTGACAGCCAATCGGGGAGCGGTGACGGGGGTGAGCGGCATCGGTATCGGCGGTATCGGCAGTATCGTCTTCGGCGGCGGCGGTGGTTTCGGCGGCTTTGGTAACGCCGGTAACGGTGGCAACGGTGGCAACGGTGGAGCCGAGGGCGGTAGCGGCGGAAACGGCGGCGATGGGGGCGATGGTGGAGTCGGTATTTTTGGCAGTTTCGGCCTCTGGGAAGGAGAAGGCGGTATCGGCACTGTAGCTTTTGGCGGTGGTGGTGGCTTCGGCGGCTTCGGTAATGCAGGGAATGGCGGCAATGGTGGTAATGGAACGGCGATCGCTAGAGGCGGCGATGGTGGCGATGGCGGTAATGGCGGCTTCGGTGGCGGCGGCGGCTCCGGCGGTTACGGCGGCTCTGGCGGTAGAGTCGGCAAGATGGGTAAGGGAGGTTTCGGCGGCGGTGATGCTAGTGCAGGGATTGGCGGTTCTGGTGCCGGATTTGGGGGGGCCATTTTTATCAGAAAAGGAACTTTACTTCTTTACCGGACTAGCTTTATTCATAATTTCGCCCTTGCCGGCGGTGGGAAAAATCCAGGACAGGGTAAAGGGGGCGCGATTTTCTTGGCTGCGCCCGAAGCCAAACTAGTATTTCTCGGAGCTGAACCCGTTTTCAGCGAAAATTTTGCCACTACTGCGGCGGATACCTCAAAGGATAATGTTAATCTTTATATCCGGGACAAGCCGCTCTAGACTGGGGAAATATTTAATCTTTGCTGAGACAGGCGGACTCGGAACACTGCACGATCGAAGAGGTCAACGCTTCATAATCATCATTACCGAGATAATAACATTGACCCCGAATCTCGGCTAAAAAATTCACCAGCGCTATACAGGCTGATTCTAAATCGGCGCGGTTCTGAGCCGAGCTTAAAGCCTTCCCTAAAGTAGGGTATAGATTGTAGTCGCTGATGGCGATCGAGCCTGAATACCAGCACTGAAAAGAATAACCGCTCAAACTGCCCACAATCTCTATCAACCATCCATGATAGTTCTGTTTGATTTTCATGTCTAAAACAACTGGCACCGCGCCAGTACAAGATAAATGATAAAGCTTGACCCTCATCTTCTATCTTAACCGCGCTTTCTGCAGTGCTTATGCAATTTATGTGCAGAATTGATGCAGAAATTATTTAAGATTGAATTTTATAAATTTAAGATAAAAGCCAGACGGTTAAAAAAGACCTTACTTTAGGAAGAGATAATCAACCAAAGACTACCGTTTTATTGCCGTAAACCAGAACTCGATTTTGTAGATGTAAACGCACCGCCCGGGCGAGAACGACTCTTTCTAAGTCCTTCCCTTTCCTGATTAAATCCGATACCTCATCTCGATGAGATACACGTACCACATCCTGCTCGATAATCGGGCCCTCATCTAGATCCGCCGTAATATAGTGAGCGGTAGCGCCGATAATTTTTACCCCCCTCTCGTAGGCTCTCCCGTAAGGATTGGCACCAGCGAAAGCAGGGAGGAATGAGTGATGTATATTGATGATATTGGGAAAAAAATTGATAAAATCTCCCGTCAGAACCTGCATATATTTAGCCAGAACTACCAGATCTATTCCGTACTCTCGCAACAGTTCTAATTGTCTCGCTTCCTGTTGTATTTTATTATCGTTATTAACTGGGGTATGGTAAAATTCTACTCCGAATTGATTAGCGATCGGATACAAATCCGTATGATTACTAATGATCAAAGGTATTTCTGCTCGGATCTCTTTAGCATGTTGCCGCCAGAGTAAATCTAATAAACAATGATCCTGTTTAGTTACCCAAATCGCTATCTTAGGTAGGAAATCAGAAAAGTGTAATGACCATTTGGCTTTTAGGGGTTTAGCGATCGCGGCGAAAGCGGGTTCGATCATGTCCCGGGGTAGATTGAACCCGTCCAACTGCCATTCTATCCGCATCAAAAATAGATCTTCGGAAAAATCTGTATGTTGGTCAGCGTGGATGATATTGCCCCCATTAGCATAGATAAAATTAGCTATCTTGGCTACTAATCCCGTTTGATCGGGACATGATATTAAAAGCGTAGCGGTTGAACCTTTCATTTCTATCTATCAACTAATAAGGGCTATATTTTTATCATAATCATAGCGCCATATTTCGACTGATTATCTGGCAACATTCTTCTACGGATGCCCGCTCATCCATCGCTTTTACTAATGCAGAGTAAGATGATGAATGTTTTTCTATCAGGGTTTTCGCCTGTAACAGGCTCCAACGTTCTTTCTGGGCGTGTAGATTTTCCGGTAATCCGGCTAATTTTAAAGCTATCTTTAATTGTGTGCGATCGCTCTCTCCCCCCTCCGCCTTGCCGTAAATTATCGACTCAGCGGCGATACCCGCCATCCATACCGTAGACAATCTTTCTAAAAGAGCCGGAAATTGGGTGAAATTTCGTAACTTTTGCTCTAAATCTTCCGTATCCAATTGTACCCCCCCTACACCGGGTTGTCCTTGCCGGAAAGCTTCCCAGGCAGTTAAGCTATAACCTTGAATAGGAATTCCGAGTAAATACGCGGCTAGAAAGTGCCCCGCTTCGTGATGTAAGATTCTCTGACGATGGGCGGAAGGGGATAGAGCATCTAACAATAAAGTCACACCGCGATTATTAAGGGTTAAGGTATCTACCGTCACCAATCCTAAAATCCCCAAAGTGGCGCAGGCAGATATAAAAGGTGAAATATTGAGTACCGGCGTTAGAAATACCGATAGGGTCATGGAAAACACCATGATGGCGATTAAGTTTAAAGCGGTTTGCTCCATTATGATTTTATAAAAAAATACTACTTAACATTATGTTACATTCCTTCTTTAACTGGCAGATAAAGCAGGAAGCCCTCGGTTTTAGCGATGAGCATGTCACAGAAAGAGGCTCTTGAGAGAGAATAAATAAAGAGTGTTTGCAGTGGAAATCAAGCAGTGTCAATAACCTTTCAATCGATCATCGCCAAACTCAATGAATTTTGGGCATCCAGAGGGTGTCTAATCGCTCAACCCTACGATACGGAAAAGGGTGCTGGAACGATGAGTCCGCATACATTTTTACGGGCGATAGGGCCAGAACCCTGGTCGATAGCTTATGTGGAACCCTGTCGCCGACCTACGGACGGACGCTATGGAGAAAATCCTAACCGTTTTCAGCACTATTATCAATATCAAGTCTTGATCAAACCTTCACCGAATAATATTCAAGAAATCTATCTCGACTCTTTAAGAGTTTTAGGTATTCACCCGGAAGACCATGACATCCGTTTTGTGGAAGATAATTGGGAATCCCCCACCCTCGGCGCTTGGGGAGTCGGCTGGGAAGTGTGGTTAGACGGGATGGAAATCACCCAGTTTACCTACTTTCAACAATGCGGCGGGATCGATTGTAAACCAGTGGCGATCGAAATAACCTATGGTTTAGAGCGACTCGCCATGTATCTGCAAGATGTGGAGGCTATCGTCGATATTCGCTGGAACGAGAAGACTTCCTACGGGGAGATATTCCTACAAAACGAGATCGAACAGTGTACGTATAATTTCGAGGCTTCTAACCCCGAATTACTGTTTAATCTCTTCAGTCTCTATGAACAGGAAGCGAAACAATTGATCGATCGCTCTCTGGTAATCCCCAGTCTCGATTATGTTCTCAAGTGTTCCCATACTTTCAACCTACTCGATGCCCGGGGCGTTATCGCTGTCGCAGAAAGAACCCGCTATATCGGCAGAATACGTAACCTAGCCAGGGAAGTAGCAGGGTTATATTTACAGCAGAGGGAATCCTTAGGCTTTCCTCTCCAAAAAGACAAACCTACAGAAATAGCCGTTTAAGTTAGAATTTAAAGCGACTATCCTGTAAATGCAGCAACCATTCATGACAAGCGTTAAAGTTGGCGATCGAGCGCCCGATTTTTCTTTACCCTCTCAAACCGGAGAAATTGTCAAACTGAGCGATTTCTTGGGCAAAAAGGCCGTAGTAGTCTACTTCTACCCTAAAGATGACACTCCAGGCTGTACTAAAGAATCTTGCTCTTTCCGAGACAATTACGAAGTTTTTAAAGATAAAGGAGCGGAAGTTATCGGTATTAGCGGTGATAGCGTCGAGTCACATCGTCAATTCGCCAATAAATATAACCTGCCCTTTCTCCTGCTCAGCGACGCGGGTGATAAAGTTAGAAAATCATTCGGTGTACCTGCCGCTATGTTTATCTTGCCTGGTAGAGTCACCTACATCATCGACAAAGAGGGTATCGTGCGTCATGTATTCGATTCCATGCTTGATTTTAACGGTCATGTGACTGAAGCGTTGAAAACTTTGGAGTCTATAGCGGGATGAAATTACTCACTTTCGCATTGTTCGTCTTTTTAAGTATAGGCTTCATCCTTCAGAGTCTGAGAGCCTCTCGGCTAAGCCAGTGGTGGGTAAAAATCGATACTCGCTCTCCTGACTGTACTTACTATTTCGGCCCCTTCGATTCTTCTCAAGAAGCACACGCCCATCAATCGGGTTATGAAGAGGATTTACTTAAGGAAGGGGCGAAGGATGTTGTCACCACTATTAAAAAGTGTAATCCTGGTGAATTAACTATTGATCACTCCTAAAGCCTGTTCTAAGAGAGCTTCGTTAGATGCGGCTATGACTTCCACCGAATCGGAGGTTAGAGTATTCCCCCTCCAATCCCTGATCACCGCCCCCACTCCCTTTAATATGGGAATGAGGGCGCAGAAATCATAGTATTTCATATCCGCTTCCAATATCACCATCGGCATCGCGCTAAAACCAGATGCTAATGTCATGTAGTTGTAGCAGTCTCCCCCGAAAGCTACCCGCTTACACGAGCGCTGTAATTTCTCCGCTATCTCCTTCTGTCTTGCGGTGATAAACATCAAAGGAGTGGTGGAAGTTAGACAAGAAGATTGTAATTGGGGAGTTCGATCGTTTATGTAAGGATTGGTTAATACTTCCCCATTAAATAGAGTGCCCTTTCCCCTGACTCCCAACCAACGCTCTTTTAATACCGGCTGATTGACAATACCTAAAATCGGATCCCTATCTTCTGCTCCCACTAAACCGATTAAGGTGCCGAAGACGGGTAAACCCTTGGCAAAGCTCGATGTGCCGTCTATGGGATCTAATACCCATGAGTAACCGCTACGGGAGGGGATATTATCTCCCTCTTCCCTGATAACTCCGTCTTCCGGAGAGTGGGACAGTATTAAATCTACCATAGCGTTTTCCGCCTCTCGATCGGCTAAAGTAACGATCGATGATATTTCCCCCTCTTTCGTCTCGCTACTTAAATAGGGCTGGCGGAAATAGCCTTTAATAATTTCCCCAGATACATCGGCGAGGAGATGGGCTAAGTCAATACTACGCTCTAGATTCATGGATGATTTTGATTGTATTTAAAAGGCAATCGATTTCTTCATCCGTACCGATGGAAATTCTGACGTAATCTTTAATACGGGGATGTTTGAAGTATCTAACTAACACCTGTTTCTCTTTCAACTCTGTATATAAATCATTGGCCCTAATCCATTGTGGTGAAGCAAGGACGAAATTAGACTCTGAATCGAAAACGATAAAGCCAGAACTTCTTAACTCCCTAATTAACCTATCGCGGGTATTTCTAACTTTATCCCAAACTGTTTTAAAATACCCTTGATTATTAAAACACTCAGCCGCTAAAAATTGAGCGATTCTATCCAAGTTATAGGAATCTCTGACTTTATTCATTTCCTCGATAATAGCTGTCGAAGATAACCCGAATCCTACCCGCATTCCCGCCAAACAGTAGCTTTTGGACATAGTACGGCTGATGATCACGTTGTCAAATTTGTCAAGAAAATCTAAATGATTATCGTCAGAAAAGTCTACATAGGCTTCATCGATCAAAACAAGCCCTTGAGCCTGTTTACAAGTTTCTTCGAGATATTCACGGTTTAAATTTTTCCCGAGGGGAGGGTTAGGAGATGCGAGAAAAATTAGCTTTGCCTCTGGACAGATGAGGGGTTTATCTAATTCAAACTTATCATCGGTAGAGAATTCGATGATATTGGCTCCGTGAACTTTGGTAATGGTTTCGTAGAGGGAATAGGTGAGGTCGAGGAAGGCTACCGACTCGCCCGGATTGACGAAGGTGCGGAGGGCTATATTAAGAATATCATCGGAGCCGTTGCCGGCGATAATGCGATCGCTATCCACTCCATAAACTGCCGATGCGGCTTGACGTAAACGGGTAGACACGGGATCGGGATATAATCTTACTTTCTCTAATTCTGTCTGTAAACCCGCAAATATGTCCGCCGGGGGTGGATAGGGATTCTCATTAGTATTGAGTTTAACGAAGCCTTGAGTTTGAGGTTGTTCGCCTGGGGTATAACCGGGGGTTTGACGAACACAATCACGAATCGGTAACATCAGCAGTCAGAGAAATGGATGGATCTTTAATATATCATCGTCCGTAGCGGGAATTGGGAGTCGGGAGTCGGGAGTCGTGAATATTTACCCTACTCCCTACTGCCTACTCCCTACTCCTTCACCAATCTCTAAGCAATCCACTCGGTATGGAAGAATTCACCCCTCGGCTTATCAATACGCTCGTAGGTATGAGCGCCGAAATAATCCCTCTGAGCTTGGGTGAGATTTTGGGGTAGATTGGCGCGACGATAGCTATCGAAGTAATCTAGAGAGGCGCTGAAAGCGGGTACGGGAATCCCGAGCTTATTAGATAGTATTAACACATCCCGCCAGGCTTGTTGGCGATCGAGGATACTCTGTTTAAATTCTGGTGCCAGTAACAAGTTAGGTAAACCGGGATTTTCCGTAAACGCCTTTTTAATCTTATCGAGGAAGCCGGCCCTAATAATACAGCCACCTTTCCAAATCCGGGCGGATTCGGGGAGACTAATATTATAGTTAAACTCACTCGAAGCTTTAGCGATTAAAGCCATTCCCTGAGCGTAAGAACACATCTTCGAGCAATAAAGAGCGTCCCTAACTTTATCAACAAAAGCGTTGACATCGCCATCAAATTTGCCATCTGTGCCAGGTAATTCTTTTGAGGCCGCTACCCGCTCATCCTTATAGGCGGACATTACCCGGGCGTTAACGGCTGCGTACATAGTCGGGATCGGTACACCCAACTCTAAAGAGCTTACCACAGTCCATCGTCCCGTACCTTTTTGCCCAGCGGAATCAAGGATTAAATCGATTAAGTGCTGATTGGTTTCAGGGTCAATATATTTAAAAATATCAGCCGTAATTTCGATTAAAAAGGAATTTAATTCGTCGGTTGTATTCCACTCGCTAAAAACTTCGTGTAGTTGCTGATTGGTTAACCCTAAACCATTCTTCATCACATCGTAAGCCTCAGCGATTAACTGCATATCGCCGTATTCGATGCCATTATGTACCATCTTCACATAATGCCCGGCACCGCCGGGGCCTACATAGGTGACACAGGGGCCGTCGTCTACTTGGGCGGCGATTTTGGTTAAGATAGGCTCTAACTCTTCATAGGCTGCTTTAGTGCCGCCGGGCATGAGACTAGGGCCTTTTAAGGCTCCTTCTTCCCCTCCGCTAACGCCCATACCGACAAAACCTAAGCCTGTCGCTTCTAACTCTTTCGTGCGTCTCTCCGTATCCTCGTAGAGGGAATTACCGCCGTCGATAATCATGTCGCCCTCTTCGAGCAGGGGTTTCAATTGTTGTATCATGGCATCGACGGGAGCGCCCGCTTTCACCATTACTAAAATCTTGCGAGGGCGCTCGAGGATTTGCACGAATTCTTCTAAACTGTAAGCCGGCTTAACATCTTTGCCTACAGCTCGTTTCTCCATAAATTCCTCTGTTTTAGCGGCGGTACGATTGTATACGGCGATGGGAAACCCTCGACTCTCCACATTAAGGGCTAAGTTTTCCCCCATAACTGCTAATCCAATAACACCAAAGGTACGTTTAGTCATAAAATTAACTACTGGGTGATCCGTTCTTTCATCCCTTGTAACCTGAAGTTTTTGACTACTCGGTTAAACCTTAGTATTTCTTAAGCTAATCATTGAGCGGGAGTTAGGCGTTAGGAATTGGGAATTGGGGAAAACCTTAACCTCCTGTAACGATGGGTTGCTGAAATCGGTACACATCCTCGATGACTTTCATCCATCCCTGGGCTACCGACTCTAATAACTTGTCGCCTTTTTCTTTAGTTGCGGTAGTTGCATCTCCCATGACTCCGCTCGCGCTTAACTCTTTTGTTAACCAGGCGTAGGGCAGTTTTCCCTCCATACTCAATAAGCTATCTGGGGGTAATTCGGGGGGATACTCTTTAACGGCTTTATCCATTTTCACTTGTTGTGGTAGTAGGGAAAGTATGATACTCGTTTCTGCGTCTCCTGCGTGAATGCCGTATTCTAATTCTTGAGGCGTTAGTAATTCTTTCGCGTTATGGGGCACCCGCCAAGTAAAGAGAGGGAAAACGCTAAAATCTCCATACTCTTGATGTAAGTCTCTGGCGATTATCTCCATAATTTGAGGTTGCCCACCGTGAGAGTTCATGAGTATTAACTTACGAAAGCCCGCCCTGTAAATACTCTCACCTACCTCTGTTAATACTCTCAGTAATGTTTCCACACTCAGGGTAATGGTGCCAGGGAATCCCCAATGTTCGTTAGATTTACCGTAATATAAGCAGGGTAGGGCGTAGGCAGGAATATTCGTAGATAATCCTTCTAAGGCTTTTCCTAAAACCCCCATACTGATAGCGGCATCGACGATAATCGGAAGATGAGGGCCATGTTGTTCGATTGCTCCTACCGGCTGAATTATCACCACATTTTCTTTATCCGCCATATTATCTATCTCTTTCCAGGTTAGATAGGGAAAATAACGCGATTGGGGTATAAAACTGTGCATCATGATAGATAAGGTTTGAGAAATTCCATAAGTTTACCGGTTCGCACTCTAACACCTTCGTTGTTGAGATGGTAATGTGTATCGAAAAACAAAAACTTATCTAATTTAAAATCTTTTTGCTCTCCCAGTAAAGGTACACCTATAGATGCGTATAACTCTTTAATACTCCGCCACTCTGCCTGTCTAGTGGTTGCGTACTCATCGAACCAGATTTGATTCGGCCAGGTTGCCAATACTTTAACACCTTTTTCCCTGCACCACTGTACAAAATCCTTAATTTTTCTCGTACCGTAGCTAGATAAAACATTGTTTATAGGTTTTTGAGGTTTAAGAGCATTTAGAGCTTTTTTCTGTTTAGTTTTTATATTAGATTTTAAATTACTGGTTTCGTCCCCGAATTCGTTAATATTCTTGGAATTATAAAAGGATTTCCACTTTTTTTCAGGTCGGTAACGCGCTATTAAGTTATTTTTGATAGTCGGTAAAGATATTCCGAAAAATAATTTTAACTGTTGGATAGTATCTACTTCTTTGAAGTAATCTAAATCTCTAGAGAATACATGATCTATTAAGGAAGATTTTAAATCCCCGTTATCACCATAAGACTCATATTCTAAGGCTATTAAAACTGTGTCCTCAGGCTTCAGCCACTTTTGCGCTCTTTTTAAGATGTATTCTGTCCCCAAACCTGCATAAGTTCCACCATTCAAGCACGGATAATTCATCTGCTCGTTTATGTGAGCGCAACTAATACCGAATAAAACGTTAGAGCCACCGACGAGAACTAGTTTAGGGGAAGGTAATTTTTGCGATATTTGGTTTTTCACCTCATAAATTTCTGAAGTCCATCTAGTCCCTTCAGTGGGGGTACCTGCTTGAGCTATCACTGCCAGAGCGAATAAAATCAAACCCACAACAAAACCTATAGCTATAGACCTAATGTAACCCAAATAGTTCATAAGTATTCAAATCAAAAATTAAAGTATACAAATGTAGTTGGCGGAGCATCTAGGATAGTTTTGATAATCATGAAAAGAAGAATACCCAATACAATCCCCCATAAATTGTTAGGTTGCCACCCCAGATATTTTGTCAAGCCTTTATTCTGCTCTTGAGATGAATTATTAATCCACTGTTGTGTATTGGGAGCGAACCAAACAAATATAATTAGTGCTAGTGGTATTGATTTCGGAAAAGCGACTATAGAATTAGAAAGATTAAAACCGTTAAAACCGCTCATAGTTTTGATAATTAAAGTGGCGGACTCGATGCTTTCCGCCCTAAAAATAACCCAACTCAATAATACAGCGATACAGGTTATGGCACAGCCTACACTTACCGACCACCAAGGAACTTTCTTAAAGTCGATACCCTTACTTTTTAATAAGGAATGCCATTGATGATTGATCACTAAATATATTCCGTGCATTCCCCCCCATATTACGAATGTCCAAGCCGCTCCATGCCACAAACCTCCCAGCAACATAGTGATGATTAAATTTCCATATTGACGTAATTTTCCTTGCCTATTCCCCCCTAAAGGTATGTATATATAGTCTCTGAGAAAGTTAGACAGGGTAATGTGCCAACGTCGCCAAAAGTCACTGATATTCATCGCTTTGTAGGGCGAGTTAAAGTTAATGGGTAAATCTATACCTAACATCTTGGCTATACCTAATGCCATTTCCGAATAGCCAGAAAAATCAAAATACAATTGAAAGCTGTAAGCTAAGGCACCGCTCCAAGCATCATAAAATGTCATACTTCTCCCTGCCAATGCCGCTTGAAATATAGGGTTAGCATAGCTTGCGAGCGGGTCGGCGATTATTACTTTTTTCGCTAATCCAATAATAAAGAATGTGAGTCCTATAGATAGGTTAACGATGTTAAATTTACAGATGTCTTTGTTTTCTATCTGTGGAATTATCTCTTGGTGTCTAGTAATAGGGCCAGAAATAATATAAGGAAAAAAAGAAACGAACAAGAGATAATTTAAAGAATTAAATTCTTTGGTAATCCCCTTGTAAACATCTACTAGATAGGCAATTTGTCCGAAAGTGAAAAAGGAAATTCCTAGTGGGAAAATGAGATTATTAACGGCAAAATTAGATTGAAATAAATAATTAATGTTGTCTAGGATGAAAATGGCATATTTAAAATAACCCAAGATTGCTAAGTTGATTCCTACCCCAGTTATAAGTAGTAATTTTTTATTCCTCTCTTCACAACAGCTCAAGCGAAGTCCTATGAAATAATTGAAGATGATCGAACTCAGTAGTATCAGTATATGGGTTGTGTTATGCCAGCCGTAGAAGCAGAGGGAGGCGGCAGAGAGAATGGTGATCGCGCCTCGATAATTCCCCCTATGACCGAAGAAGAAATATAGGGCTAGAGTTACGGGCAAAAAAGCACCTATAAACTCAAAGGAACTGAATAACATTAGCTTTTATATAAAAAAGTTGTCTCTAAGGATAACACGATCCTATCTGTCCTTATTCCGAGAAATATCTAAGGACAGATATATATATAACGAAAACCTATAGAAGCTATAAGTAAATATTTATGAGTAAGTCCTTTACAAAAATTAGCAAAGTAGGTAGT
>CAZUVR010000045.1:0-29847 GCA_964623815.1 uncultured bacterium | reverse complement strand
CGATGGCTCAGACGGGATTTGAACCTGTGACCTTGGGCTTATGAGTCCCCTGCTCTGACCAACTGAGCTACTGAGCCTTTCGTTTCACAATTTATAATTATACACTACACGATCGAATTTTGGTCAATAATTTTTAATCAGATACAGGCACTATTTTTTAAGAACGGTTCCGGGGTAGGAAAGCTATCGGGTTAACGGCACCCTTGCCGCCAGGATGTACCTCAAAGTGAAGATGAGGGCCTGTACTGAAGCCAGTGGAACCCATCTCAGAAATTTGTTGACCCTGCTCTACTTGCTGACCTCGACGTACTAATATCCTGCTGTTATGAGCGTATAAAGTCACGCTTCCGTCATCGTGTTTGATCTTGACTAAATTACCGAAGCCTCCCGAGTTCCATCCTGCCGAAATTACTTCACCGCCAGCAGCCGCCACTATAGGTGTTCCCGTAGGAGCAGCTATATCAATTCCCCGATGAGGACGCCCCCAACGCCAACCGAATCCTGATGTTAAGACTCCTTTGGCGGGCCATATATAACCGGTAAAGACGGCTGGGGTTTCTGGTAAGTGCTGGTTCGGATTTGATAAGGGGGGTAACTGGGGTTCTACGGTAGTGCCAACAGGTATATTTAAACGATCGTTGTAATCTTCTACTCTAGTGGCCGCGGAGCTGATTATCTGACTTGTATTCGTCGGATCTAAACCCCTGCTGACACCCCTACTATTCCATTGTGGATTCTTAGGTACTTCCCCAACTACGGGCGAATTATTGACAGGAGGTTCTTGTACCGTCAGGGCGATCGGACGCTCCCCCGATTCCCGATAATTTTCCTGCAATGTTTCTATATCGGCTCTCAATCTCTCCGCGTAAACTTCATTGTTCGGCTGGGAAGGTTGAGCTTCATTATTTACAGGAATCGTAAAACTATCTACTCCTGCGCTATTTCTAGTTAAAGGAGGACGTGCGGCTATAGGTGTCTGGAAACTCGGTGCTTTATTATTCGCCACTACCCTTGTACTGGGTTTATTAGGTATCAATAACTGTTGATTGATCTTGATCAAGTTACGATTGTCTATCTGATTGGCTTTCGCTAGCTCACTCGGAGTGATTCCGTAACGACGGGCGATATTGCTCAAAGTATCTCCCGGTTGTACTTTATGAAATCTTCTTTCTACTTTAGGCGTTACTACTCTCGGTTCCTCTAAAGTTGGTACCTTAATCGGTTGCCGGATAGCTACTGGTTGCTCTGGTAATGTGCCGCTATCTTCTCTGCCTACAGCAGGGTACTCTACGGGTATTTCATCGACATTGTTCTCTGGAGTCGGTACGACGATGGGTATAGGCTGTTCTGGCGAATTTAACGATACTTTCGATGGATGGGTGGACAGTTCTTCTTGAGAGGTGTCGCCATCTGGAACCGATGCGGCAATATTTAACTCTGGTGTTTGTTCCGTGACGGTAACGGTGGAGGGGGGATTTTGCTTCTCGGCTTCCTCTTGTGAGCGTAGAGCCACCAAGCTTTCCTGTAATTTTTTCCGCGTCGCCCGTAAATTATTTAAAGATGGGTCTTGTTTCTCCGTAGTATTATCTTCTGGTTTAGGCGCTACGGACTTTTCCAGAGAGGGGATACTTATCGTCTGTCCGACTTCTAAATTAGATTGGGGCGAAAGGTTATTCTCGCTGGCGATTATTTCTGGTTTGATGCGATATGCCTGAGCCAATTGCCATAATGATTCCCCTTCTTTTACTTCGTGCTTGATTACCTGACTCACTACGACGGGTTCTCTGGTTTCTACCGGAATCAGGGTAGGTTCTTTTATTTCTGTCCCTTTAGGGATTGCTTGTTCATTGCCTAAAACGTTTTCCGCTAACGCTTTCTGACTGTGAGTTCCTAATAATAAACTTGTTGCCCCCATCGACAAAGCTAAACTCAGCATCGCTACACTTCGACGATTACGGGTATTAACCGTTCTGGACTGGATTCCCTCGGGTGTTTGGGTGGAATCCGCTAAACATGAATTAACGGCGTTTACCTTATTAATGAATGCCTCTTTCAAACAAACCTCCTATGGTGTAAAAAGCAGTGTTTCATCATGTTTCCTCTACCTGGATCGGTCTTGGCATTAGACTTGAACCCTTTAATTCGTTAATTTTTACTCACTCGGTAAGGTTTAGCCATGATCAATATACTCAATTATGCTTTCTAGGACAGATTAACCTAGTTTTTAAAATTGGACAAGTCTTAAAAAATGTATCAAACCTATTTTTTCCTCTAGATGACCCTAGAATGATTTTTTTGACGCACTCACCTCCTTGATGTTCCTAACTCCCTCTTACCCCTTGAAACTTGCCTAGGAGGTAAGAGCATAAGCCCCCTACTTAAGAGATCGCTAATTTTACTGCTTATATTAACCTATGATTACTATAGGGATTAAAAAAATAATTATTAAAATTACAAATATTAGCAATTAAGTTTTTTAGTCTTACATCTATATAAATTTCTTATCCTTGGGCAAAATTTGAGAGGGGCCAACGATCAAACAAAGCCTATAATCTTCTTCCTGTTTCTCTTTTGAGGTTGGAGAAATTTTAAACTAGGGTACTGTCAGCTCTAGGAAACAACTGTGCGTCAATTTTCATAATATGATTGACCAGCCATTGGGAAAGTAAGCGATGAATTTCTCGGGCGATCTCTTCACTATCTCCCTGATTGCGGTAATCATAGGTCATATCACCTACGATTTCTATAAATTGACAGTGGGCTTGTTTGTTGGTTTCCGCCAAGGGACATTGACGATGGGCGATACATTTTTCCTCGTTACCGAAATGCCACTCGGCATAATATTTGAGGAACGTTAATAATTTTTTAATGGCGCTAGCACCCTTTCCCTGTTCAATAGCATCGGCCAAATCATTAATCGCAGAGATCAATTCTTTGTGTTGAATATCTACCATTAATGAACCAGTGCTTAAGGCCTCCGTCCAGCTAAATCTCTCTAACATAATAGTCCTGTCTCGATAAAAGGCATATATTTCTAGATTAATCAAGTATCCAGAAAAAGTGTTCAGGAAAATTACGAATATTTATAACGAGTTGTCCCACGCAGGAGTGAGACTACGATAATCGTAGGCGGAGGCGTTAGGATGACAGACGACGCAGGTTTTATGAGTAACTGACTCGGGCAAGGTGACACGAGGGTGAAGGGCTTTAAAATAGCGAGACTGAGAAACGTAAACTGGTACTGGTTCATCGGGCACTAGAGTACGCGAAAAAGCTTTTAAATACTCCCAGATAAGTCGCTGAGTCAGGCGAATGATATTCGGCACCCTTACCCCATAATGTTGGTCGGGATTTTCCATGATTTTTAGCCAGGATTCGGTGGGTAAAACTCCAGGGGGTAAAGGTACGTGACAGCCAGCACAATTTTCTAGATATAATTGTTGTCCGATTTGAAAACTGGGAGGGACTGGATCGGGTGCTTGAGCTATTCCGGCAGTTGGAAAAATCCCTGTCATCCCCCAGCCTAATAGTAAACTCCAGATCACGACACCGCCCATGACGGCGATCTTTTTGGATTTGTTAGTCACTGCGATAAATCGTTAGATAGTTTTCCCATCCTACAACAATCTCCCTTTTCAATAATTAAGCGTAGGCTTTTTCTTCTATCGGCACCGATTTCAGCAGTTTTTCCACGATTAATTTAGCGTTACGTCCGTGATTCGGAATTATACGATGGGAGAACACGTAAGGGGCTAAATATTTTACGTCATCGGGGGTGGCGTAATTACGATGATTGAGGAACGCATAGGCTTGAACGGCTCTTTGCAGGACTACACAACCTCTCGGGCTAACGCCGAGACTGATTTCATCGTGATTACGGGTAGCCCTAACGAGGGCAAGCATATAGTATTGTAGTTGGGGGGCCACCTTCACTTCGCTTACTATTTTTTGTAGTTCTTTCACTTCTTCTAAACTCAGGCAGGGTTTCAGTTCATCGGAAGACCGGTGAGAGTGCTGCTGTTGTAACATCTGTAATTCTTCCGTTTCTGTCGGATAACCCAAGCTTAAAGACACGGTGAAGCGATCCATTTGCGCTTCAGGTAAGGGAAATGTCCCCTGGTATTCGATCGGGTTTTGGGTGGCGATGACGAAAAAGGGTGACGGTACCGGCCTCGTTTCTCCGTCTATGGTGACTTGTTTTTCTTCCATAACTTCTAATAGGGCCGATTGAGTCCGGGGTGTCGCCCGGTTGATCTCGTCGGCTAGAAGTACGTTAGCGAAGGCGGGACCAGGGATGAATTCAAATTCTCTACTGCTAGGGTTCCAGATGTTCGTACCCGTCACGTCAGAAGGGAGTAAATCGGGAGTACACTGTATCCTTTGAAAACGTCCGTTGATCGATCGGGCCAGAGACTTCGCTAGCAGTGTTTTTCCCACTCCCGGTACATCTTCGAGCAGGGCGTGTCCTCCGCTGAGTAAAGCTACTAGTACAACTCGTATAGCCTCGGTTTTACCGACGATGCTATAACTTAGGTTTTCCATTAGGTCTGCTATACGGTCTCTCATAGTACAGTATTATTAATAAGTAATTGATCGTTTACTATTCTTAATATTCCCAAATCCCAGGCGAAAAGCTCTCTTGTCTTAAAAATTCCGAAAATATTCTCTATATATTTCCTCATCAATGCTCGTCTTCGTCTCCGTAGTCGAAATAATAATCTTCCTCGTCGAAATAGTATTCTTCTTCAACCTTGTAAGTTACCTCGAAGCTACAGGATAACTTGGCTAGTTTTTCCGATGGGTTATACTCCCAACTGGCGGTAGCTTTAAAGCTTTCTATTTTCTCGGGCGCGAGACTTGGCGGTGATGCTTGGAGGGATTGTTGTGGGGATTGAGCGAGGGAGTTTAACTGTTGCAATCCCTCATAGGCTGCGAAAGGGGCGGGTATTTCTAAGTATTCTAATTCGCCTCCGCGATCGATCAACAGGCCTAAGCCCTCCTCATCGTGATTCACCCCCACCACACTACTGAGATCGATTTTAGAAAATTTCATCTTTCTTATTGCTCCATCACCACGATCATTGTGGTGCAATTGTATTACAGTAGCCTTGAAAAAACAATCATCCTGAAGTATAAAAAAGAACCCGTTACCGTTAGCCGAACATTGATTGTCAAACAAGATAGCTGACTAAGGAACGGATACTATGGATATTTTTAAGAGTCGATAACTAGTTAGCGGTTTGTTTCTCTTGTTCTTTTTGCTGTTTCTTCTTCTTCTCGGCCTCTAATACATCCTCCAGAACTTTCAGGAGTTGTTGCATTTTGTCGAGATTACCGCGATACACATCTAGATCTTTTTGAACTTTATCCCCGGGTAGATTAATGGCCGAACAGATTTGTTTGATTACTTTTTCTCGATCTTCTTTATCTTTAAGTATCTCGGGTTTGGATTCCGCTAGGAGGGTGTATAAACCGATGACGAAAAGGCGACTGTATTTGAATTTAGGATTATTCCTAACCGCGTTTAAACTAGATAGCAATTTAGAACCGGAAAAATCAGCCCCGTTTTCTAATTGAGAGATGATCTGATCGATCGAGGTTTCTTTTGCCCCCCTCAACACCGCTCCTGCATCCTGACGATATTGGTCGGCAGAGCCGTGTAAAGCACGACATAAAGCATCGAAGATGGACTCTCTATCTTGTTCCGGACGGTAGCCTTCCATGAATCGCTCGAAAGATGTCACCACTCCGAGGGCGTAGATCGGGTCATAATGAAAGTCCACATTAATCGAGAGCAAGTGCATCTCTACTAATAATTCTTCCACCACCCGACGATATACGGAATTTATAGGACGGGTGTGATAAGTATAAAAATCACGCTTACTATCGGAAACGGTACGAACTTTATCCACAGAACAATAATTTATAAAAACTTAATACAAAATTTATTGTCTCGCGTTACTGTATCTTTGTCGAGTGGGGAGTTGAGGGTTGGGAGTTGGGAGTTGGGAGTTGGGAGCTGGGGTAATAGAAGTAACCGAGGGGCGGATTCCTAACCCCTAATCCCTAACCCCCAATCCCTAACCCCTAATTGCCAGTTCCCCACCTCGATCGTATAGAATAAATAATGGGAAAGAGTTGTCGAGAAGGTTGCGGATGTAAAAATCTGAGGAAAGTCCGGACTCTCTAAAGACCAGATTTGCTGGATAACGCCCAGTGTACGCGAGTACGAGGATAGTGCCACAGAAAAATACCGCCCGTTAAGGGTAAGGGTGCAAAGGTGCGGTAAGAGCGCACCAGCAACATCGAGAGGTGTTGGCTCGGTAAACCCCGATCGAGAGCAAGGTGGAGGGATTACGGTTGGTCTTTTTCCGATCCCGTTTTAGGAACCGCTTGAGGTGTTCGGTAACGAATGCCCCAGATAGATAACCTTCCTGATAGGGCCGCGTGTCCTATCAGAACAGAATCCGGCTTATGTATAACTCTTTCCTTTCCCGTTTTAGGAACCGCTTGAGGTGTTCGGTAACGAATGCCCCAGATAGATAACCTTCCTGATAGGGCCGCGTGTCCTATCAGAACAGAATCCGGCTTATGTATAACTCTTTCCTTTTCATTGCTAAATGTTTAGTTCGTAATGTTAACAATCGATACACGCAGGGAAAAACAATTAAAGACTTTGATAGAGAAACTGGGATTACCGGAAAAGGCTGCAGTTAATCAGTCACTATTAGATTTAGCTCTTATTCACCCCAGTTTTTCTAAAGATAAAAACTATGAACAGTTAGAGTTCGTCGGGGATGCGGTGGTTAGATTGATCGCCGCCGAGGTATTATTAGAAACCTATCCGACGGCTCCAGTGGGAGAATTTGCCGCTCTACGATCGATCATGGTCAGCGATAAAACTTTAGCCGATTTCGCCGATGTTTACGGACTCGATCGTTATCTCCTGGCCAGTAGTAGCACCCTGTCGGATGCGGCGGGCAGAATATCCCGTCTCGCGGATACTTTTGAGGCTTTATTAGGTGCGTTATATCTCAGTACTGGTGATACTAATCTGATTCGCCCCTGGCTCGATGAATTACTAAAAAACAAGGCGGAAGAGGTACGCAAAGATCCAGCGAGGGAAAATTATAAAGATGCCCTCCAGGAGTGGACTCAGGCACAGTATAAACAACTTCCTAAATATCTCATAACCGAGATAAATAACGCGGCAGAAGAACGGTTTATCGCTGAAGTATGGCTTAATGAGAATAAATTGGGTACGGGCAGGGGTAGGAGCAAAAAGGCAGCGGAACAGGCGGCGGCTAAATCGGCTTTTCTGTTGGTGATGAAGGAATAATTGGGAGTTGGGAGTGCGCCGCTCAGTTGGGAGTTGGGAATTGGGAGTTGGCGGATAGGTTTGGTATGGGGGGTGAAACGGGGTACAATTAAACGGCTTGATTCTAATATTAGTGTTTATATGTTCGTAAGGTTCTCATCGATCGCTTTCATAAGTTTATTCCTTTTGGCTTCATCTTTAAGGGCAGAGGCGGAAACGGTTTTAGATAAAGTAAGAAGAACGGGAGAATTAAGAGCAGGGGGGCGTGTCGATGCGATTCCTTTCGGTTATATAGATGCTAGTAATAATCAATGGACGGGTTACGCGGTAGAGTTAATGAGATTAATTAAAACCCGTCTCGAAAGCGAGTATAAAAAACCGATTAAGTTAAGTTTAGAACGAACCACAATTAACGATCGCTTTAATAAAGTACAAAATGGTTCTCTAGATATTGCCTGTGGTGCGGCTACAATTACGGAGGAAAGATTACAACAGGTTGATTTTTCTATTCCTTATTTTATTACTGGTTCTCAATTTTTAGTCAAGATAGAAGATGCGCCTAATTTTAATATTGACGGCACATTAAAAGACGTTAAAATTGCCTATATTCCTGGTACTACCACAGATTTAATTATCCGTCAAATTTATCCGTTCGCCGATTGGCGTAAGATTCATAACCGGGCTGAAGGAGTGGAGAAACTGAAAAAAGGGGAAGTTAGGGCGGTGGTGAGCGATGGGATTCTCTTAATAGGAGAAATAGTTAAACAGGGTAGCGATCCTAAAGATTTTGCCCTAACTCCACAACAACCTATGACTACCGAATTATATGGCTGTGCTTTGCCGAAAAATGATCCTGAGTGGAAGAAATTCGTCGATCGAATTATTGCGAGCGAAGAAAATCGTCAGTTACAGAACCAGTGGTTTAATGTTAAAAAGGGGGCTTTCCCCTACAGGGTTTTAAATGCTCCTTAGATTATAATACAATTATACTGGCTAACGGATAAAAACTATGTCATTCGTCGGGTTACACATTCACAGTGATTACAGTCTTTTAGACGGTGCCTCCCAATTACCAGCCCTAATCGATCGCGCGTTAGAATTGGGGATGCCGGCGATCGCGCTGACGGATCACGGAGTCATGTATGGTGCGATCGAACTGATCAAAGTGTGTCGTAACAAAGGAATAAAACCGATTATCGGCAATGAGATGTACGTGATCAACGGTGACATAGAAGTAAAACAACCTAAACAACGTTGTAGAAGATTTCATCAGGTAGTTCTCGCCAAAAACACCCAAGGCTATAAAAACCTAGTTAAACTCACCACCATATCGAGCCTCAAGGGCATACAGGGAAAAGGAATATTCGCCCGCCCCTGTATCAATAAAGAATTACTGCAGCAGTATCACGAGGGATTAATCGTCACCAGCGCCTGTTTAGGGGGGGAAGTACCTCAAGCCATTTTAGCGGGAGATAAAAAACACGCCCGGGAAGTGGCGAAATGGTATAAAAAACTCTTCGGGGATGACTATTATTTAGAAATACAAGATCACGGCTCTCCCGAAGATAGAATCGTCAATGTAGAAATAGTCAAAATAGCTCGTGAGTTAGGTATTAAAATCGTCGCTACTAACGATTCTCACTTTATTTCTTGTAATGATGTAGAGGCACATGACGCATTACTTTGTATTCAAACTGGTAAGTTAATTACCGATGATAAACGGCTTCGTTATAGCGGTACAGAATATTTAAAATCTGCTCAAGAGATGGCTCATTTGTTTAGAGATCATCTACCAGATGAAGTAATAGAAGAAGCTATAACCAATACTTTAGAAGTAGCCAATAAAGTCGAACCGTATAACATTCTAGGAGAGCCGCGCATCCCTAATTATCCCGTACCATCGGGACACAATCGGGATACTTATGTAGAAGAAATCGCCTGGGCAGGGTTACAGGAGAGATTGAAAGCTCGAACACGTGCTGATATTGCTGATGAATATCGATCACGCTTGGAATACGAATTAAAAATGTTGCAGAAGATGGGATTCTCAAGCTATTTTTTAGTGGTTTGGGATTATATTAAATACGCTAGAGATCACGATATACCGGTAGGGCCCGGTCGGGGTTCGGCGGCGGGTTCTCTGGTGGCTTATGCGTTGAAGATTACTAATATAGATCCTGTGCATCACGGCTTATTATTTGAAAGATTTCTCAATCCCGAACGGAAATCAATGCCAGATATTGATACGGATTTTTGTATCGAAAGACGGGATGAGATGATTCAGTATGTCACCGAAAAATATGGAGAGGATAAGGTAGCGCAGATCATTACTTTTAACCGGATGACATCGAAAGCAGTTTTAAAAGATGTGGCGAGGGTGTTAAATATTCCTTATTCTGAGTCGGATAAGATGGCGAAATTGATACCGGTATCTCGAGGTAAGCCCACGCCTTTAAAGGTGATGATTTCTAATGAGACACCAGAGCCTTTATTTAAAGAGAGGTACGATAATGATCCCGAGGTGAAACACTGGATAGATATGGCCATCCGCATTGAGGGAACTAATAAGACTTTCGGGGTTCACGCCGCTGGTGTGGTGATTTCTTCCGATCCTTTAGATGAGATCGTACCTTTACAGAAAAATAATGATGGAGCGGTGATAACTCAGTATTTCATGGAGGATTTAGAGTCTCTGGGATTGCTGAAAATGGATTTTCTTGGGTTAAAAAATTTGACCACTTTGAAAAAGACGGTGGAGTTAATACAGGAAAATCGAGGTTTGCAAATTGATTTAGATCAATTGCCCCTAGAGGACAGAAAAGCTTTGAATATTAAAGCTAAGGGAGCTATTAAAAAGCTTCCCAAGGATGTAGCCAGCACTCACGGTTTATTAGAGAGGGGGGATTTAGAGGGGATATTTCAGCTCGAATCTTCAGGGATGAAAGACATCGTGCGGAATTTAAAGCCTTCAGGGATAGAGGATATTTCATCTATCTTGGCTCTCTATCGTCCGGGCCCTCTAGACGCGGGCTTGATACCCATATTTATTAATCGCAAACACGGGCGAGAACCGATTAAGTATCAACATCCGATGTTAGAGAGTATTCTCAATGAGACTTATGGGGTGTTGTGCTATCAAGAGCAGATTATGAAAATGGCTCAGGATTTAGCCGGTTATTCTCTCGGTGAGGCGGATTTGTTGCGGCGGGCGATGGGTAAGAAGAAGGCTTCCGAGATGCAGAAACATCAGGAGAAGTTCATCGAGGGGGCGGCTAAGAATGGCGTGGAAAGGCATATCGCGGAAAATTTATTCCAGCAGATGATCAATTTCGCCGAGTATTGTTTGAGTGGGGATACTCTGGTTTTGACGGTGGAATACGGGGCGCTGCCGATAGGGAAAATCGTGGAGGAAAATATCGAGTGTCAGGTTTATAGCCTCAACGAACAAGGTTTAGTATACACTCAAGCGATCGCTCAGTGGCACGATCGGGGTGAGCAGGAAATCATCGAATATACTCTAGATGATGGTAGTATTATCCAGGCGACGGCAGATCATAAGTTTATGACGGCTACAGGGGAGATGTTACCTATCGAGGAGATTTTCGATCGGGGCTTAGAATTGAAGACGGTTCAAGGGTTGGCAAACTGAGTAAAATCAGTGAGATAGTCACCTCCCCCACTGCTCTCCAAAACGGTGCGTGATAGTTTCCCATCACACCGCTCCTCAGAATAACGGCTATTGTCATTAGCACGTCACTAGAATGTCATTTTCCCATCTATACTTATCAGGAAGTTTGACTGGTTCTTTTCCAGTTTTCCTGCTTCCGTCATTTCTAGTTTTGGGAGTGTTTTTCATGTAGTGAAACTGTTCTTTTTGGGAGGGTTGCTATCAGAAATATCCAAAAAGTAAATTCATAAGGGGATATAAGGCTGTAACCTATATTGCGCAAGGATTTCGAGGTTTACGTACTCCACTCGTACACAAAATACAATTCCTAGAATTTAGTCTTTTTTCTGTTTACTTTACTACTTCATTGCAAGAATAACTTTAATGCTTCACTACATGGATAACACCACCCCGAATCTTTATATCAGCAAGCTTTAAAGATTTTATTAGAGCAATTAGGGGAAAATTACCTAGTCGCTCTAGACGTTTGCGAAATGCTTTCGTGACACTAGATTTCATGAATCAACTGGAAAAATTTCCTCAAGAGCAGATATGTCACCATTGGTAATTTCTCGACGTACTGACTCGGCTAATTTATCCCACTGCTCATCCGTGGTTGACTTAAACTGTTGATTCCATTTCCTTTCATCTTGTAGTTCGGCCATCAAACGTAATGCAATGGCATCTTGTTCAGTGGGGGGCAATTTCTCAATTTCCGAGAAAACTTGACGGAGAAGTTCGGTCATGAGTTTAAAATATTATCGCAATTCTTCAATTCTACCCTATGTGTTATGAAGAATTAAGGAAAAAACGATCGCATTCCTAAGACAATCTTCATGAAATGGAATCCCACTCTCTACGATGGCAACCTCTCTTTCGTTTGGAAATACGGAGAATCAGTAATCAAACTGCTCGATCCTCAACCTGGTGAAAAAATATTAGACTTAGGCTGTGGCACTGGACATTTAACCGCCAGGATAGCCCAAACCGGGGCCGAAGTAAGGGGAATAGACTCCTCTGCGGAGATGATTAGCGTAGCGCGGGGTAATTATCCCGATTTACTTTTTCAAGTCGCTGACGGCAGAAACTTTCAACTCGACAGCCCCGTGACAGCAGTATTTTCTAACGCCGCCCTACACTGGATTATCGAAGCCGAAACCGTAGCTTGGCAAATTTATAACTGTCTCCCGGACGGCGGGCGTTTCGTCGCCGAATTTGGAGGGAAAGATAACGTCATGTCCATCATCACCGCCATAACCGAAGTGTTGCGAGAAAGAGGCTACGAAAACTTACAACATCCCTGGTACTTTCCCAGTATCGGCGAATACGCCACCTTATTAGAAGGCTTAGGATTTAGAGTAACCTACTCAGCCTTATTCGATCGACCTACCGCCCTAGATAATCTTACCGTCTGGTTGGAGATGTTCACCGATGGCTGGCTCTCTCCCCTTCCGGCGCCAGAAAAAGATAGCCTTATCCAGAAGGTGATAGAGCGATTGAAGCCCCAACTATATCGGGATGGGGAATGGCAGATAGACTATCGTAGAATTCAAATCGTCGCTTTTAAGCCTTAAAAACCAGCCTTGTTTAAATCTTTACAAAAAATGACGTAACAAAGGGTTATAGTAGGCCCGCTATTGATCCTGAAAACAGAGTAAAGTGTCTTAATAGGGATAAAAAATTATTTAGAGAATAAGCGAATATGCGCCTAAGTGAAATTACTCATCCTAATCAGTTACACGGTTTATCCATACGCCAACTAGAAGAAATTGCCCGCCAAATACGTGAAAAACATTTACAGACAATCGCCGCTACAGGAGGGCATTTAGGCCCGGGTTTAGGAGTAGTAGAACTTACTCTCGCCCTTTACCAAACGCTAGACTTAGACAGAGATAAGGTAATCTGGGACGTGGGACATCAAGCCTATCCCCATAAATTAATCACTGGGCGTTATAACGATTTCCACACCCTGCGCCAGAAAAACGGTGTCGCGGGCTATCTCAAACGTTGTGAGAGTAAATTTGACCATTTCGGAGCGGGGCACGCCTCCACCAGTATCTCCGCCGGATTGGGGATGGCGCTAGCCAGAGACGCGCAGGGAGAAGATTATAAAGTTGTATCTATCATCGGTGATGGCGCTCTCACCGGTGGTATGGCACTGGAAGCGATTAACCACGCGGGCCACCTACCCCACACTAATATCATGGTGGTACTCAACGATAACGAGATGTCGATTTCCCCGAATGTGGGAGCCATTTCTCGTTATCTCAATAAAGTGCGCCTCAGCGATCCGGTGCAGTTCATCTCTGATAATCTAGAAGAACAGTTAAAACACCTGCCCTTCTTCGGTGATTCCTTAACACCGGAAATGGAAAGACTCAAAGAAGGAATGAAGCGCCTGGCAGTACCAAAAGTGGGCGCGGTAATCGAAGAATTAGGCTTTACCTATTTCGGCCCCATCGATGGTCATAATTTACAAGAACTCATTACAACTTTTAAACAAGCTCATAAGGTTCACGGCCCAGTATTCGTTCACGTATCTACTACCAAAGGTAAAGGTTATGAACAAGCCGAAAAAGACCAAGTGGGCTATCACGCGCAGAATCCCTTCAATCTTGCCACCGGGAAACCCATCCCCTCCAGTAAACCCAAACCTCCTGCTTATTCTAAAGTCTTCGGTCACGCCCTGACGAAATTAGCTGAGGAGAATCCTAAGATTATCGGTATCACTGCCGCTATGGCTACTGGCACCGGGTTGGATAAATTACAGGCTAAGTTACCTAAACAGTATATCGATGTCGGTATCGCTGAACAACACGCCGTTACTTTAGCGGCTGGTTTAGCCTGCGAAGGTATGCGCCCTGTAGTAGCCATCTATTCGACTTTCTTACAACGCGCTTACGACCAAATTATCCACGATGTCTGTATTCAGAATCTGCCCGTTTTCTTCTGTATGGATAGGGCGGGGATTGTCGGCGCTGACGGCCCGACTCACCAAGGTATGTATGACATCGCTTATCTGCGCTGTATTCCCAATCTGGTAATTATGGCTCCCAAAGATGAAGCCGAATTACAGCGGATGTTAGTCACTGGAGTTAATTATACGGCAGGCCCGATCGCCATGCGTTATCCTCGCGGTAACGGTATCGGTGTACCTCTGATGGAGGAAGGTTGGGAAGAAATCCCCATCGGTAAAGGGGAAATCCTTCGCAACGGCGATGATATTCTTCTTCTCGGTTACGGCACTATGGTTAATACGGCTTTACAAGTGGCTGAAATTCTCGGAGAGCATGGTATCTCGGCAACCGTAGTTAACGCCCGTTTCGTTAAACCCCTTGATACTGAGTTAATTATTCCTCTCGCTCAACGTATCGGTAAAGTAGTGACTTTAGAGGAAGGTTGTTTGATAGGTGGTTTTGGCTCCGCCGTAGCAGAAGCTTTCGCCGATAACGATGTTTTTGTTCCTCTAAAACGTTTCGGAGTTCCTGATAAGTTAGTTGACCACGCTACCCCCGAAGAATCTTTCGCCGATTTGGGCTTAACTAGTTCTCAAATCTCTGAGCAAATTTTGAAAAGTTTATTTAGTGGTAAAACCGCTTCTGTGGTAAGCTAATTTCAAGACTTAACTCTCTGATATACCCTAGCCTTAAAGGTTAGGGTATCTTTCTTCTATTATTTTAAATAGTCTTGTTAATACCGTGTTAGAAAATAGAAATCCTTCAGGATCGGTGAGTTTAAATCTGTTAAATTCATCTATATTTAACCAGTTTTTGTCTAAGTAATCTTTTGTATTATTAATCATAACTTCTTCGATATTTTCAGAAAATTCTAGATTTAACTGTTTTAAATTAACTCCTTCTTTTAAGCGCAATCCTAACATTAAAGTTTCTAATAATCGGTCTAATGGAGAGCTAATCGGACAATCGATAAGGCAACCACCAGCCACCCACTCGTGATATTGTCGGCGGGTGCGGGGGCGGGTAAATCTCTGTCGGTTTACGTAACTAGCGGCACCCATGCCAAAACCGTAATACTCCCTATTTTCCCAGTAAACTCGATTATGTTGGCACTGATAACCCGGTTGGGCGTAATTGGAGATTTCGTAATGTTCATAACCGGTTGCCTGCAGTAAAGAAGAAGCTAGACGGTACATAGCGGCGGTAGTTTCATCGTCGGGCAGGGGTTTAACGCCCGGTTGATATTGTTTACCGAAGGGAGTTACCGACTCTACTACTAGATCGTAACAGGAGAGATGGGTTGGGGCGAGGGCGATCGCTTCCTTGAGCGACTCCTCCCACTCCTCTAGAGTTTGCAGAGGCAGGCCCGATATTAAATCGAGACTCCAATTGCTAACGCCGGCTTGATGTAGAAGATCGATCGATTTAAAAATATCATCTCGGCGGTGCGCCCGGCCACATAACTGTAATAACTCGTCTTGAAAGGCCTGTACCCCGAGACTGAAGCGATTTACGCCCGCAGCGAGATAACCCCGTAATTGTTCTAAACTGAAAGTACCTGGATCGATCTCGATCGAAATTTCCGCCCCCGCCTCTATGCCTATCGTCATCTCCAAAGTAGCCAGAATTCTGTCGAAAAAGGGCAGGGGTAACAGGGAAGGGGTACCTCCCCCGAAAAAAACCGTTCGTAATCGGTTGGTAGCGGTCTTAACCGTTGCGATTTCAGTACATAAATCACTAACATAGTCCCCGAAGAGGTTACTATCGGGATAAACTTTATCTCCCGTCACCGTAATCGGGAAATCGCAGTAGAAACAGCGCCGACGACAGAAAGGGATGTGAATATAGGCAGAATTAAGACGAGAAGGGGAGACAGACAAGGGGAAATATTTTGTAAATTTTGCTTGCTAATAAATAAGATTGCCTAGAATGGTTGAAAGTCCTATCTCTGATAAAGGAAAAGGAAAAGTATAATGGAGAGGATCGGTTTCCTATTCTAAAAGAGAAGGAATATTAATTATTTCGCGTCTTCCTCCAACCCTTATGGGATTATCATCATGCTCGATGCCATCATTATTATCCTATTTATCGTAGCAATTGCCAGCGTCGGTTTTAGTGGAGTCGATCTATTACCAACGTCGGTACAAGAACAAATCACCAATATAGAGGCCCTACGCTGGTTATCGGCGGGTTTTGCTTCGATTATCGGCTTAGCCCTCGGTTTAGTCGCTCAGACTACCTATAGACGGCTAGAGGCGAAAATCCGACAAACACCCATAGAAACGATTTTAACCCGGGCGATCGGTCTGGTGATCGGCTTATTGATCGCTAATCTGATGTTAGCGCCGATTTTCCTGTTGCCGATTCCTAAAGAATTTTCCTTCATCAAACCCTTGATAGCCATACTCGGTAGCGTCATGTTTTCCTATCTAGGTATCAGTTTAGCGGATACTCACGGTAGAACTTTCCTCCGTCTCATCAATCCCAACAGTATCGAATCGATGCTGGTAGCGGAAGGCACCCTACAAGCGGCGGCGACGAAAGTTATCGACACCAGTTGTATTATCGATGGCAGGATAGAACAACTTTTAGACACCGGGTTTATCGAAGGACAAATCTTAATTCCTCAATTCATCCTGCAGGAATTACAACAATTAGCAGACGGTAGTAACGACCAAAAAAGAGTTAGGGGGAGACGGGGATTAGATATACTCAATCGCATTCAGGAAGCTTACCCGGATAGAATCGTCATCCATCCCGCCGACTATGAAGATATTAACACCGTAGACGCGAAACTAGTTCATCTAGCCCAAGAAATTAACGCCACCGTCCTCACCAACGATTACAATCTCAGTAAGGTGGCCAATCTGCAAAAAGTCTCGATTCTCAACGTCAATGACTTGGCTCAGGCAGTACGTCCTATTTATCTCCCTGGTGATACTCTAGACTTAAAAATCCTCAAACCTGGCAAAGAGCCGACTCAGGGTATAGGCTATTTAGAGGATGGCACTATGGTAGTGGTAGAAGAAGGTAAGGAGTATGTAGGGGGAGAATTGCGGGTAGTCGTTACCTCCGCTCTCCAAACTTCCGCCGGGCGTATGATTTTCGCCAAGCCCCAGACTTCCCTGATAGCTTAGAGCTACGTTAAGGAAGTACGATCGACCAAACTCCCCAGGTTAGGATTAAGAGGGCGAGATACTGGGGTAGTATGAAGCGCAGAGGTTGTTTAGCGATTTTCTGAGTGAGCAGAATGGAAGTTAATAACCCGATGATTAACACACTACCCTGTAAAAATTCGATAACCGCCGAATGGGCCACTAAAACCGGTAAGTTTTCACCGGCTAGCCCGAAAGTGGCGAAGGTTACGGGCAAGATACGCCCCGCTTCCCCTAAACCCAATTGTAAATAATGGGCGAGATTAGCCGCCAGCACCAGGGGCAGGTATCCGTAAGCTAAATCTATAAAGTTGCGAGGCTTTAACTTCAATAACATCGGTGAGATAGTTTTCATGGCCCCATAACCGAGAAAAGGGATGATAACAGGGGAAAATAAAACCGCACAACTGAGGGCTAAATGATGCCAGAAGTTAGCTAAATCTAAGGGCAAATTGAAAGCCGAGACGATTTTCGGGAGGTGGTGCAGGAATACCGCACCCAGTAATAGAAATAGTAGGGCCACTTCATAGGTAAGAGGCGTGTGGCTCGTCCATAATTCTATCCCCGGGGGCCTAAGATTAAATTCTACCGATCGATGGGGACAGGCTTTTAAACAAGTCATGCACAAAACACAATCCCGATTATCCTCTAACTGGGCTGGGTGAGAATATAAAGGACAACCATCGGTTTTCATGCCTTCTCCCTTCTCTGGCCCACCCTTATAACATTGATAAGTGTCGCATTCGGCGGAACAAGTACCCTGTTGCGCTCGTAATTCCGTTATGGAGAGTTTGGCGAACATACCATTCATAGCACCGATCGGGCATAAATATCTACACCAGAAACGTCTCTCGAAGATAGCCGAGAATATCATCGCTCCCGCCGTGATCAACAATAGTAAACAGGAAGAGAGATAAGCCGTATTTTCTAAATTCCACAACTCTTCCCAAAGGAGAATTAGGGCGAATAAACCGTAAGCAAACCAACCGCCATATTTTTGAGCTACCGCTCGCGGCCACTTCTTCAGTTGTCGGGGAAAGAGATAGAGCGATAGTTTCTGGGTGATTTCCCCATAAATCATAAAGGGGCACACCGCGCACCAAACCCGCCCCAAAAAGGGAAAAATTAATAATATTAAGGGCCACCACCAAGCCCAGAAGAAATTGAGGGCGAAGTTTTCGCTTCGCTGTTGCGGGTAGACAAATAGCACGATATTAATCAAGGCGAAAGCAACCACTGTGAAGCCGTAGTTAATTCTCGTGGGCCACCAGTCGCTACGGAGGAATTTTCGCAGACGGGGATAGGGGTTGAGGAGATTGATGCGAAATCTTTTATTGATAGTTTTAGAAGGCCAGATAATTTCTTCGGTTATCAGGCTACTTTTATCTAGCTGGGTGATAGCTCTCTCTGCTAGATTTTCTAACTCCCGGAGATTATTGGGGAAGTCATAGGCTTGTAAACGTCTTAACGCTTCCGGCGTTAACTTCGGCTTTTTAATCCCCCTCTTC
Source organism: uncultured bacterium (assembly GCA_964623815.1). Classification (GTDB taxonomy): domain Bacteria; phylum Cyanobacteriota; class Cyanobacteriia; order Cyanobacteriales; family Microcystaceae; genus Chroococcopsis. The sequence goes on along the minus strand of CAZUVR010000045.1, from coordinate 11,242 downwards.
CTGCCGATAATACTAAGATAGTAGTTGATTTGTTCTTCTATATCGGTTTTCCTGACTCGCAATGGGGGCACTTTAATCGAGTTGCCCACGAGAGAATCGATTTCTGGAATCGTTTTTTCTGAGATGAAGATAATCCGCGCCAGATTGATTTTCTTGTCTGGATTTTCCCCCGCGTAGCGACTGACGGGAGAGTAAGAATTATGGCGGAGTAAGTCGGCGATGGGGGGTATTAATTCCGGGGGGATTTCTTGAATATTATTGAGGATTAAGGTGCCTTTGCCGAGGGCTTCGATCAAACCCATCTTACTGCCCACTTTTCCGAATAAATCCGCTCCACTACTAGAAAGAGCCGAGCAATCGACTTTGATTATCGCTTCTTGGCGACAAGAGGAGCCGAAGTGAATTAGGGCGGCTATGTTGTCTTTTTCTAGCCCCGGTTCACCGAATATGATAACAGGTTCTCGATTTTCCGTTGCTTCTTTGATTTGCGATCGCAATCTTACCGCGTAGCGACTCTTCCCGACAATCCCGCGTTTGGCTTTATTGACGAGGTAGGGGCGCAGTATAGTTAATCTTTCCTGCTCTAAGCTCAATATCTCGCTCAACTGCTGCACTTCTTGGCTGAGTTGTTGGGATAGCACCGCGCTGATTTGGGGGTGAGAATGAGCTAATTCTTTAAATTCTGTCGCTGGAATGAACCAGACTTCTACATCGCTCAAACAAGTGATGGTATAGCGCACTGGTTGACTCAGTAAGAGCGATTGTAGATTAATCACCTTACCAGGTAATAAACCGGTAGAGCTTAATTGCTTACTGTTGCTCTCTAGATAACCTTCTAAGAGGATATAGAGGCCTTCGGCTTCGGTATCTTCTTCGGTGAGGGTGTGATAAATGGGGAAGGTTTGATATTGGAGATGAGGGACGATCGATTCTAGAATGGAATCGGGGAGCATACCGAAGATCGATCGTTCCCGTAACCAAATAAGTGCGTTTGATGAGTTCATAAGAGTGAGATGATAGAGCCGGTTAATTTGTTGGTGCCACTGAGTTTTTTAGGTTTGATCATCGGGGCGGCGATTTTCTTCAGTATGGCCAAATAAGCTTTACCGCCCGTAACTATGGGTTACTCTGCCAAAACTCCACAGCTTCTTGAGATAATGCCGACTGATTTCGTCGCCGGTATCTGCCAGTATATCTATACCTATACCATTACGCCCGGTTTCCTTGCCGGAACTATGAATATAATAACCCTCTCCCAAATATAAGCCGACGTGATTTATCCTTTTATCACCGAAAAAGACTAAATCACCGGGGGCTAAATCGCGCTCGTGAATCTTCTGACAGAATTCTTCTTGCTGATAGGAATCCCGGGGAATCCATATCCCCTGACTCGCAAAAGCAGCCTGCATCAATCCGGAGCAATCGTAATTCGGTGCCACAGTGCCGCCCCAGAGATAATAATTAGGTGTATCCATAGCCGCCTTAGTAAAAGCGATGACATCGGGTATACGAGTTTCTATATCGGGGCGGCTCACATGGGAGGCTTGATAGGGAGTTTGAGCGGGTTGAATATCTTGTTGATTATCTAGGGATAGCCAGGCGTAGTAGCCATCTTCGCAGAGTTGCACCCGTGTCGCCTTCTCCTGTGGCTTGCAGGGTACGATTATTAAGTGTCTACCCGCTGCGACTTGGGTGGCTAATTCGTTACAAGCGGGGGAGTTGTAGAGGTTGAAAGATTTAATACTGATATACTCATCGGCGTTGATAACCATATAGCGATCGAGAATGGGTATTACCTAGAATAGAATGATTTTAAATTAGTTATCGATAAATTTTATGGCGTTTTTCCGCGAAGACGAGCAATTAGCCGGGATAGGTTCAGGGATATTAGGGGCCGCGAGGGAGAAATTCAACACGTTAGGAGAGCAACAGATAGCCCTTACCTGGATTGTGTACGATCGACCCGTCATCGTCAATACTGGCGGCGCGATTTCGGCGGAAGAATTCTGGCGTTATCCGGTGAGGGGATTTAACTATCGGGGTGATGAGAGAATTTACCCCGCCAGTATCGTGAAGTTGTTTTATCTGGTGGCGATACACGAGTGGTTAGAGGGGGGAATGGTAGGGGAGTCGCCCGAATTATTGCGGGCAATTCGGGATATGATCGTAAACTCTAGCAACGATGCCACGAGTTTAATAGTAGATGTATTGAGCGGTACGACTAGCGGCCCGGAGATACCGCCGGGGCCTTTTGAGACTTGGAAGGCACAACGCAATATAGTTAACCGCTATTTTAAGTCTCTGGGCTGGGAAGAATTAGACTTTATTAACGTCAATCAGAAAACCTGGGGAGATGGCCCCTACGGCAGGGAGAGAATATTTCTCGGGGAATTGATGGACAATCGCAATATGTTGACGACGAATGCAACGGCCAGATTACTCCATACTATTATCGGCGGTATCGCGGTTTCTTCGGCCCGCTCACAGGAAATGATGGCTTTATTGAATCGTAGTCTTAAAGAGCGAGACTTGCCCCCGCCCGGTGAGGAAAATCAGATTAATGGATTTATCGGTGAGGCTTTACCGGAAAACTCTCAGATATGGTCGAAAGCGGGCTGGACGAGTCAAACCCGGCACGACGCGGCTTATGTAGAAATACCCGACTGCTTACCCTATCTTTTAGTAGTGTTTACGGAGGGGAAAGATAACAGTCAAAATCGTCAGATTATTCCCTATATTTCTGGGCTTATCGCCGACAGCATTAAGGGATTAAGTTAATTTATCGATTTCTCCTGTGGCTTGTCTTATTCTCGTAGAATTAAATATGAAGTTTTATGTGCGAATTAAAACTTTTGTATTAAATTATTATCCACTCATTACTGTTATTGATTATTAAATCAAACTGAGCTAGTATTTATTTCAAATAACCAGGCAAAATTAATTGCTCATTTGAGAAGCTTGAATTTATTGCGGAGCAAACATAATTATGTACGAGTAATTTTTTGGGGATATTTATAGTCGTAAAGACAATTGCATTTCTATTATTTAGTAGAAATAATTGGTCTACGAAACAGAATATGGATTTCACTCGGAGCAAAGTAAAACGGAATAAAAAATCTCTACTTTCGCCAGATATTGAGATACTTCACTCTCATCTTGGAATAGTTCGATGTAAACTTTTGTACTTAAGGAATAAATTTCATGACATTTGAAAACAGCATTAACTTTATTGATAACTTAGAACTTCCTGAAATACCAGGGGGATATTTAGAGGGTCCCGAAACTGCCCCTGACTTAACTCGAAGTAGTTTTAGCGACGGTGGAAGTGTCGTTTCATTTGTTGGGAATATTAGTCAATCAGGTAAGACAGATGTATTAAATTCGTTCCTTCTAGCTCAACTAGCATCAAACAAAAAATATGACCGCTACAAGCAACCGAAAGAGTGGTATAAATTTTATGTGACCGTTTTAGAAAATATCGGTTGGACACTCCAAGGTTTTAATTTCAAAGATGTTACAGAGAATCAACAAGGGTTCACAATTAATAAATCTGTGCTCAAAATACTCACCGCCATGCTCACGGGACCCGAGATAGCCGCCATAACCGCGGCCCTAATAGCCCTAGAAACTTTAGCCGATGATGATGGTCGTTTACAAGTCTTCAAAAGTGAATCTAGTTCGGATAAAGGCGGAAACTTTCAAGTAGCGTCGGCAACCGAGACAAATGGGTCTTTGGCTGTTAACTTAGGTGGCTTTTATTTGGGCTGGGAAACAAATCAAACCGATGTTTTATGGATACGGTGGAAATCTTATGGTTTGACAATTTGGTCGGCGGTACAACCTGCTACTCTCAATCAACAATACTACGATAAAATTAAAGCAAATGTAGAAGCAAAATTGGGGGCAAACGCCACAAAGTTTATTAGTGATCTTGAGATTTAAGTAACTCCTTTGTCCGGATCATCCATCCGTCTAGCCATGTTAGGTAAGATTAGGCTTGTTGCTCAATAGGAAAATCCTTATCCATAATCGATATAATTTGAGAACTTAACAATTTAGAGGATTGTTGAGCAACAAATCTAATATGTTTCTTTAACTGTTTACCGATTATATCTAATCAAATATTCTTTGGGATAGTAATACTAACCATGAGTGATGAAGATAAAACGATTTCTCTTGTTAATAGTTTAAATCTTGGGCTTGATTCCAGTCCGATTCTTGAATCTCCTGAGAGTAAGAATAGCTTCAAAGGCTCAGCCTTTGAACTTCCGAGTATGCAGATTGAATTTCTTAAAAATAGTAGTAATGACGTGAAAACGTCAATCTTGTACTCATGCCTCCTTACCGCCCTTGCTACTGCTAAAAAGCTTAACAACTCAGCTCTAGATGAACAATGGATTAAAGAATTTTCATCCATCTTAGAGGGGCTGGGATGGGTTGGACAAGGAACTCAACACTCGGGAGTGGTCAAATCGGAGTGCGTTGATGTAACTCGCCTGGGGCTGAGGACTCTGGTCATACTCAATTATGATCTGTCCCACATAACTTCCTCTATCAGGTCTATTGAAGGTTTTCAACCCTCGCTACTTGCTAAAAGAGCGATGCGATCAATTTTTAGCTCGCAAACGGGTGACAAGGGTGGTTACATCGTGGGGATAGGTGGAGAAAGCGGAGGGCAGTCAGTCCTCAACCTTGTTTATTATTCAGGTTTTATAACCGAGAGAGGAACGGAAGAAATTGCCATTAATTACTTCATTCAACAATCAAGCTATGTGTTGAATGAGCAAATTTATAAACGGGTAGAAAATACGATCACTCAGAAAATTAGCCCGAAAATTGACCTGATCAAAGGAGTTGATGAATGAAATTTAAACATGGAGTCAAGTAGTTATGTTCCCCGATCTTTTGTTAGAAGATAAGGACTTGAGAGAAGAAATTATCCAAGAGTTAAAGGGTTCAGAGGGCTCAGGTGATGAAATTATAGATTTTTTGGAATCGCCAACGAATGGGGGGAACCCTATCATTCCAGAAAAGGCACAGGCGATCGTGCGTTATTATGGTCGTCCAGTCCTCTTTGTGGAAAATGATACCTTCGAGAACCCCAAAAGTGACACTTGGGCGGATAGGCTCAATAATGCCCGAACCTTGCTCGATACCGCTATCCGGGCGGTAGGTCGGATTGAGGTGAATAACCATCCCCGATTCAAGTGGGTGGGGACTGGTTGGCTGGTAGCCGAAGATATAATCGTCACCAATCGCCACGTTGCTACAGAATTCGCCTATAAAGACCAGGCTGGCGATAAATTCGTCTTCCGTCAATATCCCGGTTACTCAAAAGTTCGTGCCGATATAAATTTTAAGGGCGAAAAATCCCTCAACGAACAACTTTTCTCGATCGTTGATGTACTTTATATCGCCGAAGACAGCAAAACCGACATAGATTTAGCCCTACTGCGTGTGGCCCGTCAATCATCCTATCCCAACGGATTCAATTTGAGTCAACCGATTCAATTATCGTCAAAACTTCCATCCGCCTCCAGCTATGTCGCCGTAATTGGTTATCCCGCTCGCAGTTATAGAACCAGCAACCCCAGGGAAACCGCCAATATTTTCGGAGATATATATGATATAAAACGCCTTGCGCCGGGGCAAATCATACAAGCTCAAGAAAATGTTATCTTTCACGATTGCACGACTTTGGGAGGGAATTCAGGTTCGCCGGTCCTGGATCTTAATACGGGTGAAGCCGTAGGTATTCACTATGCCGGTCAGGATAGTGAGAAGAACCTCGCCGTACCTTCCCCGGTCTTAGCGGATTTACTACTGAAATATCGGTAACTTAGTCTGCTTGACAAAACTAATCCATCTTAACGCTTAGTCCGAAATTCGGTAGAAGCAGTTTTTTATTACCCCCAAAATCAGACATTTAAAGGACATGTGATTATGGCTACAATTACCATACAACAGCTTCGTGCCCAAACTCCAGCAGGTCAACAGGAGAGAGTGCTCTTTTTCAATTGGATGATCGGCCAACTAGCTCCTGCTGAAGCAATTTTTGATGCCGCAGTCGAGCAATACCGAAATGCTCCAACGCCGCAAAAGCTTCATGCTTTGTATAATTTTGCTATGCACGGCAGCCCACCCCCAAACCCTGGACAACAAGCTGTTAATGTACCACCAGGAACTTTACAGGCTGCTCGGTTGTGGGTAACTAACCATCCGCTGGGAGCGCCAGGATGGATACCGGCAGCTCCCCCTGCTATATTCGATATAGCGCAGAATGACCTATACCAGCAGAGCCTAATGATGATATTAGCAATTTATGACAATAGCTATACGGCTAATCCTGCTGGCATGGCAAGGACAATTCAACATGGCCCGGCACTACAGCCGACAAATCAAGCCTGGAGAATCGCTTTGCACAACGGGGGTTTTAATACGAACGATTTAGGGATGGTTGGCCCGTACGTTTAATGAATAAATTCTGATAGACGTTCGTATCAAACTCAATACTATTATTGGTTCGCTCTATTGATGCCCACCGTCTCAAAATAACAATTCGCCCCTGTAACACTTCCAATCGTAATGTTAAAGACAACCCTTAAAGACGACATAATTTGTATCGGAGCAAGTTTTTCAGTTAGTTTTCAGCGCACACTGAGAATACCTGAAGATAATCAAATATATCTACTGCCACCAGGATTAGGTACATTTCCAGTCCTTAACGCTATGGATTATGTAAGGCAAATTCCGGATAGTTGGAAGAAGCCGGATCACTTCTTTATTCCCATGTATCAGCGAGAAGCGTTGTGGCTGAAATTTGAAGAGGCGAATTGGAAGCCTAACGCGGTAAAAATCGGAGTCGGACAGATTAACGCTCTAACCGGCGAGTCATGGAATGAATCATTACATGATAACCCCCAAGATTATTTGATCTCTCCCCGGCAACCTTGGCTAGATGGGATTAACGTGGGCGAAGAATTTATCCGTCAGTTCATCGCCGTACCCTTAAGAGAGGGATATACCATCGAATCTCAAATGACTGGTACGGATGAATTCGGCGGCATTCAAATTCTCGTCTATGAACCGAAATTTGGTATCTTTCCCGAACATCCCCCCCATAGCCTGGAATTAAACTATGAAACACCCGAAGTTTTTCCAGAGATGGGACTGGGCGCGGGGGGAAAGATTAAACAGAAAATTTATCCTGACCCTCATGGTATCGATACTTGGGAACAAAAAAACTACGGCTCTGCTTTCATCCACATTGTTAACAGCGAATACTACAAAGAGTTAACCGGTTCGTGCCCACCTCCCACACCAATCTCCACCCAGACTTACATTGAATACGGATTTCCCTGGTTCGATCTTTATGATGAAAATGAAGGGGATCTTCCGGCTTCTCAGCGATTGGCAAGCATCAAAACAGTTAGAGAACAGGAATAAAAAAGAGTAAATTTACCTGCGGCAGAGTATGAATAGTCTGATTTTATCAATTAATAATTTGGCTTTTTAAGTCTATTAAACCCGATTTGATCGCTCTGTTTATAATAGAAGAGAACGCAAAAATGGTCAGAAGTGAAGAAGCTATTAAATATCTTGAAAGTATAAAGCTCCCAACAGAAATCGTATTAGAAGGGATAAATACCCCGCCCGATTTAACCAAACCTAACTTTGTCAACGCTGGAAGCCTCGTGTCTTTCGTCGGTAACGTCAATTCCCAAAATCGAGAAGCCATCTTGAACTCTTGTCTTCTCGCTCAATTACAGGCAAGCGTAAATTTTGACCGACAGAATCAGTTAGAACAATGGTACGATGTTTATACAAATGTTCTAAAAAAAATAGGCTGGACGGTAGAAAGTTTTAAGTTCGAGGAGTACAGTACGCCTCAGGAGACGATAGTGAGGGATACTGAAGCATCAACTTTTCTTAAAGGCCTGATAGAAGGCTTGACAGGAATTTTAAGCGCCAGTCTGACAGAAATTCTTAAACCTGAGTATCCGGCGGCAACTGGCGGATACCAAGCAAACAGTGCTCCGGATGAATTTGCCGGCATAGCGGTATTAAATAGTCTTGCCCCCGTAATTTCAAACGACGAGTTAACATCCATAAGCGCTGCCATGCACTCTTTAGTAAGTTTAGATGATAACGATGTTCGTTTAACACTGTTCAAGAACCAGAGTCAGTCAGCTACGGTCTCGAACTTTCAGCTCAGTACGGCTATTGAGCTAAACGATGGTGTTGCTCTGACTACGGGAGCATTTTATTCACAATGGAGTAGATCGGAAAACCAAGATTTATGGCTTCGTGTAGAAACTAAGTATTTAAAAATTTGGCATGGAGTTCAAAAAATGGTTTTAAATAATAATGACTATGCTCAAGTGAGTGAACTTGTCAAGGAAAAATTGGCGGAAAAAGCTATTAGTTTTATTAAACACCTTCCCGATTTTTAACCTGAACTATTTTTGAGAATCTGCGGCTCTTTAGACCGCAGAGTGTCAATGAATTGTCCCGCCAGAACGGATACTTTTGATGTGTTTAATTTGACTGCCATTAATCGATCGCCTCCTCTATGGAACGGCCCGGTCTTGTAGACGTGGCGCGAAGGTAACTCTCCCCCCGTCTGCATATATACGGTGAAAATGTATTTGTATCTTAATTGCTATTTAATTAATTTTCAATTGTATTGAATTACATAAACTTGTCTTCGGCGGACAGAGGGATTTTCTATCTGCCATCTTCTAAAGGCACCCCCAGCAATGATTTGATTTGAAAATTTCTCGATTTTTTCTGGTTTAACTACTTTTTTGTCTTCGATTTGGCACTTAATATTAATTAAAGATTTATTTTTCTCTTCAGATAATATAATTAGTCGCTTAGAAAAGCTCTAGACTCGTTAATACATATTGTCAGGCATTTGTCAATTTAGCTTAACAAAACTTAGATGCGTTTGCCCTGGAGACTATCCCTGTTTTGTCGTTCTCCGAAAAATAGTCTATGCTGAAAGGAGAATAGAATAGCTATAAGCTATAAATAGGAATAGTTGCTCTAAATATTTTTGCTGATTGCACAATTGGTCTGCTCCTGTTTCAAAGCTTCTTGTAATTCTCTAATCTCTAGCTTATAAAGCCTACTTCTGCACGGATTTAACATAGGAATTATAGGGAGAAAATTTAGGCGAATTACTAACACGAAAACAAGCAAGCAAAGCAGTAAGCATAAAAAGGAGCCAAACCCCCGACAGAAGCCAAACATATCGGTAAAGCTTTTTCTGATGTGTTATTTTTGAGATTTCAGACATTTTCACATTAAAGGTAAATAGGGGAATAAGGGGTGCCAACTCATCAGAGTAGCTATTAGAAATAAACCTAAAAACCAAGAAAATAAACTAACGGTTTTTATCTGTTTATTTCGCCAGAGATAATGTAATATCGGCCAACTCACCAGCCAACTTATCAGTAAAATCGTTTCCTTCCCGCTATAGCTGCCGATATTGCCCCAAGCCGTATTATCGCCGTGACTTCCGGGTATCCAACTCCCCAAAAACCAAACGAAATTATTCCTATATTTAGATGTATCCGCCAAGTGATGGGCAACCATCATCGAAACACAACCGATACCGCCAGCGATTAAAGCCGCCGCCGCCGGGCCTGACACATCGGGGGCAGTTTTCGCCCCTCTAAGCAATTTTTTGTAAACAAGTTTCAGTTTATAAACCATGCATTTTACCCACTCCCAACCCAGTAACTAAACCACCTAAAGAGAAAAACATCATCAATAGTAAACCGATACAGGTAGCCGCTAATACGGGGCGATGAGTTTTAGCCGTGATTTCATCCCCGTATCGCCAGAGAATCCAACTACAGGCAACACCTAAAGGCAATGTGAATAATAAAGTGAACTCGTGAAATTCCATCAGGATATATTGGGTTAGGGGAGTGTTTTCAATCAGCCAAGCTCTGGCACCTCCGAACTCTGAACCGGCACGATAGCGCATATAGGCTATATTGCCCGTAATAATCCCTAATCCTGTCAGTAGCGTAGAAGCAAAAACCAGCACTCGCATCCGGGGCAGTATATCAGCCACACCCCGCAACATCGGGAAAGCCAGATGGCCTGTATATACGGTGATTACTGTAGTTGCCAGAGCAGCAAAACCATGTATGGTACCGATCGATCTCTGCCAAGGACTAATATCTAATAAATTTACCAGAGGCAAGGAGAGAAATAATAGGGCCGAAAGAATACTCAGCCCGTACATGAAAACTTGAGCCAGATGTAAGGGTTTGATAAACTCTTCCGCTGCCCGGATGGGGTTTTCCTCGGAGCGAAGCATATTTAATTACCTCGTAGTAGTTTTTTCAAACCCAATCCCGCGCCCATAATTCCTAAGCCTATCAGAGCGGAAGGTTCAGGGGTAGAAAGCGGCTCAACAGTCGGGTTAGCGGCGAAACTGGTGGCGTAATAGGTTAGGGGGGTGTTTGCTGTAGCCGGGGTGCTGTAATCGACTTCGATCGGTTGTAATCCCTCCGCACCGATGGCAATATAAGATATGCCGTCAGCATCGACGCTCTGTTCCTCGTCCTCGTAAAGTACGGTAGCATCGTTGACGAATTGCCCACGAAACGCGACTTTTATCGGGAGAATATCCCCGGCTTTAAGTTTGAAAGGATCGCTCAAAGGTACTATTTCTAAAGGTAATCCGAACTGTCCCGGTGGATTGAAACCATCGTAGAGAGCTTGAGTGTATTTTAACTGATGTACGAAGGTGTCATATCCTCTGGCTTCTTGTTCTTGCGGGGTTAAATACCCCAGAGAGTTAGACATCTCATGTTCTACGTCTATCCCCTCTGCATCATCTCTGATCCAGAAACCCGTATCGAAAGCGACGGTTATGGCGGCGGGCTTTTGATTCGGTACAATGGAGATAGGGATGTCCCCTGTATCTACAGAGACGGCTACGGGGTTATCAGAAAGGTCGTAAGCTTTAACTTCGAGTAAACCGCTAGGATCATAAGGTTCCGTTTCGGTTTCAGTAAACTCGCTCAGGAGTAGTTTATATCCTCCCTGCCCCGGAGGAAACCACATGACGTGGGCGAAGACGGGACTAACCGGAACACACAATAGAAATGTAATCAGTGAAGCCTTCTTGAATAGTGCCCGGATCATCCGGCCTTCTTTTTGAGAGAACATTTTTAAATACAAAGCATGAAATCGTTTTTGTTCCTTTAATTATGACTAT
>CAZUVR010000044.1:21255-30193 GCA_964623815.1 uncultured bacterium | reverse complement strand
GGATCGGCCCCGTCTTGAACTTGCCGATCACATCGGTTTGTAGGGCGTAATTTTCATAGAATCCGGCGGCATTGTAACGTATCCGTGACACCTCCCCAGTTTCTTCATCGACACTATCTAATAAGGGGTAATAGCGTTCGGGGTAGATGAATTGGGCGCGGAAGGCGTTTTTAATCTGCCAGTTCTCGCTGAAACGATGCTCGAAAGCGTAACCGAAACTTAATTCATCCTTATCGAAAAGGCTGAAAGGTTCGTTGAGGAAACGGCTGATCGGTACGTTGGCGGGTCGATCGCCGATCGCCACGATCCCATCATCCATCGTATTAGAATTGTATAAATATTCCAGATTCAGCCTCAGAGAAGTGAAGGGGCTAATATTCCAGGTTAGAACCGGGGCGATGAGGAATTGGCTACCCTCGACGAAATCCCGAAAACTCTGAGCATCCCGATAACCGATATTCAAACGATACAGTAAGGATTTATCCGGAGTGAGAGGGCCAGTCATATCGATCGTCGCCTCGTAGGTGTCGAAATTCCCCAGGCTTCCCGTCACCGCGTAGTAGGGTTCATCGAGGGGTTTTTTGGTGACGAAATTGATAATTCCCCCCGGTTGTGCCTGCCCGTACAGGACAGAGGCGGGGCCCTTAATAACTTCTATCCTCTCTATGTTAGCCAGACTCGGAAAGCCGAAAGTGAATAAGCGTAAACCGTCTTTAAAATAACTGCCCTGGAAGGTATCGGCGAAAAAACCGCGAATATTGATCGCTGCTTCATAACCTCCGTAGTTGCCCAGGTTGTTAACACCGCTGACGGTTTCTACAGCTTGACCCACGTTATCCACACCCCTATCTTGAATTAATTGTTCCGTGACCATACCGATCGACTGGGGTACGTTGAGAATCGGGGTTTGGGTGCGGGTTGCCCCGGTCACTTCGGGGACGTAATAGTTATTGTTATTCTGGGCCTCCTGAGTGGCGATTACCTCTAGTTCTTCCGCCGTCGCCGCTTTTTCTGAAGTGGTAACGCTGAGGACTAAATTTTTATCCGCCGGTAGAACTTGAGCCGAAGGAACGCCGGTTTTACCGACGATGACGATCCTAACCGTCCTCTCGTCCTGTTGGAATATTTTCACCTCGGCTATTTCTTGATTAGGGTCTAAAGCAGTATACTGCGGGCCTTCGGGAAGCCGTAAAACCGCGTCTAATACTTCGATGACGAGGGTATTATCCTGAGGAATAATTAAGGGTTGTATTCCGGTAGCGGAGGTTTCTAAGAGAATTTCCAGACCTTCTTTATTAGGATTTAATTGTAATCCCGTGATCTGGATAAGGTTTTCCTGTTCAGTGTTTTGAGCTAATTTCTTATCTAAAAAAAGTAGGGGCATTTCTCTCGGAAATGTTTCTGCCTGCGCCGTTGGTGTTAACAACTTTATCGCTTCGTTAACCGAACTAATTTGAGGGAACAGGATAGTAAACAGAAAAGCTAGAGGTAAAAATTTCTTAGATAAGACCATTATGATTATTATTTTTTGAGCAAAGTTTTTCTATCGGCCTGATTGAAAGCAATCAGATTCTTTCTCATTCGCTGATTGAAGACGTGGGAGAAGTACCGCCCCTTCTCGTCCTGTACCAATACATCACCCCTCCGGTGCCGAGTAATGCCGCCGGAGCCAGTCCCACGAGGAGATAGATGATACGGGAAGGTAAACCCCAGAAGGTGCCGAAATGTAAGGGGTAAAAACTGCTGAGGATACGATCGCCGGTTGCGGCTTTTGTCTCCTGATCTACCCGCAGCACCCCGCCGCTAAAACGGTCTAAATAAACCGTGTTGGCGAAAGGCATACCGCCCCCCACTTTTTTAAACACCATGAACACCTCTTCCGGTTCGTGAGGGAGATAAACCAGAGTAGTCTTACCCTCGGGGAAGGCTACATCAGCCTTCTTCAGTATTTCGTCTAACGCCAATGGCGGCCCCCCCAGGATCGGCACGGAAACCGGATCGGGTAGGGAGGTGGTGCCGGTTAAGCCATAAATCACCGATTTACTCGTGTCGTAAAAATTCCAACAGGCCCCAGTAAAAGCGGTTATGGCTAAGAAGACCACCGCCGCGATACCTATGACTTTGTGTAGGTCAAAATTAAGCCTTCCGGGGCGGGCGTTCCATTTGATCTTGAACCCGTTGACGAGCTTGCGCCATCCGGGCCAGAGCATCACCCCCGTAATGCAGATGACGAGCAAAAATAGGGCGGAAAGACCGACGATAAAGATGCCGGTATCCTCCGCGAACAGCCGATAATGAAGATTAACAAGAACACGGTAGAAAGATTTTCTTTCCTCACGATCGCCCATTACCGCCCCCGTATGGGGATTGACGAAAACTTCCCGATAACCGTCTAGATAGACATCCGGATCGGCCCCGGGTGTCTTCATGCGTATTTTATAAGGATGGGTTCCATCCTTGGGAAAAGTCAGGTTAATTATCTGCCAATCCGGGTGAGCGGCGCGGGCGTTGTCGAGAACTTTCCCGGGAGAAATCGACTCCGGGGCGGCTACCACGGGGCCGAATTGCCAACTATCGATCCGGGCGCTAATTTCCTCTTGAAAAACCAAGAGGCTCCCCGTGATACCCACCAGAATTAAAATCGCTCCTATAACTAACCCGAGCCAACGGTGCAGGTAAAAAGCCGCGTTGCGTAATTTGCGAGATCTGATCATCGTTTGGCCTCCTTAAAATGTAATACCGATAGTTCCCAGTACGGTGAACGGCGCACCCGGTTGAACCACGGTACGGCTCTGGGAAGCGTCGAAGTAGCGGGCGTTAAAAATATTCTTCAGATTTAGGGCTACCCGAAAGCGATCTCTCTGGTAGTAAATCGCCGCGTCTACGAGGGTGTAACCCGGCACGTAGAAGGAATTCTCTAAATCTCCGGCTCGATCGCCCACGTAGAAAACACCCGCTCCGAATCCTAAACCTTGAAGATTCCCCTGTAAAAAGGTGTAGGTAGTCCAGAAGCTCGCGGTGTAATAGGGTACGTTATTGAGGCGGTTGCCCTCGGCAAAAGTGTTATCCTGTCCGATGGTGGCGTTAGTATAGCCGAGGGAAGCGATCAACCTCCAGCCCGGGAGGATTTCCCCCGCTACGTCGAACTCGAAACCCTGGCTGCGCTGTTCCCCCACCTGAATCGAAAAGCCCAGATTATCAGGGTCTTCGGTGAGAACGTTACTGAGGGTCGTATCGTAGAAAGCGAGGCTCGATATAATACGAGCCTGGGCGAGTTCTGTTTTTACTCCCACCTCGTAACCTGTCCCCTTCTGCGGCTCGAAGGGATCACCGGCGGCATCGGTTCCCGGCACCGGGGTAAAAGATTGGCTGTAACTCGCGTATAGGGACACTTCGGGAATCGGTTGGTATACTAACCCGACTCTCGGGGAAAACGCATCGGCGTTCGTCGTGAAAGGAGCGCCGTCAAATCTGCCCACGTCTTCAAAGGTATCGAAGCGGCCCCCTAAAACCAGGATCAGGTTATCCAGCAGACTGATCTGATCCTGTATATAAACGCCGAAGGTAGTAATTTGATTTCGTCCCTGGCTCGCCGTCCCGAATTCCTCGAAGATAAAATCATAACTGGGGTTGAAAATATCGATCATCCCGGCGGAGCGAAAGTTACCCTCGTAGAGATTGTATTGTCGCACGTACTCCAAACCGAACAGGAGATTATGTTTCACGGGGCCGGTATTGAACTTAGCCACGAGATCATTCTGCCAAGTCCAGGTTTCATAGTCTTGATTACCAACACATTCGCTTACGGGAAAATTGCGATCGTCTTCCGAATCTCCGAAAATTTGCAAGGTACAGCCGGGGCCCCCTTCATTGGCGAAGGTGTAACGGAAGGCGGAACGCAGAGATACATTCGGGTTGAAATTATGGTCGAAATAGAGGGTAGCCCGTTGCTCGGTGAACTGTTCTTGTATTTCCGGATCGCCCAGGTAACGGCTGATCGGGATCGGAGCGATGCGGTTATTACTCAGCACCACCAAGCCCCTATCTACCGGACGCTCATCGTAGAGGTAGGTAAATTCAAAACTTAATCGGGTGTCGGGGGTGAGTTGCCAGGCCAGAGTAGGGGCCAGGAAAACCCGCTCCGTATGCACGCGATCGCGGAAACTGCCAGCGTTCTCGTAAGCGAGATTAAAGCGGTAGGTTAAACGCTTATCCGCCGTTAAGGGGCCGGAAATATCGACGGTGGGGCGATAAAAATCGTAACTGCCGATCGTGAACCCTAAATCATAATACGGATCTGATAGGGGCTGTTTGGTGATGAAATTGATAATCCCCGACGGTTCAGCCTGCCCGAAAAGAACGGAAGCAGGCCCTTTGAGAACTTCTATCCGCTCGATATTGGCAAGATCGGTGCGGGTTCGGGCAGAATAAAAGTCATCCCTGATGCCGTTGGTGAACTGCTCGGCGGTGAATCCCCGCAGAATGAAGTTTTCCCGACGGCTGCCGGAGGTACTCGATAGGGTCAGACCGCTAATATTGCGGAGTGCTTCCCTGACGTTGATAGCCGCCTGATCCCTAATTACCTGTTGCGGGATCACCTGTATCGATTGGGGGACATCCATGATCGGGGTATCCGTCCGGGTTCCGGTACTCACCTCGGGAACCGTGTAGCCTGTTTCTCGCCCCTCCCGAGTAGCCACGACTTCCAACTCTTCGGCTGCAGTCAGCGATTGTGCTGTGGGGGTCAAGCCCAAAACCAGATTATTTTCTGAAGGGATTACCGCCGCCTCCGGTGGGCTATTTTTACCCTTTACGGAGATCCGGATTGACGACGCATCTAGTTGGGTCACGGTAATTTCGGCAATTTCATCGCTCGGATTTTCTACTTTAAAATCTGCGCCGTCGGCTAGGTTCAAAACCGTATCTAAAATGTCGATAATCAGGTTATTACCTTCGTAATAAATTAAAGGTTGTAATTGGGATTGCTCCGGCGTTGCCAAGATTATTGTTAACACTTCTCCCTCCGAGTCTACCTTCACGCCCGTAATAGGTATGGTTCTGGTAATGTTTTGAGCGATATAGGAATTATTTTTTATCGTTATTTCCGTTAAATCCTGAGCGCATAATTCTGGCCATAACACGCCTAAACTGATAATATTCAGCAAAAAATATAATAGATAAAATCTAATTTTCACAAGAAAATCCTCACGTCGCAAGTAATGAATATTTATCGATTAGTTTTCTACGAACTGCCTTAACAAATTGGCGTGAGATTTAGATAGAAGATCGAAGGTGATCTACAATCTAACTGTTGATTATTTTTGACGGAACGAGCGTTCCATCGGTGCGGTTTTTCTAGCCTCGATGAAAACACTCGTTTCTAATTCCCGATCGATCGTGATTAACGTCTCTTCGGTAAGAATATTTTCCAGGCATAAAATCATTAAGGCTCACTATCCCTATTTATTGCCAAGTTTGTCCCATTCTTCGGGTACTAGATTGGCGATTAACTCGAATCCTCCCCTACCGTCGGGTTTAACCACGTAAGCCATCCCCTGCGGTGCGGGATATATGCCCGTAGCCGCCTCGAATAAATCATCGTGCCCGACTATAACCGTATTTGTTCCGCCCTGAGGAACGACCGTTAATAAGGGAGTCAGTTGAGCTTTCATCTGAGCCTCTTGTTCGGGGGTATAATCCTCGGCTTTTGGGAAGTTGAGAGCCGCATTTTTCTCGTATTTGCCGAAGGCTAGATCGGCGGTTTGCCAAGCCCGACAATATTGACTGGAAATCACCTCGCCTACCGGGATCGAATACTTACGGAAAGCCGAGCCGATCTCTCTTGACTGTTGCCAGCCGACTTCGCTCAGCATCCTCTGGGTGGAACAATCCCCCATCACCGCGTTAATTTGATCGGCGTAGTCTTTTTCTGTTTGAGCGTGCCGGATATAGATGACGAATCCGCCCCGACGTAAAGCGTTTAACAGTTCCGCCCCGGTCATCTTATCCTGAAAATTGGCGTTGGCCTGTTCTCCCGGGCTTAGCTCCCCGCCTCCTTCGCCCCCTTCACCCCCTTGGGCTAAAAGATAGGCATTGGGTCTTAACACCTGTTCGTTTACCTCAGTTATCTCCCCTGCTTGGGTCATCGATCCGCCCCCGGCGGTTAATCCTAAAGCTAATAATAATTGGAGGGATCTTGACGGCTTTACTTTGTTCATTGCTAATATCTCCTAATCTTGATTGATCTTCTTAGCAGCGATCGCTAATTTCGCTCCCGGCACCCGTCGCACCCGATCCATCACTCCCACTACACGCCCGTGATCGACTTTCTCATCGGCGTTGATAATGACTAAATTCTCGCCCCCGGCGGGGATTATTTTCGTCAGGGAAGTTTGCAGGTTATCGAGGGCGAGGGGCTTGCGATTGAGGAATAGTTTCCCGTCAGGTTCGATCGTGATATTGATTTGTTCGGTCTGTTTAACCTCCGCCGTTTTTGCCGAGGGTAGATCCACCGATAAGCCTTCGGAGCGGGTTAAAGATAGGGACGAGAGGATAAAAAAAGCCAAGATCGAGAAAATAATGTCGATCATCGGCACGATATTGATCTCGCCTTCCGTGTCCGGTTCATCAGGTAGACGCATAGTTCTTTCCTCCTTTTTCGTGTAAGCGTCGGTAAATTAGTTCTAGTTGTCCGCCGTATTCTTGAATGAAGGCTATTTGACGCTGATAGAAAGCCCGGAAAGTATTGGCGAATAGTAGTACCGTGATCGCCACTACTAAACCCATGACCGTCGAGATCAGGGCTTCACTAATACCGCCCGTTACCCCCGAGGTATTGGTGGTGTTAACATTACCGAGCTTTAACGAGGAAAAGGATTGCATCAGCCCTAATACAGTCCCCAGCAAACCGAGAAGGGGAGAGGCGGTGATTACCGTCTGGAATAGGGTGTTATAACGCTTGAGTAGGGGTAATTCCGCTTGAGTCGCGCTTTCGAGGGCGAGACGGAATTCCGTAGGGGTAGGATCTTCCATCTCTAACGCTTCCAGAAAAATACGCGCGATCGGTAGATCCGCGTTCTGCTTAAGCTTTCTCATCGCCGCTCCGGGATCGGAACGATACACCTTGAGAACTTCACGCACCATCTTCTGTTGTCTCGATTGAACTCGCATCCAGAAGATCAGCCGCTCTATGATCAGCGTCACCGCCAGCACCGAGAAAACCAGCAAAGGCCAAGCGACGACACCGCCGGCTTGAAATAGTTTGACGAAATACATTATCGCTGAACTTAATTGAGAATTATTTTTAAGTTATTGTATAACACAGATTGAAGACAATTAAAAGTAATTCGCAATTGTTAAAGATTTTTTGACGTTAAAGTTGCGTTCGCTGAATAGATATAGTCTTTAGCTACTACCCATAAAAATAGGTGTAAGCTCGAATTTACAAGGTTTTCAGGTAAAAAATATGGGTTGCTCTTGCATGTGTCCCTATATCTGCATTAATAATTATTGACTATTAATAGCAAAAGCGATAAAAATAAATGAAGTGATTTTCATGCTAAATGAGAATCTATTTCAAAATAAGAGAAGTAAGGGAGTTGAGGGGAACTGAGGAATATACATGAGTTTTGCTGTAAAAAGCTCGTGCGAAGATGCGCGAGTAGTAGGTAGAGGGCGATATGTCTAGTTCTGTTTTCTGTATCGAGCAACGTCAATTAGAAATACGACAAACAAAAAAATGGTTAGTCTGGGGCTTGATAGGCTCCGTAGGGGTTCATAGTGCCCTAGCTTTAGTGGTGAGCAACCTGCAGGAAAAACCGAAGGTTACGGAAGAGGCGATCGAATTGGTGATCGTGGAAGAACCGAAGAAAGAAATCGTACAAAAGCCTCCCTCGCCCAAACCTCCGCAGCAACCGCCGAAGAAACTGACAAAAATCACTCCAGCCCCGAAAGCCGTACCGACTCCGGTAGCCGAGAGCAGGAAGACCTCCCCCGTCCCTTCTCGCCCGAGGGTAGCGGTGAGAGCCGCCCCCATCCCCGAAACCGTAACTCCTGCGCCCGTAAGAAAAACTCAGGTTAGAGAAACTCCCCCTCGCCCCCCCCAAATTACCCCCATCCCACCACAACCCCAACCCGCTCCCGAACCTTCGCCGCTCCCGCAACAGGAAGTGAAGGCTTTACCGCCAGCCCCGCCGGTGAATCGAACTACGAGCGTGATACAGAACGCGGCTCCGCTTCAAAGAGAAAACTTGAAAAATAATTTCACCGCCCCCCCGGCTCCAGCCGCCGTAGCCACCCCGGGCGCGATCGCTCCCTCGGTTCCCCCACCGGTGAATCGCACTACGGGAGTGGTAGAGAACTCTGCTCCGTCCGCGCGTGAGAGCCTGAAAAATAATGTCGCCGCCCCCCTGGTTCCGGACGCGGTAGCTAACCCGGGCGCGATCGCTCCCCCCGCCCCGCCGATGGTGAATCGAAACACCGGGGCTATAGCCCGCGAGGAGGGAGGTACTTCGGAAAAACGAGAGCGGATGAGGGCGGATATAGGAAATACTGCCGCACCGACGGCGAGGAATTCCGGGACGGGTACACCCGTTACCGCCGCGCGGGGAACTCCGGCGCGCCCCGCCCCGAAACCCGTTGCCAGCCAGGCGCGAGAGCGGGAAGGGATCACCTGCGTCGCTAACTGTCAACCACCTTATCCGGCTGCTTTGAACGGGGTAGAAGGCCGGGCCACGGTTCGGGTGACGGTAGATCCCGGGGGCAAAGTGGTGAGCGTTACCCTCTTAGGAAGCGGTGGCAATGCTGAGGTCGATCGCCAAGCCCTTCTAGCGGCCCGACAGATGAGATTTACGAATCCCCCCGATGGCCGGGCGGGAGAGGTAAAGATAACGGTGAATTTTGCCGTCGCTGGTTCGGAGTTTGACCGCGCGGCCCGAGA
>CAZUVR010000044.1:17647-21155 GCA_964623815.1 uncultured bacterium | reverse complement strand
CTAACGGCGATCGCTACGAGGGGAATTTCGTAGACGGAAAAAAACAAGGTATGGGAAAGTACACCTTTGCCTCCGGTGGTTATTACGAGGGGGAATTTCAAGCGGAGATAATCCAGGGTAAGGGAATCCGTCAATACGCCGATGGCGATCGCTATGAGGGGAACTTCGAGAAGGGACAACCTCAAGGCAAGGGAATTTATTATCTATCGAATGGCAATCGCTACGAGGGAGATTTTGCCAAGGGTTTACCGAACGGTAAGGGGGCATTTATATATACGAGTGGCGATCGCTGTGAGGGTCAAGTTAAAGAAGGGCAGTTAGTCGGGACTGGAGTTTGTAGCTATGCCAATAAGAACCGCTACGAGGGAAATTTGGCCAATGGGAAACCGGACGGCAAGGGGCTGTATACCTTCGCCGACGGGTCGAAGTACGAGGGTACTTTTAAGGAGGGAGCGATCGAGGGTAGCGGTATCTATACATTCCCTAACGGCAATCGCTACGAGGGAGCGGTAAAAGGCGGCCAGTTCAACGGCAGGGGTGTTTTTATCTTCGCTAACGGCGATCGTTGTCAGGGGGAGTTCACCGCCAATCAACTAGAAGGTAAAGCCGTCTGCGATTATGCTAACGGTGATACCTATCAGGGGGAGTTTCAAAAGGGACAGAAGCACGGAAAAGGAGTGTATACCTTTGCCGATGGCACAAGAGTAGAAGGTGTTTGGCAAAATAATCAATTTCAAAAGTAATATTGACGACTTGGCTAATCAGGGAGCTTAAGTGAGCCGGCCGTCCTCCATATTGACGATACGATCGGCTATATCGAGAATACGATTATCGTGAGTCACCATCAGAATCGTACAACCCTGTTCTCGGGCGAGTTTCTGCATTATCTCCACCACATCCCTACCAGATTGTTTATCTAAAGCCGCTGTCGGCTCATCGGCGAGAACGAGTTTCGGACGACTCACCAAGGCACGGGCGATCGCTACCCTCTGTTTTTGCCCTCCCGATAAGTCGTGAGGGTAATAATCCACCCTATGGCCCAATGCCACTGCCTCTAACATCTCGGTGGCGATGCGATTCATATCCTGCTTTAAATACTCCTCGTGTAATTCGAGAGACATCCTCACATTCTGTTTAGCCGTCAGGAAAGTTAAGAGATTATGAGCCTGAAATATATAACCTATCTGACTACGAATTTTCAGCATCTTCTTTTTATCAACGCCGAACATTTCCTGACCTAATATTTTTAAACTGCCTTCCTGAACTGATCGCAATCCGCCCAATAAACTCAATAAGGTGGTTTTTCCTGAACCGGAAGGGCCAGTCATTAAGACAATTTCTCCAGCTTTTATGTCTAAATTAATATCGTAAAGAGCCTGTTTTCTCAGCTCTCCCTTACCGAAATAATAATTCAAATTTCTAACGGAAATAACTAAATCGGTGGCGCTATTTATAGGTGTCTCTAGTATCTGCATATCTTTACTTTCCCTGAAAGATAAACTTTAGAAAATATCGGCGGGGTCGGCATTAGTTAACCGGCGCATTGCTACTAATCCAGAAGCAGAACACATAATGATAGTCAAAATCATCACCGTGATGGCTCTTTCCGTAGTCATAACGATCGGTAATAAAGTAGCCCCCGCCGCCATCTGATACAAGCCCAAAGAGACGATGAATCCCGGAATATAGCCCAATACCGCCAGTATAAGAGCCTCCTGCATTAATACCTTCACGAGATAAAAATCACCGTAACCCATAGCTTTTAAAGTAGCGTATTCCGGTAAGTGGTCGGAAACATCCGAATAGAGAATCTGATAAACGATCACGATACCGACGATAAAGCCTACCGCCGTACCCAAACCGAAGATAAAGCCTATAGCCGTACTATTAGCCCAGTAATTTTTTTCCCGATCGGCGAATTCTTGTAAGCTTAAAACTATCACTTCGTTTTTCGGTAATATCTCACTTAGTTCGGCTTTCACTCTTTCCGCATCTGCCCCGGGTTGTAGTTTAACCAAACCTATATTGACTCGATCGGGCTTTTGCTCGTTAAAGAGTCGGAAGAAGGTAGAATCGCTGACGATTGCGTTACCATCAGCGGCGAAAGAAGCGCCTAGGGTAAACACACTCGTTACTTTCACTTCTTTATCGCTGAGCTGTACGCTTAATGGTTGACCGTTACCCTCTTCTAATAATTTAGCAATGGGGCCGAATTCCGTCCGTCCGGCTTGGTCGTATAATACCCGATTCAACATTTTTAAATCCCCGAGACGTTGATTGATTTCGGGTATGGTGAAAGCTGGTTGAGCTGGGTCGAAAGCGAAAACGAGAATTGTTCTTTCTGTTTTCGTCTCCGGATTCCGCCACTGCCCCATATTTAGATAAAGGGGGTTAACTGACTCAACCCCGTCGATTCCCTTAGCTTGAAACATCTGAGCGCGAGAAAAAGTTTTTGGGGCGAAGATGGTTTCAAATTGAGGGTTGATCAGGACTAAGTCCGTATCCAATACATAATGAGGTTTAACGGAGGCATCGTATAAACCATCTTTAAATCCCATCTGAGTGAACATCAATAGATCGGCGAAGGCAATTCCCGCTAAAGCTACTAATAGCCGGGTTTTCTCCCTCGTAACCTGTAACCATGATAGGGGTGTTTTCTTTAAGAAAGTGGGTAGTTTCATATTTAAGGAAGGATGGTAACGGTGACTTGAGAATTGGTTAAACCAGCGACTTTCTTACTGTCTTCGGGAGGGAGAGCGATTTTAACTTCGATGACTTTGCGATCGAGATTCTCCCCTGGCTGATTGCTGAATACTTTCTGCTGGGTAACGTCGAGGCCAATCAGCCTAACTTCTCCCCTCACCTCGCCGGGGAAGGAGTCGCCCCTGATTACGGCTTTTTGTCCTGTTTTCAGCTTGCTAATATCGCTCTGATAGATTTCTGCTATCACCTCCATCTGTGCGGTTTGGGCCATATCTACTATGCCTTGATCGCTGATCCTTTCGCCCGGACGACTGTGAATTCTGATTATTTGTCCCCCCAGAGGCGCTTTGATATAAGCTTGATTCAACTCGGTCTGAGCTTTCTGTACCGCTACTTTGGCCGAGTCTATCTCGGCTTGAGCCGCCTGTACATCTACTGTTCTCACTTCCGCTATCTGGCTTAATGTAGAACGGGCTTCGCTGATCTGTTGACTGCCGGTTTTCTCTATCCTCTCTAAATTAGTCCGGGCTTCTTTTAATTGTTGCTTACCAGTTCTGATAATCCTATCTAAAGTTACTTTCGCTTCTTCTAACTGTTGTTTACTGGTATCCAAGCTCAATTTTTTAGCATCGTAATTAGATGCGGATATGGCCCCATCTTTATAGAGTTTTTCGTACCTTTCAAATTCGGCCCTGGCGTTTTGGTACTCGGCGTTTAATTTGTTGATTGTCGCCTGTTGGGCTGCCTCTTCCCCCTCTAATTGAGCTTCTAATCGGTTAATCGTTGCCTGTTGACTTGTTCTATC
>CAZUVR010000044.1:0-17547 GCA_964623815.1 uncultured bacterium | reverse complement strand
TAAGGTTCCGCCGATTACCAAACCGTAAATTATATTATTTTTGGGTTTGAAGGCTTTGAATGTCATGGCTTTACTCTTTAATTTCTCGATGTTTCAGATAGGTATTCAATATTTCTCCTAGCAATCTCATCTGTTCGGGAATCGACATTTTATCGTTACCCCACATTTTCTCTAACATCAATCCATTGATGAAGTTAAGAACTATCCAGGCTAGAGAGCGATCGTTTAAATCCATAATCTCTATCAAAGCCTGTAAATATTTCTCATCTACTTTTTCAAAGAACCTGTTTACCTTTAATTCTTCCGCCTCTTGTTGTTGACTGTACTCTATCCACAAAAATAATTGTTTGATACATTTATCATCGTGATTGCTCAGGAATTCTCCTAGAGCTTCGAGTTTCGCCGGTAAACCTTGCACCTCCTCTATCTTGGCTTTCGCCATCAATACGTCCTGCTGGCATATATGCTCTATTAATTGCTCGAATAAATCCGCCTTACTGCTGAAGTAGTGATATAACGTCCCCGTCGATACCCCTAATTCCTGTGCTAGTTCCCTAGTTGTCAGCGCGGCGTAACCTTTTTCGGCGAATAAGTCGAAACATTTATCTAGCAACTCTTTTTTGTATTCTTCTACGTCCACTATTTTGGGCATAGTTTACTCATAGAAATTTTTTATATCGAACGTTCGTTATTTTTAAGCTTAACTTAAATTCATAAATAGCGTAAGCAGCCTAAAGGGTGATTATGATCGGAGGTTAAAGAAAGGATAAACTGGAAAATACGCCACTCATTCCCCGCATCATGACCATCCGCCCTCGTAAACGTTTCGGACAACATTGGTTAAAAAGTGAAGTCATCCTCGATCGAATTGTCAGCGCCGCCTACATCAAACCCGAAGATAGAATTTTGGAGATAGGCCCAGGTACGGGAATATTGACGAGGAGATTACTCGAAGTCAGCGAAGGAGTGACGGCGGTGGAAATAGACCGAGACTTGTGCGAAAAATTAGCCAGAAGCCTCGGCAAAAAACCGAACTTCCTCCTCCTACAAGGAGACTTTTTGAGCCTAGATGTAGATAAATATTTAGAAAACTTCCCCAGATTCCGCCCCTTGAATAAGGTAGTAGCCAATATTCCCTACAATATCACCAGTCCCATATTAGAGAAATTATTGGGATCGATCGTCCATCCGGTTCAAGGAGCCTACGATTCCATAGTATTACTAATACAGAAAGAAGTAGCCGAGAGATTAATGGCAGTGCCTTCAACGAAAGCCTATGGCGCTATGTCGATCAGGATGCAGTATTTAGCCTCGGTAGACTGGATATGCGACGTACCGAGTCGGGCTTTTTCACCGCCGCCAGAGGTGGATTCGGCGGTGGTGAGATTAAAACCCCGCCCCTACCCGCAACCAGTAGCCAACCCGAAAAAACTCCACACCCTGATCGAATTGGGATTCGCCAGCCGAAGGAAAATGTTACGAAATAATTTAAAAAGTCAGATCGAACCGGAAAAACTGTCCCAAATACTGGAACAATTAAACATAAATACCCTCAGCCGTGCCGAGGATTTAAGCCTTCCTCAATGGATAGAGCTGTGCGATCGAATGACCCCATAACCATGCAAACTTACACCCTATCTGCCCCCGCCAAGATAAATCTAGATTTGGAAATCATCGGTATTCGTGAAGACGGCTATCATGAGTTGGTGATGATCTTACAGACGGTGAGTTTACACGATCGCCTCACGCTGCGCCCGAATGGATTAGAGGGTTTCCGTCTCAAGTGCCAACACCCGGAAGTCCCCACCGACAGTTCTAACATTGCCTATCGCGCTGCCGAATTAATGGCGAAAGAATTTCCGCAACACTTCGCCAACTTCGGGGGAGTGGATATAGATATAGAGAAACATATTCCTGTAGCTGCAGGATTAGCCGGGGGTTCGAGCAACGGGGCGGCGGTTCTAGTAGGATTGGATTTGATCTGGAATTTAGGCTTAACTAAATCCCAACTGCGAGATTTAGGGGCGCGATTGGGTTCGGATGTACCTTTCTGCATCGAAGGCGGCACGGTTATCGCCACTGGTAGAGGGGAAAAATTAGACCCGCTCACCTCGATCGTATCTATTCCCGTCATACTGGCTAAATATGATAATCTATCTGTCTCTACCGCCTGGGCTTATCAAACTTACCGTCAGAAATTCGGTGATACTTACAAAAATCTCACCGGGCCAGGAAAAGCCCACTCGGTTCACTGCGGGCCCCTGGTAAATGCTATCTTTGAAAAAGATGTAGTTCGTATCGGTCAGTTATTACACAACGACTTGGAAAGAGTCGTCTTACCCGAATATCCTCAAGTAGCGGAGTTACTTTCTCGCTTAAAAGATGCGGGGGGTAATGCCTCGATGATGTCCGGTTCGGGGCCCACCGTTTTTACTCTCTGTGAATCTCAAGAACAAGCACGAGACATACTGGAGAAAGTACAGAACGAGATTCAAGACCCTCACCTGCAATTCTGGCTGACTGAGTTATCCAATCAAGGAATTACCATAGTCAATTAAGGAAAAATCTATGAGCGACGCACAAGAACAAGAAAAAAAAGTTACTCCCTTACGCTGTTTGGTGGGAGCGGTAATGTCGGCGATATTGGGTACAGCACTATATTTTCTCACCTCCGCCATAGCCGTCAGTTTTGCAACGAAGCCGATCGTTTCCGATAATCAAATCGTCCTGAAAATTTCTTCGGCCGTGAGAACCTTAGTGTTAGGAGTTGCCACTCTAGGCACTTTCACTTTCGTCTTCGTCACAGTCGGCCTTATTCTTCTAGGACTTCAGTTGCTATTGACGCGCAAAACTGCCTCTTAATTTTTATCACTTACTGCACGACTTTAATATCTTTGATCAGCCATTGACTTCCTTTGCGGATGACTTCATAGCGCACCGTTAAAGCATCATCGTAGGTTCGGGCTGGGGTAGGCTTACCGAAAGAGAAGAATTTGGCGCTTTCGTTGACGAATGCGGTAATACTACCTTTATCTTTGCCTTCCGCGCTCACGGATTTGATCTCGAGTTTGTGTTCGTAGTCCCAGTGACTATCGGTATTTTTCAGTTTATTAGCCCGGGCAAGCCATAAAGATAGAGCGGGATCGGTTAATATTCCCCTTAATTTTTCTACTTGATGCTCGGTTCCGAAAGCTGCCGATTTGCTGTCTAACCAGGTTTGAACTATTTCCCTGCCTACTTCCGAGTTGAGGATATTGGCCATGACTATCTCCGCTTTGGCGGCGGGGATTTCTAGGGGGGGTTGGCTCAATTCGATCGATAATTGTTCTCCCGTTAAGGCCGCTAATGGTGATTGTATATTGTCCACTATAGTTTTTATCCCCCAACCGCAGAGAGCTAAACTACCCACGAAAGCCACTCCCAATAATGCTATTCGATCGACTCTCAGGCCGGTTCTCCTTTTCCTCCGCGCTTTTTTAACTGATGTATTGACAATTGAGGTAACTTGTGCATCCTCTTTTTCAGGAGAAAATTGAGAGGGATCTTCAGTACGTGGATTCCTGCGTCGTCTCCGAGGTAGAGATTCGGGTTGATCGGCTCGAATGGCTACATTCCCCAGCGTTTGAGTATTGATGCTGGAATATTGATGGGTTATATCCGTGCCAGAGCCTTGATAGTTCGACATGGAATAGGGTACGGCAGATTCTCTCATGGAGGACGCTCCTGTCAATGAAATGGGGTAAGAAGTTTGTGCGGGGGTGGAGACTATAGTTATTTCAGATTTTAATTGATCCGGAGTGATTTCTTCATTGACTTCGGATAAATTTTGTATATTGTTAGAGAGTTGTTCTAAATACTTTTGTACTAAATGAGAGGCAAAATATTGATTTAGAGAAGCTTGCTCGTTGATTAAATCGCGGAAGTCGGAAAACACCTCGTTCTGTAACCAGGATTCCGCATAACTACACAGACCGGGTAAAAGGTCGGGTGAGCCGACAGATTCTTCTTCGATATAATTTAAAATTTCCCGGTCTTTACTTTCTTTAATAGTTAAGATAGCTAAATCAGTCTGTCCCAATAACAGAGCGCAGATGGATTGTTCTACAGATACGTCTTGATGTTTCCGTAATCGCCTTAATAAATCGCTCGCCTCTACGATTTCCGTAGGTTGTTTTTGCGAGAAGCCTTTAGCGAGAAGGGCGTAGACTCTCAGATAGTTAGCGACGATCGAGGAGCGATGTGCCTCTTTGGTAAATAATTCTTCTTGTTCATCTACCGTTAAATAAAGGCGTATTTGTTGGATAAATCTTAAGAAATCATCCACACCGAGACCTGAACGATCGTCCCCTTTACCGTTGAGTCCCCCCCGTTCATCGAGGATCTGCCCTAATAGCTCGAAGGCTTTTTTCCTAAAGGTATCGTCTAAATCCAGGGCGAATAATTCTAAGATGCGATAGGGGCGTAATTTATAATAACTAGCCCAGATTTCTTGATTAACGCTCGGAAATAGGGTTTCACCACCATTGTCATTCAATAGCTCTATGCCTTTTTGAGCGCATTGGGAGGCTTGCTCGTACTGTTTTTCTTGCCAGTATTCTCGACTCAGTTCTAAATAGGCGAGAACCAGGGTAAGGACAATATCCGGTTTGGTTTTTAGGGTTTCGCTATCGGGGAAAGGGCGCTTTAAAGTAGCGGTTCCTAGACGGATAACCTGCTCGTATTCTCCTAATTCCTCTAATAGAACTAAGGCTCCCAACAGTTGCCCCGTTTCTATTTCTATCCAGGGCGATAAAGATTCTCTGGAACTTTCTGTCGGGTTTTGGTTCCTATTAACTGTGTATGTTTCGGGAGATGGCACGATTCCGTAAGCCCGATCGAGAAATTCCCGATCGTATTGGCTCCTGAGTTCTGGATTGCTTAATATATGGTATGCTTGATCTAGTAAACTTTGCCTAGAAGCGATCGCAAGCTGACTATATTCCCGCCGGGGGAGTTGTCGGCCGCGATCCTGATAAGCTTGTAGGAGTAGCTCATCGTTGACTTGGATTGGAATACCAAGGATTCTATAGTAGTCGAGAGGTATTCGCACGATTTGCGTCCTTGATTCTGAGATTCTTTATAAAGATTTAAGCTAATAAAATATTAACAGGTCAGTCAAATAATAAAGTAACATCCTTCCACGGTAATAGTGAGTGGAGAGAAGATTCAAGCTCACAGGTCAAGCCTCTTGTAAAGGCCCGGAGATTTTGGTTCAATGTTAGGGGTTGATGAAGATTAATCTTGCCTTAACTGACTATTGAATTAGTATTTTTATTGTTTACATCCTACAACAGCTAATATGATTTCCGAGCGTACTCTGCCGATTTTTAACCCCGCCTCGATCTCGATCACCCATGAAGAAGGTCGAATACTCTATGAAGATATGGTCTTAGGACGGATGTTCGAGGACAAGTGTGCCGAAATGTACTACCGGGGCAAAATGTTCGGTTTCGTCCACCTGTACAACGGACAGGAAGCCATATCCACCGGGATCATCAAGGCTCTACGTCAGGGAGAAGACTACGTTAGTAGTACCTATAGAGATCACGTTCACGCCCTCAGTTGTGGTGTCCCGGCAAAAGAAGTGATGGCCGAGTTATTCGGTAAAGCCACCGGTTGTAGCAAAGGCCGAGGGGGTTCAATGCACATGTTCTCAGCCGAACATAAATTATTAGGGGGCTATGCCTTCGTAGCCGAGGGGATACCCGTAGCCACAGGTGCCGCCTTCGCTAGTAAATATCGCAGGGAGGCACTCGGAGACGCGAGCGCCGATCAGGTGACTGTATGTTTCTTCGGTGACGGTGCTAGTAACAACGGTCAGTTCTTCGAGTGCCTGAACATGGCAGCTCTATGGAAATTACCCATATTATATGTAGTGGAGAATAACAAATGGGCGATCGGCATGGCGCACGATCGAGCGACATCCCAACCAGAAATTTACAAGAAAGCCAGCGTGTTTAACATGGCAGGAGTAGAAGTAGACGGGATGGATGTACTAGCCGTGAGAGCGGTGGCGCAGGAAGCGATCGCCAGAGCCAGAGCCGGTGAGGGGCCGACGCTGATCGAAGCGTTGACCTATCGTTTTCGCGGTCACTCCCTAGCCGATCCGGACGAACTGCGTTCGGCGAGTGAAAAAGAATTTTGGGGTGCAAGAGATCCTATCACCCGCTTCGCCAATTATCTGCTCAATAATAATCTGGCGACGGCGGAGGAATTAAAAGAGATCGATAATAAAATACATCGGTTGATCGAGGATGCTGTAGAGTTTGCCGAAAACAGCCCCGAGCCACCGGCTAGTGAACTGACTCGCTTTATCTTCGCAGAAGACGAGTAAAGAGAAGAGAGAAAAGAGTCGCCCCGCACTCTTTAATCTTCACCTCTAGGTAAGAGCCACTCCAAAACGTCGAGTAAATGAAACAGTTCAAAATTATCGATCAGCAATTGTAATACTAAATCCTGTTCTCAAAGACTACTTATAGAGAGAGTGATTAGTGGCGAGTGACGAGTGACGAGTGATCAACCGCTAGCCGCTAGCCACTAGCCACTGGTCACTTCCAAAGAAAGGAACCTATGATAAGCGGATTTGGTATACATCAGGCGATCGCTCAAACGATAGTTGGAAGAAATTAACCGATTCTCGGGCGGCCGAGGGTAGTGATATAAATAACCGCTTCATCGATGGGGATACCTAAAACCTCGTTAACTTGGTCGTCAAAAAAGCCAGCGACACCGCTGACACCGAGTTGCAGATAAATAGCCGCCAGATTGAGGCGTTGCCCAAGATGGCCCGCATCCATGTGTAAATAGCGGTAAGCGCGATCGCCGTAGCGGGCCACGGCCTTACTCAAATCGGCGGTGTGGAAAACTACCGCCGCCGCATCCCGCCCCAATTCCTGGCCCAGACAAAGAAAATGTAACTCGGAGCGGAAATTCTTAAAGCGAATCTGTCTTAATTCCTCTGCTTTCGGGGCGTAATAATAACAACCCTCTTCCAAACCGTCTAGGGCGGAAACGGCGATGAAAGTTTCCAGTAGACTTAAATCAAAATAATCGGGACAGCGATCGAGTTCCTGATCGAGATAATCTTCGGGATGATAGGTAAAATGTAACAAAGCCTTCAATTCATCGAGACTCAGACTACCTCCAGTATAAGCCCGAGTCGAGCGACGCTTAAAGAAAGTGGTTTCCAAGCCGGATAAATTTTCCCCCCAGTAGATAGGGGCAGAGGAGACGGGCACCTTTAAACAGAAGGGGAAGTTATACTTATCTTCTCCGGATTGAATTACGTCGGGGATTTTCGGGGCAACCGCACCGATTTCACTAGCCTTTTGTAGGGCGTTCAATAACTCGCCCTCGGGGATTTCTGGGTAAATAGTCAGGCAATCGGAAGGCAGGGCGGTGACGCTAGGGGGTAAGTTTTGCTGAATGTCTAAAAGATCAGCCAGTGCCATCACCGTCATCACGCTTTCTTGGGACGGTTCTAAATAGAGGAGTTCGTTCATCGCGCTATCTTGAAAACCGCCTATGAGATGGGGGTGATAATCAGTCATCGCCCCAGCCAGCTCTATATTACCCAAGAGATGACCGGTATCGAGAAAAATACGCCGGTAAGCCCGGTCTTCGTAGCGCCACTGAGAACGGTAAAAAATCGCCGATGTCACCAGGGCGATGCGCGTATTATCTAAACAGGGGTTCCAGAAACAAGCCGATTGTAACTTAGACCAGAGATCGCTTTCCCAGAATAATAACAGGGAATGGTTTTGAGTTTGATAATTATAAAGGCCCGCCGGCAGATAAGCGTTACCTCTGGAAATGAGATATATTTCCGCCGGATACAAACCGCCGGCAGAGGGAGCGGCTCGCAGGTACATCGGCTCGCCCATAGTGGGGACTTTCGCCGTCAAGCCATAACTGCAACCTAACAGACGTGATAAGCGTCGCCAGAAGAGGAATTCGGAATCCTCAGTTTTCCTTTCGGATAAATAGGGCTTCAGGTCGAAAATTTTCCCTATCTTGTACTCTTTGAATGGTGAGGGTTGTTTTGTCCAGTCTAACCCTTTATTTTTAGAGGCGATCGTTTGGGGGTGGTATTTAGTGCGTTCATGATAGTATTGGGCGATCGATTCGGACATACAAGGCACAACTCTAGGCTTCTCCTATCAGTCTAATATCAATCTCTGAACATTAGCCGATACTGATTAAACTAATACTTGTATCAGTTTGACTTTGTTTTATGCCTTCGACCATCAAGCAACGCCGCAATCTATCAGAAAGACGAAATTGGTTCGCTATTTTATTTTTGTGGAAAGGTTCGGTTATTCCCGCGATTTTGCCTAGAGTGCTTCTCTGCGCCTTCTTCGGTTTTTTAGTCTCTTTTTTCTATAACTTTGGCGTGAATCTCAGCATCCCTTTAGAGAGCGGCATCGTTCCCAGTATAGTCCTCGGTTTGCTCCTCGTCTTCCGTACCAACACCGCCTATGAAAGATATTGGGAGGGGCGTAAGGCTTGGGGAACATTGGTCAATACGGTACGCAATATGGCTAGAAATATCTGGGTTAGCGTCGAGGAGTCTACAGCAGAAGATAGAGAAGATAAAATCGATACTCTCCGTTTATTAGTAGCTTTCGCAATTAGTACTAAGTTATATCTACGTTCTGAAAGACACTACGAAGAATTAAAGCCTTTTATCAAGGCCAGTAATTATGATAAGTTAGTTAGTATGAATCATCCCCCTTTAGAGGTAGCTTTCTGGATAGGTGATTATTTACAAAAACAACACGAGAGCCGAAAGCTAAATTCTTATCTTTTAACTTCAATGCTGAATCTGTTAAATTTAATGGTAGATACTTTAGGAGCCTGTGAAAGAATTTTAAAAACCCCTATTCCTCTGGCTTATTCTATTCATTTGAAACAACTTTTATTGATATATTGCTTAACTTTGCCATTTCAGTTAGTGGATGAATGTAAATGGTTTACAGCGCTTGTCGTAGCTCTTATTAGCTTTACTGTATTTGGGATAGAGGAAATAGGTATTGAAATAGAAAATCCATTCGGAAGAGATGCCAACGATCTACCACTAGATCAAATTTGTGCGACGATGGAAAAAAATATTAATGATTTAATCACCTTGGCTCCCGAGGTCAGTCATTGGCAAAATAAAGAGGGTTAAATATAATAGATAATAAAGTTTATAAATATTTAACGATGAATGAAAATATTAGTTTCGCAGAAGCCATTAGTTGTAGTGAGGACTTAATAAAGGCCATCCATTCTGGAGAATTAAAACAGTCCGCTCTCGTTTCTGCAATTTCTACTCTAATTTCTACGGAGAATGGCGCGAGAGGTTTTTTCGTCACCTATTTAACTGACGATGTGTACGGTACAGCGGATAACGTTATAGATGAGGTGCTAGAAGCCCTGAAAAGTTCTCCCGAGGTAGTTAATGATTTACTGGTGAAAAATATAGCCATGTCTACGGCGATGGAGTTAACCCACCGGCGTAACAAAGATGAGGATATGGCGGCAGGCTCTCAACGGGTACAACAAAGAACTTTTAATTTAATCAAATCATTAGGAACTCACGAGATTAAATTAAAAGTGCAGGAGTTAGAAAGCAGTTTAGAAAATAATGCGGGAGTCTATCAAGATTTTTTAGAGCGGTGGCAGTACGATGATGAGCAGAGGGCAAAAATCGCTAACATGATTAA
Organism: uncultured bacterium; assembly: GCA_964623815.1. Lineage (GTDB taxonomy): Bacteria > Cyanobacteriota > Cyanobacteriia > Cyanobacteriales > Microcystaceae > Chroococcopsis. The sequence continues at coordinate 7,801 of CAZUVR010000044.1, read as the reverse complement.
ACCTCTTCTCGAGAATTTTTGATTTTAAATACTTAATTATAAGATTCGTATAACAATACGAATCTTATAATTAAAGTTAAGGTTTCAGTAAATTAATAACTATTGTTGTACTTGTTGCTGTAAGAAACGGATTACAGAGGCTTTTTCCACTAATCCTACTACAACCCCGCTATCTTCTACTACAGCTATTTGAGAATTATTAGGCTGTTCGAGAATCTGTACTAATTCCAGTAAGGATTGATTGGATGATACCACTTTAATCGCTTCTAAAGGTTTTAGTAAATCTATTACTTTCACCTCCGTCCATTGAGAGGTAGGGATTGTTTTCAGGTCATCGATCGAGATCGTACCCAGTATTTTATTTCCTTCACCGGTGACGATAAATTTCTTCCATTCCTGTTTACCGATGACGTAGTTATTAACGAAGTCTCTAAGGGTTATATCTCCCATGATTATCGGGCTATTGGGAATCACTACATCTTTAGCGGTGTAACGACTCAGTAAATCTTGCACCTTCGCACCTTGGGCCGACATCCCGGCGTTTTGTAAGAGGAAGAAGCCGATTAACAGAGTCCAGAAATTACCGATTTGACTGATGCCGAGAATCGATAACCCGCCGATGACGATGGCTAACCAACCGAAGAGTTGGCCGACTCTACTGGCGAAGATAATACCTTTGTTGGGATTGCCTGTTATCTGCCAAACGATCGATTTGAGGATGTTACCGCCATCTAGAGGCAAACCAGGGATGAGGTTAAATAATCCTAGGGCGAGGTTAACGTATCCGAGTAAAGAAACTACCGCAGCTATAGGGGCGGGTAAGGAAAAATTCAGAGCGATAAAGGTGAATAATCCGAATAGTAAAAAGCTGACTAACGGCCCAGCGACAGCCACTGTGAAAGCTTCCAAAGGTGTCCTCGATTCTTTTTCTAAGGTAGCCAATCCACCGAAGAGGAATAGGGTGATAGATTTGACCTTAATCCCCTGAGCTAGGGCGGCGAAACTATGACCTAATTCGTGGGCGACTACGGAAGAAAACAGGAGCAGAGCGGCAACGAGTCCCAATAACCAGGGCATTACACCTGTCAATTGCTCGAAGGCGGCCAGTTGTTGTCCATAGGTTAAAGTTACTAACCCTAAGACAAAAAACCAGGAGGGATTAATATAGAAAGGAATCCCGAATAAATTGCCGACTCTAATGTTGCCATTCATCGTATACTCTCCTAAACAAGAGTTTTTATTTCATCTATTAATAATTGTAACAAACTACACAGTAAAGCCTAGCAGGTAGAAGATGTAATAACCGTCCGATCGAGTACGGTTAATCGCGGAGTCAATATTATGATAAGTTATCTGCGGGGAGAGGCGATCGAGATCCTCAAAACCCCGAACAACCGATGGATACTGATTTTGGAAGTTAACCACATCGGCTATGAAGTGCAAATCCCGTCTCGTTTGGGAAACTTGATCACTAAGGGCGAAACTTATCAAATATTCACCCATTTTCAAGTCAAGGAAGACCAACAGGTTCTATACGGTTTCGATAGCTCGACGGCTAGGGATTTATTCCGTCAGCTCTTGAGCGTTAACGGTGTGGGGGCACAATCGGCACTGGCCTTGCTCGATACTCTGGGCTTGGAAGATTTAGTCGGGGCGATCGTTACCAGCAATATTCAAGCTTTAATTAAAACTCCTGGAGTCGGCGGCAAAACCGCTGAGAGGATAGCTCTAGAGTTAAAAACTAAGTTGGCTCAATGGCGAGATATTCATGGGCTTTCTACCCCCACAGTAGACGCAACTCCCGATAAAAGGATTCTCGAAGATCTACAGATGACTTTACTTGCTCTCGGATATACTAACGCCGAGATAGATAGGGCTGTGTCGATTTTGAGTAAGGATAATCAGATGCTCAAAAGCAGTAACGTGGAGGATTGGATTAAGGGTGCTATCTCTCTTTTGAATTAAGTTTTACCGCTACTTTTTCTGTGAGCGGATTTTTTTGAACCACAGAGGCACAGAGGGCACAGAGAAGAGGATGACGATCGTTCCTCCGAGGAGCAATACCTTTGTCAACCAGTCTCCCCAACGCACGTATAGAGTTTGAGTTTGACGGCGATAAAGAGTTTCTTGATGTAATTCGTAAGTGTCCATGTTGGAAATCCAGAGGGTGTCACCCCGGGGGCCGACGAAAGCAGAATAACCGGTATTGGTTGCCCTAGCCATAAATCGATCGTTCTCTATCGCCCGCATCACATCCTGTGCGTGATGTTGGGCGGGCATAGCGTGACTGTAATGGGCGTTATTAGAAGCAGTGATGATCAATTCTCCCCCCGCCCCGGTTTGGGCGCGGAAATGTTCGGGGTAGGCCGATTCGTAACAGATACCCGCTGTGACAATACCGAAGGGCGTGTTAACTATCTGCCCCGGTTTACCTGCGGCTAAATGGGCTTCCAGCGGGGAGAGGCGATCGATTATTCCGCCTAAAATTCCTTCAAAGGGTATATACTCACCCAGGGGGACTAACTTCACCTTATCGTAGCGACTGACTAACCTTCCCTCTCCGTCTACAGTGAATAAACTGTTAGTGTAACTTTTTCCTTCTCTACCGAAAGCTCCTACCCAGGCGGGTATTTTCTTTTCTAATATCGTTCGGTAAAAAGAGCCTCCCTCGACAATATTCTCCCAATAAAAAGGCAAAGCGGTTTCGGGAGTGAGAACTATATCGACTCCCCTATCGGCTAAAACTTTATAGCCTCGGGTGTAACCTTCTATAGCTCGTTTGAAGCCTTCTGGATATAACTTGATCGTATTGGGCACGTTACCCTGAATCACACCGATTTTTATGGCGGTATCGAGGGATGTTTCCACCGGCTGACGGTATAGATACAATCCCCAGAGGTGTAATGAACTAAATAGGAGTAGAGAGAGAAGTAAGAATTTTACTCTTACTTTCTCGCACATGATTGCCTCGGCTATTAAACCGTTAATTAGGATGATAGCCGCCGTAATCGTGCTAAAGCCAGAAAATTGACCTAGTTGTAGGATGAGGAGATTGTTAGGGCTTTGGGTATAAGCGACGGTACTCCACCACAAGGGGCCTTGACTCCAAATAGCTTCTAGAGTAACCCAGAGGGCAACGCCAACGAATAAACGAGCCGGGGGGATAAGGAAGGGGCGCAGATAGAATAGGGTAGAAGACCAGAGTAGGACGATCGCGGTTCCCCATAAAGTTATAAACAGCCAGCAAAAAATGGCGATGGCGAGACTGGCGAGCCAGGGCACTCCCATCCAAGTCATCGGATGAATCCCAGTTATCCAAAATAAAGCTACGCCGTGATAGCCGCAACCCCATAGCAGAGCCAAGAGCGAACAATTTCTGAGACTCTTTTCTCTGACGATACTTACCCACAGGGGAATTAAAGAGAACCAAGCCAGAAAATATAAGGAAACTGGAGCGACAGAGAAGCCAGTAGCCAAACCACCGAGGAAAACTAGGATAAATCTCAACACGAGCGAAACAGAGGGTTAACTTTTTTTCTGCTCTAAGCGAAATAGCCACACCATTAAAGCTATGACTCCTAACTGTAGGGCTAAATTAGGTAAAGCGGTACTAACATCTCTGCCCGCAGCTAGTTGGGCTAAGAATACTACCGCTCCGATAAAGGCAGAAGCACCGAAGGCAACATAAAAAAACTGTCTCAAGCCTTTGTAGGGGGCCTTTAATTCCGCCTTGAGAGCAGCGTATTTTTCTGGGTCTAGATTGGAAGGGTTTCTTTTGTTTTGAGTCATGTTATAATTATAAAGGAAATTTTTCCGCCACCTCTGCTTGTACCGTGAATCAGCTCCTCAGTTTTTTCAATAGCATCGATTCGGTATTAACAGAGATAATTTGTAAGTCTGCCTGCTTAGCTCAACGGTAGAGCAAATCATTCGTAATGATTAGGTTGTCGGTTCAAATCCGGTAGCAGGCTTGAATTGTACGACAATAAAACTTTACTCAATCTATCTTTTCTAGGAGAATATAATCTAAAGATTCCTGATTGATAAGGAAATCACGAATAATACTAAAAGCCGACTCGGTACTTGTCGGATCTAAGGTTAGAGGATCTACAGGATGTAAAGCCTGCCAACGCTTGACTAAAAACTCAACCGATCGCGCTGACTCGAATAAAGGAGGTAAAACACAAGCCGCTAAACTATTATCTATGATAATATCAGACCTGATCAGCGGCCAATATTTCCCGATTTCAAAAGGTTGTAAATTTTTAATCGATGCAAAGAGAATTTGTTTTATATCTTCCCTATTAACTAAAGGATGTAAATGAACTTTCACGGTTTGCCACTCGTCATCCGTCCAATCTTCAGGGTAGGAAATAGCTTCATTTTCTTGATAGTTTCCACACCAAAAATCAAATAATCGATTATAGGGATTAATCAACTCGTAGAGGCGCAGTTCATCTTCTATAGAAGCATCTGGTAAAGTCAGGGCGAGAAAAGCTGGTAAATTATCGGGATCGGCGAATAAATCTAGAACTTTCCACTCTCGCCAATTGACCATACTGATAAATTCTAAGTCAGCCGATCTCAAGAACTCGAAAAGTTCTGGAATAGTAACGCCTTTATCTCCCTGTAATAAAAAGTTCATCAAATAGTATTGCTGACTATTCTCTAAATGAGGAAGCCAACATTCTGTTTTGAGCTTGACGTTATTTTTCAGTCCTTTAAAAAAGTCTTTGACGAATTCAACTTCTAGATCTTCAGGATTACTATCCATTAAACCCATCATTTTAAACAAGGTTTGCGCTCGATAAAAAGAAGCTCTCTGAAAATAACTATGAATGTTAGTCCTAATTATTCCATCTGGTTTTAACAAAGTTTTCATCGTTGCTAACGCACCCGCTACATCGGGCAGGATAGAGAGTAATTCATGAGCGTTGATATAATCGAACTCTATCCCTAAACTCGGTAACTCTTCTAAAAATAAACAACGAAACTCTACATTATCAAAACCATGATACTTTAATCTCTCCCGCGCTAACTTTAAAGACTCTTCCGAAATATCTATGCCGATAATGTGAGAATTCGGATTAGCTTCCGCCAGACATAAACTTGTATACCCGGAACCACATCCAGCATCGAGGATTACTTTTCCTGATGACCAGACTATCTGTTTATTCCTTCGGTAATGGGCCGAAGTCAGACTATTAATATAAAGCTGAGCTATGTTCGATTTAGGAGAGGTTTCAAGAGGAATTCGGGGAAAGGGGCTATTCTCAAATTGCCGAAGAATTTTCTCCTGAATATTTTTATCGATCGAACTCATTAAAGTCTCTCCTAAATTGATCAGAGTTAAACGGGTACTTTTACCGAAGCGACGAAGTTAGCGAGAATTTTTAAGCCGTTATCACTCGATTTCTCGGGGTGAAATTGTACGGCGGCGAGATTATCCCGGGCGATGGCGGCGGTGACGGTTTGACTACCGTGAGTTACCGTAGCGGCAATGACGCATGTATCTTCAGGCTCCACATAATAGGAATGGACGAAATACACCTGCGGGTGAGAGCCTAAACCCTGCCACATGGGGTGATGGGGTTGATGAAACTCTAATTCGTTCCAGCCCATGTGAGGAATAGTAATATTCGGCTCCGAGCGAAAACGATTGACCTTACCAGCAATAATACCTAAACCAGGCTCTTTACCTTCGCTAGAACTGTCAAAGAGGATTTGTAAGCCCAGACAGATACCTAAAAACGGTTTGCCGCTCTCTACGGCTTTTTGAATCGGTTTTTCTAAACCTCTTTTGCGAATCTGTTGCACTGCCGGATCAAAGGCTCCGACACCCGGTAGAACGATCGCATCGGCTTTTTCTAAATCTAAAGGAGAATCAGTAATCTTAGGGGTTGCCCCTACTTTTTCCAGTCCCTTACAAGCCGAGTGCAGATTACCCATGTCGTAATCGATGACAGCAATCAGAGTCATTTCATTTCCTGCGATCAAGATAATTTAATTCTAATTGAAAACAGAAGTGAGGAGTTAATGGTTAACCACTCACTCCTCACTCCTATTTCCTCACTTCTACAGTTGGGGGACAAATTGTTCTTTTTCTGGAACATGGGTATATTCAGAAACTATCTGGCGGAACTCATCGCCGTTGATAGTTTCTTTATCGATGAGAAGGTCAACCACGCGATCGATCACCTCTCGATTCTCACGGATGATCTGACGAGATAATTGATGGCAATGCTCGACGATCGATCTTACCTGATCATCGATGCGGGTAGCCACTTTTTCCGAGTATTCAGAACGATTCATCAAACCACCGCCGAGGAAAACCTCCCCGTTAGGACTCTCTAAAGATAGAGGGCCGAGGTCGCTCATCCCGAAACGAGTTACCATCTGCCGCGCCATCTCGGTTACTTGTTGTAAGTCGCCGCCAGCACCGGTGGTTACTTCGTCGTAACCGAAAATTTCTTCTTCGGCGGCTCTACCACCTAATGCACCGGAAATGCGGGCTAGTAATTGGGCTTTCGTCGTTAATCCCTGTTCTTCGTTGGGGGTAAACCAGGTTAAACCTTGAGCTTGTCCCCTAGGAATGAGGGTAACTTTCTGTACTGGATCGTGATCTTTTAAGATTGTACCGATGATGGCGTGACCTACTTCATGATAGGCGATGAGACGTTTGCTCTTACTATCTACTAAGGGGGTGCCTTCCATACCAGCAATTACCCGGTCTACAGCATCATCTATTTCTAGAATGGTAATCGCTTCTTTCCTGCGACGGGCGGTAAGAATCGCGGCTTCGTTGAGTAGGTTGGCCAGATCCGCGCCGCTGAAACCGGGGGTACGACGGGCGATCGCCTCGATCGACACTTCCGGGTCTAATTTTTTGTTGCGGGCGTGAACTTCGAGGATTTCTAAACGTCCTTTAAAGTCAGGTGCATCTACTATCACCTGACGATCGAAACGACCGGGACGCATCAGAGCCGAGTCTAATACATCGGGGCGGTTAGTAGCGGCGATGATAATAATTCCGGTATTGCCTTCAAAACCGTCCATTTCGGTGAGTAATTGGTTGAGGGTCTGTTCTCTCTCATCGTTACCGCCACCGATACCCGCGCCGCGCTGACGGCCTACCGCGTCGATCTCATCGATGAAGATGAGACAGGGAGCGTTTTCTTTAGCTTTCTTAAATAGGTCACGGACGCGAGAAGCACCGACACCGACGAACATTTCCACGAATTCCGAACCGGAAATACTGAAGAAAGGGACACCAGCTTCACCCGCGATCGCTTTGGCCAGTAAGGTTTTCCCTGTTCCCGGAGGGCCAACTAGGAGAACGCCTTTAGGGATTTTGGCACCTACAGCGGTGAATTTCTCAGGCTGTTTCAAGAAGGTGACAACTTCTTGTAACTCCTCTTTCGCTTCATCGATACCAGCCACATCGTCGAAAGTTATGCCTGTTTTTGCTTCCATCTGGAAACGGGCGCGGGACTTACCGAAGTTCATCGCTTGACCGGGGCCCCCGGGAATATTGTTAGAACGACGGAAGAGGAAAAATAATCCAGCTATCAATAAGAAAGGGAAAATCAGATTACCTAAGAAGCCCCAGATTAAGCCGTCATTACGCACCGGATGAGCGTCGATAGCGATGTTTTTATCTCTGAGACGAGCTATTAAATCTGGAGAACTAGCGGGTAAATCTACTCTGAGACGTTGTACCCGATTTTCTAATTCTGGGTCTACCGCTTGGACTATAGCTGTTCTACCGCCTTCATAGAGGTCTACACTGAGAACTCTGCCG
>CAZUVR010000043.1:0-31292 GCA_964623815.1 uncultured bacterium | reverse complement strand
ATATAAAGTGTAGGTTATTACTTTATTAACCTACACTTTATCATTTCCTATAAAATTTTCCCACGCACTAATGTTGATATTAAATTTATCTTTGGCGAAGTCTGCAAATATGGTTATCCTATCAAAATTTAGCGAAACTCAAAATCTATCCACTACGAATATAGAAACTGGTCAAAACTTATGAAGAGAAAGTTAAAAAATCGTCAAAAAACAACTGTCAGCGTTTAGCGTGAGGTTAACTGTCTTCCAAGCAGTTAGAAAAATTCGCTTTAATAAAAGATAGCGAGCAGACAACCCTTTTTTTATTGATGATTCTATGACCTACATAGCTAATAGCGTTAACGAAGTAGTATCTGAAGCCGCCCTCAAAACCGCAGTAGGTATTTACGTCACTATACACGGGCACTTTTACCAACCACCGCGAGAAAATCCTTATCTAAATACGATCGAACGTCAGCCGAGCGCTTATCCCTATCATAATTGGAATGAGAGGATACACCACGAGTGCTATCGCCCCAACGCTTTCGCCCGTATCCTCAACGATAGGGGGGAAATCCTCAGCATCGTCAATAATTACGAATATCTCAGCTTTAATATCGGCCCCACCCTGATGTCATGGTTACAGACCTACGATGTAGAAGTATATCAGAGGATCATCGAAGCCGATCGTAAAAGTAGCGAGCGTCTCGACGGTCACGGCAACGCCATTGCTCAAGTATACAATCATATCATCCTACCCCTAGCCAACGAGCGAGATAAATACACCCAAGTCAGATGGGGTAAAGCCGACTTTCAGAGTCGTTTCGGCAGGCAGCCTGAAGGGATGTGGTTAGCGGAAACCGCAATAGATAAAGATACCCTAAAAGTATTAATCGACGAGGAAATTAAATTCATCATCCTCGCTCCCTCTCAAGCTCTGCGCTGTCGCCCCCTAGCAACCGAAAATAATCTTGCACCTCAATGGCAGGAAACTGGAGGGGGGCAAATAGATCCGACTCGCCCCTATAGATGCTTTATTGAAGATGGGAGATATATTGATATATTCTTCTACGACGGCCCCATATCTAGGGATATGGGATTTAACGATGTTCTCAACAGTACCTCCATTTTAGTAAAAAGATTGGGGCAGGCGATAAAAGGGGATCATCGTCCCTCACAATTAATTAATGTGGCCACCGATGGGGAAACCTTCGGGCACCATAAGGGCAGCACCGAAAAATGTCTCGCCTATGCCTTCACGGAAGAATTTCCTAAACGTAACTGGCAAGTAACTAACTACGCCCATTATCTCAGTATCTGCCCCCCGACTTGGGAAGTAGAATTGAAACCCGTTACCGCCTGGAGTTGTTTTCACGGTGTAGATAGATGGCAGGATAATTGTGGCTGCGGCGGCGGCGGCGATTGGCACCAGTTATGGCGCAAGCCTTTGAGATACGCTTTAAATTGGTTGCGAGACGAATTGAGCGCGATTTACGAGGAGCAAGGGGCTAAATATTTCTTCAATCCCTGGCGAGCCAGAGAGGAATATATAGAGATTATTTTAGATAGGAGCGAGGAGAGAGTTAATGAGTTTATCTTGCGTCATCAGCATCACCCCCTGACTCAAACCGAAATTATCGACGCTCTGCGATTGTTGGAGATGCAGAGACATTCCCTGTTGATGTTTACCAGTTGTGGCTGGTTTTTTGAGGAGATTTCCCGCCCAGAAGGTACCCAAATCCTACGTTATGCGGCTAGGGCTTTAGAGTTGGCGGGAGAGGTGTCGGGTATCAATCTAGAAAGCCAATTCCTGGTATATTTAAGTTTCGCCCCCAGTAACGTGCCCCTATTTAAAGATGGTGGGGCTATTTATCGGCAGTTGGTGACACCTGCTAAGGTAAATTTTGAACAGGTGGGGGCTCATTATGCGATAAGCTCACTCTTTACTAATTATCCTACCTGCGATCGCGTTTATTGTTATTCGGCGCAACAACTCGATTATCAAAAACAGAAAATCGGCTCTTTAACCCTGGCGGTGGGGCATATAATTCTAACTTCGGAAATCACCCGAGAAAGTCAACAGTTAGTATTCGCCGTCTTACATATGAGCGGTTGGGATTTCCATTGCTGTATTCAACCTTTCACCGGGAGATTGAATTACACCGGGCTGAAAGAGAGTCTCTTTAATACTCTCAAGGAGGCTAGTGCAGCAAGTATGATAGTCCAGATGAGCAAGTGGTTTAACGATAATTTCTTCGGCTTACAACATCTATTTGCAGAGGAGAGACATCGCATCATGCAACAGGTGACGGAAGAAACGAAGAAGCGTTTAGATCAGCTATATACTCAAGTTTACCGCGATAATTACGGCATTCTCGTGGCTTTTCAGAGAGATGAAATCCCAGTGCCCCAAGAATTACAAGTGGCGGCGGAAATCGCTATCTCTCATATCTGTCTACAGACGATTAACAAGTTAGAGCAATCTTTCGACGATGGGGCTGAAACTCATAATCATCTGACAGAATTGGCGGCAGTAGCTAGAGAAGCCAGTCACCTGCGCTGTCGGCTCAATATTCCAGAAGGGAAACAAACTTTAGAAAGGTTGATACTTAACCGACTCTGGCAGATATTACCAGGCGGTGACGAGAGCGAGGCGGAAACCTTGATAGAGATGTTGCGAGTCGGGGAAGAGTTGGGCTTCGGATTGGCGCTCGATCGGATTCAAGAACTCTACTACAATTATCTCCAATCTGGGAAAAAAATCTCTAGTAAATGGATGTTACGCTTAGGAGAGATATTAAAAGTAGCAGTTGGATGAGCATACCTTCTTATACATTGAGTGTAGCGCCGATGATGGATTATACCGATCGTCATTTTCGCTATTTGCTGCGCCTCATCACCCGGCACACCCTACTGTATACGGAGATGATAACCACCGCCGCCATATTACACGGCGATAGGGAAAAATTACTCGGTTTCTCGATCGAGGAAAAACCCTTATCCTTACAGTTAGGGGGTGATAATCCGGCTCACCTCGCCCTCTGCGCCCGCATAGCTGAAGATATGGGCTACGATGAAATTAACTTGAACGTAGGTTGTCCCAGTGCGAGAGTCAAAGATGGTAACTTCGGCGCTTGTCTGATGGCCCAACCGCACAAAGTAGCCTCAGCCATCGCCGCGATGCGGGCGGCGGTAAGTATCCCCGTCACCGTCAAACACCGTATCGGCATCGACGATAGGGATAGTTATGAGGATATGTTAGATTTCGTCACTACCGTCTCTCAATCCTGCTGTCGGCGTTTCATCATCCACGCCCGGAAAGCTTGGTTACAGGGATTGAATCCGAAGGAGAATCGCACTATTCCCCCTCTACGCTATGAGGATGTCTACCGTCTGAAAAATGAGTTACCCCATTTAGAAATAGAAATCAACGGGGGTATCTTAACTCTAGATGAGGCGACTAAACATTTAACTCGCGTAGATGGAGTGATGATAGGGCGGGCTGCTTATGATAATCCCTATATGTTTGCCTCGGCGGATAGGGATTTTTACGGCGATTCAGCCCCGCCCCTCACCCGTGAAGAGGTGGTAGAGAAGATGTTACCTTACATCACAAGTTGGGTTGATAGAGGTTATCGCTTACATTCTATAAGCCGCCATCTCCTACAATTATTTTCGGGGCAATCTGGGGCGAAAGCCTGGAAGCGTTACCTCAGCGAAAATGTTCATTCTTCTTCGGCGGGAGCAGAAGTTATCGAGTCTGCTTTACGATTACGTCGGCAGTTTCTCTCGGAGAAATGTTTAGTAAAATCTAACTTTTAATCCGTCTGCCGGGCGGGGTGTGGGTATTGTAATCAGGTTTAAATCCTGCCCTGGTAATATCTCCCATCGATTGTGTTGTAGGAGATAGGCGGCGAAAATTTTCATCTCCAAGCGGGCGAATTCTTTGCCTAAACATTCCCTCACCCCTCCACCGAAGGGCACGTAACCGTAATTATAATTTTTATCCCCGGCAAATCGACTCGGATCAAAAACATCTGGCTGCGGATATATGTCAGGGTTTTTGTGAGTGTTGGTGATTTGATATTGTAACGCCCAGCCCTCTTGCAATTTATATCCGCCATATTCACAGTCTTGAATGATTTTCCTGAATCCTCCACCTACGGGCGGAGTATAGCGGAGGGTTTCTTTTATTACCATATCTAAATAGGTCATTTCTTTGAGAGTGTCGAGGCTCAAATTTTCACCGAGTTGAAATTGTTTTTGTTCCTCTCGCAGTTGCTCTAAAATAGAGGGATGTTGGGCGGTGAGCAGACAGAAAGAAGCCAGTGCTGAAGTCAATGTTTCATGACCCGCAAACAGGAGTAAGAGTATCTGGTCTTTTAATTCTTCTAGTGAAAGTTTCTGTCCCTCTTCATCCACCGCATTAATTAATATTTCTAGTGCGGTTTTTCCCTCGTTATTATCTCCCTTATAATTGACGATTATTTTCTCTATTTCTTCTAAGAGAATCTCCCTACTTTTTAGGGCTTTACCGAATTTCGTCCAGGGTAGATTGATGGGTAAGGTAAATAAACCTTCACACCAGTTTTCAAAAGCATGACCTAAAAGAGTTTGAGAACCTCGATCGAAACCAACTAATAATTTACAGGCAATATCTAGGGTATAGTTTCTTAGTTCTGGATACCAAGTTAGCTCTTTCATCTCCTGCCAACGCTGGCAATATTCTTCAGTGATTTTAACTATGGAAGGGATGTAACTCGCTAAAGCTCTCGGAAGGAAAGCTTGATACATGAGCCGGCGGCGTGAGGAATGAAAGTCTCCGGTTTTTACGGCTAAGGAAGCAGGGCCGAGTAGTGTTTTAACGCTGGCGGGCCAGGTAGCTATAAAATATTTGTTCTCGTTGGTTAGAAGAAATTTATTGGCCTCCGCTCCCGATAAAATTACCGTCGGGCGGCCGAATATATGGGTGCGGAATATTTGTCCGTATTTAGCTTGACGTTTTTTGGCGAAATCTCGATCGGTTAAAAATTGAATCGTCTCTCCGATAATTGGTAGCCCTAAACTACCCGGAATCGTTCGGCTAGTAAAACTCATCAGCACCTCCCATAGACTCTTATTTATTATGCCTTAATTTACTATCAGCCTTCTGCAATGCTCGATCGGATTTTATACTAATCTATGCTATTGTTTTTATGAATTAATCTGGACAGGTCAAAACTCATGGGTAAAAGATTAGGATGGCTGGTATTTATGGCAATCGGCGGTATATTGGCGATGTCATCGAGCGTCATCGCCAAAACTGCAGATGTCACCAGCACTACCAAAGTCATTCCCCTATCGCAAATGAATCCCTTGCAAGCGATTTTTTTGGGATTTCTTCAGGGGGTAACGGAATTCTTGCCCATTAGTAGCACGGGACATTTAAAAGCTGTGCCCGTATTTTTGGGTTGGGGTGATCCAGGGGTAACTTTTACTGCTGTAATTCAATTAGGTAGTATCTTCGCTGTTGTTTGGTATTTCCGCGATGATTTACTGCAAATTACCACGGGGATGATTAAGGCTGTAGGGACTAAAGATTATCAATCCCACGATTTCCGTCTCGCCCTCGGTATCGCCCTTGGTACTATACCTATCGTCTTTTTCGGTTTATTACTGAAAATATTGGTGCCAGATTTAGATAATTCGGCTTTCAGAAGTATGACTACCATCGGCATCGCTTCTATCGTTATGTCTCTGCTTTTAGGCCTTGCCGAACGTCTGGGAACTCATAAACAACCTTTTGAATCTCTATCAGTAAGGGATGGCATTTTCATGGGATTGGCTCAGGCACTCGCCTTGATTCCTGGTGTATCCCGTTCCGGCTCGACCCTCACCGCTGGTTTATTCATGGACTTACAACGGGCTACCGCCGCCCGCTTCTCTTTTTTATTGGGTATCCCCGCCATTACTCTCGCGGGTTTGGTGGAGTTTAAAGATGTTCTTTCTAAGATTCAAACTAGCGAGATTCTACCCCTAGCTCTAGGGATTCTCTCCGCTACCGTGTTTTCCTATTTGTCGATCGCCTGGCTGTTGGATTATCTTAAAAAACAAAGTACCTGGATTTTCGTCTGGTATCGTCTCTTTTTCGGTGCGGCAATTCTTCTAGGTGTCTACTCGGGCCGCTTCTCTTAAAAATAATTTTTTTAACCCCTTGTCAATCGCTCTTTCTTAGATCTATACTAGAGAAAGCAACGCGGGATAGAGCAGTCTGGTAGCTCGTCGGGCTCATAACCCGAAGGTCGGTGGTTCAAATCCGCCTCCCGCCATTGATTAAAGAAAATAAATTGAGGAAGAAAATCTAAGGTTTTTCTCCCCTCCAACGCTAATCCTTCGCTTTTCTAATAGCTTCACGAAAACCGAGAGCGACGAGAATATTAGAAAAGGTAAGAAAAAACTCGGCACTACCGTGTAACCAATCGACGTTAGCTAATTCTAAACCGTAGTGATTCCGGGCATAGATTCCGGCGGGGATGGTGACGGCGACGAATACAAGTAAAGAATAAAAGCCGATTAAGGCTAAACGGGGGGTTTTTCCAGAGCGCGTCAGAAACCAGAGAAACCCTAAATAAGGAAAGAGAGAAAGGGCAAATAAAGTATTCTTGTCCATAGAGTTATTGTAGAGAATCGAGCCGACTCGATCGCCAGATCCACCAAGCTGCCAAACAGAGAGTCACGTTACCGATGACGGTGAGGGAAGCTTGTAGGGTGACTAACCAATCGAGGGCGGGGGCGTTATCGAAAAAGTGCCAAGTACAGGCACACATGGCGCTCACTAGAGCGGGTAACATACCATAGGATAACATCCGCCACGATCGATCGCGCTTCACCTCCGCGTAAGTCCAAACGAACCAGATAGCCGCCATCCACTCTAAAACACTCGATACGTGAATTATCCAGGTGGGTATAGATAAAGCCGTCACAGCGCCCCCTTTTCTAACCATTGAATCACTTGTTTACCCAAACTGGTGCCGTCAAGACGATCGATTTCCCTTATTCCCGTGGGGCTTGTCACGTTAACTTCCGTAAGATAACCGCCGATGACATCCAATCCCACGAAATATAAGCCGTCGGCCCGCAATTTAGGAGCCAAAACTCGGCATATTTCTAGCTCTCTCTCGCTAATTGCCGCCTTCTCAACTCTTCCCCCTACCGCCATATTACCTCGAAATTCTTTGCCGGTGGGTACACGATTGACGGCTCCAATAGGCTCACCATCGAGGACTATAATACGCTTATCGCCCTCGGCAGCGGCGGGGAGATAGGTTTGTATCATCACCGGCTCTTGACCCCATTTAGTGCTAATTTCGATCATCGAGTTAAAATTACGATCGTCCGGGGTGAGGAATAAAATCCCCTCTCCCGCTTTGCCCCCGAGAGGCTTTAACACCGCTGCCCCCTCTCGCGCCAGGAATTCGCGGATAGTCTGTTTATCCTGAGTTACGATGGTACGGGGCATCACCTCGCTAAAATGTAGGGTATACAATTTTTCGTTAGCATCGCGTAAGCCACCAGGCGAATTCATCACGCGGGTTATCGACGGGGAAATTAAATCGAGTATATATGTGGCGTAGAGATAGGGAGTATTGACGGGAGGATCTTTTCTCATCCAGACTATATCCATATCTTCCATTGGCATCAATTTACTTTCCCCGAGATGATACCAATCCGGCGCCGCCACCCAGCGATTATCCTTTAGCTCTATGGGCGTAATCTCCACCTCCGTCAAGATAGCCCAAGCCTTCCCCTCGATAACGCTCAGTTGATTTATCCCGGTAATCCAAATTTTATGACCGAGTAGCCCAGCCGCCTCCATTAAAGCTACACTGGTGTCATGACAGGGATCTAGGAGAGCGATCGGATCTATAATAAAAGCTAATCTCATGGAGCTAATAGGGGGTCTAACTGTTGTCTTCCTTCTAAAGCATAAAGATCATCGCAGCCGCCTATATGGTTGTCATCGATGAAGATTTGCGGCAGGCTACGGCGACCATTTGCTCTCTCGGACATTTTCTCTCGGGCCGCCTCATCTCCGTCTATACAATACTCGGTAAACTGCACTCCCTTTTTATTTAATAATGCTTTGGCCCGAATACAAAAAGGGCAGCTACTCCATGTATAAATCTCAACTTTAGCGGTCATAACCTTCCATATTCTTTGTTAAGTTCTGTTTCAATCTTACCCTTAACTATGGACGTTTTTCCTACACCTCTTTTCAGATTATCCCAGGGACATCTCAATCTCTTACAAACCTGCCCCCCCCAATTTCAGAAAATATATCTAGAGCAATTGACTTCCCTGCCAGAGTTGGAGCGGTTAGAGGCCCAAAAATGGGGCACTCAATTTCATTGGCTCATGCAACAGAGAGAATTAGGGTTATCGATAGAGGATTTAGTCCAGGAAGATAGCGAGCTTTATCGCTCGATACAAACCCTGTTAGAAGTAGCGCCAGAAATTAAAGATAAGAAGCAGGGGCAAATCAGGGAAGCTGAACACTGTCGTACATTTTATTACGATGATTGCCTGTTTACGGTGATTTACGATCTGATGGTTCTCGAACCAGGAAGGGCGATGATATTCGATTGGAAAACCTATTTAAAACCAGCTAAATCTGAAAAAATAAAAAATAATTGGCAGACCAAACTATATATGTATGCTTTAGTAGAAACATCGGATTATATTCCCGAAGAAATTTCTATGACTTATTGGTTTGTCCAGTTGCCAGATATACCTCAGAAGATCACTTTTAATTACGATAGTCAGCAACATCGGCAGAATAAAGAGGAACTAGATCGATTATTAAAGGAATTTAAAAAATGGCTCAAAAACTACCAGGATAAATGCGAAAACTTTCCTCATATTTCCGATTGTCAAGTAGCTTGTCCTTACTATAAATATACAGACAAATCGAAAGATATATACTTTGTAGAAAGTGAGTCAATACAACTTGAAAGTATAGAAGAAATTAACCCATTTATCGAAGATTTTGGTCAGAAAAAAGAGGATTACATTACTATACCACCCTCGCCCAAGAATCCCGCATGAGTGTTGCTAATCAAAACGATCAAGCAATAATCAATCTTTCTTTTTCTTCATGCCAACGAATTGTTAAAGCGTCTTGAGTAAATTATAATCTCAGCTCCTGCTAAATTAGATAAACTTAATTTAGCTATATATTTTTGAAAAGTATTTGTTAGATAATGTCAGAACCGCGCCTGTTAAAATACGTCCTATTATTAATGCTCGGTTTAATCTTGAGTATAGGAGCTGGTATTACCATATCCGCTCACTCGCTTGAACCCGAGCAATTAGTTCAAAGGGGAGTAGATAGCTATCAAAAAGGAGATTATCGGCAGGCGATCGCGGAGTGGGAAAATGCTTTAAAAGTTTATCAAAATACAGGCAATTATCAAAATATTGCTATTATTTCCGAGAATATAGCTAGAACTTATCAGGGACTAGGTGACGCATCTACAGCGATCGCTTATTGGCAAGAGTCGATCGATCATTTTGCGAAAACGGGTAATCTGCGAAAAGTGGGGCGCAATATTACCGAACAGGCCCAAAGTTATGCCGCCCTGGGACAGTACCGGAATAGTATCAAACTTCTTTGCGGCAATTCCGAGCTTTTAGACCCTTTAAACTCTTGTGTTCAAAATAGTGCTTTAGCAATTGCCCAGCAAGAAAAAGATCCCAGCGGAGAAATCGCCGCCTTAGGCAGCTTGGGGGAAGCCTATCGCGCCCTCAGCCTATACTCTCAAAGTCTGCTCGTCCTGGAAAAAGCGGCGGCAATGCCCGATTCTTCCTACCAGGCCGCCATCTTTAATAGTTTAGGGAATACTTATAGTAAAGAGGGCGAGCGCCTGAAAATACAAGCTAATTCGGCAAGATTACGAGGGGCAAGCCAGGGCGATTATTTTCAAGAACAAGCCAATCAAAGCTATAGAAAAGCGGCAGAATTTTTGAGAAAAAGTCAGGAAATAGCAAGCAAAGAGAAGGATGTGACGGCA
This sequence comes from uncultured bacterium, assembly GCA_964623815.1. Lineage (GTDB taxonomy): Bacteria > Cyanobacteriota > Cyanobacteriia > Cyanobacteriales > Microcystaceae > Chroococcopsis. The sequence goes on along the minus strand of CAZUVR010000043.1, from coordinate 21,264 downwards.
CAACTGAAAGCAGGATTAAATTTGATTCAACTAGGTAAGGAAATTTCAGAAGATGAGAGAATTTCGACCATCAAAGAAAGTTTACGGCTTTTAGAAACGATACCGAACTCCGAAGAAAAAATCTATGGGGCGATAACTTTAGCTAATTTACCCGATGACGGCATCGCTTTAACAGAGCCTTTAGCTCAATGTCCGGAAAAACGAAAATTATCCGAAAGCGAAGCCGAAAAGTTATTACAAGACTCCGCCAGAAACGCCGAACAGTTAGAGAATCCGCGTTTATTGTCTTTCGCCTACGGTGCTTTAGGACATTTGTATGAGTGCAATCAAGATGACTCGAAAGCTTTAGAATATAGTCAAAGGGCGATCTTAAATGCCGATCAAAATCAAGCTAATTTAGATAGCGTGTATTTATGGCAATGGCAAATAGGAAGAATTCGTGAAAGACAGGGACGGGTAGACCCAGCGATCGCAGCTTATGAGAACGCCGTCATATCCTTAGAGAAAATCCGGCGTGACATTATCACATCGGAACGAAATCTACAGTTCGATTTCCGCGATCAGATCGAACCAGTTTACCGTCAATTAGCTCGATTGAAACTGCAAAAGGCAACAGAAGCTTCTCTGACTCAGGAGGAGCGAGAACGAGAACTTACTCAAGGCATAGAGACTATCGATCAGCTACGATTAGCCGAATTACAAAATTATTTGGGGAGCGATTGTTTTTTGGATGAGCGGAGTGAGCAGAATTCGGAAATCGACACAGCGAATACGGCGATTTTTAACTCGATCATTCTCGATCAGGGAACTGCGATTATTGTCAGATTACCCGATGGCAAAGAAAAAATACATTGGATACTTCAACCTCGTTCGGAAATCATTAGCACAATTTTACGATTTCGTCAAGAGTTAATAGAGAGTAGATTATCGATCGACGATTACGACCTCTCCCGAGCCGAACTGCTTTACGATTGGTTAATACGTCCTTTTGAGAGCGATTTAGAAGCGCAGAAAGTAAAGACGCTGATATTTATCCAAGACGGTTTGTTTCAAACCATACCCATGTCAGCGCTCTACGACGGCAAGAAATTCACGATCGAGAAATACGCGATCGCCATGACCCCGAGTTTAAGTGTAGTCTTATCGTCTGGGAAGCGGAGAGAGGAAGAAAGCGCCCTAATTCTGGGGGTGACGAAACCGTCCGTAGTGGAGCGACAAAATTTTCAGCCTCTGGGGAATGTGCCATCAGAAGTTTCTCAGGTTCAACTAGAATTCAAGACTAACAGACTGTTGCTGGATGAGGCTTTCAATCTTGAGAATTTAAAGAAAGAACTGACAGGCTCCGAGTATAAAGTGATTCACATCGCCACTCACGCCCAATTCGGCACCATTCCCGAAGACACTTTTCTCGTCATCGGCAACAATAATAAACTAACGATCAAAGAATTAGAAAAAGTCTTACGGCAACTAGGGCAAGATTCGAGAGGGATGCCGAAGGGAAGCTACGCGCCGGAACTATTAGCCCTGACAGCTTGCCAGACTGCCGAAGGAGATGAGAGAGCCTCGTTAGGATTGGCAGGAGTCGCGGTAGCCGCAGGGGTGAAAAGCGTTGTCGCCTCTCTCTGGTCGATTCCCGACGAATCAACATCGGTACTGATCGCCGAGTTCTACCGCAATCTGAATCGTAAGGGAATCAGTAAAGCCGAAGCACTGCGTCAGGCACAGTTAACTCTAATTAGAGCCAAACAAGAAGATGGCATAAATGATCAATACGATAACCCGGCTTATTGGGCCCCGTTCATCTTACTGGGAAATTGGAATTAATCACGGGAGCCGATCCATGTCAAGAACACCACTTGCGGGAAATCTCTTCTAGAATTTTGCGCCGGTTCTCGATCGTCTGTCGCTGGTCGCGTAGCGTTACTTCGGCATTGTCGCTGACCGTGACTCCCTCGGGAAGTTTTTCCGATGCGGCCAAAGACGAGAGCAGAGAAGAGCATAATCTCGCCGAGTTTTCTCGAGAGGCAGCCTGTAGAGTTTCTGAAAAAGCATCGTACCAGAATCCTCTCTCAGCGTACCGCTCTAGTTGTTTTAAAGCCTCTGACTCTTTCTGAGCCAACTCCGAGGGAGCGGGGACAACTTTAAGTTCCGCCCTCTCCAGGATATACTCACCGGTTGCACATCTTAGGGCTACTTGCCAGAGATATTTTTGACCTTCCTGTAACGGGGGTTTTTCAGGCGGTAAAGATATTTGATTGATTCCCGCAGAACTGTTAATCTCCAAGGGCTTACCCACCTGTTTGACCGAGCCGTCGGGGCTAAACTCGAATAGGCGAAAATCCACCTTTGTCGGAATCGCAGTCCACCAACTGAACGAGGGCCTGACGGAGGTTGTCTCACCGACGTAGGTTTGAGGTGCCAAGATCACCAGCATCTCGCCCTCGACCAGATTCTGGCAACCAGAGCGGACTCCGGTGGAACGGGAATAGTCACTGGGTGGCTTTTGAGAAACTGGAGGAACATAACGGGCCAGGGCGACGCTCGATGAACTCAAGACAAGAGCCGCAGTAATTGACAAAACGTTTTTTTTGTGCATAGAAACTCCTGATCAATGATTTTTTTCGATGGGAAACTTTAGGCGAATACCTCGAAAGGAGAAGCGTCGAGGGCGGCTTTTGATGGGCCAGCTCAATTCGCATCGCGTCCCTTTCGGGAGGGTGAATTCACGGGTGAAGGTGCCGCCAAGTTGTTTGGCTAGATGTTGACATTGTTTTGTCCCGCGTCCGCTGCTACGGATGGAATTACCGCCCTCGCCGTTATCTTGAATGCAGAGGGTATAGCGTCCGTCTCGACAACTGCCGATCGCGCTGAGCCGTTTGACTCCAGATGCGTGTTTACCCACATTACAGATAGCCTCCTCCAGAAATTGGCAGATCTGTCTTTTTTGTTCGTTCGATAAGGCAGCGGTGCCGATCGGATCGAAAGAGCGTATTTTAACTTTTAGGCTGGAGAAATTAGGAAAATCCCGTTTCAGGGTATCGCTGAAAACCTCGTATAAAAGCTCGTGCAGGGGTCTAGTTAAATTGAGGTTCAAGCCGCTTCCGAGTCGGAGACTATTGTTTTTGGTGATCGATTCCTGTTTTAAATAGTCACCGATTTCTCGGATCTCTTGGTTTAAGGCCTCTAGTTGTTGGATCAAGTCGGTTTCAACCACCTCTTTCTCGCGCAGGGAGCGGAGAGCGATGGATAGGGTTTGTAGGGGGCCATTATGAATGACGGTAAAGGTATGTTCGATCGTGCGTTGATGTTGTTCGCGCTGTGCTTGTATTTTCTGTTCGTACTGATAAAAGGCGCCTAAAATCGTACCGTTAACGACTAGAGCGAGTACGGAGGGCACCAGAGGCACCCAGTAACCGCCGAGTAAGGCGAAATAACTCAGGAAAAACAAAGCCGAAGCGCTCAAACCGATGATGACTAAATTTCTCAAGGGGTAGATAGTGGTGCTACCGAGATAAATACCGACTATTCCCCACGCCAAGATCCAAACGGATTCCCACTCATCGGCAACCGTTGTTAAAAAAGGCCGTCCGTCTAAAACCCCGCCGAGAATTTGGCTGATACCATGAGCCTGAAATTGTACGCCGTAAATGTACCCGCGCAGCTCGGTACTGTTGACCCCATTGGTATGAACGAGATCGGGCGCACTGGGGGATGTAATACCGATCAAGATGATTTTATCTTTTAACCAGTGCGGCTCGAATTTATGATTTTTAATATCGTGGAAAGATACGACACGGAAAGGGTTTAAACCGCTACGATAATTTAATAGCATCTGTACGCCTCCCGCGTCGGTTCCCACATAGCCCCCTGTGTTGGGTGTAAAACGAGGTAGTTCGGTTCGACCGAAACGCATAGCTGAACGATCGCGGATGCCGTTTTCTAAAATAAGGTTTTCCTTGGCTAGATAGAGTTCCGCGACTTTGATGATCAGGGAAAATTTATAGCTATCCTTCCCCGGCATCCCCAATAAAATCCGCCGATATTTACCATCGCCATCGGGTAGCGCGTCGGAAAAGCCCACTCGTTCGGGAGATATGTTTTCGGGTGGTGCGATCGAGGGCGTTAAGACTTTTTCGATGACCACGAGATTTTGGCTATTTTGAAAGGTTTCCTGTCTTTCTCGATAACCGGGTTCAACGGGCATATCCCTGACTATATCCAATCCGATCGCCCTCGGTTTATATTGTTGCAATGTCTTTATCAATGTATCGATCTCGGCATCGGCTAGCGGGTATTGTCGGAGTTGTTTAATATCTTCTTCATCGATCTCCACTAGGAGAATCCTTTCATCCACTGGCTCGGAGGGTCGATGTCTGAGTAATAAATCTAAAGCCGACCATTCAAATACTTGTAATAATCCCAGCGAACGAAGGAGCAAGATTAAAGCCGTTAAAGTTAATCCAGGGACAATGCCAAAAGGCCTTACTTTAAATCCTGCTTTAATCTTTTCCCACATCTTTTATCGCTTCTTTTTACTCTTTTCACAAATGATAGTGCAAATTTTTTTGATTTACTATGAACTTTTAAACGATCCTGATTTCACTTTTCGGAAATGAGTATTGCTTAAAAATGAGTTATTTTTTTTGAAAATGACGATTATGTAAAAAATAAATTTATTTTAGAAAGAATTATTAGTAGTAGTTGATCGCTAAAATTCATCAATCGATCAAGCCTTCCTCTCTCGAACGCTTCAAAGTCAATACCCGTAAATTTTTGTCTTCTTCGGGATAAATGCCGAGGGCATCTTGCAACTTCGCCCAATAATGGCGTACCATTCGTTCGGACACATTAATGTGTTTGGCTATAGCCTTATCCTGTAATCCTTCTTCAAAAGCTAAACGTAGAACTTCCAACCATTCGGGCTTGACTTCCACTCCATTTTTTAGATCTTTCGTGTGGGTGACTCCTTGCATCGCCCAATTTAATCGCATCAACATTTCTTTTTCCGATAAACTTTTATCGGCGATGGTGAAACCGCCTTGATAAGCATCGATTTCGTGTTTGAGACGTACCAGAGCTTTTACATAACTACTCTGTACCATGAGATTAAGATCTTTATGAGTATTCATCAAGGTTTTCAATAGGTTTAATCCGACCTCAACCGTAGCCATCTGTCCATTGATTTGGGGTAGGGAAAGATCCATGATCACGAGCGTCGGCTGGAATATTTTTATTTCCTCCAGCCCCTCTTCCGCTGATGTCGCCGTTCTGATCTCGGCTTCTGGATAATGTTTTTTTACCAGTTCTAAGGTTCCATCCAAGATCAGTGGGTGATCATCTATGAGTATGATTTTGCCCGATAGGTTCGACTTAGAATTCATAGTTTATTATTTTGTAGTTATAGATACTATTATCTAGTTGATATACTGAAATTTGACAAGATTTTACTAAAATCCAAACATATTTTAATAATTTATTTAATTATTATTATGAAATATTAAATCCTTTGTGTCATCACCGCTAAAAATAATTAGTAAGTGGAAATCAAATGGTTATGGGAGCAACTCAACTAGTGAACGATTTCTAGCCTGGACTGTTAAAAACCTTGAGAATATTAAAGTCGATTATCAATGAAACTTGACTAAAAAGATTTTGTGCGTTAGGTAAAAGGGATGTTAAGTTAAGGAAAGATAGATGTTAATTCACGGATTGCCCGAAAACAAAATAATTCAGATATTATAGAGTCTTTATGTCCCATCAGTCCTTCGATACGGAAACCAAAGAGCGCAAATCCTTTCAGTTACCCGGAGCTAAACCCCACTACAACCCCGATCGCCCCGGACAAGTAATTCATATTGCCTTACTCTTAGATATAGACATCCCTAACCGTAGTTTCAGCGGCACCTGCGCTATCACCATCGAACCGGTCAGGCAAGGCATTAACCGTCTGACGCTCGATGCAGTAGATTTAGATATTAAAGGCGTATTCGCTGGGGGAGTAAGTCAACCTTTCGAGTACGATCGTAATCAACTAATCATCAATCTCCTACAACCCACGACCCTCGATCTACTAATCTTAGCAATAGACTACAGCGTTACTAACCCCCGGAGAGGTTTATATTTCATCGGCCCGGACGAACATTATCCCAATAAACCGATACAAGTTTGGACGCAGGGAGAAGATGAGGACTCCCGCTTTTGGTTTCCCTGTTTCGATTACCCCGGACAACTAGCCACCTCAGAAATTATAGTTACAGTACCCCAACCCTACAAAGCGGTATCTAACGGCGTGTTAACGGACACCAGAGAAAAAGGGGATAAGATTACTTATTACTGGTCGCAGCGACAAATACACCCTACCTATCTTATGACTCTGGCGGTGGGTGACTTCGCCCTGCTACACGACTACTGGAATAATATCCCGGTCGATTACTACGTAGAAAAAGGCAGGGAGGAAGACGGCTGGCGCAGTATGGGGAAAACGCCCCGGATGATTGAATTCTTTAGTGAGAAATACGGTTATACCTATCCCTTCCCTAAATACGCTCAAGTCTGCGTAGATGATTTTATCTTCGGCGGTATGGAGAATACATCTACTACCCTACTCACCGATCGCTGTCTTGTAGACGCGAGAGCTAGTATAGATAATACCTGGACTGAAAGCCTCGTCGCCCACGAACTAGCTCATCAATGGTTCGGTGATTTAGTAGTGATTAAACATTGGTCACACGCCTGGATTAAAGAGGGGATGGCTTCCTACGCAGAGGTTTTATGGAGTGAGTCTGAATATGGGAAAGAGGCGGCGGCTTATTATTTATTGGGAGAGGCGAGAAATTATCTCGAAGAAGATGCCTCCCGCTACCGCCGCCCCATAGTGACCCACGTTTACAGGGAAGCGATCGAATTATACGATCGTCACCTTTACGAAAAAGGTGCCTGTGTTTACCATATGATTCGTACTATCTTGGGAGACGAGTTATTTACAAAAGCTATTCATACTTTTGTCAACGATAACGCTCATAAAACCGTAGAGACGGTGGATTTATTACGGGCGATAGAAAAAGCCACCGGTTATAATTTACTCTTTCTCTTCGATCAATATGTATACCGGGGCGGACACCCGGATTATAAAGTAGGTTACAGTTGGGATAGTGAAAGTAATTTGGCTAAACTTACTGTCACTCAAACGCAAGAGGAATTATTCGATCTAAAAATTCCTGTAGCTTTCGGTTACGTCAATCCCGCCCATCAGCAGATTTTTAACCTCCGCATCCACGAAAAAGAGCAGAGTTTTTATTTTCCTCTACCTCAAAAACCCGACTTCATCAGCTTCGATGCTGGTAATAACTACCTGAAGACAGTAACTCTAGAATACGGTCTATCAGAATTAAAACACCAGTTAATCCATGATCGTGATCCTGTTTCCCGCATTTACGCCGCCGCTGCCATAGCTAAAAAAGGCGGACTTGAAGCAGTAGAGATATTATCGGCCGTTTTAGAGTCAGAGCCTTTCTGGGGTGTGCGTCTAGAGGTGGCGAAAGAGTTAGCCACCATTAACCTCTCTCAACTAATCTCCCCCCTGGCGAAAGCTTTAGAGGATACTAAACCGCAAGTGCGCCGCGCTGCTGTAGAAGCCCTGACGGGAATTAAAACTTTAGATAGCTATATGATTATAAAAGAATTAATTGAAAAGGGTGATGAAAGTTACTATGTGGAAGCAGCCGCAGCCCGAGGTATAGGCAGCATGGTAATCGGGCAGCTCAAGGAGAAAGAGGGGGAAGTTATCGAACTATTGCAGAAGGTATTAAGGGAGAAAGCCGGGTGGAATGAAGTAGTAAGGGGCGGGGCTATCGGTGGCTTGAGCGCACTAAAAACCTCCCCTGTCGCCGTGGATAGGATTTTAGAGTATACGAAATTAGGCGTACCCCAACCCCTGAGACTGGCGGCGATACGGGCTTTAGGCGCGGTATCTAAAGGGCAGAAACCAGAGCAACTCAATATTATTCTCGATCAGTTAGAGAGTATCTCGAAAGAATCCTTCTTCCTGACTCAAGTGGCCCTATCTAACGCCCTAGGGCAGATGGAAACACCGAGGGCTGTGGGTATTTTACAAGCTCTAGCGGATCAGACTCCGGACGGTAGGGTGAGACGGATGGCAGAGGAAGCGATGGCGAAGGTGCGGAAGAACCTCGGTAGTGATGCCACCGTCAAGGAGTTGAGAGAGGAGTTAGACCAGATGAAGCAAGAGAATCTCGACTTAAAGAGCCGTTTGGCTAAGTTGGAGGCGGCGATGAATAAATAGGGAGTCGGGAATCAGGAGTAGAGAGTCGGGAGCCAGGAATATTTATTAGACTTGTTGCGAAAGTAGGTTTAATCCCCCTAAATCCCCCTTTCCAAGGGGGACTTTTTGGACTTTTGCAAGAGGTCTAGTGTTGACGACTTCTGGGCGTAAGTTATCCCACCAGCCTTGCTCTGCGTCGGGGTCACGTTTACGACATACTAATAGAACGGTGCTGGAAACGCTGTTTTTCTTGGCTTGGTGTAGATTCTGGGGGTTTTCGGTGCTGACGGCCCAACTCGCGGCAATCTCAAAACCGGCATCGATGAGGGCTTTGGCTAGGGTATCCCACGCGCCGGAGTCTTTGTGATTGAATTGTACTGTTAATAATAACCGACTCACAATGAGGACAGATAACCGTATGGGCCCAGAGGTAATTTTGTACCGTTTCTCCATTTTCCGAGGGGTATTCCATCGCCGCTTTCATCGTCACCACTGCCACCGGGTTGAGGTCATTGGCGTAGGTATCCAAACCGTAGCGCAAGGCTTCAAAGGGAATCGAACCACCCCCAGCAAAAGGGTCAACAATAGCAGGGTTTTTCTTGGCCCAAACTTTCTCACACAGGTCTTGAAACCTTTCTAATTGCTGATGAGTCGGCGGAGTTTTATAAAGTTTCACGCTCGATTTTATCTTGCTTTCTTTTTCCTCTTTCGAGAGATTAGCCCCCTCTAAAAATTTCAATTCTTCTTCCGTATATAGTCCTAATAAATACTCGAATTCCTCTAAGGAAATATCGGCGGGTAGGAGAGAACCTAAAACCGAAGCACGAGAAAAAGAAAGGGGTTTGCGGGAGTACCATCGATGTAGACCCTTAAAAGGATTGCCCCCGTTTTCATAATAAACCTGCTCGTTAAGTAACTTGACCGGAAAGATTTTTTCGATGAAAACTCGCTGGCGTTTCGGGGCGTTCATGGTAGGTCGATCGATGAAGATAAAAAAATTATAACAATTCTCTAAATGCCCACTAGAGCTAGATCCCATCATAGACTTTTATCGCAAGGGTTGCTAAAATTCGGAGTTATAGCGCAGTCGCGCCCCCGCCTGAAAACGGAGGGATTTTCCCGCTTCATATTTCATAAATGCCTATGGCGGTTGAGTACGATTTAGTAGTTATCGGTGGTGGCTCTGGTGGCTTAGTGGTAGCCAGCGCCGCCGCCCAATTAAAAGCGAAAGTGGCTCTAGTGGAAAAAAACCGGCTCGGGGGTGATTGTCTGTGGGCGGGATGCGTTCCCTCTAAATCCTTGATCGAGGCGGGTAGGGTAGCCCATACGGTAAAAAATAGCGTCGATTACTCCGTATATTCGCAAATATTGACGATCGATTTTAAGGGGGTGATCGATCGAGTACAGAGCGTAATTGGCACCATTCAACCCCACGACTCACCCGAGAGGTTCCGGGGTTTGGGTGTAGATGTGATCGAGGGTAGGGGTAGATTTATCGACCCGAAAACCTTTGAAGTTAAGGGCAAGAAACTAACAGCGCGGGCTTTCGTCATCGCTACCGGCTCCCGTCCGGTTATCCCTCCGATCATAGATATAGAGACGGTGGGGTATGTGACCAATGAACAGATTTTCTCCTTGAAACAGAAGCCTAAATCTATGGTAATCGTAGGCAGCGGCCCGATCGCCTGCGAGTTGGGACAGGCTTTACATCGGCTGGGGGTGGGGATTACCATACTGGTAAGGGGCGATCGTCTTTTACCGAAAGAAGATCCAGAAATATCGGCTATTATCGAACATCAATTCGAGTCCGAAGGTATTAATATTATCCATCGTAGCAACGTCAGACGAGTGGAGAAATTCGGTGAGAGGAAACATATCTGGTTAGACGATGAGAGATTGATTACCGATGAGGTGTTTCTCGCTACGGGCAGACAGCCGAATGTAGAATCACTAGGTTTAGAAGCAGCTAAGGTGAAGTACGACGAAAATGGCATCAAAGTTAATGGTAAATTACAGACGAGTAATCCTAGAATTTATGCCTGTGGCGATGTTATTGGCGGCTATAAATATACTCATGTGGCGGGGTATGAGGCGAGCGTGGTGATACAGAACGCTTTATTTTTGCCAACGAAAAATGTAGATTACCGAGTTATTCCCCGAGCAATTTTTACCGAGCCGGAAATTGCCCGGGTGGGTCTGAGTGAAGTGGAGGCTAAAGAGAAATACGGTGATAAGGTATTGGTTTTAAAACAGGATTTCGCGGGGGTAGATAGGGCGCAGGCTGCGGGTAAAGCGGAAGGATTTGCCAAGATAATGTGTTTGGCTAACGGTCAAATTCTGGGAGTGGCCTTAGTGGGACAATCGGCTGCAGAGTTAATTCATGAAATTGTCTTGGCTATGCGTTATAAGCTTCCGGTTTCTTCTCTATCGGGTATTCATGTATATCCAACTTTATCAGAGGTTAATAGTAAGGCGGCTTTGTTATTTACTAAACAGAAATACGCTCAAAATCTGACCTTACAAAAGAGACTTAAGAGTTTGTTTAAATTTTTACGATCGTTGTAATGGGGGAGTCGGGAGATTAGTGATCTGAAATCCGCTTATCATACTCCCCTTTCTCTGGAAGTGACCAGTGGCTATAGTTAATCGTTGACTAAATTACAAAACTGATAACCTAGTGGTCTGTCAATGAAAATATGACGAACAATAGAGGTATAGTAGAAATCTAAAGATATGAACTAATCTACTATGCCAGCCAAGCGCTATATTGTCTCCTTAACGCCAGAAGAACGCCAAAGTTTATCTCCAAGCATTATTCAACTGTTTATGGTTAGGTTATTTAGGACAATTGCTTTAATATTTTAATTTATCAACTAAGATCGCACGCACTCACAACAACTTGCTTAAACTTAGTTAATTAATGCAAATATTAAAACTTTATAAAAAGACCCTACACCGACACTGCCAAAAAAGCAAGAAAATATTTTGCCGACTAGTAAAAATTCAAAATCAGTGTAAAAAGCTTTTATTGGGCTTTATATAACATCGAAAGAAATAAGCCTTAATACACATGAACTAAAAATCTAAGTATCAATAGTATATTGGGGTTGTTTGTTATTAAGTGAGAAAAATCATAAAAAAGTTAACGTATAGTTCAATTTCAAGAAAAATTATTAATATTTTGAAAATAATTTTCCTCAGAAATACGCAATAGGCAAATGAAATTTCTGTATTGAATAATTAAGTGTGATAGGAATTTAGTAAGGCTCTATTCTACAGGCCAGGTAAAATAAACGATCGTTCCCCTTCCCTCTTGAGAATCCATCCAGATCTTACCCCGCTCCGTCTCGACTATTTTCTTGACTATAGTTAAGCCTATCCCCGTATTATCACTAGCGTGGGGTTCTAAAGTTTGAAACAGGTTGAAAATCCGCTCGTGAAATTGTGGATTGATACCCGGCCCGTCATCCCTAACCGAAAACTCGTAATAATCCCCGGATAGCCGGGCGTTGACTTCGATCGTTCCCCCTTGCGGACGGTGATGTTTGATGGCATTGCCGATCAAGTTAGTGAAAACCTGCTCTAAAAGTACCCGTACCGTCGATAGGGTAGGTAAATTGGGGGCGATGTGGACGGAGAAACGATCGTCTGGGGCGAGAGAATCTATTACCTCTAACAGCAACTGTCCGACATCCACTTTCTCGGTCTTCATGCGCCGCCGTCCGACGCGATAATAAAGCAGTAGCCCATCGATAAGCTTTTCCATGCGGCGAACCCGGCCCTGTAGTATCTTGAATTGATAGGCTGTCTCCTCGGTTAATTTATCCTCTAAATCTTCTCCCAACCAACCAGCGATATTAGCGATCGCTCTCAAAGGAGATTTCAAGTCGTGGGAAGCCACATAGACAAACTGATCGAGTTCCTGATTGCGCTTTTCGAGCATTGCGTTAGTAGCCGCCAATTCTGCCGTTCTTTCCTGAACCCGAGATTCTAATTCCGCGTTGAGACAGTTGATGTGGGCGGCCTGCTCGATGATCTGGGCGGTTTTCTTGTGTAGCTCGACGAAAACAGAAACCTTACATAAGAGAACATCCGGATCGATCGGTTTTACCAGATAATCTACAGCCCCCAGCGAGTACCCCTGAAAAGCTTGTCGCTCGTCGTGACTGTAAGCGGTGATAAAGATGATTGGTATATCGCGGGAGCGTTGACGGGAGCGAATCAGGGCGGCCGTCTCGAATCCATCCATCCCAGGCATCATTACATCGAGAAGGATCAAGGCGAAATCCTGCCCGAGTAAACAACGGAGAGCATCCTCGCCCGAATAGGCCTTGACTAGATTCTGTTCGAGCTTGCTTAAAATAGCCTCTAGAGTCAAGAGATTTTTGGGGTTGTCGTCAACCAGAAGGATGTTAACTTTTGATTCGGCTTGCATAAACTTGATAGAAGTGCGATGGACAGGAGAAGGAGACTCAGGAGAGCCACACCCGCAACAGCGATAATAATTGCTCTGTATCAACGGGCTTAGTGATGTAATCCGACGCGCCGGATTCTAGGGATTTATCTCGATCGCCTTTCATCGCCTTGGCGGTGAGAGAAATGATCGGTAGATTGGCGAAACTGGGCATTTGTCGGATCAGTCGGGTGGTTTCGTAGCCGTCGATGCCAGGCATCATCACATCCAGGAGGATCACGTCTACATCCCGATTCTGTCGCAGGGAGAAAATCCCATCGGAACCGTTTTCCGCCGTGATTACTCTCATCTGTTGACCTTCGAGTAAGCTGGTGAGAGCGAAGAGATTCCGCACATCGTCATCGACGATCAGGACTTTTTTCCCTCTCAAGAGCCGCTCACTCCGGTCATTTCCCTGCAGTAGTTTGAGCGCCTGGGAACTTAGCCGGGATAGGGGGCGGTGGGTGAGCAGGATTATCTCTTCTAAAAGCTGTTCTCGAGAACCTACCACCTTGACGCGGCCCTTATCGATCGCTCCCGAGAGCGCTTTTTGAACTTCTGGCCCAATTCCATCGGGAGCGTAAACGATCGCATGGCTGAAATTACCTTCTATATAAGCTTCTATTCCCTCTAAATAGCTCCTGTCGAAAATCGCACAATCGAGCGGCCCGAGATCCCCGGCTCGCTCGATGGCTTGGGCGGGGCTAGACACCCGAGTGATAGTGATAGCCTCCCCAGCGAGCAGAGAAACCAGCTCACTGGCTTCCCCATCGTCGCCCATGCCTAGCAGTAAATGTTGGCTCTCCCGTGCGAGGGTAGTCTTTAGTTCGGTGACAATAGCCTGTAAGGATTCCCGCGATAGGGGTTTGGAGTAGAACGCGGAAGCTCCTAGCTGTCTGGCACGTTGTCGCTCATCCTTGACCGAGACGATGATGACGGGAATGTGACGGGTATCCGGTGAGTGTTTGATGCGATCGAGTACCGTCCAGCCGCTATCCTCAGGTAAACAAATATCGACGAACAGGGCGACGGGTTGGTATTTAGCCGCCAGGGCTAATCCAGTTGAGGCTTTCAGGGTGATCAAGCCTTTAAAACCGCTTTCTCTTACGATCTCTAACAGAGTGCTGGCGAAATCTACCGAATCCTCTACGATCAGGATAACTTGGTCGAACGGAGTAATATTATCCCGATCGTCCTCGATCAGCGCGATACCGTTGCCGTTGCCGGAGGCAGGCGAAGCTATCGATTCCGAAGTTTGCAATAACAGAGATTGAGGGCCAGTTGTCGGCCCAAGCGGATTGGCGGCCCCGATGACCTGAGAGTAACGAGCCCCTTTACCCAGTAAGGATGATTCTAACAGGGTTTGGGGTAGGTACAGGGTGAAGGTACTGCCCACACCGAGACGGCTCAATAAGGTGATCTCACCGCCGAGTAGACGGGCGATCTCGCGGCTGATGGATAGCCCCAATCCGGTGCCGCCGTAGTGGCGCGAGGTGCTACCGTCTGCCTGTTGAAAAGCCTCGAAGATCAGTTTTTGTTTATCGGGGGCGATGCCGATACCGGTGTCGTTGACGGCGAAGGCGATGACGAGAGCGGCCTGGTTTAAAGTTTCACAATCTGGACTCCAGCCCTCCCTCACAGGTTCCATTCTCAAGCTTACCTGACCGTGGGCGGTGAATTTGAAGGCGTTAGAGAGGAGGTTTTTCAATACCTGTTGCATCCGCCTTGGATCGGTGTAGATACTGCGGGGTAAACGCTCGTCTAGGATGATGTGGAAGGGTAGATTCTTCTCGTGGGCGATCGGTTGGAAGGCGCGATCGATCTGTATGCTAAGTTCGCTGAGTGACATCTGCTCGATCTCCACCGACATCGTACCCGATTCTATCTTGGCTAGGTCGAGAATATCGTTGATCAGACTGAGGAGGTCGCTACCGGCGGAGTAAATCGTCTGAGCGTATTCCACCTGTTTACTCGTCAGGGTATGGTCTGAATTATCCGCGAGTAGTTTAGCCAGAACTAGCAGACTGTTAAGAGGTGTCCTGAGTTCGTGGGACATATTAGCTAAGAATTCCGATTTGTACCGAGAGTTCAGAGCCAACTGTTCCGCTTTATCTTCGAGGCTGCGCCGCGCCTGTTCTATCTCCCGGTTCTTCCGCTCTACTTCCTCATTTTGTTGATACAGTAGGCGGGCTTTCTCTTCTAATTCCTCGTTTGTGCGCTGTAGTTGTTCCTGTTGATTTTTTAACAACTCTTCCGAGGCTTTTAGCGATCGTGCCTGCTGTTCAAGACGCTGGTTCGTCTCCCGTAGTTCTCCCTGTTGGGTTTGTAACTCTTGAGCTAGGGATTGGGATTGTTTTAGTAGTTCTTCTGTACGCATAGATGCGGCGATCGTATTTAAGACGATGGCGATACTCTCAGTGAGTTGGTCGAAGAAAGTAAGATGAATATCGTTAAAGCGTTGGAAGGAAGCGAGTTCGATCACCGCCGTCACCTGCCCCTCGAATAATACCGGCAGAACCACCGCGTTTAACGGTGCGGCCTCTCCCAAACCGGAATTGATCTTGATGTAATCCTGCGGGATTTCTGTAAGCAATATCCGCTCTTTTTCCAGGGCGCACTGTCCCACCAATCCCTCACCGAGATGGAAGCGATTAGCGAGATGTTTGCGTTCGCGGTAGGCGTAGCTACTCAATAATTTCAGGTAGGGTTGAGATGGCTCACCCGTCTCCATCAGATAGAATACCCCGTGTTGGGCCCGCACTAAGGGAGCTAGTTCGGAAAGGATCAACTTCGATACGGTTTCTAGATCCCTTTGCCCCTGTAACATCCGGGTAAACTTAGCTAAATTTGTCTTCAACCAATCCTGTTCCGTATTTTTTTGCGTCGTCTCTCGCAGGTTAGTGATCATCTGGTTGATATTATCTTTGAGTACGGCTACCTCTCCCTCCGCCTGTACCGAGATCGATCGCGTCAGATCCCCCTTAGCTACGGCGATGGCTACCTCTGCGATCGCTCGCACCTGAGTAGTCAGATTCGCCGCCAACTCGTTCACGTTATCCGTCAGGTGTCGCCAAGTGCCGGACGCGCCTGGTACTTTCGCCTGTCCCCCCAATTTCCCCTCGATTCCCACTTCTCGCGCCACCGTTGTCACCTGATCCGCGAAGGTAGCTAGAGTATCGATCATCTCGTTGATCGTATCGGCTAGGGTTTCTATCTCCCCTTTAGCATCGAGCATCAATTTACGTTTCAGATCCCCATTAGCCACTGAAGTCACGACTCGGGCGATACCCCGCACCTGCGCCGTGAGATTACCCGCCATTGAATTCACATTGTCGGTGAGATCCTTCCAGGTTCCGGCTACGCCCGTTACTTGAGCCTGTCCGCCTAATTTACCTTCCGTACCCACCTCTCGCGCCACCCGGGTTACTTCCGAGGCAAAAGAGCTGAGCTGGTCTACCATTGTATTAATAGTATTCTTCAAATCCAAGATCTCACCTTTAACATCGACGGTGATTTTCTTAGATAGATCTCCATTCGCTACCGCCTTTGTCACCTCGGCGATGTTCCGCACCTGTCCAGTAAGATTACTCGCCATCGAGTTGACATTATCGGTGAGATCCTTCCAAGTTCCGGCAACTCCTTTGACGTAAGCCTGTACGCCTAATTTCCCCTCCGTACCCACCTCCCGCGCCACCCGGGTTACTTCTGAGGCGAAAGAGTTTAACTGATCCACCATGATATTAACGGTGTTCTTTAACTCTAAAATCTCACCCTTGACATCTACCGTAATTTTCTTAGATAGATCTCCATTCGCCACCGCCGTCGTTACTTCCGCGATATTCCGCACCTGTGCCGTCAGGGAACTTGCCATGAGATTCACATTATCCGTGAGATCCTTCCATGTGCCCGCCACCCCCCTTACTTCCGCCTGTACTCCTAATTTCCCTTCCGTACCTACTTCCCTCGCCACCCGGGTTACTTCTGATGCGAAGGAGTTGAGCTGATCCACCATTGTATTAATAGTGTCTTTTAATTCCAGAATCTCCCCTTTCACATCGACGGTGATTTTCTTCGATAGATCCCCGTTAGCCACCGCCGTCGTCACCGCCGCGATATTGCGTACCTGCGCCGTTAGGGAACCCGCCATGAAGTTGACTGAGTCGGTGAGGTCTTTCCAGGTTCCTGCCACGCCGCGCACGTCCGCCTGTACGCCTAATTTCCCTTCCGAACCCACCTCTCGCGCCACCCGGGTTACTTCCGAAGCAAAAGAGCTGAGTTGATCCACCATGATATTAATTGTGTTTTTCAGCTCTAAGATTTCCCCTTTCACCTGTACGGTAATTTTCTTCGATAAGTCACCGTTAGCGATCGCCGTCGATACTTCGGCGATATTCCGCACCTGTGCCGTCAAATTGCCCGCCATCGAGTTGACGGAATCGGTGAGATCTTTCCATGTCCCCGCCACGCCCTTTACTTCCGCCTGTACGCCTAATTTTCCTTCCGTGCCCACTTCTCGCGCCACCCTCGTCACTTCCGAAGCAAAAGAGCTGAGCTGATCCACCATCGTATTAATAGTGTTTTTCAATTCCAGAATCTCACCTTTAACATCGACGGTGATTTTCTTCGATAGATCTCCCGTCGCCACCGCCGTTGTCACTTCCGCGATATTCCGCACCTGTGCCGTGAGGTTCCCGGCCATGAAGTTCACCGAATCGGTGAGGTCTTTCCAGGTGCCAGCCACACCGCGCACTTCCGCCTGTCCGCCTAATTTGCCTTCTGCTCCCACTTCCCGCGCCACCCGAGTTACTTCCGAGGCAAAAGAGTTCAATTGATCTACCATCGTGTTGACGGTATTTTTTAACTCTAAAATTTCTCCCCTCACATCGACGGTAATTTTCTTCGATAAGTCTCCGTTAGCCACCGCCGTCGTCACTTCGGCGATATTGCGTACCTGCGCCGTAAGGTTGCCCGCCATTAAATTCACATTATCGGTGAGGTCTTTCCAAGTGCCCGCGACTCCTTTTACCTCCGCCTGTACCCCTAATTTCCCCTCGGTGCCCACTTCTCGCGCCACCCTCGTTACTTCCGAGGCAAAAGAGTTCAACTGATCTACCATCGTGTTGACCGTATTTTTCAGCTCTAAAATTTCTCCCTTAACGTTGACGGTAATTTTCTTCGATAAATCCCCATTAGCGATCGCCGTTGCCACTTCCGCAATATTACGCACCTGTGCCGTGAGATTACCAGCCATCGAGTTAACGTTATCGGTGAGGTCTTTCCAGGTGCCCGCCACGCCCCGCACCTGGGCCTGTACGCCTAATTTCCCTTCGGAACCGACTTCTCTCGC
Organism: uncultured bacterium; assembly: GCA_964623815.1. Classification (GTDB taxonomy): domain Bacteria; phylum Cyanobacteriota; class Cyanobacteriia; order Cyanobacteriales; family Microcystaceae; genus Chroococcopsis. Next base: position 3,183 of record CAZUVR010000043.1, on the reverse strand, counting down.
CACCCGGGTTACTTCCGAGGCGAAAGAACCTAGCTGATGTACCATCGTATTAACCACTTGAGCCGTTTGCAGAAATTCGCCCTTGAGGGGCATCCCTTCGATCTCGGTGGCGATTCTCTGAGACAAATCCCCATTAGCGACGGCGCGGATTACCCGGGCAGTTTCTGCCGTCGGTTGTACTAGATCGATAATCAAAGTATTAACGGAATCGATACAGGCCCCCCAAGATCCTCCAGCAGTTCCTAAACTGCCTCTCTGCCCTAATTGGCCCTCTTTGCCCACTACCCTACCGATGCGCTCCAATTCTCCCACCATCTGCTGATTTAGCTCGATGATCTCATTGAGGTTATCGGCGATTTTACCGGCGATTCCCGTGTGATCGAGGGGGAGCCGAACGCTAAAATCTCCCTTTTTTACAGCGATTAAGGTTTTTAAAAGTTCGGATAGATCGAGATTGTCTGTGTTTCTAGTAGCTTCGACGGAGGTCATGTTCTGTATATCTTTTGGTTAGGAGAAGAGTTGCGAGTTTATTTATCTCTCACAGGACGGACAAGATACTTTCAAAGATGTCGCTTTCTTTTTGGTGTTACAACTATCGATAGATAGATAGGGCCGCTAAACGAAATCTAAATTTTCAGATTCATATTTTGGCAAAAAAAACATTAAATAATCTTTAAAAATATGCCCCATACCTCTGTGTTCTCCGTGTCTGTGTGGTTTAAAATCTCAAAATCTCAAGATCAAAAGGTAGCGATTTAGGTTAAATTCAAATAAATAGTGTCCTAGTAATGTACTATCTATGACGATCTACCCAGAGTCTAGCCCTATAGATGAACCAACGGGCGAAGAGACTCGCGCCGGCATCGGCACTAGTAAAGCTCCCCACACGGATTATCGCAAACTCGATCGCACTAAACTAACCCCCATGTATCAGCATTACGTGGAGGTAAAAGAATCTCACCCCAACATACTGTTACTGTATCGGGTAGGAGATTTCTTCGAGTGCTTCTTTCAGGATGCCGTCACCATATCTCAAGAATTAGAACTAGTCCTCACCAGTAAAGAAGGGGGTAAAGACATCGGCAGGGTAGCCATGACTGGGGTTCCCCATCACGCCCTCGATCGTTATAGTCGTCTCCTTTTAGAAAAAGGTTACGCCGTCGCCATCTGTGACCAAGTAGAAGACTCAGCCTCTGCGGCGTTAGAAAAGCGCATAGTAGAGAGACAGATTACTCGTCTCCTCACCCCTGGCACCGTCACCTCAGACGATATGCTACAGGCGAGACGGAATAATTTTCTCGCAGCCGTAGTTATCGCCGGAGAGCATTGGGGTTTAGCATACGCGGACATTTCTACCGGGGAATTCTTTACCTGTCAGGGGAATGAGGTATCGGCCCTGAGTTTGGAATTGTTACGACTGCAACCATCGGAAATCCTTATACCCTCCAACGCCCCCGATTTAAACCGTCTCTTACGCCCAGGGGAAAAATCCTCATCCATCCCCGAAGGTTTACCCGATTGTTTCTGCTACTGTCTGCGTAAACAGGCCCCCTTCAATCTCAACGAAGCCAAAAACAAACTATTACTCACTTATAAAATTCGTTCTCTAGAAGGCATGGGCTGTGAGTCCCTAGTCTTCGCCATCCGAGCCGCCGGGGGTTTATTGGAATATATCGAAGATACCCAGAAAGCCAATCAAGTCCCCTTACAGCCCCTGCGTACCTATAATCTGGCGGACTATCTCATCCTAGACGGGCAAACCCGACGTAATTTAGAAATAACTCAAACGGTGCGTGATGGCACTTTTTACGGTTCCCTCCTCTGGGCTTTGGATAAGACTATCACCCCTATGGGCAGTCGAGCTTTAAGACGTTGGCTATTGCAGCCCCTACTAAATAAGAACGGTATCCTTTCGAGGCAGCAAACTATATTAGAGTTAATCAATAACCCCAGTTTAAGGCACGATATTAGGGCCTTATTAGGAGATATATACGATTTAGAAAGAATCAGCGGGCGCGTCGGTTCTGGTACAGCTAACGCTAAGGATCTATTAGCTCTGGCACTGTCGTTAATACGTCTGCAAGATTTGGCGGAGCTGGCTAAATCAGGCAATTCTCCTTATTTACGAGCCTTACAGAACGTCTCTCCCGAGATGGAACAACTAGGGACGAAAGTTAAAGAGCATCTGGTAGACGCTCCCCCGTTACATCTTAAAGAAGGTGGAGTCATCCGCCCCGGTATAAATTCCCAATTGGATGCCATGCGGGAGCTGTACGAAGAGGATCAGCGGTGGTTAGCAACTCTAGAGATTACGGAGCGGCAGAGAACCGGTATCAGTAATTTAAAGGTGGGTTATAACAAGACTTTTGGTTACTATATCAGTATTCCTAGAAGTAAGTCCGATAATGCCCCGGATGACTATATCCGCAAGCAGACTTTAGTCGGTGAAGAACGTTTTATCACCCCTGAGTTAAAGGAAAAGGAAAATAGGATACTTACCGCCCAAGATGAGTTAAACGCTCTGGAGTACGAGATATTTACTGGTTTGCGGACTGAGGTGGCGGGCTTTGCTCAGGAAATCCGGGATATAGCGAGGGCAGTGGCAGCGATCGATGTTCTGGCTGGTTTAGCAGAAATATCTGTATATCAGGGTTACTGTCAGCCGGAAATAGGGTCGGGTAGAATTATAGAGATAGAGGAGGGCCGTCATCCGGTAGTGGAGCAGTCTCTCGGTTTGGGTTTCTTCGTCCCCAATTCTACCAATCTCGGAAGTATTAAGGGTAAAGAAGATCATCCGGATTTGATCATCTTAACCGGGCCGAATGCGAGCGGCAAGAGTTGTTATCTGCGCCAGGTGGGATTGATTCAATTAATGGCTCAGATAGGTAGTTTCGTACCCGCGAAATCGGCGAAGTTGTCTATCTGCGATCGTATTTTTACCCGCGTCGGTGCCGTGGACGATTTAGCCACCGGGCAATCGACTTTTATGGTGGAGATGAACGAGACGGCTAATATATTAAATCATGCTACCGAGCGATCGCTAGTATTATTAGACGAGATCGGTAGGGGTACAGCTACTTTCGACGGGCTTTCGATCGCTTGGGCGGTAGCGGAGTATCTAGCGACTCAGATACAATCGCGCACTATCTTCGCCACTCACTATCACGAGATGAACGAATTAGC
>CAZUVR010000042.1:0-32823 GCA_964623815.1 uncultured bacterium | reverse complement strand
TTAAGACTATAAAAAATTTATGGCTGTCATAGCACCTCTAGAATAGACCAAGGGGGGCGAAGTCCCCTTATAATCATCTCAGTATATTTTTTAAATTTAGACATGGCACTATTAACTACGGGTAAACCATTCATTAACGCCTTAGAAAAAGAAGGGGCTTTAGGCGTATACGTACCCTTAGAGGGGGGCTTCGAGGGCCGTTATCAAAGACGCTTACGCGCCGCCGGTTATACCGTCATCCACATGACTGCTAGGGGTTTAGGAGACTTAGGAGCTTATCTGACTGGAATTCACGGGGTACGCCCAGCCCATTTAGGGAAAAAAACGATCGGCAATGAAGCCGCTGTTGGGGATGTTTACTATATTCCGCCAATCGCGGGCTATCAGTTAGCAAACCTACCTCCGAAATCTAAAGGTTTGGTTTTCTGGTTTGTTGAGGGATACGTATTGTCTTCGGCGGAAAGACAATATCTCATCAGTCTTTCCCAACAAGAACCGCGCTTAAAATTCGTCCTCGAATTGGGTGGTGAAAGAGAGTTTAAATGGGAACCCTTAACGGCTAGTTTAATAGCTGCTTAATTAGTAAAATAACCGCCTTCGAGGGCGGTTAAGCCTTTACCCGCGTTCATTACTTTTTCTTAGAGGCAGCTTGACTTAAAAGTGATTCAGCAAAGGATAGGGCTTCCTGCGCCGAATGACCTCCGGTTAATTGAGCTAATTCTTCTCGGCGGGTTACTAGATTATCTAATGCGTTCACTCGTACTACTGTCCGAATTTCCGATAAGCTTCCTTCGGCGGTTAATTTTTCTTCGATCATCTGTTTCTGTACCCGGAAATGCTTATCGGCCATAGCTGCTACTAGGGGTTGATGGGTTACACAAAGTATTTGATACTGTTGACTGAGTTGGTGTAATTTTTCTGCTATGGCCTGGGCAACTTTTCCCGACACACCCGCGTCTATTTCATCAAATATCAAAGTACCCGATTGTTGTTGAGATTGAGAAAAGCACGCCTTCAACGCTAGTAAAAATCGACTCATCTCACCACCAGACGCGGTACTAGATAGAGGCTGAATTTTTTCGCCAGGGTTAGGACTAAAATAAAATACCACCTGATCTACTCCTGTATTGCTCGGCGCTACCGGGGTAATCTGACAGACGAATATAACTTTCTCCATCGCTAGAGGTTTTAATTCTTTTACTAATTGTTGTTCTAAACTATTAGCTGCATTCTGTCGTAAACCCGTTAATTTTTCCGCCTGTTGATGGTATTCATCTTCGGCTAACTGAGAGGCTTTTTCTAATTCCTCGATCGATCTTCCCTCTCCCGTTAACTCGGCTAATTCTTCTCTTAACTTCTCCCAATAAGCAATGACATCGCCTAAAGTCGCCCCGTATTTACGGCAGATTCTTTTGAGGCTGATTATCCTTTCTTCTACTTCTGCAAGTCGGCTCGGATCTGCTTCTAAACTATCTCCGTAGGCGTTTATTTGATGTCCCACCTCTACTACTTGATTTAAAGCCTCTCTCACCATACCCAATATAGACTCGATTTCTTTATCGTAATTGGTCATATTGGTTAATAAATGTTCCGCCTCTCCTAATAAATCCGCTACCGCAGAACCACCGTCATCGTTTTGATATAGTAGTTGATAAACTTGATAGCTCGATTGTTGTAAATCCACTACATGGGATAATCTTTCTCTTTCCTGTTCTAATTCTTCTAATTCATCAGGCCCGGAGAGATTAGCAGTATCTAACTCTTTGAGTTGATATTGAATTAAGTCGAGTCTCTGCAAGCGATTTTGTTCAGATTGTCGCCTATCTTCTAGGGTTTTATAGGCTAACCTCATTTTTTCATAAGCGGTGTTTACATGACTACGCTGACTGAAGATGATGTCACCACCGTATAAATCGAGTAATTCTCTTTGAATGCTAGCGTCCATTAATTGAACTGTCTGGCCCTGAGCGGTAATTTCTACTAAATTTTCTCGTAATTGGGCCAGTAATTGTCGATTGACTAAAATACCGTTGAGACGGGAGCGGGAGCGTAAATTATTGTTAGATAGGGAGAGTTCGCGGCTGAGGACGATACTATTGTCTTCTAGAGGGTCTATTTCTTGTGAATCAAGCCAGCTCATCAGAGAGGGGCTAACCGCAAAAGTCGCCTCGATGGTAGAGTTATTAAACCCCTGACGGATCATATGACTGCTGACTTTGCCGCCTAAAACAATATCAATAGCATCGAGGATAATCGATTTTCCCGCCCCGGTTTCCCCCGTGAGTACGTTTAATCCCTTCCCGAATGATAAATCTAGTCGATCGATCAGTGTGAAATTTTCGATCCGTAACGCTAGTAACATGGATTATCTACAAAGAGTAAAAGCCTTCTTTTGTAATTATGAACGATCGATCCTATTTCCGTACCGATCGTGGGGATAGCCTCACTATCGGCTTTTCTTTCCTACCCGTAATATAGAAACAATGCCACGGTCGTCGTACTAGGCAAAAACTCCAAACTTGTTACAATAGTTTACATATATTATTTCTTACCCTCTTATGTCCCAATCATCACTAATCTCCCCCACTTCAACTTTAGAGGGAATCGGTTTAGAAAATAAACCCGCACATATTCCCCTAGCGCATAACGAAGGTTTGGGCCCTGTAGACGATTCTGAACCCGATAGCTGGCGTTACAATCCGGATGTGATTAACGCTTATTACGATGGGCATCCCCTACAAGTATTAGGACGAGTGATCAATATTGCCCTACCCGTTTTCTGGTTCGTTTTAGGGTTATGGTGGGACAAAGTTAGAGGTAAGTCACCGAAGGACGAAATTAAACGCGCCGTACAATTAAGAGAATTATTAACTCGACTCGGCCCCACCTATATTAAAATCGGTCAGGCCCTATCTACAAGACCGGATTTAGTACCGCCATTATATTTAGAAGAGTTAACCCGTTTACAAGATCAAATCCCCTCTTTTCCTAACGAAGTTGCCTACAGATTCATAGAGGAAGAATTAGGACAAGCCCCCGACGAAGTATATGCCGAACTTTCTCCCCAACCTATAGCGGCTGCTTCTTTAGGACAGGTTTATAAAGGTAAATTAAAAACGGGTGAAAAAGTCGCGGTTAAGGTACAACGCCCTGATTTGCTGAGAAATATTACCCTCGATATTTATCTCATGCGTCGTCTGGCAGGATGGGTACAAAAAAATGTCAAGAGAGTTCGCTCCGATTTAATCTCTATCACCGATGAATTAGCTAGTAGGATTTTTGAGGAGATTAATTATCTACACGAAGGGCAAAACGCCGAAAAATTTGCTGAATTATACGGGCACTTACCAGAAATTTACATTCCTAAAATCTATTGGGAATACACAGGCAGACGTGTATTAACGATGGAATGGGTAGATGGAACAAAACTGACTAATATTAAGGAGATTCAAGCGCAGGGAATCGATGCGACTCACCTTGTAGAAGTAGGGGTGCAGTGTTCTCTGAGACAATTATTAGAGCATGGGTTCTTTCACGCTGATCCTCACCCTGGCAATCTTCTCGCTACTCCCGACGGTAAGTTAGCTTATCTAGATTTCGGCATGATGAGCAATATTAAACCGTATCAACGTTATGGTTTAATCGAGGCGGTAGTTCACTTAGTTAATCGTGATTTTGATGCTTTAGCTTACGATTATGTTAAGTTAGATTTTCTAACGCCAGATACAGATTTAACGCCTATTATTCCAGCTTTTGCCGATGTATTCGGGAATGCTTTAGGAGCAAGTGTAGCGGAGTTGAACTTTAAAAGTATCACCGATAAAATGTCGGCTATGATGTATGAGTTTCCTTTTAAGGTGCCTGCTTATTACGCTTTAATTATCAGGTCGATGGTGACTCTGGAAGGAATTGCGATCGGGATCGATCCTAATTTTAAGGTGCTTAGTAAAGCGTATCCATATATAGCGAAAAGATTACTAACCGATACTTCTCAAGAGTTACGCACTTCTTTGAAAGATTTATTGTTTAAGGATGGAAGTTTCAGGTGGAATCGCTTAGAAAATCTGCTGAGAAATGCTAAAGATTCTCCCGATTACGATTTCAAACGGGTGTTAGATCAGGCTACAGATTTTCTCTTCTCCCCTAGAGGAGAATTCATCAGAGAGAATTTAGTAACCGAGGTAGTTAATTCGATCGATCTTTTCAGCCGTCGCAGTTGGTTTAATCTCACAAGTAATCTGAGGGAACAAGCCGGGTTAGCGGTTCAAGAAACCCCTGAAGAGTTTCGCGGCAGTAGCAAAACCATAGAACACTTAAAGAACATCATCGGGATATTACAGGAAACCAAAGGATTCGATCCCTTAATCTTGGTGCCGGTGGTGACTAAGTTAATCTTCAAACCGGAAACTCAGCAGATGGGGCAACAGATAGCCGAGGGTATTTTACAGAAAACCGTAGCCAGGTTTATCCGCTATCTGGTATTAGAATTAGACGCTCCCAAAGCACCACCAAAAGCGTTACCATCCGGTCAATAAATGAAAAAGCCTAGATTAATTATTGTTCACGCTCGCGCCGTGACTGCGAGGATCACTATTAGAGGGGGCGATAGAGGGGTTAAAATCGGAAGTCTGCCCGGTAGCGTTGGCGAAGGGGAGGGGAGCAGAGCTTAAAAGAGCGTCGAGATTCGCCTGCAATACCGATTTAGGCTGTTCGCCGATCGATTGGGCGATCGTTTCCCCCCGCTCGTTAAGAAAGACGAAATGGGGGATACCATCGACGCGATAGCGGAGAATTTCCGGAAGCCATTTACTATTATCCACATTGAGCATGACGAAATTAACGCGATCGCCATACTCTTTTTTAATTTGAGCCAGTTCCGGGGCCATCGCCTGACAGCTAGTACACCAATTGGCGTAAAATTCCGTCAGGGTGGGTTTATTGTTAGTCAGAGCCGTATCGAGGGGGATAGAGTTGGTCGCCTGAGCCTCTAGGGAAACCGAGCCGGCTTGAGTTTGAAAGCCGAAAAAAATCGCTACACTGAGAATGATGGCGGTAAGAGCGAGAAAGAGATTTATTAAAGAATTTTTCTGTGTGGTTGAGGTCATCGAATGATCAAGAATTGTAACTGTTTCTATATTTTATGAAAAAAAGAGTAACCTTAACCTTTACACGCAGCACCGTACATATGCCCGTCACCTACAGACTGGCTAAAGATTTTAATGTGGCGGCCAATATTATCCGCGCTCAAGTCGCCCCGAATCAGATGGGAAAATTAGTTCTGGAGTTATCTGGGGATATAGACGAACTAGAAGCGGCGATCGAGTGGCTGAAGATCAATAATATTCATGTATCATTAGCCAGTCGGGAAATCTTGATCGATGAAGAAAGCTGTGTCGATTGTGGCCTGTGTACCGGAGTCTGCCCGACGGAAGCGCTCACCTTAGATCCCCAAACTTTCCGCCTAAAATTCTGGCGCTCTCGTTGCGTGGTTTGTGAACAATGTATACCGACTTGTCCGGTGGAGGCAATTTCTACTAATTTATAAACAGATGTAAAATTAAATTCAAGCTCCCCACACGAACACCATCACCGGCAAATAACTATGATGAAAGAATTAGGGGTCAGAAAACAAGGATTAGTCAGATCGATCGTGCTGACGGGTTTACTAATCGGTGGCTGTAGCAATAACCGGCCTGTAGCTACTGCACCGCAGGCAGTACCGGTAAAATTGCAAACTTTAGAGAGCGGAATTTTAGTAGATACCAGTGAGTACGTAGGCTCTTTAGAAGCGAGAGAAAGAGTCAGCCTCGCTCCTCAAATTAACGGTAGGATAGCGAAGATCTTCGTCCAATCCGGTGATGTAGTTACGGCCGGACAACCGATAGTAGAGTTAGAGCCCACCCAGCAACAAGAACAGGTAAACGCGGCGGCGGCTCAAGTAGATGTAGTTCGGGCTAACCTCACCGCAGCCGAATCGCAACTAAAACAACGACAGGTAGAAGTAGAAGGGCAACAGGCGCAAATCGCCCAGAGCCGGGCTAACGTCGCCAACGCCGAAGCTAATTTCAAAAGCCAAGAAGCCAACCTCAGCAGTAGAGAAGCAATCTTACAGAGAGCGATCGCCAATCTGGAGTTATCGCAAAAAAACTTTGAGAGATCCCAATTTCTGGTTAAACAGGGCGCTCAACCCCAACAGGATCTAGATACTCAATCCCGTAACCTGAGAGCGGCCAGAGCCGAGGTCAATTCAGCTAGACAGGATAGAGACGCGGCCCGAGCCACTCGGGATGCGGCCCGGGCTAGCGTACAGGCGGCAAAAGAGGCCTTCAATCTGTCCCTCAAAAATGCTGCCGCAGCTCAACAACAGGTAGCCACGGCTCAAGCGAACGTCAACAGTCAACGTGCAGCAGTCAGTCGAGCCCAGGGGGAACTCGGTTCAACCCGTCAAAATCTAGTATTCAACACGGTTAAGGCCCCGATTAACGGCACGATCGGCGATTTTAATGAGAGGAAAGTGGGGGATATAGTTAATGTGGGGACTCAGCTAACCACCCTCATCGATAATAAAGTCCTCGATTTAAACGTCAGCATCCCCGCAGAACTGCAATCCCGTCTTCGGTTGGGTTTACCGGTAGAGATCATCGACAAAGACGGAAAACCCGGGGTGAGAGGGCAAGTAACCTATATCGCCCCCAGCGTCACCGCCAATACTCAATCGATCCTGACGAAATTCTCCTTCACCAACGATGGCACTCTCCGCGATCGTCAGTACGCTAGAGTGAGGGTTATATGGGATAAAAAGCCGGGTGTCCTAATTCCCACCACCGCTATCACCAGCGTCGGCGCTCAAAAATTCGTCTTCGTCGCCCAATCACCTCAAGCTCAAGAGGGAAGTACGGCGACTCCATCGGGGAGTAATTTAGTAGTGAGACAGACACCCATACAAGTAGGCACTATTCAAGGGCAAACCTATCAAGTCATCTCCGGAGTCAAGCCGGGGGATAAGATAGCTGTAAGCCGAATCCTCGATCTTCGAGACGGCACCCCCATCACCGTTAGCGAACAGTAGGATCATGACTTTACAAGCCATACAAGCCCGATGGATCACAGTCGTTGACTTCCAACCTTACGGTCAATTGATCACCGCCTCGGAAGACGGCAAAGCTTTCGATTCTTCTGACGCTCAATTGTCTTTAGATAAGGGAATTCCCCGCTTTTACATCATGCGCCTTCATGGCAAGGGCCGGCGTTTCCATCGCATCACCCGGCACCTACAATGTAGTCAGTGTCTCGGTTCTCTAGAGGGTAAAGAGTGGCTGATGGCGGTGGCTCCCCCCTCCCCTGGCGACGAACCGGATTTAGAGCAAATGAAAGCGTTTCGGATTCCTGGAAACTGTTTCATCAAACTAGAACCTGGCACCTGGCACGCAGGGCCCTATTTTGAAGGCGATTATATAGATTTTTATAATTTAGAACTGAGCGATACTAATCTAGTCGATCACTTTACCCACAATTTCTTAACTCATCAGTCTCTGGAGTTTGAAATAGTGGTTTAGGATTTAAGGGGCCACCAATCGACTTTATCGCGGGTGGCACTATAAACCTCTTTTAAAGCCTCCGCATTGAGGATAGAAATATTGTCGCTACTAGTATCGGTGCGAATCAGTCCCACCTGTTGCATTCCTTTGAGTACCTGTTCTACCGTTCTCTGATTCAGTTGACAGGCGCGGGCAATTACGTCTACAGGGAGATCGAAAATATACACCCCGTTTTCATTGGGTTGATTGCCTAAGCTTCTTTCTTGATAGATTAGCCCCCTGAGAAGGGCGGCAACCGCTTGGGGCGGGTAACTACTGCAGTTGAGTAGATGGTACTCGAATTTCTCTCTTAATTCAAAAACTAGCCGGTATCTTTCCCGGAAGATTTCATTATTAGCGTAGAGGGATTCTATCCGATTGAGGGGAATTTTCACCACATGAGTCGTTTTGTAGGATTCCACCAGACAGGGAAAGGCTTTCGACGCTAAACCATAGCTAAACGGTAGACTCCTCATCCCGAAACAACCCCCGGGATAACTGATGGCGATGATCCGATCGAGCGGTGTACTTCTGACGATCACTAAACCCTCGTCAAGGATTAGGTAAAGAAGATCTAAATGTTCATTCGGTAGAAAAGCGGTGTAAACAGGACGATTAGAAAATAACTTCTCTATTTTGAGTTCTTCTGTCCCAAAATGCTCGTCTAGCTCTTTTTCTGATAAACCTCTAAATAAAAAACTACTATTGATCAGTTTTTTAACTAGATCAGGTGTTGATAACTTGGGCACCTTAACCATAACTGCAAATGTATTTATATCAATGCTTTTATCATCTCACAGTTTTTTTGACCCTTCATTTAAGTTGCAATTAAATTTTAAATGTATTGAAAAAAAAATGCTTTTGGTTTAAGATTGGATGTCAGGCTAGTGTCAATACATCCCAAAAATATTTTGAATAAGGCGTAAGTTCACCATAATGGAAGCAAAAAAATCGGTTTTATCACTCTTGTTATTAGGCTCGATGGTGGGAGGAGCCTTAACATCCTGCTCCTCACCGAGCGGTAATGAAGCTAACAGCGCTGGTAAAGAACCAGTAAGGCTGACTCTGGTATCCTACGCAGTCACTCAAAGTGCTTATGAAAAAATCATTCCCAAATTCACCGCCGAGTGGAAAGAGAAAACCGGGCAAGAAGTAGTATTCGAGCAGAGCTATGGCGGATCGGGATCGCAGACGCGGGCGGTAATCGATGGTTTAGCCGCCGATGTCGTTGCGTTAGCCCTAGCTTTAGATACGAAAAAAATCGAGAAAGCCGGATTGATTCAACCGGGTTGGGAAAAAGAATTACCCAACGATTCGATCGTACATAAATCCGTAGGCGCATTAGTAACCAGAGATGAGAACTTAAAACTAAAAACTTGGTCAGATCTGACTAAAAATAATCTGAAAGTTATCACCGCTAACCCGAAAACATCGGGAGGAGCGAGATGGAATTTCCTCGCCCTTTGGGGTTCGGTGACTCAAGCCGGGGGTAGCGATCAGGAAGCAGAAAAATTCGTCACCAAAATATTTAATAACGTGCCCGTATTACCCAGAGATGCTCGTGAATCGAGCGATGTTTTTTATAAACAAGGTCAGGGAGATGTGTTGATAAACTATGAAAATGAAGTGATATTAGCTAATCAAAAAGGAGAGAAACTTAATTATGTAGTCCCCACCGATTACAATATCTCGATCGATAATCCTGTAGCCGTTGTGGACGCTAACGTAGATAAAAAAGGCACGAGAGAAGTAGCGGAAGCGTTCGTTCAGTTTCTGTATACCCCCGAAGCTCAGAGGGAATTCGCTCAAGTCGGGTTCCGTCCTGTTGATCCTATGGTAGCTAAAGAATTTGCCAATAAGTATCCAGAAATAAAAAATCTCTTTACTGTTCAAGACTTAGGAGGATGGACAAAAGTACAGGATAAATTTTTTAAAGATGGTGGAACTTTCGACAAAATTTTAACTAAATCAGGGAGTAAGTAAAAAAGATGAGCGAGAAACAATGGCAGCCTTTAGATAACCCCACCAATAACCTACAACTAGACGCATCGGAACTGAATCGCATAACCACCAGACGCATTAAAATTAAAATCCCGAATCAATATATAGGAGAACCGATCGTTTCTAGCTTAGCCTCCAAATACGATGTTAAAGTCAATATTTTAGCCGCGTTATTAACGGCGGAACGGCAACAAGATGGCTGGTTTGATTTACAAATAGAAGGTCGCTCCCGCGCTATCGAAGAAGGGCTGAGTTATCTAGCGGAGTTAGATGTAGAAATTTGGTACGACTCGGCACAAACGGCGGCAGAATCCCACCATTGGTAAGAAATATGGCTAACTTAAATATACCCCTAAAAAATCAAACGAAATTTCAGGGAATTTCCATACCCTGGACGGTAACTATCAGTTACCTAGTAGTATTACTCGTCATTCCCACCCTGGCTTTAATCACCAAATCCTTAACCCTGGGGCCTGAGGAATTCTGGCGTATAGCAACCGGGCCAGTAGCTTTATCAGCCTATAACGTCACCTTCGTAACCGCCCTAGCCGCTGGTTTAATTAACGGCTTGATGGGGACTTTAATCGCTTGGGTGCTGGTGCGCTATCCCTTTCCGGGCAAAAAGTTCATCGATGCCTGCGTTGACATACCCTTTGCCCTGCCCACTTCCGTAGCAGGTCTAGTATTAGCTACCGTTTACAGCGATAAAGGCTGGATAGGGCAACTATTCGCCCCTTTCGGCATAAAAATAGCTTTCACCCGCTTAGGCGTGTTCGTAGCGATGCTATTCATCTCCCTTCCCTTTATAGTCAGAACCCTGCAGCCAGTATTACAAGAGATGGAAACAGAAGTAGAAGAGGCGGCCTGGTCATTGGGAGCGACGGAACTGCAAACATTTTGGAAAGTTATCTTCCCCCCCCTCATTCCTCCCATATTAACGGGAATCGCCCTCGGTTTCTCTAGAGCGATCGGTGAATACGGTTCGGTGGTCATCGTCTCCTCTAACATACCCTTTAAAGATCTAATCGCGCCAGTATTGATCTTTCAGAGATTGGAAGAATACGACTACACGGGAGCGACGGTTATCGGTGCCACCTTACTATTAGTGTCTTTGATCATGCTGGTGATCATCAACCTCTTACAACAGTGGAACAGGAGATATGCAGTTAAATAAAACCGAAAAACCGATCGCTCAGACTATCCTGATCGTCATAGCCCTAGCCTATCTGGCGGCCATCATTTTCATCCCCGCCGTCGCCGTATTCTACGAAGCTTTTCATAAAGGCTTTCAACCCTTCCTGACTTCGATAAAAACCAAAGATTTCATCGAAGCGGTGAAATTAACCGGGATTATCGCCCTTATCGCCGTACCCTTGAATACGATTTTCGGACTATGTGCAGCTTGGGCGATCGGCCGCCATCAATTTCGGGGGCGGGCCTTCCTGATCAGCCTGATAGATCTACCCTTCTCCATCTCTCCCGTAGTAGCAGGTTTAATGATCGTCTTGCTCTACGGGCGGGTTGGCTGGCTCGGCCCCTGGTTACAAGAAAACGATATAAAAATAATTTTTGCTCTCCCTGGAATGGTTTTAGCCACTATATTCGTAACCCTACCCTTCGTCGCCCGGGAAGTAATACCGGTACTTGAAGAGATAGGCCCGGAACAGGAAGAAGCGGCCCGCACCCTCGGGGCCAACGATTGGCAGATTTTCTGGCGCGTCACTTTACCCAGTATTCGCTGGGCCTTGATGTACGGAGTATTATTGACCAACGCTCGGGCGATGGGTGAATTCGGTGCCGTGTCGGTAGTATCAGGAAGCATCTTAGGTAGCACATCAACTTTACCCATTTTCGTAGAACAAGCCTATAAAAATTACCAAACCGAAGCCGCCTTCAGTGCCGCCGTGATTCTGGGTTTACTCGCCGGTGTCACCCTGGTAATCAAAGAGATTCTCGAAAGAAAAACAGCCCGCAAAATATCATCAAAAGAATTGGAGATTTAAGGAATCACATGAGCATCGTCGTCAATCAAGTTTTTAAACGCTTCGGTAACTTCCAAGCTCTCGATAATATCAATCTCACCGTGCCCGACGGTAAATTAGTCGCCCTACTCGGCCCCTCTGGTTCGGGCAAGTCTACCTTACTGAGAGCGATCGCGGGTTTAGAAACTCCCGACACCGGTTCGATCGTCATCAATGGTCAGGATACCACCCATCTCGACGTAAGAAAGCGTAATATCGGTTTCGTCTTCCAACATTATGCCCTCTTTAAACACCTAACCGTCCGTCAGAATATCGCTTTCGGTTTGGAAATCAGGAAACACCGCCCCGCCGGAATTAAAAGCCGGGTAGAAGAATTATTAGATCTGATCCAGTTGAAAGGGTTAGGCGATCGCTATCCGAGTCAACTATCCGGAGGACAACGCCAGAGAGTCGCCCTAGCCCGCGCCCTTGCCATCCAACCTCAAGTATTACTCCTTGATGAACCTTTCGGCGCTTTAGATGCCAAAGTGCGGAAAGAATTGCGTAGCTGGTTAAGACGCTTACATGAAGAAGTCCATATTACCAGCGTTTTCGTTACCCACGACCAAGAAGAAGCGATGGAAGTGGCCGATCAGATAGTGGTCATGAACGCCGGTAAAATCGAACAAGTCGGTACACCCGCCGAGATTTACGATCATCCCGCTAGTCCCTTCGTTATGAGTTTCGTCGGTGAAGTAAATATCTTACCTGGTACCGCAGGCTTGATTCACGCCCATAAAGATAGTAACGCCGATCTATTTATCCGTCCCCACGACGTAGAAATTACTAACGAAGAAAGCCCTTTGAGTAGTTGGGCGGTAGTCAAGAGAGTCATTCATCTCGGTTGGGAGATTCAAGTAGAATTGAGCCTGCCCGATAATATGCCGGTGGTTGCCTACCTCAGTCGGGAAGAATTTTCTAAATTAAACTTAGAGCCAGAACAAAAAGTCTATATTAAACCCCGGAGAGCTACCCTATCGAGCGATTTCGGGGGTAATGGGAAAGCACCTCAGTACGATTATAGTATTTGATACTATTAATCAGAACGATAGAAGTGCTTCCTCATGCCTGATGTTTATATAATCGGTGGGCCTAACGGTTCGGGAAAAACGACGATCGCTAAAAAAATTTTGCCCAATATTTTAGGCGTTATCGAGTATGTTAACGCCGATGAAATAGCGATCGGTCTTTCCCCTTTCAATCCCGAATCGGTTCCTATTCTAGCCGGACGTTTGATGTTAGAACGTCTGGCAACCCTGAGGTCATAAGGAACGGATTTCGCTTTTGAAACCACTCTCGCCCGTCTAAATCACGCTACCTTTCTAAGAGAATGTCAGTTTGAGTTTGCCAGTTCGCCTAACCTTATTAGCCCTAAGTCAGGTCATCATTCGTTCACCATCGACGCAGGAACCTCTACCGTGAAATCCCCGCACTGTATGGTAAGTTGGTTCGGATTGTTATACTGGTTTCCCCTGATCAGTTGTGGATCAGCGGGGCGAACCTGTCCGGGAGTCTGGTTCTGACAGATGATCGTCGTGATTTTCGGGTTTTGGTTCGGTGTGAGAAACGCCGCTCCCACATACGCTTTTAACTGGCCAGTGACCGATGACCGGGCCGGGATAACGTAGCTATAGGCGGCCTCCGAAGTGGTGCGAATGGCATAATCGAAAGTTTTCGGGAGAGTAATCCCGAAATTCTTTTCAACATTATCGACCTTGTCGCGGAATTTGCCGTTTTTCTGATAATAAGTGCGCTGTCCCTCGGTCATCTTGGCGACAGCCTGTAGGGCTGCGTTCTGATCTCGATCGATCGAGCTTGCCGCCTGACTGAGAATCGGATTTTGTGTACCGAGGATAGCGAGAGAACCAGCAAGAAGAACTAACGACGAATATAGGTAAGGTTTTAGCATAGGTATATCCAAAAAAGTGAATATTGAGTAAAAGGTGGTGATAATCTGATTGTAAGCTCTGTCCGCTAAACTACAACCGGGTGCCCATCCGATCCGGCAAATTTACGGTCAGAAAGTTTACCATCCGTTTCATAGACACGGAAACCCTGCTGTCCTTCTTGACGGTTGGGGGGTAAACCCAGATTAAAGAGTGTTTCCTCTCTGCTGTTGTACCAGGTGCCAATCTTCAAAATTTCACGGGCTTCATCGGCTGTAGCAACTTTACGCCCGAGTTCCTCTGCTATACGGACTTGTTTTTCAATCATCTGGACGGTGGTCATGCGATCGCCCTGCGGAGTCCAGAGGTTTTCCTCAATCCCCGCCCGGGTATGTTGCCCCAGAGCAATCATAATGGCGGCGAGGGGATGGGAAAGGCGCATAACGGATTGGTACGTGAACACGGAACCTTGAGGTGTCCGGCGAACAAGCTCCATCCAGTCAAAGGGATTCGCCCCACAGGAACCGCCCCCCACCATGCTGAAGAATCCGTTGACAGGCCCCAAGTAGATTCCCCGACGGATTAAACGTTCTACAATCTCCAGTGAGTGAATATGGGCTAGGGCAAATCACCCTCACTGCTCACTTCTCATTCCTCACTGCTATATGAAAACCATTCCTATGGTTCGTTATAGCGGTATTCTCCCGATGGTCGGTTTTCTCAATCAAAACGGCATACCATCGGAGAAATTTTTGAGATTGGCAAAATTACCGATCTCGACTTTAGAGAATCCAGATTCATTAATCCCTCTTTATAATGGCTTTGCCTTTGGTGAGTTAGTGTCTCGACGAGAAGGGCTGGACTTATTTGGTGTGTTGGCGACTCAGAGAATTAAACTTGAAGATTTCGGTATGCTGGGTAAAATTGCCGGCCAATCCTTAACACTGTATGACTGTCTGCATACGATTGCAGCTTTTTTAACGACTACACATAACTCCGGGGCGCGAGTTTGGTTAAGTCACAAAGGTGACAAAGTTTGGTTTAACCATCAATACATCAACCAGGCTAATGTAGATAATCAACAGGCTCAGTATTATGCCTGTCTGCTCTATCTTAAGATTATCCAGTCGGTGGCTGTGGATGGATGGCGTGCCAGTGACCTACATTTTCAGTCCAGTCACTTGAGGGGATTGGAAAATTTTGAGGTTTTTTCTCGAGTACGAGTACACTTCAATCAGCCCAATAACGCGATCGGTTTTTCCAGCTCTCTCTTATGCTTGCCACTCAAGGGGCCGGTAAATAGCCGTTTCTCCTTCGGGCAAAAGGATTATGAAATCTGGAGCCGATCGGCCCCAACCACCGATCTTATCGGCTCACTAAGGCAACTTATTCGAGCCTACTTGCCAGATGGAGGGTTGCCCATAAGAGTTGCTGCAGAAATAGCCGGACTAAGCCCCCGTAGCCTTCAGCGAAGGCTAGCTGAAAATGGCCTCAGCTATTCTCTCTTGGTTGATCAAGTTCGCTTCACTGTTGCTATGGAGTTATTGAAAGAGCCATCTTTTCAGTTAGGCAATGTTGCTCTCGAACTGGGCTATAAGGAACCTGCTACGTTTACCCACGCATTTAAGCGCTGGACTGGTATTTTGCCCAGTGAATTCCGCCGATCGCAATTGTGACAATCGTAAGAAGAATTTTCCAGGTTGAAATTAGAAACCCAAGTCCCCCTTAATTAACTATGGATTCTCGGCTCGTGATAGAGAGTAGAGAGAATTTCACTTTCCGCTAACGCTAATTCACTCAATCTTTCTTTGACAATTTCCCGATCGAAATAATTATCCGCTAGAGTCCAATACATCCCGTAGTGACGTGCTTCCGAAGCCATCAAGCTACGATAAAATTTAGCCAATTCCGGCTCGGGGCAGTGTTCCCCTAATAAACCTAAACGCTCATGCGATCGGGCTTCTATTAACGCAGAAATTAATAAAGAATCTAATAATCTTTCTGGTTCCTGATGCCTGATTTGAGCTTTTAAAGAAGCACCATAGGGAGGTGAATTCAGGGGAGCCAGAGGAATGCCCTTTTTATCTAACCACTGATTTACTAACTCGAAATGCTCTAATTCTTCCTGAGCGATCGCGGTTAATTTCCTCACCAGAACCGCATAGGAAGGATAGCGAAACATCATATTAATCGCTACTCCAGCCGCCTTTCTTTCGCAATGGGAATGATCTAAAAGAATCACATCTAGATTATTAATCGCCTGCTCTATCCAAGCGTCAGAAGTGGGCGACTCTAATAAATTGATCCGATTAACTGTAGTTTGGCTCACTCTTCTTGTTTTTCCAAAAACGATAAACTTTGTTGCAATTGAATCAACTCATCTCGATGACCTTTTACTAACAATTGAGTTAGGTTATCGGCCCTATCTACCTTAAATGATACCTGTTCTACCCGGCCCGCTTTCCGCCAGTAGAAAACCCCCGCTAACGGAGCTAACAGCAATAAGGCAAATATAGCCGGGTTGAGCGAGGGAAATTCTACCGATAGCACCAGGGCCAGACAGAAGAAACCCAGCAGGGCTAACACCGTTAAAAATAATGCCAGGAAGATACTCGGGCGCACCAAGCCCTCTAACCTGACGATATTTTGCTCAGGTTCGATCGCTTTTACCCCGTAAGCCCGTCTATCAAAATACTCCCGTAACTCTTTTAGTAAAAAATCTTCCGAGTTAGAGGTGGTAAACAAAATCTGTTCGGTACGCTCCTTAAAGGAGCCGCGAATAAAGAAGAATAACCCTACCATCAGTAGTAGAGTCAGGAAAAAAGTCGAGGGCAGTACGGGAATATCCACAGCAATTAGACGATCGATAACACACAACACATTTTAAGTTATTCTGGTAAAGATTTTTTCCAACTCCCAACTCCCGATTCCCAACTCCCGTCGTATAAGCGGGTTAAAAAAGAAACGTTGTCCGGATCACACCCTGAAAAATAGTGCTGTTATTATTATTGTAATTAGGCGAAGTGATCACGATTAAGCCTGGGGTAATTAAAATATTGTCGTTGAGGGCAAATTGATAGAATCCCTCAATGTGATAAGAACTATCCTTATCTTGCAATATTTGCCCATCAGCCTGTCTAACAGTAGAGGTAGACACCCAAGGTTGCATCCCGAAGATAATACCTGCTATATTCCCCTCACGGAATAAATCCGTCACCGATAAAGTAACCGCCCAGTTCCATATATCTAAACTACCCCGACTCAGTTCTCCATCAATACTAGCAAGGGTATTAGCTTTAGAATAACCAGCCCAACCACCGAGATAAATTTTCTCGAATACCTTGGCACTAAACTGTAAACCGAGAGTGTTAGCACTTACGGGAGGAGTCTCACCGAAGTTAGTCTCGGTATAGTACTGGAAATTTGAACGAGTGCTACCAGTGCCGGTATCGATTTGATTGTAACTGTGAATGTAAGTCAGAGCTATACCTGTTTCTCCATCAGGAATGTAACCCACCTGTGCTATGGCACTATAAGAACCATTGAATAAACCATTCCCCGGAGTAGGATCGTTGCCTTGACCTGCCAAGTATCCTAGACTAACATCTAGCCCCCCAAAATTTCCTGTTACAGCTAGACCAGTTTGTTTGGAAATATAAAAGATTGGGTTACGAGTACCAAAACCTGAAATAGCTCTTATATTTCCGTCTCCGTCTAGATAGTTTAAAGTGTTAGCAAAATCATTTGTTGATCCGCCAAAACCTTCTAAAACTAATCTTATATTGTCGGTAACAGGGTAAGTATATTGTAGTACTTCCACTCCCAGACTGTTATCATTAGGTTGCACCATCCCTAGTACGGTTTGAAAAGTACCCGTTTCCTCAACTAAAGTGGGAGCATTTCCTGTGGCAAGACGAGTGTAAAGTAAGTCTTCACCCGTAAAACTGGTATTTAACTCCAGCCTAGTTCTGTAACCTAAAACCGGCGTTTGCGGAATAGGTTGCCCGCCATTTTTCTCTCCCCCTGCAATGCCATATAAACCAACCACTACTTGCCCGGTAAGCTTTGTCGTAGTGGAGAACTGATGATCTTCTAAGAAAGCGGTTCGATTTTCTAGGGTGTCAATTCTCGCCCCGAGAGCGGCTAATTCGCTTTCAAATTCTTTGGTCAAGCGGTTCAGCTTGTCAATATCTTCTTTATAAACATTACTGCCGTCTTGAATTAATCTTTCTAGGGCGTTGAGACACGCATTCAAACCGGCGGCGAATTCCCACCTCGTCAGACTTCTATTACCCCGGAAAGTTCGATCGGGATAGCCTACGATACAACCATAACGCTCTACCAAACTCCTTAAAGCCTCGTAAGCCCAGGCTGTAGGTTCTACATCCCGTAACTGATTCACATTAGTTATTTGCCCCATCGGATTACTAGGGCGTATCTGTGCCGCCACAGGGTCACTTAAACCCAAAAGGCTTGCTAATATAGCTAAAGAGGTTATTTTGAAAATCATTCTCATCACACCAACTCATGATTTGATTAATTATATCACTACTATTAATTAGTCTCAATAATTTTTTAAAGACAAAAATCTTGAAAATGACAACCCGTCAAAGTTTCAATCAACTGAGAGGATAAAATAAATGCAAATAATTCTCAAAAAAACTACTTACATAAATCATATTAATGAAATTAAATACATCCGGCAGATGGTGTTTCAGGAAGAGCAAGGCGTGGAAGAAACCCTAGAATTCGATGGATTAGACGAGATTTGCACTCATCTATTAGGGTATGCGGGGAAAGAAGCAGTAGGAACGTTAAGAATTAGAGAAATAGATGTAGAAACCGCGAAAATAGAAAGAGTCGCGGTACTAAAAGATTATCGTGGACTGGGAATAGGTAGGCAGTTAATCGAATTCGCTGTCGAAGAAATAAAAAGCAACCAAAAGTATCAGCTAATCGTCGTAAACGCCCAGGAATATGTGAAACTGTTGTATGAAAAGCTGGGGTTTGAAATAAGGGGCGATCGATTCGATGAAGCCGGCATACCCCATGTGAAGATGATCAAAAGGCTGAAACCGTGAATCAAGGGAAAACACAGGAATGGGTGAAGGGATTGGGTGCGATCGCGCTCATCTGGTTAGCGGGGGTGATAATCGATCGACTCTGGTTCGCCGTCGATTATACCGTACCTGCCTGGGATCAGGCAGAATATTTAAACGGAGCCGTTCAATACTGGGAAGCACTACAACAACCCCGATGGTTCGATTCTAATTGGTGGCGCAATCTCTGGCTACTATCCCCAAAAGTTCCCCCCCTCACCTATATTCTCACGGTTCCTTTCTTCCATATTTTCGGCATCAGCGTCGATTCGGCAACCCTGTTAATGCTCCCCTTCAGCGCCATGTTACTCGTATCGGTGTACGGGTTGGGGGTAATTTTATTCGACGTTTCTGTAGGCATTTGGGCCGCCCTACTCTGTCAATTAATGCCCGGATTGTATTACTATCGCCTCGAATTCCTACTCGATTTTCCCCTAGCCGCGATCGTCACCTTTAGCTTTTGTCTATTAACAATCTGGTATTTTTGCGAAGAGGAAAAAGCCTGGTGGGGGTGGTTAAGAGCGATCGCTTTTGGCTTATCCGTAGGTGCTGCGCTTCTACTCAAACAACCAAGTTTATTCTTTTTATTCCTCCCCATAGTTTGGGTAGGTTTTCAGACTGTGTGGCGCAGAAGATGGACTAGAGTAGGACAAATATTAGCCGGGTTTTTCGCCTCATTAATTGTCTTTTTTCCCTGGTATCGTACTAACTGGTTATTGATGCTAACATCGGGAAAAAGAGCCACAGTAGACTCAGCAATTATCGAAGGAGATCCTGCATTAAATACATTAGGCGCTTGGACATATTACGCCCAAATATTACCCTATTATTTATCTTGGATATTATTGCTCGTGCCTGCTGTTGGGTTTATCCTCTCTTGGATTTACTGGCCCAGACAAAAACCACTTTCAGAAGTTAAAAATAAATGGCTGTGGTTAGTAATATTCCTATTGGGCGGATACCTTATATCATCGCTGAACGTAAACAAAGATGCCCGCTACGTTTTATCTCTGTATCCAGTAATTTCTATCGTCTTAGCAGTAGGCTTACTATCTTGGCGGGGTAAATACTCGATCGCACTAAGATGGGCAACGGTGAGCATAGCTTTTATTGTCATGTTATTAAATATATTCCCCTTAGGAGGAGATAACATCACTAAAATTTTCAGCCCAAAAATGTCTCATCAGCCCACAATAAATAAAGAATGGCATCACGAGCAAGTAATTACCGAGATACTTAATAACGCGCCCTACCAACGTAGCACGTTAGGAGTATTACCATCCACCCCGGAAGTCAATCAAAGAAACTACTCATTTTATGGCGGTAAGTATCGCTCTCAAGTAGCCGGGAGACAGGTAGGAGTGAGGGAAAAAGATATTAATCAAGATGTGCGCTCTTTAAATTGGTTTCTTACTAAAACCGGTTATCAAGGCTCAGTGCCGGAAGTGCAAGCTCAGATAGTCAAACGGGTAGAAACAGATCCAGAGTTTCAGCGTCAGAAAACTTGGCAACTGCCGGACGATAGCACTTTATCTCTCTATCGTCGTACTGTGCCTTTAGTTACGGTAAAACCTAGCCCTATTACCTCGCCTCAAATTCAACTGACAAATATTACCATTCCCGAAAAAACACCCCCTAATCATCCTATCCCCGTTACTTATGAATGGTCAGGTTCGTGGCGAGAATTACAAGAAGGTATCGTTTTATTAAGTTGGGAAAATAGCGAGTTAAATCAACGCTGGTTGCATGATCATGGTATTGGTATGGGTGAACTACATCTGGGAAGATTACAACCCGGTCAATCAGATAAAGGGTTTCGGGTAGTCGAGACTACGGCTATGCAGGCTCCGGAAAATATCGCCCCCGGGGTTTATACTCTAAGCGCCCGATACTTAAATAGGAATACCGGCGAAAGTTATCCCATCCCCACCCCAGATATTAAGATTACGATCGAGCCTGCTGCCACCCCCCTAGCGAGTCCCGAATTAGATTTAGGCACTCAGTTACGCTTAGGGGCTTCTCGTATGGGAGAGGGGATTAAGGGCATCGAGCCGATTTTCGAGTTGACCAACCGTATCAATCAATACGACGCAATTCAAGACTATGTGGTACAGACGGATAAGGCTTTATCCTACCGTTTTAAAAACGAATCCTCACCGGATAAATTGAATTTAGGCTACGGTATAGCCATCTCTAAAGTCCTGCAGCAAGATGTAAAGGGGGCGATCGACATCATGCGAGAAGTGATCGAGGTAGATGGCAGTAACCCTTATCATCACGCTTATTTAGCCTTCGTCTATCTTTATGATTGGCAACCAGCGCCGGCGCAAGCTGCTTTAGATAAGGCGATGGCGATCGATCCCAATATAACCGAGTTAAAAACTTTAAAAGGTGTAGCGTCTCTTATGGGGGGTAACTTGATTCAAGCTTGGAATCTTCTTAGATGACGCTCAATCCAGCTATCATCAAAAATTTGCTCATAGATTAAATTTTTCACCTTCAGTTTGCCCGCCCTATTAACGATTAAACCCGATAATATCAATTCCCGTTCCTCCGGGGTATCGGTGAAGCATACTTGCCCCTCTTGCCGGATATTTCTGTAAAGTTGGAGAAGATTGGCGGGAGATAGGGGATTGTAGAGAATGCGATCGCTAACCGTTTTCAAATGTTCGGGATTATCTTTTTCTTGCCAATTAATAATCATCGATTCTCGCACCAACTTATCCAACCAGATCATTTTTTTGCTGGTCAGTAATTCTACGGGTGAGTAATAAATTAAATAACAAATTTTTTGAGTCAGGAAAGGTTGACCGCTCGTCCATTTTAAAGCTCTTTTTAAGATTTCACTTCGCCCCTTAATCGGAGGGGGTAAATTGTCTATCAACGGGCTGACTTCTTGTAATTTAAACCCTTCCAAATCAACCCAATAACCTTTTATAAAAGGATTCAAACAGGTTTCTCGAATTAATTGCTCGGGAGTAGCTACCCCGAATACAGAGAAATTCAAGCGATTTAGATTTTTATCCCTTTCTCGTTCTTCATAGAAACTACCGATAACTTGAAAAAATTCTGCCAGAGAAAAATCAACATTTCTTATACTATCAATTTCATCTAAAAAGATAATAACTTTATCGTGTATGATAGCCAGAACCACTTGTTGAAAAAATAATTTTAATCTTTCGTGAGCCAGAAGATGCTGATGTGAACTCCACCATTGGCGAATATTTAGATGCTTATACAACTCTAATTCACTAGCTACCAAGCAAGTAAAACTTGCGTACCATTGTTCTAAAGTAATATCATGACTTACCACTAAAGACATGTCGATACTAACGCATTTAACTCCCTCTTTCTCTAATCTATTTATGGCTCTTATGCGGAGGCTAGACTTACCTACTTGCCGACAATTTAATACATAAGAAAAATACCCCTGACAAAGGTATTTATATAACTCACTATCTGCTTTTCTAGTTATATAAACTTCCGAATTCGCTTGTAAACTACCACCAACTTGATAGAGACAAGTAAAATTATTATAAGGTTTAAGTATACCCATTATTATTAAATCCTATTACGAAGATTATGGGTTTTATGAAAAAATGATAGTTAGATTTTATCTTCTAGTTCAGGTAGTTTGAGAAGTATCCCAGCAAATAACCAATAATAAACCGAGGCTGGTTCGACGGATAGAGGATAATAATAGGGATTATAACTAATAAATAAGACAAATATCCAGAGGCAACAACCCCAAAGACGGAGACGAGGATTTTTAATCCTACGGTAAGCCTTAAAAGTTAATATGGTTAGGATCGTAACCACCGACATAAAAGTTAGAAAGCCGACTATACCTATCTCATAAAGTAACTTAACGTAATAGGTTTCGATTAATCTAGTACCCTCCTCACCAGCGAATTGACGAGCGCCAGAAGTAGCCGCGCCCAAGCCATTACCGAAAAGATTGAGACGGCTAGTTACCCACTGTAATTGTCTCAACATAAATTCCAAGGGAGGGGAATAAATCCAACGATCGATCAAATTGGTGATACTATTTTGTACGATCGCCACCCCAGTAGCTAACCCTATGCCTGAGAGAGAGATAATTGTTAACTTGATACCGAGCCAGCGCTTACGTCTTTCCGTTACCACCAGAAGAATGAGATAAATAATCGGCACCAATACTAAAGCTATTCTCTGCCCAGAAATTAGCGTACAGATTAATACTAGGGCTATAGCCAGCCACCCTAAAACCTGCCAGCGTTTCCTGTATTCGCTGAAACTAGCTCCATAGGTGATAAAACTACTAGAAATTAAAAACCAGCCCCACTGCCAGGGATCGGAAAAAGTTCCTGGTAATCTTATCAAGCCTCTATTTGGATTGTAAAGTAAGCTGCCACCAACGAAACATTGAGCTTTTACGGCAACCCTATCGATAATACTAGGATAAAACTGAGTTTTAGATAAATCCACTAGAACTTGAGTTCTATTTAAGATTTCGTTATCCGGGCAAATCCCTTGAGTTAGTAATAAATATTGGAGTAGGCACAGACCACAGGCAATTAAAACAAGGGTAATTAATAATCTATTGACTATCCAAACATCTTCGATTTTTTTAATTAAATAATAACCGCATAAAATTAGAGGTATGTATCCTAGTAGTGTTTTTAAGCCGATAACTCCAACAGAAAAACCCCCGCGCCCCTGTAAAAGATTGACGAAACAAAAAGTGAGTAGGGAAGAAATGGATAAAACCATTATAGCTAACGGTAAAGGCTGTATTTTACTTTTTATGTCCTGCCAGGTCGATTCTTTATATAAAATTCCTACTAGAGCGGGAAAATAAAAAGCATCCTTGGCTACTTTAAATAAAGGATAGGAGCCACTATATTTAACCATATTCCCTATAATCTGATAGACCTTAACCAGGGAAAAGGTAATCGTGTTACCTAAAGGTAGGTAAATCAACAGGGCTAATAAACCTAAACGGGGATACCGAAAAGAAATCACCATAGCGGGTACAAAGAGAAACCCCCATAAGATTGCCCGCAAATCTTTTAACACTACTGCTAAAACCAAACTAATTATGATTGTTGCTATAGCAGTAGTAATAATTAAAAAAAGTTTTTTTTCCTTCATTGTTTCTTCAATATTAATGCTAACTTATGAACAAGTGTATACTTAAAAGCCTAGATTGAATACTCTTTTAGTATATTGAACTATAAAAATTATGCTCATCAAACAAATAAAGAATATTTAGAAATTATACCTCACACCCGATAGAGATTTAGATCTGAGTGAGGCAGCAAAGGCAGTTGAAAGCGGCTGCGTAGATATGGATTAAGTTTTCTCAAGTATTTTTACTTAAGAAAATATTCAAACTATGCCTATCATCCCTAATCGCTATAAGCTCCATATATTTAAAAATCAAAATCAATAAATTTGCTGGTTAACTTTAATATTCGATCGCATAATAGTATTAGAGTGTTTTTAGGTATTATGCTCGCAAATAGTAAAAAAATCGATTCTATGACCTAAGATAGATAAAAAATCTCTCCCTAGGTATTAGAAAAAAAATATATGATCGGCAGTTACGATTACCCGCAAGGATCTCTACTAACCCAAATATGGATTCTGTAAGCAAGCAAAACATAGATAGCCTACAAAAAGAAGTAGAAAGGCTTCAAAAAGAGCTAAAAGCAGAAAAAAAGCTTAATTTGGAGAATGAAAGACGTTATAAGGCTATATTCAATAATACGGTTCAATTCATCGGGCTACTAACTCCTGAGGGGATATTATTAGAAGCTAATCAAACTGCCCTAGAATTCGGGGGCTTCGAGGCAGAATCTGTTATCGGTAAACCCTTCTGGCAAGCACCCTGGTGGTCAATTTCGCTGGAGATTCAGAAAGAATTGCGGGCAGCGATCGAAGAAGCCGCCACGGGAAAATTAGTGCAGTACGAAGTAGAGGTGATGGGAGCGGGAGGGCAGAGAGCCATGATCGACTTCTCTCTCAAACCCTATTATCAGGATGGTCAAATTCTCTACATCATTCCCGAGGGAAGGGACATTACCGAGAGAAAACAAACCGAAACCCAAATACGCAGGCTCAACGAAGTTTTAGAAGAAAGAGTCAGACAAAGAACGACAGAATTAGAATCAGCATATACAGAATTGAGAAATTATGCCGAACGTTTAAATATCGCCCTCGATGCGGCAAAGATGGGATTATGGGAGTGGAATTTAGAAACGAATCGAATCTACTGGACGAAAGAACACGAAATCCTTTTAGGCTACGAAAGCGGTTTCCCAGAGCGTAACTATAAACAGTGGCGCGATCGAGTCCATCCGGAAGATATTCTCGATGTGGAGGCTCAAATAGGGCAGGCTCTAAATTCTGAAACCGATTTCCGCTTGCAGTACCGCGTCATCTGGCCCGATGGAAGTATTCATTGGGTGGAAGGATTAGGCAGATTTTATTACGACGCGAATAATCAACCAGTCACGGCGGCGGGAGTGATTTACGAGATAACCGAGCGTAAACAGGTAGAAGAGAAGCTATTCCTTCAGGCCCAGTTACTCGACAACGTACAGGAATCAGTCGTAGGCACGAACGTAAACGCAGAAATTACCTATTGGGGAAGAGGTGCAGAATCACTTTACGGCTACGGGGCGGAGGAAGTCTTAGGAAAAGTCATCGATTTTATCGTCCCGCCAGGAAACCAAGCCGAAGAATTCGAGAGAATTAAACGCGTTCAACAACAGGGGCAGTGGCGGGGGGAATACGAGCAGCGCCGACGGGATGGCTCCACCTTCTGGGCGGAAACGATTATCTCGGCGATGTACGAACCAGATGGCACTCTCAAAGGTTATATCGGCATAGATAGGGACATTAGCGCCCGTAAACAAACCGAACAAAGATTAATTCAGAGTGAACAGAGATTAAAAACCCTATTCGACGCGAATATCGTCGGTATTCTCTACGGGGACATCTACGGAAGGATTAAAGAGGCTAACGATGAGTTTCTCCGCATCATCGATTACGAGAGGGAAAGTTTAGAAAATGGAGAATTGGACTGGACGACGCTCACCCCGGCGGAATTCCTGCCCCTGGATGAAGAGAAAGTCGAGGAAGCGATCGCAACTGGTGCCTGTACCCCCTATGAAAAAGAGTACATCCGTAGAGACGGCTCCCGTGTGCCAGTGCTGGTGGGTTACGGATTGGTGGGGGAAAGGAGAGAGGAATCCGTCGCTTTTATCCTCGATTTAACCGATCGTAAACGCTTTGAATCGCTCCTGCAACAACAAACTCAGGAGTTATTACAGCTCAATCGCTCCTTGACCCAGAGTAGCGCCCTGCTGGCTCAACGTAATCTGGAATTAGATAGGTTTGCCTATGTGGTATCTCACGATTTAAAAGCCCCACTCCGTGCGATCGCCAACTTATCAGAATGGATAGAAGAAGATTTAGATCCGGTACTGAACGAGGAAAATCTCCGTTACATGAATTTATTAAGAAATAGGGTTTATCGGCTCAATGACATGATCGAAGGGCTATTAGCTTACTCTCGCGTCGGTAGGAGACATATTCCCGAAGAAATAGTGAATGTATCGGCGTTAATCGAAGAAATCATCGATTCTCTCTCACCACCTCCGCAATTTGAAATAGTCTCTACGACGGAAATGCCTACTTTAATCACGAAAAAAATTCTCTTATTGCAAGTTCTATCCAACTTAATAGATAACGCCATCAAACATAACTGCGCTCAAAAAGGTCGTATAGAGATAGGGGTAGTCGATCGGGATAATTTTTATCACTTTTCCGTCAGCGATAACGGTGAAGGCATCGATCCCCAATTCCACGAGAAAATTTTCGGGATGTTTCAAGTCCTCATACCTAGAGATAAGCAAGAAAATACAGGTATCGGACTGGCTCTGGTGAAAAAGATAGTCGAAACTGAAGGAGGCGAAATTCAAGTCGCTTCACAACGCGGTAAAGGGGCCACCTTTACTTTTACCTGGCCCAAGAGGAGCGAGAATCGAGAGTAGTGAGCAGAGGTTCCTCACTCGTGATGTAAAATATGTTAAACTTGCCATACAGGGATTCAAAGGCTTTAGTTAGAACCAGGAATCCAGGAAGCATTACAGGTAGGGGAAGCTCTCTCCGAACCCGAAGCCTGTGGACTAAGTAAGTGCCTTCACTCTTA
Source organism: uncultured bacterium (assembly GCA_964623815.1). Lineage (GTDB taxonomy): Bacteria > Cyanobacteriota > Cyanobacteriia > Cyanobacteriales > Microcystaceae > Chroococcopsis. Next base: position 6,039 of record CAZUVR010000042.1, on the reverse strand, counting down.
GGATGAAGCAGGAAGCTAAGATAACTCATTCCATCCGAGATCGAGTTCATCTAGCAGAGCAAGAAGTGGGTAGAACCCGCTTTTTTTTATTGCTCGATAACCATGACACATCCTCTCGTACCTACCATCTTAGAGCTAGCCTCACCGCTCGCGGCCAACCTCGGGCTAGAAATCATCGAAGTGGTTTTTCAAACTAATAAACGCCCGCCCGTGTTGAGGGTTGATATTCGCAATCCCAAGCAGGACACGGGGTTAGATGACTGCGAGCAAATGAGTAGGGCGCTAGAAGCCGAGCTAGAAACTCGGGAAATCATACCTTTCGCCTACGTGCTGGAAATTTCCAGCCCTGGAATCTCAAGACAATTAAACAGCGATCGAGAATTCGAGGCTTTTAAGGGATTTGCCGTCATCGTCACCACCACCGAGGGCGAAGGAGCCGAGAAACAGCGGCGGGGAAAACTACAAGGCAGAGACGAGTCCACCATCTACCTCAATCAGAAAGGGCGCGTCATCTCCCTGCCACGCTCGGAAGTGGTGAGAGTGCAATTAGACAATAATCCCTAAACTGAATAACCATTTATCAGGAGAATTAAATATATGGCGATCGTGAGTCTGCCTAAATTACGGGAAATGATCGAAGAAATCAGACAAAGGCACAATCTGCCGGAATCTGCGGTACAGGAAGCCATAAGGGAAGCCCTACTTAAGGGATATGAGCGCTATCGCCGCGCTCAGAGTATGGATCGTAACCAATTCCACGACGAGTACTTTAAAAATTTTGACGTGGAGTTAGACGTGGAAGAAGAAGGTTTCCGCATCCTCTGCACTAAAAAAATAGTTGAAGAAGTCACCAACACCGATCACAATATTTCCCTCAAAGAAGTGCAAGAGGTGGCTGATGAGGCTCAAATCGGGGATGAGGTAGTGTTAGACGTTACCCCCGAACAAAAAGAATTTGGACGCATGGCGGCGATTCAAACCAAACAAGTCCTCCTGCAGAAATTGCGGGACCAACAGCGGAAGATCATTCAAGAAGAGTTTCAAGAATTGGAGGGGACGGTTTTACAGGCCAGAGTTGTGCGCTTCGAGCGTCAAGACGTGATCGTTATGGTATCTAGCGCCTATGGACAACCGGAAGTAGAGGCGGAATTGCCCAAACGAGAACAACTACCCAACGATAACTATCGAGCTAACGCCTCTTTTAAAGTCTTCCTCAAAACCGTGCGCGAAGGTTCCCAAAGGGGGCCCCAGCTAATTGTTTCCAGAGCCGCCGCCGGTTTGGTAGTGTATCTGTTCGCTAACGAAGTCCCAGAAATTGAAGAAGAAGTGGTGCGGATAGTGGCGGTAGCCAGAGAAGCTAATCCATCTTCCCGATACGTCGGCTCGCGGACTAAAATAGCAGTAGATACCTTGGAAAGAGATGTAGATCCAGTAGGAGCCTGTATAGGAGCCAGGGGTTCGAGGATTCAAGCTGTAGTTAACGAACTACGGGGCGAAAAGATCGACGTGATTCGCTGGTCTCCTGACCCTTCCACCTATATCGCCAACTCTCTCAGCCCTGCTCGTATCGACCAAGTGCTACTGATCAATCCCGATGAACGGCAAGCTCTAGTATTGGTAGCCAACGATCAATTGAGCCTAGCCATAGGTAAAGAAGGTCAGAATGTTCGTCTGGCAGCCCGTTTGACGGGGTGGAAGATAGACATTAAAGATATAGCAGTTTACAAAACAGAACAGGAGAATCAGTCCAAAACAACCGCAGAAATCGAAAATTAAAGGAAATCGAAGGATGGAGACCAACTATCGCCGCTGTCTGGGTTGTCGCCGAGTAGCACCAAAAGCAGAATTTTGGCGAATAGTCCGAGTCTATCCGTCCAAACAGGTACAATTAGATCAGGGCACTGGCCGATCGGCTTACCTGTGCCCCTGTCCTAACTGTTTAAAACTCGCACGTCAGAAGAATCGCCTGGGTCGAGCTTTGAAAACAAATATACCTGAAACTATCTATCAAACTCTTTGGGAACGCCTGGCACTAAATCAAAATAATCAAAACCATGAAAAATCATAGCTCTATGGACTCAAACACAATCTATGAATTAACCTACCAACCACCAAAAAAATTAAAGCCTTTAGTCGGGGGATAATGGATGAATAACGCAAAAGTAAGAATATACGACCTATCGAAAGAGTTAAATTTAGACAATAACGAAGTATTAGAAATTTGTAAACAGCTCGAAATAGCGGTTAAAAGTCACAGCAGTACAATAACAGAGGAACAGGCCCGACAAATTAGAGAGGCGGCTCCCAAATATCAAACGAGTTCGGCAAAATCTCACAACGGTAGCGAGCGGGGTCACGCTCGTTCGGAAAATAAAGGCAAGGAACCCCCTATAGTAGATAAAAAACCCCAGATTAGAGCGATACACCATCGCCCGAATACCGATACAGTAGAACAGCCCAAGCCGACTAAGACTCTTATCCCCCCAACAATGACGAGCAATCCGAGCAACACCTTAACCCTAACAGAACAAATAATACCAGCCATCTCAACAGGGGAAACAAAAGTTACACAAGAGCAGACAGAAATTACAAATTCTTCTAAAATTAGTCATAATCAGTCAAAACAACTACTAGCAAAAGAAGCCTTGAAAGAGCCTACTTCTACGCCGGCGGATACTAACAAATTGTTAGAACCACCCTCTCGCCCTGGCCTCAAATCCAACCCAGATGCAGTTTCCAATAGAGGCCCACGTACCGAACCACCACGGCTGGTAACTCCGCCCACCTCCGGGGCTACCAACGGAGATAGACCGCGTCGGGAGCGTCCCGAGAAAGGAGATAAGCCGGAAAGGGTAGTTAAACAAAATCGGGGTGAGCGTCCGGAAAAAGCGGAAAGGGGCGAGCGACAAGAATCGAACAAGACGGAAAAACCGACGCTGAAATTAACCCTCAAACCTCAACAGAAATCGGCAGAACCGGCTAAAGAAACCAGGGAAACCGTAGAATTAAAACGCCCACCCCGTCAGCCGATCGCACCGAAACCACCGATAGCGCCCGAAATGGGAGACGAGATCGAATTACTGGAGATCGAAGAATCCGATACCGAAGATATAGGCGGTCTGACGATCCATAAACAACCGAAACCGAATAAGATCAAACGTCCCACCCCGCCACAGAAAAAACGCCCTGCTTGGGAAGAGGAAGAAGAGGAAGAAAAAGCAAAAACAGCTAAACTGGGCAAAAATACTGGAAAAAATAAACGTAAATCCCAATTTCTCTTTGACGAAGACGAAGACCTCGATACGGAGTTAGAAGAAACGGGACTCGCTCAAAGCTTTAGCCTCTCGATCGCCCGCCCACCGAAACCGAAATCAACAGCACCAGCGAAAGCAGCAACTCCGGTGGCAGTGAACGCGATCAAGGTGAAGAAAACTGGCAAAAACGAGACAGCGCAATCGAAAAAAGCCAATGATCGCAAGGAAGTAAAAGAGGAAAAACCGCCAGAGAGCGTAGTGCTAGAAGGCAGCCTGACCGTAAGAGAGCTATCGGAATTATTAAAAGTGCCGGAGACGGAAATTATTAAGAATCTGTTCTTCAAAGGTATGGCGGTCAATATCACCCAAACCCTAGACGAAGACACGATCAAAGTCATCGCTGAGGAATTGGGCATCAAGGTAGAAGCAGCCAGCGAAACAGCAGCCGCCACTAAAGTAACGGAAATGCTCGACGCGGCCGACTTAGAAAATCTCCAGCACCGCCCACCAGTGGTGACGATCATGGGTCACGTAGATCACGGGAAAACTACTCTACTAGACTCTATCCGCAAGACCAAAGTAGCTCAAGGAGAAGCAGGGGGTATTACCCAACATATCGGCGCTTATCACGTCGATGTAGAACACAACGGCGAAATGCAACAGATCGTATTCCTCGATACCCCTGGCCACGAAGCATTCACCGCTATGCGTGCTAGAGGGGCGAGAGTAACCGATATAGCGATCCTCGTAGTGGCGGCTGATGACGGCGTACAACCTCAAACCAAAGAGGCGATTAGCCACGCTAAAGCGGCCGAAGTACCGATCATCGTCGCTATCAATAAAGTCGATAAACCAGACTCTAACCCCGATCGCATCAAACAAGAATTAGCCGAACAAGGACTAGTGCCGGAAGACTGGGGCGGCGAGACGATCATGGTACCGGTGAGTGCCCTTAAGGGTCAGAATCTCGATAACCTCCTAGAGATGATCCTGCTGGTGTCGGAGATAGAAGAATTATCCGCTAATCCGGATAGACCCGCAAAAGGAACGGTGATCGAAGCTAACCTCGATCGGACTAAAGGCCCCGTCGCTACCCTGCTCGTACAGAACGGTACTCTCAGAGTCGGCGATTGTATCGTCGCGGGTTCCGTATTCGGTAAAATCCGCGCCATGATCGACGATCGCGGTGCCAAAGTCGAAGCCGCCACCCCCTCCTTCGCTGTGGAAATTCTCGGACTGAGCGACGTACCAGCCGCCGGGGATGAATTTGACGTATTCCCGAGTGAGAAAGACGCTCGTGCTTTAGCGGATCAACGCTCGGAAGAAAAACGCCAATCCCGCCTACAGCAAGTAATGTCCGCCCGTAGGGTCAGCTTAAACACCCTCTCGGCTCAAGCTCAAGAAGGGCAACTGAAAGAGTTAAATCTGATTCTGAAAGCGGACGTACAGGGTTCGGTAGAGGCTATTCTCAGCTCTCTAAATCAACTACCGCAGAACGAAGTACAACTGAGGGTTTTACTCAGCTCTGCCGGGGAAGTAACCGAAACCGATGTGGACTTAGCCGCAGCCAGTGGAGCCGTTATAATCGGCTTCAATACCACCTTAGCCAGCGGTGCCAGAGCCGCCGCCGATCGAGAAGGTGTGGATATTCGGGAGTACAACATTATCTATAAACTCCTCGATGACGTACAAGGAGCGATGGAAGGTTTACTCGATCCCGAAGAAGTGGAAGAACACCTTGGACAGGCGGAAGTACGGGCGGTATTTACGATCGGGCGCGGAGCTGTTGCCGGTTGTTACGTTCAATCCGGGAAACTCGTCCGTAACCGTTTCATCAGAGTTCGTCGTAAAGGTCAGATCGTTTATCAGGGTGGTTTAGAATCTTTAAAACGGATGAAAGAAGACGCGAGAGAAGTTAACGCCGGTTACGAGTGCGGTGTCGGTGTATCGAAGTTTAATGATTGGCAAGAAGGCGATATTATCGAAGCCTACGAGATGATCAGCAAACGTCGTACTCTCTCCCCTAATTAAATATGGAAAAGGACGAGTCAACCACTATGAGATCAGAACCCTTTCTATGGATTCATTTGGCGGGTATCGCCGCTGTTCCCCTCTGTCTGGAAATAGCCTGGTTTGGTTTAGCCATCGGTGATCCCCTACCTCTGGTATGGTTGGAGTATATATTTCTGGTGGCGATCGCCATTCTACCGGTTCTCTGGATGCAGTGGACTCGTCCCTTCGATATTTTCAGCCTCTTGATCGTGGCCCTTAAACCGGGTAATCTCACCCCGGAACAATTAAAAATCCTTGCCCTGTTCAAAAGTCGTAAACAGAAGCTGATTACCTTATTAGGTGTGGCACTGTTCCTCGGCCTAGCCTATTTTATATATCAATTAGCTCCTATAGCTGCTCCGAAAGTGGCTTTTTTACCGCAATTGCGTTTATTAGGTTTGGGGATTGCCGGGGTGGGATTTTTACTGGCTCATCTGTTCCTACAGGTGCCTTTAAGCGTGTTGGGAGTTTTATGGACGAAAGAAGATAAATTTAATGCCGCCGAACCATTACCCCCTGAAGTCGTCCCCCAATTATTCAGCCTGTTCGGATTTAAGGTTAATAAGATAGGAAATTTAGCTAAATTAACCGATTGAGCAAGACTTTATCTCAGATAGAGTAGTGTTTTTAAAGGAGGCAATATTAGAACAGAAGCTCGTCTAATCTGGCTTACTAGTCCATATACTTATGATTGGGGTAATTTTTAGGTTAAATGATAACACTTAAGGAAAAG
>CAZUVR010000041.1:0-36708 GCA_964623815.1 uncultured bacterium | reverse complement strand
TTTCATCTCTTACTCTAAGTATTTTTGCTCATTGCATAATTGGGATGCTCCCAATTCTATCTAGGTAGCGGTTGCCATCTTAAAAACGAGCTTCGGAGATTTTTGGCCGATAGGGTAAGTTTGAGCTTACCCTATCGACCTAATTTAGAAGCTGACTTCACAGGCAAAGAGTTACATTTCGGTATGTAAAGCTTACTTTAGCAGTGAGGAATGAGAAGTGAACAGTGAGGGTGATTTGCCCTTGGGTGTAAAAGCTTTTCTCACTCCTCTCTTCTCTTAACTCATTTCTGATCGCTATTCCTAGTGGCGAAGAGGGGATAATTCCCCGATAGTTTATAGCCCAGTTCCTGTAATTTTTCCGGAACCCATGAAGGAGAATAATTAGGAACTCTATGAACTTCCATAACGATATTTTCAATCAGCTCCGCCTTTTCCGGGGTTAGAGATTCCAGAATTAAATACTCTCCTCCTTCGCAATCCATTTTTAATAAATTAATTTTTTTGTTAATAAGATTGAGAACAGAATTAATAGAGCGCATCGGTACAGATATTTTTTTCCTATCTTCACCAGCGCGTCTGTCTCCGTCTACTTCGGAGAAGCTACTGTTGAGAGCAGATTTTTTACCCACGTAAAAATCTAAAGTTCCATCCTCACCCCCGACAGCCTCATTAAAAATCTCGACGTTTTTTAAATTATTTAATTTAATATTTTCTTGCAGACGTTTGAATGTATTAGGTTCAGGTTCAAAAGCATAAACCTTTCCACGTCCTTCTATCAATTTTCCCGTCAACACCGAAAATGCTCCTATATTTGAACCAATATCAACGATGACAAAATCCTCATCGGGTTGGAAATGAGAATTAATATAATCTTTTCTAATAATATTTTCATAAAACGTAAACCACTCCCCACATCGAGGGCGTAATCGTAGTTTTAAATTGTCATTGCTGGTAGCCACATACTCAAATGGTTGAATTCTTAAACTATCTAAAACCAGTGGCAGGGGGGTGCTAGTGGTTTTAATCAGACTGGAAATTTGATGGATTTTCGTGTTAATAGTTTTAAGCATGATATGTAACTATTGTCATTAAGAGATATATACACCAAGGGCTGATAAAGCTCTGGTCTGGCGTATCAGGGAAGTCTACCACATATTTTTAACTGTAGCCGATCATGGATGACAATTCCTGATCAAGAGAAAATTAGACCGAGACCAAATCGGCTTACCATACCAAATCCTGTTTTCAAAGATTACTTATAGAAATAGTGATTATAGCAATCCGATCTGATTTGTGAGAATTTATCAGGGTCAAAACCTGACACCGTCTGAAATTCTTCTCATGACTGACTTAGGATTGCTATAGTGGTGAGTGGGGAGTGGCTAGTAGCTAGAGCCACTAGCCACTAGCTACTAGCCACTGGTCACTGGTCACTTCCCTCTAAAGAAGACTATGATAAGAGGATTTGCGGATTTGGTATAAATAGGTCAAGAAAAATTATTTAGATACTGATTTCACACAATTAACGGTACGCACCAGGGCGGCGGCGGCGTAATTACGTTGGGCGGGGTCATTAGGAGCGAAAGCCGTACCCTGCTCGTTCAGAGGGGAAGCTACGCCGCAGAATTCGGACATCTGGGTTACTAAAGGTGCAGCCCAATGACCGCTAATGTCGGTAAAATTCGTGGCGGTTTTAGTTGCTCTGAGTTCGGGATTCTTTTTCTGTTGGGCTTGAATATATAGGGTCATCTGTTTGAGGATAGCCATCAATTCAGCCCGGGTAATGGGATCAGTGGGACGGAATTCATTGTTGGCTTTTCCCGCTACGATACCATTCGCCTGAGCCCATTTGATTTTTTTTGCGCTCCACCGGGTATCTTCTACATCGCTGAATTGAGTCACCGTCTTTTCGGGGGCCGCATCGAGATTGACTGGGACAATAGTTTTCGTCGCTTCGATCGCCATCGATACGAATTGTTCCCTAGTTACAGGTTGGTTGGGGCGAAAGGTATTGTCTTCTTTAAAGCCAGCGACGAAACCGAGAGCGACAGCCTGATCTATCTCGGTACGATAAATATCGTTAGAAATATCTTTGAAGTTGGATGTGGGTGTGGTAGTACCGGTACTGGGTACTTGCTGACCCGCAGCAGCTATTTCGGCTTGATTACCGCTAAAGTAATAGTGACCGAGTGCTTTACCACCGAAGGAGCGGCGGGAAAATTTCCAACCGGGTTCGAGGATGAATTTCATGAAGCCCCGGTTGAGTCCATTGGTTCTGGCTACCACTACTTCCGCTTCTTTCGGGTTACGGGGAGTTCCTATTAGGTATAGTTGCCCACCACGTTCAACGATGCGGAGGATGTATGTCAAGCCGTAATCGGTTCCATCGATACGGATGGAATAGCCGTTACTATCGGTGGCGCGGCGACAGATGCCAGTAAAGTCGAAGTTCAATAAAAGGGGATCGATCATCACCGGATTACTGCCGTTTTCTTGCCAACATTGTTTTTTACCGGGAATTTGTTCGAGTACGAGTAAATCGTATTGGTTATTACCGAAGGGACGGGCTACGGCGATGACTTGAGTTTGGTCTATGGTTTGCTCGTCAAAGGTACTCTGTGCTTTGACCGAGTTGAGAGGGGCGATCGCTGTTAAGCTTAAAGTAGAGATCGCTGCCAATTTTACTAATAATTTAGCTTTCATGTCTTGAATAATAATTAACCTTTCTCCTGCTAGTGAGAAGACGAGTAGCTTTTATGCCTTGTTCCTAGGGATTTTCGCCCGTTTGTACGATGACTTTTTTTCGGGTAGGGAATATTATTTTGGTATTCGATTCTCCTTGACATTTGACCTGAATTGTGATTATTTTCTGATCAATTAATTTCGTTTCGTGCGGGTAAATTCCCCTACCTGAATTAACAGGATGAGCAGGAAAACAAGAGGCGCTCAAACTCAGTCTTAATCTATGCCCTGCTGGAATTTTTATCGATACAGGTTGCAGGGGAATGAGGATAGGGCTAGGGGTAGAATCGAGACGTATATAACCTTGAGTGAAGTTATAAACTTTGCGATCGTCCCCTATCTGAGAAATCACCGCACAGAGATCGAAACTAACCGCATCGGCTTCACAATCACAGTAAACCTCAACGGTTCCCAATATATATAAATCTTCTTCTAAAGGCTCAGAAGTATAGGTTAAAACATCACTACGGCTATCTAAAGCCCCTCTTTCAAAAGCTCCCCCAGGATAACTGTTATGCCCTCCCAAAGACGGAACTGGTCGCCAGGGATCGTGAACAATCGTATCGGTAACGGTGAATAAAGATAGAGATGATACTTTTGTTAAAATACCGTCATCTTCCCGTATACTAGCCAGTCCATTACTACGAAGATAAAAGGTTATTTTCTCAGTAGGTTTAAATTCATCTAAATAACACCAATTATTAGAACCCATTTCAAATATTCTCACAGATTTTTCCGCCATAATCGGCGTGTCTTTTCCTTTGAGAAAACGATCGAACCACTGCAGATGTATCCTATCTATGGGATTAATCGCCTCGATTCCATAATCCTTATTCCCGACTTGAGCAGACCAGGGTAGATGTATCCAGGGGCCGATCGTTAAGTGTTGAGGATAAGCAGAAATAGCCTTCATGTGATGGTAAAGATTTAACGTACCCCTGAGATAGGGATCGAACCATCCCCCAACGTGTAACATCGGTAAATCAACACCCGCTAATAAATTTTTCGGTGATAATTCTTGCCAATAGGGATGGCATGGGGTATGAAACCTCAGCCATCGATGGTAGAAAGAATCGGGATCAATTTCGCTTAATAGATCTGGACTGGCGGGGATACGATCGTAAAGAGGCAGATTTCTAGACGCGGCGTAGAGTTTTTGATAACCGATTTCATCCCCCTTTAGCCGGGCGGTTTCCGCCGATAACTGGATAGCCCAACCGAGATTAGCCTGTAAACAGAAAGCCGAATTTTCATAAGCCCAGTCCGTATAAAGATCATAAGCGATCATAGCCGGACAGATAGTTTTTAGATTGGAAGGATGAGCGGCGGCCGCATACAGTTGAGTCATGCCCTGATAGGAAAAACCATACATCCCCACTTCCCCGGTAGAGTCGGTCATTTGGGCTAACCAGTTGAGAGTGTCTATCCCATCGTCTTTTTCGTGGGTGAATAGATCGAAATCCCCTTCAGAAGTGCCCCTACCGCGCACATCTTGAATTACTACTATGTAACCCTGTTGAGCGTACCAGAGGGGATGGGCGTAGACTACGGTAGATGCGATCGCCCGTCCGTAAGGTTGGCGCATTAACAATATAGGTAATTTTTCCTCGTTATCGGGGCGATAAATATCTGCATCGAGGCGAATACCATCGCGGGTGAACATGGACGCGGAAGATTTTTTGATAGGTATATTCATCGAAAATTTTTAGAAATCTTCTCTAACATTGAATTTATCGACAACGGCAATATATGAACCGATGTTAAAATTCTAATATCCCTATTTAATATAGCTTCTTAAATAAGCAAAATATTGAGTTAAGTTTCAAATTGAAAAATTTTGGCAATGGAATAACACTGACTAAGCTGATTCTCAATAAGATCGTTATTAATTATCGACTATTATTCCGGGCTTTTTTAGAAGTAGGCTTGTCTTTTATGAAACATCTAGTCAGGCAGCGTAAAGCAATTTATTTTCTAAGATTAACGTTACTGTGTTGTCTTTTGCTCGTCAAAGGATGCGCTTTCCAGTCAACACCTGCGTTAAAAAACTTTAAGATAGGTATGAATACTTGGCCCGGATACCAGATCGCCACTTACGGGCAAGCAACCGGGATATTCAAAAAATACGGCTTAGATGTAGAGTTAGTCAGATTCATCAATCAACAGGATAATATTCGGGCGACGATGCGGGAATCTCAAGATGCAAGTTTCGTCCCACTGGCGGAGGTAATGCAGGTGGATGTAATGGAAGATTCACCTGTTTTTATTCTGGTAGTAGATGTTTCCAGCGGTTCCGACGGCATCGCCAGCCGCCCAGGGATTGGCTCGGTCAAGGAATTGAGGGGTAAGAAAATTAGTGCCAAACTCGGCACTGTGTCACATTTGATCCTGTTGGAGGCACTCGAAGCCAGTGGTGTTAAGCCAGAAGATGTGGATATAGTGGATGTGTCGAATGAGCAGGGGGCGGAGATGCTCAAGAAAGGACAGATAGATTCTGCGGTTCTGTGGGAGCCGCTCTTACAAACCACCGCCGAGTCCATAGGCGGTAAGGTCATTCATAGTACCGCCCTAGTGGATAGTATCGTTGTCGATGGACTGACCACCAGAGCGAGCTTGCTAACCACAAAACAAGATGAACTGGTGAACTTCATCCGGGCTTGGCTAGAGATAATGAAGGAGATCGATCGGAATCCAGAATTAGTTTTCTCTACCGTCGCCAAACAAATCGGTATGACGAAGACGGACTTTGTTAGGGACTACAGTGGGCTGAAAAAGGGGGATCTCAGTCTGAATCGTAAAATGTTGCAACAGGGTAGGTTAAAAGAAGTCTATGAAAAAACAAAAAGACTATTGTTGAGCGATCCCCGGCACGGTAGGATTATTCGGGATGATGTGAGGATCGAGCCGGATCTGTTCTATAAAGCAACTCGCAATTAGGGCCGATGAAAAAAAAACCTTTCCTTCAAAAACTTTCAAGACAATTGCTCGGCGGTTTCGCCACCGCCATAATTCTAGTTGCTCTGCTCACCTCATTGATCGCCTATATCGCCATCAAGAGCGATATGGAAATACAGATACAGGAACGGGCTAAATCTATTACCCACGGACTGGAGTTCGCATCGGAAGGATTGATCGAGTCCAGCGCGATCAACTCGGGTAATCTCTTACTTTTAGAGCGGCTCGTACAGAATTACGCTACTCTGCCAGCAGTAAGCGAAATCTCGATCGTCAACCCGAAAGGTATCGTCATCGCCCACAATAAAACCATGACGATCGAGTCATCGGACCGGATGTACGTGGATATTCACCCCTCCCTGGCCAGCTTCATCGAACAGGCTTCCACGAAAGGAAAAGAACTCATCGTGCGGACACTTATCAATAACAGACCTTCCCTAGTCAGTATCCTACCTTTCAGTAATAGTATTTTTGTCAAGCAGGGGCAAACTCCCCCCTCTCGATCTCATCGTCGCGGGGTTGCGATCGCCATTCTTGATCTACACGCCTTAGAAAGCAGAATGGGGCAGAATTTTTTACTGTCCACGCTTATCACCTTCGGCAGTACCGCCCTTTGTTTATTCTTGATGGGGATACAGATCCGGCGGCTGATTTTACTGCCGGTGGGAAGGTTGAATCGTGCGATCGCCGAAAGCGAGGAATCGCAAGATTTTATCTTACCCCCCCTACCGGATAACGAGATCGGTTTTCTGGGCACTAAACTAAATTCGGCCTTCGAGCAGATCAAAAACTATAAACGCAATGAAATCGAAAGTGCCGAACGTAAATATCAAGAGATAGCCGGGCGTTATGCCCTGGCCACCCAAGCCACAAAAGTCTGGGTGTGGGATTGGCATACAGAAATCGATGCCCTCTTCCTCGATCGGGAATTCTTCGAGTACTTCGGTCATGTTGTCCCCCCAGAAAGTCCCTGCCGATTAGAAGACTGGACGGAGAAAATCTATCCCGAAGACCAAGAGAATTTTATGACGGCCCTAGAGGAACATTTACGGGGCCAGACGGTAGAATTCAGCAACGAACATCGTTACCTAGATGACAATAATAATATCTTCTGGTTTTTGTCGAGGGGACGGGTACTGCATAACGAGTGCGGCGAGGCGATAAGAGCGATCGGCACCACCACAGATATTACGGAGCGAAAAAAGGCCGAATCAGAATTACAGCGAACTAATCAAGAATTATTGTATTTAACCCGGCTCAAAGATGAGTTTCTCGCCAACATGAGCCACGAATTAAGAACCCCGCTCAACGCCATTCTCGGTATGACCGAAGGGCTTCAAGAAGAGATATTCGGCCCGCTCAGCGCCGAACAAATTAATTCGTTGCAAATCATCGAACGTAGCGGTACCCATCTCTTAGAGTTGATCGACGATATTCTAGACCTTGCTAAAATACAATCCCAGCAAACCGAATTAGAACTCGTCTCCTTGGAAATAGCTCCCTTGTGCCGATCGACTTTAAGCTTCGTAAAACAACAGGCTCACAAAAAAGGCTTACAGGTAACGACGATCATCCCGGATGATTTACCGCCGCTCTTGGCCGATGAAAGGCGTATCCGTCAGGTATTGATCAATTTACTCAACAACAGCGTCAAATTTACTCCTGAGGGCGGAAGTATAACCCTAGAAGTTAAGACTCCCCTTTCCCTTAGCACTAGTAGCGTTGGGGAGAGCTTACTTAGTTCAGAAACTGAGGTGCCGGAAGGGTTCATAAGAATTTCTATTAAGGACACTGGAATCGGTATCTCACCGGAAAATATGAAAAAACTGTTCCAGCCTTTCGTCCAGATCGACGGTGCCCTAAATCGTCAATATTCGGGTACGGGGCTGGGGTTGGCCCTCGTTAAAAACATCGTCGAATCACACGGCGGCAAAGTGCATCTGACGAGTGAATTGAACCTGGGCAGTTGCTTCATGGTGGATTTACCCTATATCGTCTCCCCCTGGGTCAAGTCGGAAACAACTGTCCGCCAGGATGATATAGTCTTAGCCGAATCAACGGTAGACGACGCGGCTTGTAGTCTTCTTTTGGTGGAAGATAACGAGGCAAATATACAGACTTTATCGATTTATCTGATCGCTAAGGGTTATCAGCTTCATCTGGCTAGAAGTGGTATGGAAGCCTTGGAAATTCTTAATATTTACACGCCCGATCTAATTCTGATGGATATTCAGATGCCAGGAATGGATGGTTTAGAAACTATAGCAGAAATTAGGCGAAAACCTGCTTCCGCTCAAATCCCGATCATCGCCCTGACAGCGTTGGCTATGGAGGGGGACAAGGAGAGGTGTTTGGCTGCGGGAGCCGATGAGTATTTGAGTAAACCGGTCAAATTGAAAGATTTAGTTGCGGTGATCGAGCGATTAATTCACTCGTGACGGCATCAGCGCGATCGCCAACTTTTTCGATCGCTTAATATAATTCTCATCGGCTCAATTATAATTATCACCCATCAGTACCTGTAGGTCTTCCGCGTCGAGTTGTTCAGGTACACCGCTACGGATTAATTCGGAAAAATCTTCATTCGGCACCATGAAACAGAGGGCGTAGAGTCTTTTGTCGCTGATATTACGAATTTCATGAATACCCGTAGGACGGACTAATAGACTATCTCCGGGGCGTAAAGGGATAGATTTTCCGTCACAGATGGCCATGCCCTCACCTTGGAGGATAAAAAACATTTCCACCGCGAAATTATGGCGGTGGGTAGGGGTGCTACCGTAGGGGTCAAAAATTTCCACGCAGACTGTCAGAGAATCCCCCGCAGTGTTAGAGTCAAAAACGATCGCCAGGCGGTTACTATCTTCGGGACTAATGCGAAAAACCTGATAATCTTTCGGTGATTTAATCACGGGTAACATACAAAGTTGGGTGTTAGTCATATTACCTCTATTTGAATAATCCTATTTCCCCTTAAGATTAACAAATATTTTTAATTTCGCCAGAGAATATCTGCTACTTTAGCCGCATCTATCATGGCATTAACATCATGAACTCTGAGAATATCAGTTTTGACTGCGATAGCATAACAACAAGCCGATATTGTTCCCCAAATTCTATCTTTAGGATCTTGTTTATCGACGATGCGACCGATGAAACTTTTTCTAGATACTCCGACTAATAGGGGAAAATTTAAGGAACGAAAGCTAGAAAGATTTTGTAATATTTCCAGGTTTTGCTCGTAGGTTTTAGCAAAGCCGATACCAGGATCGATGATGATATTATCTCGATCGATCCCCAACTTAATTGCTTTTTCGATTCGGTTTTGTAGGAAAGAAATAATATCTTGAACTAAATTTTGGTACCCAGTTAGAGATTGCATCGTTTTCGGCGTTCCCCGGCTGTGCATGAGAACGATCGGTACTTTCATATTAGCGACAACGGGTAACATATCGACATCGAGAGTTCCGGCAGATATATCGTTGATCATATCCGCGCCAGCTTCTATACCGGCTCTGGCTACTTTAGCATTGATGGTGTCTAGGGAAATCGGTATCGAAGAATGGGAGCGGATCATTTTAATGATAGGGACGACGCGATTAATTTCTTCCTCGGTAGAAATCAAATCGGCTCCTGGGCGCGTGGATTGACCGCCCACATCGATTATATCCACTCCGGCGGAGATGAAATTTTCCACTTGAGAGAGAGCCTTATCTATGGAATTATATTCGCCGCCGTCGCTGAAACTATCGGGAGTAACGTTGAGGATGCCCATAATATAGGTACGTTGCCCCCAATTGAATGTTTTCTCTCGGATCGTTAAAGGTTTCATGTTAATAATTTCCGAAAAGGAGCGGGAAATCAAGCTCGCTCCTCAGTCTGCTAACCTATATAGCGAAAAATTTTTTCGATCACTTCTTCAACTACTTTATCGGGAGTCGAAGCGCCGGAAGTAATCCCCACTTTTATCTCTCCTTCGGGAAACCAATTTTCAGCTACCGTTAAATCCTGATCTAAGGGCTTATGTTCGATCCGATTACCTTCTAGAATACGGTCTGCGCTATCGATATGATAGGAGGGGATACCGCGATCGATCGCTATTTCCTGTAAGTGGGTGGTATTAGAGGAGTTAAAACCGCCGATAACCACCATCAGGGATAAATCTTCTTTCACCAGCTCAAACATAGCATCCTGGCGCTCTTGGGTAGCGTCGCAGATGGTGTTAAAACTCATGAAGTGCTGATTCAATTCGGTAGGGCCGTATTTCTTCAACATTGTATGCTCGAATAATTTACCGATGGCTTCGGTTTCACTTTTGAGCATAGTGGTTTGATTGGCGATACCAATACAGGTTAAATCCCTATCGGGGTCAAAACCTTCCGAATAAGCGTTTTTAAATTTAGCGAGAAATTCCTCTTTATTACCGCCATTGAGTATGTAGTCAGCCACGTACTGAGCTTGAGCCATATTGAGGACAATGAGATAGATGCCCGCGAAAGAACTAGTGGCGATCGTTTCTTCGTGATTGTACTTACCATGAATGATAGAGGTATACTCTTTCTTCTTATGTTTCTCTACCGAGTTCCACACTTTAGACACCCAGGGGCAGGTGGTATCGACTATCTGGCAACCTTTAGAATTGAGTAATTCCATTTCTGTCACGCTCGCGCCGAAGGCGGGTAATATCACCACGTCACCGGAATCCACTACGGAAAAGTCTTTCTCTCCCGCTTTGAGGTTAATAAAGCCGACTTCCATCTCTTTAAGACGTTGATTGACGGAAGGATTGTGAATGATTTCGTTAGTGATCCAGATGCGCTCTGTGGGAAAGTGTTGACGAGTTTCGTAAGCCATAGCCACAGCCCTCTCCACACCCCAACAGAAACCGAAGGCCTGGGCGAGGTAGATGGTGATCCTTCCCTTTTGTAGGGTGTAATTATTATTGCGGATTTCTTGAATAAGATTGCTTTGATACTCGCTTTCCAGAGCTTCCATCGCCTCGGCCTCATGACCGAAGCCTTTACGATGGTAATTGTCCGACTGTTGTAGTGAGCGTTTAAAGGATTTTGTATCCATAGCTGAATTTATACGATTACTTATTAGTTTAGTATCGTATGAAAAAGATAAAATAAATATCTACCAAGAATGTACTAGGAGATGATTCGTGGAGAGCCAATATAACCCGACGGCGATCGAGCAAAAATGGCGTAAGATTTGGGCGGAACAAAAATTAGACACCACCCCCGACACATCAGATAAACCCAAGTTTTACGCCCTATCCATGTTCCCCTATCCATCGGGTAACTTACACATGGGTCACGTTCGTAATTATACGATTACCGATGTGATAGCTCGTCACAAACGCCTACAAGGTTATCGAGTACTCCACCCGATGGGCTGGGATGCTTTCGGACTCCCCGCTGAAAACGCAGCGATTGAAAGGGGTATTCCCCCCGCTCAGTGGACTCTACAAAATATCGCCCAGATGAAAGCCCAATTGCAAGCTCTCGGGCTTTCTATCGATTGGGAGCGGGAAGTTACCACCTGCTCACCGGATTACTATCGCTGGACTCAATGGTTATTCCTCCAATTCTACGAAGCCGGTTTAGCCTATCAGAAAGAGGCGGCGGTGAATTGGGACCCAATAGATCAAACTGTACTAGCTAACGAACAGGTAGACGGGGAGGGGCGATCGTGGCGATCGGGTGCTAAGGTAGAACGTAAGTTACTCCGCCAATGGTTCCTCAAAATCACCGACTACGCGGAACAATTATTGAACGATTTGGATAAGCTCACCGGTTGGCCTGAAAGAGTAAAAACAATGCAAGCCAACTGGATCGGTAAATCGATCGGTGCTTATCTAGAATTTCCTATAGTGGGATTAGATTCGTCCATCCCGGTCTTCACTACCCGCCCCGATACCGTCTATGGGGTGACTTATGTAGTCCTCGCCCCGGAACATCCCCTGACATTACAGGTAACTACCCCAGATAGGAAAGAGGCAGTAGAGGCGTTTATTAAGGATATATCGGCGCAGAGCGAGATCGATCGTACCGCCGAGGACAAACCGAAACGGGGTATCCTCACCGGCGGCAAGGCTATCAACCCCTTTAACGGCGAAGAAATTCCTATTCTTATCGCTGACTATGTGCTTTATGAATACGGCACCGGCGCGGTGATGGGTGTACCTGCCCACGATGTGAGAGACTTTAAGTTTGCTAAGGACAATAACTTACCGATTCAAATCGTTATTATTCCGGAAGGCTTTAAAGAGGAAGATTTTACCCTCAATCAAGCCTATACCGAACCCGGAATTATGGTTAATTCGGGTCAATTTAACGGTACCCCCTCGGTAGAAGGCAAAACAGCTATTATCAAACACGCTGAAGAAAAAGGCTACGGTAAAGCTAGAATTCAGTACCGCTTGCGTGACTGGTTAATCTCCCGTCAGCGTTATTGGGGTTGCCCGATTCCGGTGATACATTGCCCCGATTGCGGCAGCGTACCCGTACCGCTAAAAGATTTACCCGTCGTCTTGCCCTCGGAAGTGGAATTCAGTGGGCGCGGGCCGTCACCTTTAGCCAAGTTGGATAAGTGGGTAAATGTATCCTGTCCTAGTTGCGGTAAGCCTGCGAAGCGGGAAACCGACACGATGGATACTTTCATCGATTCTTCTTGGTACTTCCTCCGCTATCCCGACGCGCTTAATCAAGACATACCTTTTGCTAAGGATAAGGTTAATGATTGGATGGCGGTGGATCAATATGTGGGCGGAATCGAACACGCTATCTTACACTTACTATATTCTCGCTTCTTTACTAAGGTATTGCGCGATCGGGGTTTAGTATCGATCGATGAACCCTTCGAGAGATTATTAACTCAGGGAATGGTGCAGGCGATGGCTTATAAAAACCCGAAAACAGGGAAGTATGTAAGACCTGAGGAGGTAAATCCTGAAAACCCTGTCGATCCTGCCACTGGCGATCCTCTAGAGGTATTCTATGAGAAGATGTCTAAGTCTAAATATAACGGCGTTGACCCGCTCAAGGTTTTAGATAAATACGGCGCTGACACGGCAAGAATGTTCATCCTCTTTAAAGCCCCGCCGGAAAAAGATCTAGAGTGGGACGATGCGGATGTAGAGGGACAATTCCGCTTTCTTAATCGCATCTGGCGTTTACTCGCTGAGTATACGGAGAAGAAACCCGCCCGAGTTTCCCCGAAATCGGAGTTAACAAAAGCCGAGAAAGATTTACGCCGGGCTATTCATACAGCTATTAAAGAAGTTTCCGAAGATTTGACCGGTGATTATCAATTTAATACGGCTATTTCGGAACTGATGAAGTTGAGTAATGCTCTCAGTGATAGTAAACTTTTTGATTCTCCCGTTTATGAGGAAGGGGTAAAAACTTTGTTGTTATTACTCGCACCTTTCGCCCCCCATATTGCTGAAGAATTATGGCACGAATCGGGTAATACAGATTCCATTCATAAACAAATCTGGCCTGAGGTAGATGCTAAAGCTCTAGAAGTGGATGAGATTACTTTGGTAATTCAAATTATGGGTAAAACCAGGGGTACTATTCAAGTTCCCGCTAATTTGGATAAGGAAGGGCTAGAAGAATACGCCCGTAATTCTGAGGTAGCCCAACGTTATATAGAGGGGAAATCTATCAAAAAAGTAATAGTTGTTCCAGGTAAACTAGTTAATTTCGTCGTCGGCTAGGATGAATTCAAAACCTAATTAGGAGTGTAAAAAGTCATGACGGCCGAGATACATTCAGCCAAAAGATCCCTATACGATCGAGACTTCAATCTCTGGGTATCGGCTACGGCAGAGCAGCTAAGAGAGAGAAGGTTCGATGAGATTGATATAGAGAATTTGATCGAGGAAATAGAATCGATGGGGAGAAGCGATAGGAGAGCTTTAAAAAACTTTCTCACCCGGCTGTTAGAACATTTAATCAAGCTCACCTACTGGGAAGTCGAACGCGGAAGGTGCGGGCGGGGTTGGAGAAAAGAAATCGGAAATTTTCGTTCCGAGATTGATGATCTTCTTGAAGATAGCCCTAGCCTAAAACCCTTGCTCGAAGAACTATTAGGAGAGTGTTACGGCCGGGCGAGGCGTTCGGTAAGTGATGAATCGGGTATTAAAAATATACCCTCATCTACCGACTGGACGATCGAGCAAATCCTAAACCCTGATTGGCTCCCTATCCATTTAGAAGACTACGAATAAGCACCCGCGTGGCATCATCGCCGTTAAATATTCACGCTGTTTTTAGTTTTGTCTTCCGACACCGTAGATAAAATGAAGCAGTAAATTACAAAGAGTAGCTATGCAGTGTCCCCATTTAATGAGTTATAAACAAGTCAGGGATATGACCCTGAAAAATCGGGTTGTATTAGCTCCCCTGACTCGCTCCCGCGCAGGTGTTGAAAGAATGCCGAATGCTTTAATGGCAGAATACTACGCTCAAAGGGCATCGGCGGGATTGATTATTACTGAGGCTACGGTGATTTCTAAACAGGGTATCGGTTGGCTCAATACTCCGGGCATATACTCTGATGAACAGGCTGAAGCTTGGAAACTCATAACCGAAGCAGTTCACGAGAAAGATACACCGATTTTTATCCAGTTGTGGCACTGTGGGCGGGCTTCTCACAGCAGTTTTCAAGAAGGTGGGGCGTTACCAGTGGCTCCGTCGGCGATCGCAATTGAGAGCGAAGACATCCACACCCCCGCCGGTAAGCAACCCCACGAAACCCCTAGAGCTTTAGAAACCGCCGAAATTCCGCTCATAGTAGAAGATTATCGTTTAGCGGCTGAAAGAGCTAAAAAAGCGGGTTTTGATGGCATAGAAATTCATGGGGCTAATGGTTATTTAATCGATTGTTTCTTACAATCAAAAACCAATCACCGCGAGGATCAATATGGTGGCAGTGTGGAGAATCGCTATCGCTTTTTAAAAGAGATTTTAGAGGCAGTGTTAACCGTATATCCTCCTGAAAGAGTCAGCGTTAGATTATCTCCTAATGGTGTTTATAATGATATGGGGTCGCCTGATTTTCGCGAAACTTTCCTTTATGTAGCCGAGCAATTAAATAAGTATGAAATCGGTTATTTGCATCTTTTAGATGGACTGGCTTTCGGGTTTCACGAACTGGGTGAGCCAATGATTTTAAAGGAATTTCGATCGGTATTTAATTATCCGATTATTGGTAATTGCGGCTACACTCAAGAAACAGCAGAAGTAGCTATAAAGGAGGGTTTAGCTGATTTTATCGCCTTCGGACGTGACTATATAAGCAATCCTGATTTAGTGGAACGTTTCGCTCACGGTTGGCCTTTAAATCCTCCCGCTGAGATGAAAGATTGGTATTCTTTCAGCGCGGAAGGATATACGGATTTTCCTTTTTATCAGAAAAAAGACTAGAAAATTTGGTGATGGATACATCAGTACCTTCTATTTTATCGTCTTTTCCTATCTGCTGTAACGGTGTTTAACACCTATGGGAAAATAACTAGGCTCTCCTAAGGGTAGAAGGATTACTACGGGTGTTTGATTCGCAAGGGGAACGTAATTGGCGAATTCGCTATTAAGCCTCTGTAATTGAAGCTTAACCGAGTCTGCTATAGCTCGGCGTTTCTCTTCCTCAGATTCCACGCCTAAAGCCAACTCTACTACTAACGAGAAAAAAGGATTCTTATCGTTATCTTCCTTAATTTCCATAACAAATTTACCTGTTACCCAATCCCTGATTCCAGGTTGCTCTAAACCTACCGCTATATTTTCAGGGTAAATATTGGCACCGAAATAGGAAAGGGTAAAGTACGATCGCCCGAAGATATAAACGAATGGCAGAGGATGAACACCCCTCCCCTCTTTTAAATCTTCTAAGGGGTCAAAATTACAATTTTCTCTCAGAAAAGCGAGCATTTCTTCATAGGAGATAATACCGCCGCGATCGCCAATATGATAACGTACCAGGGGAATTCCGTTATCACCCGAGAATAATAAAGTCCCCTCCTCGGTAACTTCAAAAAACCTGCTCCTCGGATCGTACTGCACCAGGGTAGGTAAACGAGATTCCCCAAAAAGATTACGGGCAATATCTGGATTCTGCCCTAGAAAACGACGGATATGGATAGATAGGGGGGTTTCGTTACCCAACACACCCGCGTCAGCGGTACCGTAGAGGGAAGCGGAGTCATAACGGGCATCGACGAAGCCAACTCTAGAGCCGACAAGCTCCCGCCACTCCTCACTAAATACCTCTCCCGCCATGACGAGTTTAATATTGTATTCTTTCCAGGGGGTATCTTGAGCCAATCCCGTATCGATTACTTCTTTCAAGAAAGGGGGATAACCTAGTAATACTACCTGTTGGAACATCGGGCTTAATTCGTTTACAACCCTGAGAATTTCCGTTTTATTATTCCCAGGGGTGATAACTGTGATGGGATAGCCTTTAAGGGCGAGATGGCGGCAACATCCAGCGGTGAACATTCCCCCCACCCAAGTACCCATCGGGAAACAAACCACTGCTAAAGTTCTTTTATTATTAGCCCCGAAACTGTCGAGGAATATCTGTTCAAAGCGTTGGGCGATCGCAAATTCATCGCTTATAAAACGCGGCCAGAAAGTCGGTTTACCACTCGTACCAGAAGAAACGGATATAAAATCACAACTTTCTAATTTACCATCGCGGCAAAGTTGAGCGAGAGGATAGAGTTTTAAATAATTCTCTTTGGTGATTAAGGGGAGAGATTGAAAATCGGCAAAAGTTTCGAGTGATTCGGGATTTATGCCATGTTTTTGCAGGAAATTCCGATAGGCGGGAACTTTACCGACAACTTCACGGAATAATTCAACTGCGATCGCATCCCCATTACTTTTTTGTAGACTTATATCTAAAGAAGTATTGATAAAATTATCGAAAGCTAAATTGAAACGTTGTATTTGTTGAGGGTTCATAATTTGATTATTAACCACAGAGAGTACAGAGAAATATAACTGGGAAAGTACAAAAAATAGAGGGGATAAAAGCCCCTCTAAAAGTTAACTCAAAACTTAACTCTTATTCCACACCTTCGATGCGGTCTTCTACTTCCTGATACAACTCCTGGAGACGGTCTAAATTCTCCTGAGAAGTTTCCCAGTAACCACGCCCGTTAACTTCAAGCAGAGTCCCTACCATCTTACGAAAAGAATTAGGATTAAGGTTCATCAGACGCTTACACATTTCTTCATCCTGAATGAATGTAGTATTAACATCCTCGTAAACCCAATTATCCACTGCGTCGGCGGTAGCACTCCAACCCATCGTATTAACGAGACGTTTGGATAGTTCCCTTACACCCTCGTAACCGTGACTCAGCATACCCTCGTACCATTTCGGATTGAGCAATTTAGTACGAGCATCGAGGCGCACCGTTTCCGAGAGGGTGCGTACCTGAGCGTTAGCGGTGGTGGTATCGGCGATGTAGGCTGCCGGTTTCTTGCCGTCATCCCGCAGGTTAGCCACTACTTTAGTCGGATCGGAATCGAAATAGTGGGACACATCGGTAAGACTGATCTCGGAGGAATCTAGATTCTGGAAAGTCGCGTCGGCGGTTTTTAAAGAAGCCTCGAAGATTTTCCGGCTTTCATCCATCACGCCCGGATTATCGGAGTTGAAAGCGAAGGATTTACGGTTTAAATACATATCCCGTAACTCTTTCTCCTCTTCCCAAGAACTATTTTCTACAGCTAGGTTGATATTAGAAGAATAGGAACCGGAAGCGTTAGAGAAAATTCGGGTAGCAGCTTGACGCAGGGTTAGACCCATTTCCTCGGATTGTTGTAGAGCGTGTTTACGCACATAGTTCATCTCTAATGGTTCGGGGGCTTCGGCGGCCAGTTTCACCGCCTGATCTAATAGGTTCATCTGGTTGATGAATAGATCGCGGAAGACACCAGAACAGTTAACTACTACATCGATGCGGGGTCTGCCTAATTGCTCTAAGGGGATTAGTTCTAGTTTATTCACCCTGCCTAGTGCGTCGGGTACGGGCTTAACCCCCACCATCCACATGATTTGAGCGAGGGATTCGCCGTAAGTCTTGATGTTATCCGTACCCCATAGTACACAGGCGATCGTTTCTGGATACTTGCCGCCGTTATCGAGCATCTGGCGGGCTAAAAGACGATCGACTACTATCTTCGCCGAGTTCACCGCCGCTTGAGTGGGGATGGATTGGGGATCAAGGGCGTGGATGTTCTTACCCGTGGGCAGTACGTCCGGATTACGGATCGGATCGCCGCCAGGGCCGGGTAATACATATTCGCCTTCTAGGGCTTTCAATAACGCTCCTAATTCGTTATCGGCGCAGACTTGCTCTAAGCAGAATTCCAGGTACTCGAATAACGGCTTGAGTAATTCGGTGTCTACCTTGTTGTATCCCGATTCGTGTAAGGATTGAACCCAGGGCGCTTTCTTGCCGATGTTGAAGAAGTTGAGCTTAGAAATCATCGACACTCTACCATCCGCGTCTATCTGTGCCTGCACTAGGGCCGACACTGCAGCTCGGGTGGCGAGGGTGATATTTTGCAGTAGTTCAACGTCTTCTAAAATACCCCGATCGCTATTCTTATAAATGTCATCTATGTTGCGCCCGATACTGGCGGCGATGATCCGGGGCAGGGATTGAATCCCCTCTTCTTCTCGATCGAGCGAGGCGATATTGACTAGAGTTGCGATCGCTTCTTCGGCGCTGGGTGGTTTCCCGATGACGTGTAAACCGCAGGGTAATAAGCGCGATTCTATCTCCATCAGTTTACGGTAGACGGAACCTACTATATTATCCCGTTCCTCGGAGGTGAGGCTACCAGAGTCGGTATCAGGTAAGTTAATATCCTTATCGAGGTTACAGAGACGGCACTTATCGACGATCGTATTAACTATCTGTATTCCGCGCCCACTATCTTTGAGGGTTTGGTAGGAACCGATCAACTCGCTCAACTCTTTTAACCCTTTATATAAACCGGCGTTTTCGGCGGGGGGTGTGAGGTAGGAGATGGTTTCGGCGTAACTCCGGCGCTTGGCGATGGTTGCTTCACTAGGGTTATTAGCCGCGTAATAGTAGAGGTTAGGAATATTGCCGATCAGGTTATCGGGGTAACAGTCTCCGGACATACCCATCTGTTTACCTGGCATGAATTCGAGAGAGCCATGAGTACCGAAGTGTAAAACCGCATCCGCACCCCAAACTCTTTCGAGATAGGTGTAGTAGGCGGCAAAACCGTGATGGGGGCTGGCGGAGCGGGAGTATAACAAGCGCATCGGATCACCTTCGTAGCCGAAAGTAGGCTGTACGCCGATGAAGACGTTACCGAAGTGTTTACCGTAGATCAGTAGGTTCTGTCCATCGCTGTTGAGGTGTCCCGGCGGCGGGCCCCAATTCTCTTCTAAACGCTCTGAGTAGGGAGTGAGCCGTTCGTATTGCTCTACTGACATCTTATAAGCGATGTTCAATTCGGGACTGTGGTACTGGGCCTGTGCGTCGTGGATTACCGCTTCCATCAGTTCTTTAGGCGATTCCGGTAGTTCTTCTACTTGATAGCCGTTGCCCTGTAGTGATTTGAGAACCTCATAGATAGAGCCGAATACATCTAAGTAGGCCGCTGTTCCCACGTTACCTTTATCGGGAGGAAAACTGAAGACCGTAATAGCGACTTTTTTATCGAGTTTTGGTTTCTTGCGTAGGTTAGCCCATTTTAAGGCGCGGGTGGCGATCGCTTCGATCCGATCCTGTAGGGCGATCGCTTTACCCGTATTACCGTCGCGTCCAGAGAGTATGATCGGTTCGATCGCGCCGTCGAGTTCGGGAATCGCTATCTGTAGCGCCACCTGAATCGGGTGTAATCCTAGATCGCTCTCTTCCCATTCTTCAGTAGTTTGGAATACTAGGGGCAGGGCGCACATATAGGGACGGTTGAGGCGTTTGAGGGATTCGATCGCTTTCGGGTGATCCTGACGGGCGGGGCCACCGACGAGGGCGAATCCAGTCAGGGATACTACCGCATCGACAACCGGCACAGGCTCTACTCCCTTGACGGTGCTATCGAGGAAGTAAGCATCGACTGGTTTGGAGAAATCGAGGCCCCCAGCGAAAACGGGAATTACTCTAGCTCCCATACATTCTAGTTCCTGCACCATCGCCACATAGTGAGCGTCATCACCAGTTACTAAGTGAGTACGTTGCAGGATCAAGCCTACACAGGGGGCTAGAGGATCTTTAAGATCATCGCCTATATCTTGACGGGAGTTATACCAGTTGAGATAGTCCTTGACATCCTCGAACATCTTCATCGATAGGGGGTGCCAGATGCCCATATCGGGGTAAACTACCGGCTCGGCGTAGTTTATATTAGCTTTGTTATCTCTATCTTTGTAAACGTATTTATCGGCTAACATCAGGAAGAAGTTTTCCAGGTTTTCCGATGAACCGCCGAGCCAGTATTGAAAACTGAGCATGAAGTTACGCGCGTCTTGGGCTTTATCGATGGGGAGATACTTCAAGACACTGGGCAGAGTACGCAGCAGTTTCAACATTGCGTCTTGGAAGCCCGCGCCCGAATTTTCCTTACGTTTACGCATGAATTGGGCGATAACGCTTTTCGATTGTCCTAACTGGGCCATCGAGAAACTACCCATCTTATTCAGGCGCATTACCTGGGGCATAGAGGGGAAAACTACCACTGCATCGAGTTTGTCCCTATGGGGCTGTACCGCTGCCACTACCTTATCGGCTAAGTCTTCGATAAAGATTAAGGAAGCGATGAAGATATTGGCTGAGGCTACATCCCTCTTAAAGTCGGCGTAATTCTCCGCGTCTCTCAATTCTTCGATCAAATAACCGTTAATTTCGATCGCTAGATTTTCGTTTTTCGCGTTGATCTGATTCACCGCCGCTGAGATTGCGCTCTGGTACTGTGGTTCTAGCACGACATAGACCACCTTTAAGAGCGAACGTCCATCTACCGACTCTGGAACGATATGGCGAATGGTGGACTTGACGTGAGTGAACATAATATACTTGTTCTCCTTATTATGGCTGTGGTGATAACTAACCTTTATGAATATTTATCGCTCGATACTTATCGCTCGATAGATAGTATGTCTCCTATGTGTTTGTATCAGAAAACGTGTACTCGGTGAGCATTTAATCGGCTTTTCGATACAATTTGATAAACTTTCAGCAACTTTCTGTTACATTAACTGGACAATTATTGAGTGATTGCTCGGTATATTATTTACAAAAGTTAATAATTCGCTAGTGGGGATTCGGGGGTAGGGAGTCGTGAAATATTTGGGTTTTTGGCAGACATTGACTAATTAGAGGCCTTCGCCGGTTGTGCTACGCCATCTCCGGTATAGTCCGAAAGCCGTGACCGTTTTTTCTCCATCAACCATTTATACCTAATCACTCAGTGCGTTAACCAACCCCAGATACAAAGCTTTTACGCTATAGTGTATTTATGTGTACACAAATTCTTGAGTTTATGTCAGCGATAAAATCAGTAGGAATCCGAGAGTTTAGAGCCAATCTGTATAGATATACAAAAGAAAACCAAGAACCTCTCGCCTTAACATCTCACGGGGAGACGATCGGTTACTATATACCTGCAGGGGTACAGCGAGAGAAAAAAGACATAGAAAGTTTAAGACAAGCCGTCACTAAACTCAGTGATATACTAGCCGAAAAAGAAATTACAGAGGATGACATCGTAGCTGATTTTAAAGAGTTGAGAAAATAGAGCGCTCGATGAACCCAACCGATAAAGCTATTGTTTTAGACGCTAATATATTAATTCGTGCGGTTCTAGGAATAAAAACATTTTCTCTCATCGCCGAACATACAGATAAAGTCTTCTTTTGTACACCCGAGGTTTGTTATCGGGAAGTGTCAACCCATTTACCCACCATCATCAGAAAACGCGCTCTAAATCCTGCCAACTCCTAAAACCAGACTCCCACAGTCATAGTCAATCCTTAATAACCATTTGGTAGTTTAATAAGGACATTAATCTATAAGAGCAAGATTATGACCGTCAAAACCATAGCAACTAAGCCATTTAGCGATCAGAAGCCAGGAACATCGGGGCTGAGGAAATCCGTACCGGTGTTTCAACAACCCCATTATCTAGAGAATTTCGTACAAGCGATTTTCGATAGTTTAGAGGGTATCGAAGGTCAGACTCTAGTATTAGGGGGAGATGGGCGTTATTACAATCGGGAAGCGATACAGATAATCCTCAAGATGGCTTCGGCAAACGGTATCGGCAAGATTTTAGTAGGCACTAACGGCATTGTGTCCACGCCAGCCGCATCCTGTATCATTCGAGAAAACGAGGCTTTCGGAGGGATTATCCTATCGGCGAGTCATAACCCTGGCGGCCCTAACGCCGACTTCGGGATTAAATACAATATTACTAACGGTGGCCCAGCCCCAGAAAAAATCACCGAGGCTATCTATGCCAGAACCAAAGAGATAACCGAATATAAGATTTTAGAAGCTGGAGATATTAACTTAGAACGGCCTGGTTCCTATAAATTGGGAACGATGGATGTGGAAGTTATCGACGCGGTAGCTCCTTATATTAAGTTGATGGAGTCAATATTCGATTTCGAGAAAATCCGAGGCCTGCTTACTAATGGGAAATTTAGGATGTGTATGGATTCCCTACACGCTGTAACAGGCCCTTATGCTATCGCTCTATTTGAGGAACGTTTGGGCGCACCGAAAGGCACCGTACTTAATGGCGTACCTTTAGAAGATTTCGGCGGCGGTCATCCTGATCCTAATTTAGTCTACGCCCATGACTTGGTAGAGATCATGTTTAAGGATGATGGCCCGGATTTCGGGGCGGCATCCGATGGGGATGGGGATAGGAATATGATTTTAGGCCGTAACTTCTTCGTTACTCCTAGCGATAGTTTGGCGGTGATGACGGCTAACGCCAATTTAGTACCCGGATATAAAGATGGATTGGCGGGCGTGGCTCGATCGATGCCCACTAGTGAAGCGCCCGATCGTGTAGCATCTAAATTAGGCATACCCTGTTACGAAACACCTACGGGCTGGAAATTTTTCGGGAATCTGATGGATGCGGGTAAAGTTACCCTCTGCGGTGAGGAAAGTTTCGGCACTGGCTCGGATCATATCAGGGAAAAAGATGGACTGTGGGCGGTGTTATTCTGGCTCAATATCCTGGCGGTGCGCGGTGAATCCGTAGAGGAGATAGTACGGCAACACTGGCAAGAGTACGGCAGAAATTATTATTCCCGCCACGATTACGAGGAAGTGCCATCAGATAGTGCTAATGAGATGATCGATCGATTACGTTCTCTAGTGGGTACTCTCAAGGGCAAGAAATACGGTGATTATGAAGTGGCTTACGCCGATGACTTCAGTTATACTGACCCTGTAGACGGTAGCGTAAGTGGTAAGCAAGGCATCCGTATCGGTTTTACAGACGGTTCGAGGATTATATATCGTCTCTCCGGCACTGGTACTAAAGGAGCTACTTTGAGGCTTTATGTGGAAAGTTACGAGCCGGATACTTCCAAACATGACCTAGAAACTCAAAAAGCTCTGGAACCTCTGATTAATATAGCCGAAGAGATAGGACAGATTCGCCATTACACTCTAAGGGAAACCCCGACGGTCATAACCTAGTCTATAGCTGTGCCCCCTCAAATCGGGGGCAAACTCTCGCCCAGTGTCTATAATTTATTAGATAGACGATTTAATAAGCCCTATTTAAAATTCCCCCCTCATGTTAAAAGTTAAAAAAATTACTTCGGCAAAAACCCTAACCGCCAGCGCCACCGCCTTTGTCGTCAGTTTAATTTTAATTCCTGCCGCTTTTGCTCAGGATGTACTTTTAAAAGTGGGTGTAGTACAAAGATTCGGTGACGATGAAAAGGAGCAATTAACCCTATCAAGTACGAAGGGAGATGTATTGGTGGTGCAGATGGTGGATGAAAATGGGAAAACTCAAACCTTAAAAGCACCCGAAATTAAATTAGAAGTGGGCGAAAAAACTTTAGAAAAAACAGAAATTAAGGAACGGGTGGTATTGAGCGATCACGCTACTTTTGAAACAGCAGAAAATAGCGCTAAGAAATGGCGGAATCTCGGTATAAAAGTAGAAATAACCCAACCTGGACGCTGGCAGGTATGGGCGAAAAGAGATGTGTATCAAAGCCCTTTAGTGCGGCGATGGTTATTGGAAAGTTTAAAGGCTAAAGGTTATACACAACCCTATATTGATTCTTCCATACAGACAGAAAAACCTCTAGTTTATTTCTTACTTAACGGGGTTAAATATTATCCTCAGAGCTTAATAATCGAATCAAGAAAAGAATTGATACGAGTGACGGAAAATAAACAACCCTTACGTTTATATCCGGGAAGTTTACAGTTACAGGCTAATGCGTATGGAACTTTTACTCTAGTAAATAACGTATTTTTAGAAACTTATCTGCGGGGTGTAGTCCCTCACGAAATCGGTAGAGATGCCCCCGAAAGCGCTACCCGGGCGCAGACAATCATCGCCCGTACCTATGCCCTGAGAAATCTCAGGCGTTTTCAAGCTGATGATTATCAATTGTGCGCCGATACTCACTGTCAGGTTTATTATGGATTATTAGAAACTTCTCCCGCCGCCGATCGAGCTATCAAAGCCACCCGAGGACAGGTTTTAACCTATCAGAATGAATTGGTCGATGCTCTCTATTCTTCTACTACTGGAGGAGTTACCGCCCTATTTAGCGATGTCTGGGATGGCGAAGAAAGACCTTATTTAAAAGCTGTAGTAGACTCTCCTAAAAATGTTTGGGATTTGGATAAACAATCTCTAGAAGATGAAGCAACTTTTAGGGAATTTATCAATTTAAAAAATGGGTTTAACGAGACGGGGAGAAAAGTTTTTAGGTGGAATAAATCAGCAACTTTAGAAGAATTAACTAAAGATTTAAAGAAATATTTAGATAAGAAAAAACACCCCCTAGCTAATTTTACAGAGATCACCTCGATGGAAGTAACTAAACGCTCGCCTTCGGGAAGAATTTTGACAATGGCTATCCAAACCGATCGCGGCTTGTTGGAACTTTATAAAAATGAGGTGAGAAGTGCCCTGGGGCCGCCAAGAAGTACCTTATTTTATATAGATCCAGTCTATGACGATAAGAAAAAGTTGAAGGGATACCGATTTGTAGGTGGTGGTTTCGGTCATGGAGTGGGGTTGAGCCAGTTCGGCTCTTATAATTTAGCTCGATTGGGTTGGAGTGCGGAAAGAATTCTAGCCTTTTATTATCCTGGAACTAGAATACAATCTCTCAGCCAACAGATTGTTTTTTGGAGAGAGCCTAATTGAGCTAATAATCATGTCCTACAATCCTGAAAATGCCCTGATCGTTCAAAGCGATCGCACCATTCTACTAGAAGTTCATTCCCCTAAAGCTGATGAGGCGCGAGAAGCGATCGCACCTTTCGCCGAACTGGTTAAAAGCCCGGAACACATCCATACTTATCGTCTCACTCCTCTGAGTATCTGGAATGCAAGGGCGGCAGGTTTAGAAATCGAGGCTATACTCAAAGCCCTGACTGCAAACTCTAAATATCCAGTTCCTGAAGCAGTTAGCCAAGAAATTGAGGCTCTGGGGCGGCGTTACGGGCTTACTCAAATCCTGCGTTCCGAAGATGGCTTTTCTCTGCAACTAATGGTTGCTGACGAACCTCTGGCGGAACTATTGCGCCGTGAAGAAGCTGTCGCCCCTTTATTAGAAAAACGCCTTTCTCCCCTCTCTTTCCAAGTTAATACAGGGTTTCGGGGGCTGCTCAAAAAAGCCCTAGTAGAAGTTGGCTACCCTGCTCAAGACTTAGCGGGATACACTAGCGGGGATACTTTACCCCTTAAACTGCGTTCCGTCGCTAACAGCGGCACTCCTTTCATCTTACGTCATTATCAAAAAGAGGCGGCTGAGTCCTTCTATCAGTCAGGACAAGTTCAAGGGGGTAGCGGGGTGATTTGCCTTCCTTGCGGGGCAGGGAAAACGATCGTAGGTATGGCGGCGATGGCACAGGTACAAGAAAATACACTTATACTCACCACTAGCCTGACTTCGGTACGGCAATGGCGCAGGGAATTACTCGATAAGACTGACTTGAGCGAAGATGCGATCGCTGAATATTCTGGGGAAAGGAAAGCCACCGGCCCCGTTACCCTCGCTACCTATCAAATTCTCACCTATCGACACCATAAAGACGGTGACTTTCCCCATTTTTCCCTATTTCAAGCGCAATCCTGGGGATTGATCATATATGATGAGGTTCACCTGCTTCCGGCTCCCGTTTTCCGCATTACCGCCGAACTGCAAGCGAGAAGACGTTTAGGACTAACGGCAACTCTGATTAGGGAAGATGGAAGAGAAAGCGATGTTTTTGCTTTGATCGGCCCCAAACGCTACGATGTGCCCTGGCGGGAATTAGAATCTCAAGGGTTTATCGCAACGGCGATTTGTAAGGAAATCCGCATTCCTCAAGATGCGGCACAACAGATGGAATATGCGGTTGCCCCTCAGCGCTATCAATTCCGCATCGCTGCGGAAAATCCCCGTAAAGTCGAGGTAGTACAGCAATTAATTCAACAAGAAGCGGGACACAAAATTTTGATTATAGGAGAGTATCTAGATCAGCTTAAGTTATTAGCTAAGGTTACTAATTTCCCCTTGATTACTGGTCAAACTTCTCAAAAGAAACGCGAAGAATTATATCAAAAATTCCGCGAGGGCGAATTAGGGGGCTTAGTGTTATCAAGGGTGGGCAATTTCGCCCTGGATTTACCGGATGCTGATGTGTTAATTCAAGTGTCGGGAAAATATGGCTCCCGTCAAGAAGAAGCACAAAGATTGGGGCGAATTTTACGCCCTAAATCAGATGGCAGAACCGCACGATTTTATACTTTAGTTACCCTACGAACTTGTGAGGAAGATTTTGCCCGTCACCGACAGCTATTTTTAACCGAGCAGGGATATGGGTATCAAATTGAGATTTTAGATTAAGGAACAAGAGGTTTTTATTTATCGATTTTTAAATCTTCAGAAATCCCTATTCCTAGTTGGGCTAACTTGGTTTTTACCGCTTTTACTTGACTTTGATCTACTAAAAAAATCCCATTAGCTAATTTACCTAACCAATAATTTTTAAAATTAGAATGGTCAGCGATTAATTCAAAAACTTCAGCATCCGGGCAGTGTAACACTACAACGTTAGCTAACTCAACTTTTTTAAACTTGCCCGCCCAACCTTTTAAGGCTAAGGCTAAATATTTCGGGGTTGAATGGGTTGATCGGTCTTCAAGTAGGGAAAGAAGTTCATTGATTATTCCCCCCGCTTGAATAACTTTTTTGATCGATTCGGGTGTTAACTGCCAAGTCTTTTCTGATTGACGTTCCGCCCACTTATCTAAGTAGTCTGGTAAGAGAAAATCCGGAGTTGTAGTTAATTGAATTTTTCCTTGTTCTGTCACCGATAAACAGGGCGGTAACTTTTTCCCGTAGTCAATTCTTTGTTGCACTAAAGTTTTAGGAAGGGTTACTGCTTCTGCTAGTAATAAAAAGCGATCGCCCAGACACTCCCCTTTAACTCTTCCCTTAGCTAATACTTCTTGACGAGCTTGAGCGTCGGGAAATTCTAATAACTGAGCCTGCTGATACAGACTGATCTCTTCCCTTAATTGTCCCCAGGAGCGTATATCGATCGCTACATTTTGGGGCAGAGGAACAGAAGATCCCGCTTGCAATTGTTCTAATAAGTTCTCTAAAGAGGAACCTTTTTCTAAGGCCTGATAAACTGATTCACGGTTTAATTGATAGATGGCAACATGAGCTTCTATTTTAACTCTTTGAGCGTGGCGTTCTAAAAAAGCTAATTGTTGAGAATTGGTAGCGTTTAAGTAAACTACTATTTCAAAATTTGGTTGAACTAACCAGGCAGGTTGTGAAGTAATGAAATCATCTAAAACTTCACTGGTTAATTGAGAATGTAGTACTTGTTTTCCTAATGGAGTTAAGCGAAAACTGACGGGTTTTCCCGACTTTAAACCTATTTCAACTATTCCTAAAAAATATAGCCAAGTTGTTAAGGCTCGTTCTAGCCAAGGTCGCTCAGTTTTTAGCCATTCCTGGCGTTGCTTTTGTTCTAATTGAGCTTTCTGTTTGTGGTCTTGTTCGGGATTTTTTCCCACAGATGTAAATCGATAGCGCGAGCCACCGTGCAAGGAGAAATATCTACCGATACGATCGTACAAAATCCGGTCTAATTCATCGAGCGTCCAAAAATTATCGCTTTCTACGGGGAGAGATTTTAAAACTAACAACAATGCTACGCGCATATTAGCATAGTTTTCCTGGTTAACCCAAGAACTAAATAGTCCTTCCTGCCAGTCTTCTACTTTCTGAAAACCCCATAACAACGGATTTATTTGTTGTGAGTAAGAGAGGTTAGCGAATTCTTCGATCGAGGAGTTTAAGACTAAACGCTCCTCGTCTTCTAGAATTAACCAATCTGCGTGACATAAAGTACTTACGAAGGCGCTTGATGGATCGGGAAATTCTAAGCCATCGATCGTTATTTTTTCATGTTGCCATTTGAGCGACTTACTCAATTTTCGCAGGTCATTAACTCGGATTGTGCGGGATTTAGTCAGGTTCAATCCTCCTATATTTTCGATCGCCTGTAAGATGCCGATTAATTCTAGAGAAACCACGGCTCCTTGACGGATGATTGAGGCGGGAGGAGATGGGGCGGCAAGGGGGCTTAAAGGTTGACATTGAAACTCTTCAACCTCTTCTAATAAACGATAGTCGCTAAAAACCTCATCTCCTCCGTAACCATCAAGGGAGAATAAACCCCAGGTACTATTACAAAGAAACAAGCCTTTTTCGACTAAAGGACGGACAACTTCTTTGAGTTGATCGTGATAGGGTGAGACAGGGATAGATACACCACTTGCTCTCAATGCTAAACCAAGCGCTTTGATGCCGATAATTCCTCCCATCCGTTTAGTAATAGCTAGAGCTATACGTTCGTAGGGTTCTAAATTAGCGATGACTTGCCTGACTTTTGCTGGATTGGCTAATCCTTTACTGATCAGGGTTATACAGTCGGCTTTTCGATATTTATAGTCTCCTCCCCACAGTCGAGCCGCTTTTTTTAAGTGTTCGACATTTGCTTGTTGGAGATAGGGGGGGAACTGAAGCGCTTTGTCAATCATGTTGAACAGAGATAATTTTGGGTAAGTGTCCTAGCTTTTTTAAGCGGGCGAGTAATATCTCAAATTGTCCGGGTACAACGATCGCCACTCGTTCATCTAAGCGTTTGAGAATCAGGTGGGCGGTTCGCTTATCTGAGAGCAGTGTATCGAGTAAGAGAGGATTAGCAACTTCGATAAGGGGTAAATTTTCGTGGAGTGTAATCTGCTTTTTGCTCATGATTTAATTTTCATCTATTTTAATTTTAGTTAAGGTTTGGACAGAAGTAAAACATGAAAAAACTGAATCTTGTATTATGTTCCTTACTGTTTCTTCCTTTTACATAGTAGGGAGTAGAGAGTAGTAAGCTATAATTTGGGTACATATATATATAGAAACCTTAAAAATAATTCGTTACGAGGAGCGATCTTTATGATCCCCGAAATCCCGAAAAAGCTGGAAGCCGGACTGATAGCCTTGCAAGAGCAGAACTATGCAGAAGCGATACGGTTATTGAAAGCTTTTTGTCAGGAAGCCACCGATAAAAATTCCCTACCCTATCTACACGGGCACATGGCTTTAGCTAGGGCTTACCGAGGGGATAACCAGAGAGACAAGGCCAAAGCGATCGCATTAGCTTTTCAAGAACATCCTAACCCAGAAGTGAAAAACTGGGCGCAAGGATTTCTCACCCTTCTCGGTACAGAAGAGAAAACTTATAAGAAAGTCGATAATAATAACATCCACCGACTCGATATAAAAGCTGGAAGGGCCGCCCAAATCGGGATCAAACTGCCAGCGGCCAACTTAGGCCGCAACCTCTTCATCGCCTCCGCCGTCACCGTGACCTTACTACTGGGCATGGTGGGGGCGCTCTGCTTCGGTTTATTTTTCATCGTCGGCGCAAAAAACCCCACTTTAGGATTGATCATCGCCCTCAATCTTACCTTATTGCTCAATGCCCTGATGTTTTTCGGCTCACCCTTAATCATGGACATAACGCAAAAATGGTTTTACAAAACCCGTTGGGTGAGTTTAGGGGAGATCAGGCGATCGAGTCCAGAAGCAGCCAGAGTCATCGAGCAAGTTTGCACCGAGAAAAAAATTCAAACCCCCAGACTCGGAATCATCGACGATCAAAATCCCACAGCCTTCACCTATGGCTCTTTACCGAATACTGCCAGGCTAGTAGTCAGTCAAGGATTATTTACCTATTTAGATGATGACGAAGTTGCTACCGTTTACGCTCACGAATTAGGTCACATAGTACATTGGGATTTTGCCCTCATGACCTTAGCGAGTACATTGGTACAAGTGATGTACTTGGTTTACCTCTACACTCGCAATGCGATCAGAAATACTAGTGAAGACAATAAGATCACGGGGGCGATTAAAGCAGCCAGCGTGGCAGCCTATATCTTCTATTTTCTCGGTACTTACCTAACTCTATATCTATCGCGTACCAGAGAATATTTTGCCGATCATTTCGCCTCGGAAGTGACGGGCAACCCTAACGGCCTGGCAAGGGCTTTAGTTAAAATCGCCTATGGATTGGTAGAAGAAGGACAGAAAGATAATCAACCGAGTCACCTTTTAGAAAGCACGAGAGCTTTAGGTATTTACGATCCGAAAGCGGCTCTCAATACGGGAATCACCTACAGCGTCGCTAAAGTACCTCATCATGTCGGCAGAGTATTCCTCTGGGACTTATTTAATCCTTGGGCTTGGTGGATAGAATTAACTTCCACCCATCCACTGACAGGAAAAAGAGTCAGGGCCCTGACTACCTACGCCGAGAAAATAGGAATCGCGGGCGAATTCAATATGGCCCAGATAGTCGCCTACGGTAAAACTTTGGATAAAAGTAAACTGTACGGGAATTTCATCCTCGATGCCCTTTTATTTAACGCTCCGCTTTTAGGTCTGAGCATCGGTGTTATAGTGGGTTTATTCCTGTTGAAGAGTGGCGTTACCCCATTTATCGCCGCAATTTTTATAGGTTTGGGCGTGGGGAGTCTGGTGAAAACATCCGTTATGTTTCCTGGTTTGAGTAACTCCCAAAAAACCGACATTTTAACCTTGATGAGCGATCCTTATGCGAGTCCCTTACGGGGTGTTGCAGTTAGATTAACAGGAGACTTGATCGGTAGGGGTGACGCGGGATACCGCTTCGGTTCAGATCTGATGTTAAAAGATCCCAAGGGTATGATATTTACCCGTTATAGCTCCCGTTTTGGCCCTTTGGGTAATTTCTTCTTCGGGTGGAAACAGGTAGAGAAACTGATCGGGCAACCGGTAAGGGTCGAGGGATGGTTTCGCCGTAGTATGATGGGGTGGTTAGATTTAACCAACATTAATTATCGAACTACCGAGATTAAAAGTTACCCTCGATTCTGGTCTTGGGTGTTCGGTATAGGTATGGTGGTGTTAGGAATAGCGATCGGCGTTATGCTGTAAATAAGAAGAATAATACTGCCGTGAGATGAGGCGATGAAACATACATTATCTGTTTTAGTAGAAGATGAATCGGGCGTTTTGAGCCGTATCGCGGGTTTGTTTGCCCGTCGCGGTTTCAACATCGAGAGTTTGGCGGTGGGGCCGGCGGAACAATTGGGGGTATCCCGGATTACGATGGTCGTACCGGGCGATAAAGATACGATCGAACAGTTGACCAAACAACTATATAAACTGATCAACGTTTTAAAGGTTCAGGATATAACTCAAACCCCCTGCGTTGAAAGGGAATTGATGTTAATCAAAGTCAACGCTACCGCATCATCCCGCGCCGAAGTAATCGAGTTAGCTCAAGTTTTCCGCGCCCGCATCGTAGATATTTCCGAGGAAACCTTGACTATAGAAGTGGTGGGCGACCCTGGGAAAATGGTAGCTTTAATGCAGATGTTAAATAAATTCGGTGTCCGCGAAGTAGCGCGTACTGGGAAAATAGCTTTAGTTAGGGAGTCCGGGGTAAATACCGAGTACCTGAAATCTTTAGAAGCAAAAGTTTAGTTTAGGGAATTGGGAGTCGGGAGTTGGGAGTTGGGAGAAGAAATATCTATCCCTAATCCCTAATTTCTAATTCCTAATCCCTAGCCCCGAACTCCCTCCAAGAGATTAATAACGTAGGATTAAAGCGATGCCTTCGTGGGCGGTAAGAGAACCGTCATCCACCATCAATACCTCGCCTCCTTTGGCTAACACCGCTTCGATAACTTCATCGACAGCATCATCGATTACTTCGGTGCCCCCTACCTCGTCCACGAGATTTAAGTTACCGTTTTCGTCTAGAACTGCGGGTACGTGGTAGTTTTTTTCTACTAGGAGCAGTTTACCCCTACCTTCATTAGCTAATCTCCAGGCTTCGCCGACGGTAGAAACTACCCTCTGAGCGCTAACCGCAGCTTCTAACTCTTGTAGTGCCTCTTCTCTTTGTCTCTGCCGGGCAACGTGCATGATAGGCAAGACTTCAGGGACAATATCGTGAGCTGCTACCCTGTCGTAGTTACCCGTTATGGTTCCCACGATGGCGGAATTATACCTAGATACCTCCTGAAAGAAGGAGATTTGACGAACTACCCCGCCGACTATCAAAGAGGTGGAATCGGTGCCGATATATTCGGCCAGGGCATCGTCTACCCTCTGGAAAAATCTCCGGATTCGATCGTCTAAATAACTCGTATCCGCATCGAAAGGAATCGGGGAAGTCGCACCAGGGCCCGTCATTTGTATCGGGAAGGTGCCATCTTCTATCTCTTCTAAAGTTTCTCCCGTACCTGCGAGCAGTCGCGTAGAACCTTGACTCAATAATATCACCCAGTAAGATTGTTCCCGGTGTAGCCCGTATACTAAATCTCTAGTGGCGAAAGTTTTATCGATGACGACTCGCGCCGGTAGGCTAAAGGCGAGATTATAGGATTTGGCGAAATCCGGGCCTACGTATAGCCCTAAACCATCGAGAGTGTAGCGATAATCTATCTGCTCTACCAGAGCATCTAGTTTATTAAAAACGGGATCGATCTCGCGTTTACCGAATTCCTCTAATAACCGCTGTTTCGCTTCATCTACTAAATTCTTTACCACTATGGGGTCTTGTTTATTGTCCGGCGAGGTGCGGTGGGTGGGCAATAAAATCGACAGGGCAGGAATTTGATGTAACGATTGTAATTTCTCTAACTCTTTGCGAGTGATCATAATCCCTAAATAATAAATTATGAGTGTGCTTCTCTTTAATTAGATACTGAATTGGCTACAATCGATTACCTTGCCCATTAATCTTAATATTATAAAATAGATTTTAAATATTTAAAATCATCTATAGGTTACATAACTGATAGTTATGTTTTTGGTCAATAATGAGCTATTTTGATGAGTCTGGTGACTAGAAATAACTCATACCATAAGACTATTAACTATTAATAAAATGTCGTAATACAATTAAATATAGTAAAAAATTAAAAATATTTCAAGATTATTTTTATGATAAAAACTGGAAGACGTAACCTACTGATAGGAGCGTTAGCGGCGACCGGGGCAGTTTTGAGCGGTAAACTTGTACAGAGCGAAAAGGTTGATAGCCAACCCCCATCTACTCAATTCATGCCTCGAACTATTCTCGGTAAAACAGGGGTAGAAGTCCCTATTTTCGGTTTGGGCGGTGCTGGCAAGACACCCCTATCTTATGAAGGCAAAGAAAGAGAATCGATCGAATTGATTGAGACGGCTTTCGAGTCGGGTATCCGCTATTTCGATACCGCCTCTAGTTACGGCCCCTCTGAAGGTTATCTCGGGAAAGTGTTACCCCGTTACCGAGAGCAGGTATTTTTAGCCTCTAAGACGGCTTTTAGGGATAGGGATGGAGCCTGGCGGGATTTAGAAAGGTCTTTGAAACGCCTCAACACCGATTATCTCGACCTCTGGCAATTTCATCATGTCTCCTTTAACGATGAGTTGGATCGTATTTTTGCATCCGACGGGGCGGTTAAAGCTTTACAAGAAGCACAAGAGCAGAAAATTGTCAAGTTTTCTGGCATCACAGGACATCACGAGCCGGATGTTATCGTCGAGGGTTTAAATCGTTATCCTTTCGATACAACATTGATAGCCGTTAATGCGGCTGATATTCATCATCCCCGCCCATTCAGTACAAAAGTTTTACCGGTGGCAAAAAGATTAAACGTGGGGGTGATAGGGATGAAAATCCCCGCTTACGGGCGTATCTTTAAACCTGGCGTGTTACAAGATATGAGCCAGGCGATGGGGTATGTGCTATCGCTCGATCGCGTACACTGTTGTATTATCGCTGCCGAGTCGGTAGAGCAGCTTAAATCGAATGTAGAAGTAGCGAAAGCTTTTCAACCTCTCTCCGCTTCCGAGTTGCGGGAAATCGAACGACTCACCGCCTCGGCATGGGAAGATAACACCTTCTTCCGTCAATGGACTTGATTTTGAGAGACAATACATAGGAGTAGTGAGAAAGAGAAGAGAGAAAAGAGAGGAACAGTGACTAGAATATTAAAGTTATCGCAACTGAGCTACGAAGAAATCGCTACACTAAAAAGACGATCGGAATCCAATATCGATGAAGCGACGAAAATAGCCCAATCCGTCATCGATAAAATCAGGGCGGAAAAAGACGCGGCTGTATTAGAATTCGTCAGACGTTTTGACTATCCATCCGCCACTATAGAAAGCCTTAAAGTCACGCCAGCCGAATTCGAGGAAGCCCACCGGTTAATCGAGCCAGAATTGAAAACGGCTATCGAACAATCGTACCGCAACATTTTAGAAGTGCATCGACGGCAGATGCCGGAAGAGATACAATGGGCGGAAATTAACCCTGGGGTATTCGCTGGGGATAAAATCACTCCTATTCCCAAGGTGGGTTTATATGTGCCTCGGGGTAGGGGAGCTTTTCCCTCGATGATGTTAATGTTGGCTATTCCTGCCGTCGTCGCCGGAGTGGAAAGAGTAGTAGTTTGTACCCCTCCAGATAAAGAGGGTAAAGTTGAACCGGCTTCTCTAGTAGCCGCAGAGATGGCAGGTGTGACGGAAGTGTATAAACTGGGTGGAGTACAGGCGATCGCTGGTTTAGCCCTCGGCACCGAAAGTATCCCGAGAGTGGATAAGGTTATCGGCCCCTGTAGCGTTTACGGTGCAGCGGCGAAACGATTATTATTCGGCACCGTAGATGTGGGTTTACCGGCAGGGCCGAGTGAATCTATCGTGTTAGCGGATGAATTCACCGATCCTAGATTAGCAGGTTTAGATTTATTGATCGAGGCCGAACATGGAGCGGATTCGGCGGCTTTACTAGTGACTCACAGCGAGAAAGTGGCCCTAGAAGCGAGTCATTGGAGTAAGGAGTATTTACAGAAGTTACCCGACTGGCGGCGGGAATATTGCGAGGCGGGATTGGCATCCTATGGGGGAATTATCCTCACCGATAGTTTAGAAGAATCGATCGCTTTTATCAACGATTACGCCCCTGAGCATTTACAGGTATTGGTTAAAGATCCGATCGCGGTTATGGGTAAGATTAAAAATGCAGGGGAGATTCTATTAGGTACTCACACGCCCTCGTCTATGGCTACCTACGCGATAGGAATCAACGCGGTTTTACCTACCGGCGGTTTCGCCCGCTCCTATTCGGCGGTGTCGGTGTACGATTTCCTCAAGCGCTCTACCATAGCTTATGTAACTCCCGAAGGTTTTGCGGCTCTGAAGGAGACAACCCAAACGCTTGCCGATTACGAGGGTTTCCCGGCTCACGCTTTAGCGATTCGGGAGCGGGAAAATTTATTGTAGTCGGGGTTCGGAGGAGTAAAAACAAATGGTTTAGCGTTTATGGGGTGAGGATTTGGCGAACTTGTTGTAAAAACTCCTCTGCTGATGCGATCGCTTGATCGGCATCGGTTACGGACACGTTACGCAGTTCACCATAATCGGCTACTTGACGCAACTCCGCTAACCAGTTGAGAGTACGACCGTAGTTTCTAGGTAGTTCACCAGTTTTGACGAAGTTCAGGCTTACTGCCCTGAGAATGCCGGCATGACTGCCAAAGCTTAATCCTTTAAAAAGCAATAGGGCGGTAGCCGCATGAAAAGCACTATAGTAAGCTCGTGAAGCGGCATCATTAGGAAACCCTGAAGATAAAAGAAGCTTTGCAGCTTGTAGGGCTGAATTTGCCCGTTCTAGATTGGCGGTAATTTCGTCTGTAGAACTCATAGTTTTATCCCCTCTCTCTCGATGTTGCGATAAAGCTGAGTAGCGCCCCCTATAAACTCTTGTTCGCTGGCGGCCTTTGCCGAAATCCAGTGACTCGCCTCTAGTTGCAGGGGGTAAAGAATATCTACCAAGTTACGAAGTTCTTGAAAATAGTCAAATGGGGGCTTGAGTACGACGAGTAAATCTAGATCGCTGTTCGGCTTCAGGGTTTGACGCGCCGCCGAACCAAAGAGAATGACCAATTGTAGGCGATCGCCATAATAATCGCTCAGCACCCGCTTACAGCTTGTCAATGTTTCTACAATTTCTGGATTTAAGTTAGGTGTGATTTGCATGGGTTAAAGATTTGCGATCGCGGTTTCAATGGCTTTGTCTACTACAAGGTTATATTTTATGTCCGATCACTATGGCCGTTTTTGTGCCATAGAGATATTATTACGAATTAGGACGGCTTTCACTCACTCCTGTTGCGGATATTTATC
>CAZUVR010000040.1:0-36971 GCA_964623815.1 uncultured bacterium | reverse complement strand
CTAAGCGGGAGATGGGACTCGAACCCACGACATTCACCTTGGGAAGGTGACGTTCTACCACTGAACTACACCCGCATTGAGTACCATCTTAACAAAAAAATACCCAATTGGTACAAGGTTAAGTATTGCGAAGCGGTGTGAGCAAAGCTGTTAAGAACATTTAAGATAAATAACTTAAAATAAGTCTTAGGAGAACAGAATCAATGTATACCAGTTTATTACTCGCCGTCGCACAAGTTCCCGCCTCTGTTGAATGGAGTCCTAAAGTCGCAGTCGTTATGGTTATCGCTAATATACTGGCGATCGCTTTCGGTAAAGCAACCATCCAACAACAGAATAAAGGCCCTGGCTTACCCTCTCCTTCCTTGTTCGGTGGCATGGGGTTGGGAGCGCTGTTAGGGACGACTAGCTTCGGTCATATACTCGGTGCCGGTGCTATCTTAGGTTTAGCCCGTTTAGGCGTACTGTAATAGCAAGAGGTGAGAGCCGAGAAGTGAGAGGTGAGCAATCATTACCTACTCTCATTATTTCTCATTTCTCATTTCTCACTCCTCACTACTAAAATAAATAGAAAAACTTTCCATTTAATTCCATTTATATTTTTAATTTCGGCATTGACATACTTCTGAAAAAACACTGTCTTGTCAATACTTTTCTCCTATTAATATAATAAAAGTCATTCTGGGAGATATGCTCTCAAAATAAACAAAAAATACTCTAAATATATGGCCATCAATAAAATTTTTTTGCCTTTAACTGTAGCCCTTACAAGTATGGGTTTTTCTTTCCTCCCCTCCGCTCCCCTTCGTGCCCAAAATGTTGCCTTTACTTGTAGCGTAGATGCCAACAATATTCCCATTACTTACGCCCGAACTCCTGACGGAGACATCCCCGTATTTCAATGGACTTCCAAATACTTTAAAGCACCCTATACACCGATGCGAAGATGCCGCGACGTATCGCAACGGATGAATAGATTTTACGCCAGAGGTGAGCTAGACTATATCACCAGCGGCAAAGTTAATAAATTACCCGTCCTCTGTGCCGGCTCCGAATGTAACTCTAAAGGCAATAACGTACTCATCACCCTGAAGCCGGATCAAAATGCCAATCAAGTTCTCGCGGAAATAGAAGCCAATCGCTCTGGCGCAGCTGGTCCTTCGAGTCAATTCGGCGCGGGTAATACCGGTTCGATCGATTCCTCTAGTTCTCTGAGAAAGAATGCCGATGGCACCGTTTCCCTCGATGTCAATGAGCTGATTAGAAATAACCGCAGTCAGGCGAAAATCAGAAATAATATTCCCGGTATGATACCGGGTTCTAATAACACGTCTTCGCCTCCCGCATCTAATGGCCGTGCCTGGTAATCGGTGGATGAAAACAAAGAGGCTGATTACTCTCTCCCTTACTGGCTTTTTAGTTTGTCTTATAACTACCGGATTATCTTGGGGGAATTCCGCTCTGAGAAATTCGGGTATTGCCGACTCCTATCATCACCCTCTTGAACAATCTCAAATCGAGGGGGTAGATACTTCCATGACGGTGAAAGTTATCTCTGGTTCTACATCCGGCTCGGGGATTATTATCGCCCACCGGGGCAACACTTACACCGTAGTTACCAATCATCATGTTTTAATCTTCGGTCGAGAGAAACAGAACTACAGTATTAAAACTTTAGATAATCAAGTTCATCTGG
Source organism: uncultured bacterium (assembly GCA_964623815.1). Lineage (GTDB taxonomy): Bacteria > Cyanobacteriota > Cyanobacteriia > Cyanobacteriales > Microcystaceae > Chroococcopsis. The sequence goes on along the minus strand of CAZUVR010000040.1, from coordinate 35,275 downwards.
CCCAAGTAATCCCCACTCCTTTTTTAAAAGGTTATGATTTAGGTCTGTTACGTTTCGATAGTTCTCGCATCTATACAACGGCTAACATTTCTTCGGTAATCGAGACGACAGAAAAAGTCTGGGCGGTGGGGTTTCCCGCAGAAACAGGAGAGTTATTTCTGCAGGAGGGGGAGATAGAAACCATCACTGATAAACCTTTTGCTGGAGGTTATCGGCTTGGTTTCACAGCAAGTATCAAAAAGGGTATGAGCGGCGGGCCTCTATTGAACGATCGAAGCGAGGTAATCGGAATCAACGGTATTCACAAGTATCCTCTCTGGGGTAATCCCTACACCTTTGAAGACGGCACCCAGGCGGGTAGGCAAGAACAAAGCCAGATGAGTCAGTTAAGTTGGGCTATACCAATGGAAACACTTATCGAGCTGATTCCTGAGTACGTCGATATGTAATCTTTGTTAAAACTGGGGCGCTAGGATTCGAACCTAGGAAATGGCGGGACCAAAACCCGCTGCCTTACCGCTTGGCTACGCCCCATCGCGTTTGCCTTATATATAATAACAATTTACCTCGGGATTTTGTCAAGTCTTTTTAGACAAAAACATCCTTAACCCCCACTTCATCTTGAGAAGCCCCGAAGAGACTTTCTAAAGCTATCTGTTGGGCTATGTTAATTTGAGCGTAGGAAAACACCCAGGGTAATCCAGGAGATAGCTGAGTTCTAAACCACTCCGCTATATACGGACTACCATAAACGATCGCTCCCTTAATAGATCCGGAAGCCAATAAATCTTTATATACTCCCTGTAGCTCAGGAGTTAACCCCGCGCTACCCCGGAAAGGATTCCCTCGAATGAATACTTGTAACAGAGTCGGCAGCGATGAAGGTGTTAACAGAGGGAGGGTACGACGATCGACCAATTGTAATTCATAACCTTTCCCGGACGGCATGGTGACAGCGGGGGAAGTGCGATCGAGAAAATCACAATTGAGTAAGTCATCGACAACAATTATATTTCTTCCTTTTTCTACGGTCGGTAGGGATAATTCACCTCCTACCCGTAGAGACTCCCGGATAATATCCCTGACGGTAGCGGATGCCTGTTCCCCTCCTACTTCTTCCGATAAACAGGGGTTGCTATCAAAACATAGTTTCTCTTTCGCCCGGGATATACGGGCATAGGAAGACTCAATCCGCTCGGTAGTGATTAAACCCCTTTGTACCGATTCATAGATGGATTCGATCGCTACTATAGGATCGTGGGGCATTAATAATATATCGGCACCGGCGAGAACGGCTTTAACGGCTATTTCTGCGGGTGAAGCGTAGTTACTTACTCCTCCCATAATTAGAGCATCAGTGACGATCAAACCGCCGAAGCCCATCTTCTCCCGTAATTGTCCGGTTAAGATCGAGGGGGATAGAGTAGCGGGGTTTTCGCTATCCCAAGCGGGGATTTTCAGATGTGCTGTCATCACCGCATCTACACCAGCCTTAATCGCCTCTTGAAAGGGGGGTAATTCGATAGTTTCTAAACGCTCGCCATCGTGAGTTATTTCGGGTAAATCTAGATGAGAATCGGTACTAGTATCGCCGTGACCGGGGAAGTGTTTGGCCGTGGTGAGTACCGGATAAGAATGGGCACCGGCGATAAAAGCCCTGACGAGATGACTGACTATGTTACTATCTTCGCTGAAGGCGCGAATATTGATGACGGGATTGAAGGGATTATTATTAACGTCTGCGATCGGCCCTAATATCCAATTTATCCCCATACTCAGGGCTTCTTTCGCCGTAATCGCTCCCATTTTGTAAGCATATTCTTCCGCTTTTGTCAATGATTTTCTGGCTATCTCTCCTAAAGACATCGGCGGGGGGAAGAAGGTAGCGCCGGCGAAGCGTTGCCCCGTGCCCTCTTCAATATCGGCGCAGAATAGTAGGGGATTAGATGACCAACTTTGTAACTGTCGGGTGCGATAGGCTATCTCGGCAGCGCTACCACCTAAAAGGATGACACCACCGAGATTGAGCGTCCCCAACCAACTCTGTAGGGTAGAATTATCCGCTTCCCATTGGGGGTAACGAATTTGATGATCGAAGAGGTGTCCAGTGGTACGAACTACGATCATCTGTCCGATTTGTTGCTTGAGAGAGGGATTATTCTTCTTCGTCATCGGGGCGATTGCTTTGCAGTTGGTTGAGTAAGTTTAACATCCGATCGCCCCTTTCGATCGAAGAATCTTCCAAGAAAACCACCTCCGGCACCCGGCGGAGACGGATTCTCTGGCCCAATTCCCGGCGCACGTAACCCGCAGAAGCTTTTAACCCTTGCATAGTTTCTTCTTTTGCTTCCTCCGTACCGTATATCGATACAAAAATTCTCGCGTGTTGGAGATCGTTAGACAAGTCCACATCGGTGACACTTACCATACCCGCACCGACTCGATCGTCTTTGATGTCCATGAGTAACATTTGACTGACTTCGCGTTTGATCAGGGAGGACACGCGGGATACTCGACGATTGTTAGCCATGACTTTTATTCACTTCGTATGCTCACAAGGCTTTTTTATTGTAGCTTAAGGCGATAGAAGCGCTATCAATTAAGACTATAGAGAATATTATTTTTTACTGGAGTAGAGTAGATGATTCGGGTCAAGCCAAACGATATAAAAAACTTCATCTATAAAAAATCCGTGAACTCTGCCATATTCATTCGAGGAGATGGAAAATTGATAGGGCGTATCTACTAGCTGCTCCTCATTAGGTAATCCAAAACTTTCCTCCGTTGTTTCGTGCCATTCAATCGGATGACATCTGATGGCGCTACTACGGTTTGTTTCTAGATCTCGACGTGACATAGTTGATAATTTGCTCAGCCGTTCGATCACCTTGAGCCAATAAGCGTTAGATTGTTCTTTGCAAGAAAATTTAGGATGATTCTTGTCGTAATACTTAAAAGAAAAACTGATTTCTTGAGGAGAATTCAGCTTAGTTGGTTCGATTCCTAATTTGTTTGCTCTCGACGGCTTAATCTTATTAATCTTCTTCTTGGACACGCGCTCCGTAATACTCCCTCATCCAATCTTTTTCGATTACTTCAGTAGAAGATGTGTCGGCGGGTAAATTTTTCCTAGCCCAATTCCAAGGGCCTTCAGCATGAGTCATCCGCTCTAACTCGTAGGCATCGCAGGCGAAGTATTCTCCAGCAACTTCGTTAAGAAACTCACGAATATTATTGGGTAGTTGAGGGGTAACATCCTCGTCAATAGGTTGCCAGCCGAAACTTTTGTATTTTTGATACAGAGAGGGAATTACCGGGCCGTGTATCCAAGCTTGAAAGTCTTCTTCAAAAAGAGGCTCATCATATAATGCTAAATGCCAAGCTTGAGCATAGTAAACCAGTTTTTGAAGTTTCAGGTTACTAATGAATGAGCCTGTTTGATTTGCTAAGTCGATGAAATAGTTAGCTATATCGTAGCAAGACAGCACTAAACACGCCTCCTCGCTCTGTAAATTATTTGGGTTTCAATGCTTATAGTAATATTGTACACATGTTGGTCGTTCCGAGCGTGACGGATACCTCTACACCTCTTTTAGAGCTTTTATCCATCGGGCTGCCAGCTCGATTTCGGTAAAGGGAACCCGGGGGCTTTTATCGCCCATAATAAACTCTATCTCTGCTTTTCCCTTGGCCGGTAGTGAGTATATATCGACGGCTTTACCATTCACGAGTAAACGAATTTCCGCCACATCCTTTAAAGAAAAGGTCTGCAATTCTACCGGCCCCTTCCGAGTCGGTTTTCCCCAAGTAATCGAATCGCCTTTCTGGCCCAGTACCGAGTAAATATCGTACTTAGCCCGATCGAACCCCTCAGCCCAAGCCCGATAAGCTTCCACCTTCTGATACTCATTCCAACCGCTCCAGGCCAATCCAATAAACAGGATTAACAGAGGGAGCCACAATAAACCTCTTTCCATTGTCAGCTAACCAATACATACATTAAATTTAGCTTAATTTTTGTTTTTCCAAGTTCGTCCTTTCAGACCAACTTGCTATAATCAATTGTCGATTAGCTCACATAGCGAGAAACAATGGCAGATTGGCAGGAAATTAGCGGCGGCGTTACCGCCCCCAAAGGATTTAAAGCAGCGGGAATCACCGCAGGACTCAAACCATCCGGTGCGCCGGACTTAGCCCTCATTGTCTCAGATACAGAAGCGATCGCCGCCGGCGTATTCACCACTAGCGAGGTAAGGGCCGCCTGCGTCGATTATTGTCGTCAACGCCTACAAAATAAAGCCAGCGCCCGGGCCATACTCTGCAACGCCGGTCAAGCTAACGCTGCAACGGGTGAACTAGGTTGGCAGGACGCTTTAGAAAGCGCCCAGGCTCTCGCCCAAGCCCTAAACATCCTCCCCGATTCCATCTTACTCGCCTCCACGGGAGTGATCGGACAGAGAATCCGCATGGATGCGCTGAAAGCCGGAATTCCCCAAATTGTAGCCGCTCTGAGCGAAAATGGTGGCGATAGCGCCGCCCGGTCGATCATGACCACCGATTTAGTGCCAAAAACGATCGCCTTGGAAACCGTCATCGACGGCCGCCCGGTACGCATCGGCGGCATGGCCAAAGGTTCCGGGATGATTCACCCCAATATGGCTACCATGCTCGCCTTCGTCACCTGCGACGCAGCCGTATCTACTCCCCTCTGGCAACAAATGCTATCCCGCGCTGCCAATAAAAGCTTCAATCAAATTACCGTAGATGGAGACACCAGCACTAACGATAGCCTGTTTGCTCTCGCTAACGGTCAATCGCGCACTACGGCTATCATGGAGATGGGAAAGGAGGCTCAGGAATTAGAAGCGATGTTGACCGCCGTATGTCAGTATTTAGCCAAAGCGATCGCCCGAGATGGTGAAGGGGCTACCTGTTTAGTAGAAGTACAGGTGAGCGGGGCAGCCGATGACGACTCCGCCCGCAAAATCGCCCGCACCATCGCCGGCTCATCTTTAGTTAAATCGGCTATCTTCGGGCGCGATCCTAACTGGGGTAGGATAGCCGCCGCCGCCGGACGTGCCGGTGTTTCCTTCCATCAGGAAAATCTGCGGATTAAATTGGGTGATTTCCTGATGATGGAGAATGGTCAACCCCTGAGTTTCGATCGCTCCGCCGCTAGTAATTATCTCCGACAGGCTGCGAGCGGTGCATATCTAAAAGACGATACCGTATTACTATCGGTCTGTATCGGTAACGGTTCCGGCTCCGGTATCGCCTGGGGTTGCGATCTCAGCTACGATTACGTCAAAATCAATGCCGAGTATACTACCTAGCCTTTAGCGAGAAAAGAGTTAAGAGAAGTGAGGATATTAGTCTTAATCCCGAAATAGATAAAGGGTGAAGAATCTTCACCCCTTTCTCTCAAGTCCTTATAGCTAATTACACACGTAAATATAAAGCTTCGGCTTCTAGTTGACGGATTAATGCCTCGTTTCCCTGCGCCCTGGCTACTTCTAACCGGTGCTGAAGATTTCTGCGGAGTGTTTCCCGATGAGCCGAGGCGGCTTGTGTTAAAGTTTGCTGACGGTTTTTGTTCATAGTAAACAGTTTTTTATGCGACTTAACTCTCTTGACCTCTTTAATATAACATTATTTTTGTTAATCTGTATTATTTGTTACCAAAAACACAAAAAAATCTTAACATTTCCATTGAATGCAATCTATACGTTGACATTATGGCGGAAACATCCATCATCACTCTGCTAACAGATTTCGGCACCGAGGATATTTATCTGGGGGTTATGAAAGGAACGATCGCCGGGATCTGCCCTTCAGCCCGTCTGATCGATCTCACCCACCAGATCCCGCCCCAGGATATAACCGCTGGGGCTTTTGCTCTGCTCAACGCCTATCCTTATTTCCCCCGAGGCACCGTACATCTCGCGGTAGTCGATCCAGGCGTGGGGAGCCAGAGACGGGCTTTAGCCCTTAAAACCACCGCCGGTTATTTCGTCGGGCCAGATAACGGATTATTCGCGCCGAGCCTCGCCAAGACTTCTATTATAGAAGCCGTCAACCTCGATAACCCTCAATACTGGCGCACCGACAAACCTAGCCGAACCTTTCACGGTAGGGATATTTTCGCTCCCGTCGCGGCTCATCTAGCGGCGGGTATTCCCCTGACGGTTCTCGGTAGCGCGATCGATCCTAGCACCATCATCCCTCTCGCTGACCATAGCCCGCAAATTAACAGAGGGGAAATAATCGGGCGGATACAATCGATCGATCGTTTCGGCAATCTGATTACTAACATCCCCGGTCAGATGGTAGAGGGGCGATCGTGGTACGTGATAGTAAGAGAAAAAATAATAGAATCCGGAACTACTTACGCTCAAGCGAGGCGGGGTGATTATCTCGCCCTGATAGAGAGTAATGGCTGGATAGAAATAGCCGTTAATGGCGGTAATGCCAGAGAGAAATTAGGGGCGAGTGTGGGGGACTCTCTCCGGTTAATAATCGAGCCATCGTGCGAGGGTTAGCGAAACCCTGCGTAAAAAGTAAAACGACCAACACCCAGATCTAGCCCGATGGGGTTAGCACCCGCTGGATAAACTTGCACGTCAAACATATATACTCCCGGTTCCTGGGGATTACTATAAGGTCGTAAGCTAACCGTGAAAGTCGTATTCGGTGGCACGGGTTGGGTAAACGAAACGGTGATCGTTTTTGTCTTGGGATCTTGAGTGGCTTCTTTGATAGCGATGGGAGTGCCTTTACTCTGTCGGGTTCCCGCGAAAGCTGTGGTTTTGCTCAAGTCGAATACGATCGGATCACCACTCACTTGAGGTGTAATACTAACCGAACCTACCGATTCGGGTGAAGTTGCGGGTACGTTAAAGGAAAAGTAATAGTAAGGATAGGGCCATCCGACGTTCGTTTCTAGAGTATCGGCGCTGATCAGAGAGGGAGGTTGTCCGGTGAAGAAGGTGGAATTAGGGGGGTAGGGAAAATTTTGAGCCAGGAGGCTGGGATTCCCTGCTAGAGTAAGGCAAATTGTTAATGAAGGAATTAGGCGCATAAATAAACGGCTAAATTATCTGACAATGGAATAAATTTTTAGTGACAAACACCTATAAATGGTCTGGAAACCCACTGATAAATAATATGCCCTGAAAAATCTGGTAAAAAGAAATGTTTATAAAAATTTAATAACCTTAATACTAAATGTGCCTTAATTTACTATTTTAGGTTTATTTTCATCTGGCGCAAAATGATAAGACAGTCACGGGGCTTTCAACTACATTAGAAAGCTGTCAAAAAAATACTTAGTTTAAACCTAATAACCCAGAGCTATCCATCGATAAACAGATGATTTTTCGGTAAAGGTATATTTTGTGCGTACTTTTGTATTATTGGGAACAAAGAGAGCCGATTATCTACTCCTAATAAGATAGGTTTAACACAGAGTCCTTACTTATCTAGAGTTATGAACAAGAAAATAAAAATAATTAGCTTATGCCTATTAAATTGTTTATTATTGCCCGTAGAAATAGGAGTGGCACAGAATCAATTTGCCGAACCCTTTGCCTATCCGAGTAAAAATCAATCCCAACAACAGCAACAGGAAGACCATTTTGCCTGCTATAGTTGGGCGAAACAGGAAACGGGAGTCGATCCATCCCAATTATCAACCGCCACGATTAACCAATCCTCACAACAGGGCTCGGTTCTACGGGGAGCCGCCAGAGGCTCACTTTTAGGAACCGTAGGCGGAGCGATCGCGGGCAACACGGGTGAAGGAGCTGCTATCGGTGCCGGAGTGGGGGCACTTACTGGATTCATCCGCAAGCGAGAAGCCGAACAACAAGAGCAACAAGAACAGGCTCAGGCTAATATGGAAGAACAACAGAAATTGCAGACTTATTATCGTGCCTGGACAGCCTGTATGCAGGGAAAAGGTTATACGGTGGAATAATCCCGAACTCGACGGGCGCGAAAATCCCTCTCATACCAAATCCTGTTCTCAAAGGCTACTTATAGAGAGAGTTATTAGTGGCGAGTGGCGACTGGCCAGTAGTTAGAGCCACTAGTCACTTCTCTCTAAAGAAGGGTATGATAAGCCGATTTGCTATTATCATTAATGAGAAGGATTTACGGGAACGCGAGGCGATGAAGCACCCGATTAGAGACCAGAGCAAAAGCCAGAGAAAATATATCAAGAAAGGACAGGCTCATCTTCTCACTCCGGATTAACTGGAGGATTTAGAAGAGTCTAGGGCGGTTTTAGAGTTGTTGGCGAGAACCTTAATAGATTCCTTAAATTGTACCGGAGCTTTCAGGATCGCAGTTTCAAATAGGGGGCCGGCTTCCCGGTGTTTACCCTGCTCTTGCAGTACGATCGCTTTGGCGAGTATAGGGCGATAATCTTCCGGCTCTAACTTGGCGGTAGCCTCATAGATTTTCATCGCCTCATCGAATTTAGCACTCAGGTAATATATCTCGCCTAGTAATAATTGGGTGGATATGAGATCGATCTTACTCCCTGGAGCCGCGGCGGCTTTGAGACTTTTCTGTACGGTGTCTATGGCTTCTTGTGTACGCTTCTCGCCCATGAGAAAGTCTACCAAACCTTTTAACGAGCGCGGATCTTCTGGATGGGTATCTACAAGGGTGCGGTAGGTATCGAGGGCGGCTTCCTTATCTTGCAGTACGGTTTGAGTTTGGGCCAGCAGGATTAAATAATCGGGCTGGTTCGTCAAAGTCGCTAATTTTTCTAGAGGTTCGATCGCGCCCCTGATGTTCCCCTGTTGTAACCGAATATCGAGGAGAGAGCGCCAGGCGTTTTGATTGTCCGGCTCTCTTTCCAGAACCAATTGATAGCCTAGAGCCTGACTTTCTAGTTGTTGTGTTCTGGCATCGGGCAGGCCCGTTTTAAGACTGCGATTGCTGGCGATAATACTGCTTATCAGGGGCACCGTCGAAAAAGATAGCAGGGCGAGCAACATCACCACTACAGTTACAGTCACAAAGCGTTTTTGATTCGATTGGGAAGCTTTCATGGGTTCTATGGATGACTAATAGATATTTGACTAGATTTTCGTCGAAGTTTTCTAATACTACTAATACTAATCTAGGGCTGACGGGCGACTATTAAGCTAAGCTTTGATCCTGACGGGGATTTTTAAGATAATAAGTGATTAAATTGATAGAGTTGCCCTATGGGGTATTATTGCCCTCTCATTTCGGTTGCTAGGAGTGTGTATGAATCTTCCCCCCCCCTTACCCCACCTTCCCCCTTCAGAAAGCGGGGGAGCTATCAGGGTGCAACCGATTCCCGTACCGAGTCATCCGCGTCAGTATCGGGCGATCGGTCTGGTCTATGGACAGTATCGACCTTGTGAGGAACAATTAACAAGGGGTGTTATTTTCGCCGCCGATGGCATCACCATCGAGTCCGTACTCCTGGGAAAAGTCATCAGTCTGGTCAAGAATCATCTCGACCTCGATCGCTCTCATCTCTGGGTAGTGTATCCCCGCTACCGCAACGATAACGATCGTCTACACCTACAAATAGTGGGTGTTTGGGAACCACAAACCTTGAGTCCCTCAGTCGTGCCCTCAGCCGTAGCCTCTCCCTACTCCGAGCCTGGTTATTTCTCGGTTCGCGGTGAGGTAGTTTTTACCCAGCCCGAGCAGGAGACGGTTCTGGTAAAGATCCGGCAGTCGCCCAAAAAAGAGGGGGAAAAAGCGAAATTTTTCAAGGTTAAGCTACGGGGAACTTTACCCGGTAAACCTCTGGGACACTTCTGGGATTTTCAAGCGCAACTGCAAGGGGATTCTATCTATATTATCGAGGGTCTCGATCTCGGTTCGGCCAATAAGAAAAAATCGAGCGAGAGAAGAGGTAATGTTAAACCATCTTCTAGAAATTCGGCTCCCCGCCCTTCTAAATCACGTCCTATCAAGCCTATTTAATTCTCTTTCCTATGATCAAAGCTCTCGATGATAAAACTATCGTAAAAGACTATTTTAACGCCACCGGATTCGATCGCTGGCGGCGCATTTACGGCGATGGCGAAGTTAATAAAGTTCAAAAAGACATCCGCATCGGTCATCAACGCACCATAGACACCGTTATCGGTTGGCTAGAGGCGGATGACTCCTTGACAAATTTAACCGTATGTGACGCTGGTTGCGGGGTCGGTAGTCTCAGTATACCCCTGGCTTTAAAGGGGGCGAGAGTCTACGGTAGCGATATTTCCGAGAAAATGGTGTGCGAGGCTCAAGTTAGAGCGCAATCAGCCCTGGGATTTAAGATCGATCGTCTTACCCTCAGCACTCAAGATTTAGAATCCCTAAGTGGTAAATATGACACCGTCATCTGTTTGGATGTATTGATTCACTATCCCACCGAAGAAGCTCGGGGCATGATAACTCATCTGGCTTCCCTGGCAGAGAAAAGGTTAATCCTCAGTTTCGCACCGAAAACGGTTCGGTTGTCGATTTTGAAGAAGATAGGGGAATTTTTCCCAGGTCCAAGTAAAGCGACGAGAGCCTATCAACACCAGGAGAGCGATATTATCGCTATTCTTAAAGACAATGGCTTTGAGATTAAACGTACTAGTATGACCAGCACGAGTTTCTATTACTCCCGCATTTTAGAAGCGGTGAGAACTTAAAAAAAAGTGAGGGGTTCGCGGTGGCGCTTCCACCAGGGGCTCCCTTCAGTAGCGAGAGCGCCACTGCCTCTATCTGGAACCAGAACAGGGTTATCAACTAGCCCCTGCGGACTCTAGGGTACACCAAGATAGGGGGAGTTAACTTTTTACCGTGACTAATTGATGAGGAATACCTAAAACGATTCCCTCACGATCTAACGCCTTCTTCAAACGATAGCGATATTCCCTGGCCACAACCCATTGCTGTAGGGGTTTGGTTTTTAAAGATAGTAATAAAGTAACCCCAGTGGCATCATAGTGGCTGACTCCTAACATCTCTGGAGAATCTAATAATTTATTTTCCCACTGGGGCTCTCCGTACATCTCTAAGGCTACATCCTTCATCAAACCCATCGCCTTATTCACATCAGTATCTGGGGCGACGGTGACTTCGAGCCGGATTCTGTACCAATAATTAGACAGATTCTGCACCCGGTTAATAGTGCCGTTAGGGATGGTGATCAACTTCCCGTCTAAATCCCTTAAACGAGTCGTGCGTAGATCTATAGACTCCACCGAACCCTCAAAATTATCCACTGCTATCCAATCCCCCACCGCGTATTGATCCTCTAAGATGATGAAGAACCCGTTGATCAAATCCTTGATCAAATTCTGGGCGGCGAAGGAGACGGCGAAAGCCAAAATACCGAGGATGGTGGCGATCGTACTCGGTAACACACCCACTATCTGTAAACTAAATATTCCGAACAGGACGTACAGAGCCGTCTGTAAAGTACGTCTGAACACCGAATTATAGGTGAATGCCCGTATATCGAACCTCTGGGTAATATCTTCATCATCAGCATTGGAATAGGCCTGTTCTTTTTGCCTCTGCGCCCAGATAGCCACGAGATTATTAATAATTGTATAACCTATCTGTTTGATTAAACTGAGGCTAAAAATTAACAGGATAATTAATAAAGGTACTCCCAGAGTGGCCCACTGGCCCAAGCTCATCACCCAATCGAGAGGGGGAAAAACAATCCGGTTAGGATTGAGAATAACGCTACTCTGATAGATGCTGATGCCCAGGAGCCAATTACCCAGGGGGCGGCTGAAATAGAATAGACGGCAGATATAACCCACTCCCATGATCCACAATAACAATTGACCCCAGAATAGGGGTTCTCGCAGAGAATCGACGAGACGGGTTTTTTTGACATTTATAACCGTTCGGGAGTGATTACCCATATCTAAATCGATCGCCGGAACCGTTTTGAGATTCTCCCCTTCCGCAGGTGCGGGGTGCATCTTTTTTCTTTGTATTAACTTTAAACTCCCAGTCATCACACCCAAGCCCAGTAATATCAAACCTGCTAAAGGAAGTTGACTTAATATATATTCGCTCTGTCTCTGCGCCCAAAATTCCAATAATATAGAGCGAGTTTTCCCAGTGATAATGTCCGCCAATCTTTCTGGCGATAATCCCGTATATTGAGAATCGGCTTGAGTCACGGTGTAGACGACTTCATAAGGAGCGTTTTCCGGAAAAGACACCAGCACTACATATGTATTGTTTAGTTTTGAGTTGGTAACTCGCATTTGTTGGCTGAGGCGATTTCTTAACTCGTCGATGTCCCTGATGTCTTCCTCGCTTCTTAGCTGTGTGGCGTAACGATTCATTCTGGAGATGATCAGATCTATTCGACGGCTGAGGGTGAGCGAGCGAGAACGTGCTTTATCTCTACTATCGATTTCCTCATTCGATTTCTCTTCTTCGGTGTTGGCTACGGTAAAGCCGATTTCTTTGCCATCTATGAATAGGGGAGCGATGAAAAAATTACCGTCCTTAAATAGGGGAATGTGGCTTGCGTTACCTGGCGCTATCTGCGATAGGTTGATCCCGAAAGTCGCTTGAGCAGATACACTACCGTTGATGTTGAGACATAAAATAATCGTCGTTACTGCTATCAGAGTAAATTTAATTATTCTTTTCATTGTTGAGGACAGTTCCTGAGTTTTCTCGCCTGTTCCATCGGGGGGAAGCTCGTTCTATTTTACTTACGGTATGAATCACTTGGAAACTTTATCGGCTTTAGCAACGACATTAAGGTAATGTTAAGATATAATAAGTTATCCGAGCGGATAAGTACATATAACTATAGTAAAACTTTTATCATGACTACCGTAATCAGTAACCCCGAAACCCAGATCAAACAAGTAATCAAGTCTTACCAAGCCGATCAACAGGTTAAGTATTTACATCTGCAGGCGGAGATAGAAGTGCTGTTACAACAGTTACGAACGATGAAACAAAAACGCCAGAATAGCGAGAAAGTGGGACAATAGTTTTATCTATTCGCGTTTATAATACAGAATCTATGGTTTCACAATTAGTAGAGGCTTTAGCAGCGAAGAAAGCCTTAAAGGTGATTAGTGGTCTTAATAACTTCGATCGAGATCGGGTTTTAGCCGTGGTGAGAGCGGCGGAAGCCGGCGGCGCTACCTTCGTCGATATTGCTGCTGATGTGGCGATAATTAAATCAGTAAAATCCTTGACAAATATACCCGTGTGTGCATCTGCGGTAGAGCCAAAATCATTGGTGAACGCAGTAGCGGCGGGAGCGGATCTAGTAGAGATCGGTAATTTCGATAGCTTCTACGAGCGGGGAATCCAGTTTTCGGGCGAGCAGGTACTGGCATTAACTGAGCAAATCAAATCCTTATTACCCAATATCACCCTATCCGTTACCGTACCCCATATCTTAGCGCTGGATGAACAGGTATCTCTAGCGGAAGTTTTAGTAAAAGCGGGTGCGGATATAATTCAAACGGAAGGGGGAACGAGTAGCCAGCCTACCCACTCAGGAGTATTGGGATTGATCGAAAAAGCCGCCCCGACTTTAGCGGCAGCTCACGCTATTTCCCGCGCCGTATCGGTGCCCGTGCTGTGCGCTTCTGGACTATCGAGCGTCACCGTACCGATGGCGATAGCGGCCGGCGCTTCAGGGGTGGGCGTAGGTTCGGCAATCAATAAACTCAATGATCCCGTAGCGATGGTGGCGGCGGTGAGAAGTTTGGTGGAAGCCCTGAACGCGGCAACCGTAAGAGTCTAAGCAAGTGTAGCGAACGGGGGTTCGCTCCCGTTCTTCGGAAAAGGTGATATGACTACAGAAGAGTTTTTGGTGGTGGGAGATCGATCGCTCTCCCTGCGCGAGTCCTTGAGTTATTTACAGAGTGCGGGAAAATTACAAGCGTTCGTAGTCGAAATTCTCCGACAGTATTTTATAGAAGAAGAGATAGAAAGCCGTAAAGAGCTAAACGCGAATTCCCAATTAACGGAACAGGCGGTGATAGAATTCCGCCTGCAAAACGGGCTATCGGACGGGGAAAAATTTCAGGAATGGCTCAATAGTCAGGATTTGGACTATACCACATTTCGTCAGCAAATCGGCTTTAACATCAAGCAGATGGCTTTAAAGAAAGAGATAGCGAAGGGGAAAATGTCCCAATATTTCATCGAGAGAAAATTATTTTTAGATCGGGTGATTCTATCGAGAATAGTAGTAGAGAATCAGGAACTAGCGGAAGAATTGAAGACGCAGATAGAAGAGGGGGCGAGTTTTGAGGAACTAGCTCAAGAGTACTCGATCGCGGACGATCGAATTTTCAAGGGAATGATGGGAATAATCAACCGGGGGGCCCTACCGGACGAGATTAGAATGTCCGTCGATGGCGCAGGGGAGGGAGAAATAATCGGCCCGATGAGCTTTGAGAATCGATGGGCACTATTCCGACTCGATAAAAAGCTACCCGCCACCTTAGATAATGCCGAGGTGCAGCAGGTACTGGAAAACGAAATCTTCGAGAATTGGCTCGGGGATAAAATTAAAAATACTCCCGTTAAATTGCAGATCACTTAGTAGAAGGACGTTTGAACTTATTGGGAGAGGGGAAATATTCAACCGGCTCATTACGCAGGGCCTGTAACATAAAATCTCGCCAGATGGGAGCCGCGAAACTACCCCCCGTGATGCCCCGTCCAAGAGTCCGGTTAGCATCGTCACCGATCCAAACAGCCGCCGCCAATTGAGGCACGTAACCCACAAACCAGACATTTTTCTCTGAATCCGTAGTACCGGTTTTACCGGCGGCGGGGCGGCCGATTTGGGCTGATGTAGCGGTACCGCTACTGATCACACCCTGTAAGACGGAGGTGAGAGAAGCCGTAGCCCAGGGATCAAGAACTAATTTCGGCTCGGGAGTATTATCTAAGAGAACGTTACCCCGGCTATCGGTAATCCGCATGATGAAAGTTGGATCGGAATGCCAGCCATTACTGGCGAAAGTAGCGTAAGCGCCAGCCATTTCTAGAGGAGTTACATCTACCGAACCAAGGGGTAAGGATGTTACCGCCAGCAGGGGGCTTTTAAAGCCTAAAGAGCGGCAGATTTCCACCACTTTATTAACACCCACCTTCCTGCCCAAAATAACGGCGGGGATGTTTTGAGATTGAATCAAAGCCGTTCTCAAACTCATCGGCCCCGAATAACCGCCTCCGTAATTTTTCGGGCTATACCAGCCGTCTAATTCCCGGAAACGTACTGGAGCATCGTTAACCACTGATTCTGGTGAATAGCGGCCGCTGGCAAAAGCAGCATAATAAACGAAGGGTTTAAAGGAAGACCCTGGCTGACGGCGGGATTGAATCGCTCGATTGAGTCTGCTTTTATCATAGCTGACACCGCCTACTAGAGCCTTAACAAAGTGGGTTCTAGAATCCACTGCCACCAAGGATACTTGTAGATCTTTACTATAGATTCCCCTGTACCTTAAAGTTTGGTACGCTCTTTGTATGGTAGCCTCAGCCATTTTCTGAAAGTCAGAATCTACGGTGGTTTGAATTCTCATACCTCCTTTTCTGATCGTATCTTGACCGAATTTTTCTCTCAGCTCCAGTACCACCGCATCGGTAATATAAGGCAGTTTACTCTCCTGCCAGGCGGTAGGCTTACCCATTTTTAAAGGCTCCTTAAAGGCCGCTTTTTCCTGCTCCGGCGTAATCCAACCCAGTTCTCTCATCCTTCTCAAAACAATGGACTGTCTCTCTTTGGCGGCTTTATAATTAATAAAAGGGCTATAGGTTTCCGGTGCTTGAATCAAGCCTGCCATCATCGAGGCTTCAGCCAGATTCAACTTAGAGGCGGGCTTATTAAAATAACTTTGAGATGCGGTTTGTGCCCCATAGTTATTATGTCCCCAATAGATATTATTGAGGTACATTTCTAGGATTTCGTCCTTGTTAAACACCTGTTCGATGCGAATCGCCAGCACCGCCTCGGCTAGTTTACGGCTAACGGTGCGCTGATGAGAGAGGAAGACATTCTTCACTAACTGCATGGTCAAGGTAGAGGCTCCTTCTACCACTCCGCCACTCTTCCAGTTAGCGATGATGGCACGTCCTATACTGTTGGGGTTAATCCCTTGGTGTTGGTAGAAATGGCTATCTTCCACCGCTATCACCGCTCTTTTCAGGTTCGGTGAGATCTGGTCTAACTTGACCACTTCTCGATTCGCCTCACCGTGTAGATTGGCGAGTAACTTGCCTTTAACGTCATAGATGTAACTGGTTTCCGTGGGGATGTAGGTTCTCAATATCCTGACATCGGGAAGGTTGCGAAAACTGATCGCTAACCCTACTAGTCCACCCGCCACTACCGAACCCGTTAATAGGGAGATTCCTAAGATTGTTCCCCCGGCTGTTCTGGTGACACCGGTGAGAAAAGGATTGAGGAAGCTCGATCTTTGCTCTTTGTTCTTTTTTTCTATAAGGCGGGTAGACACGGTAAGATTGTTTCCTCGCTATTTCTGTAATGTGTTCGCTCGGTGCAAACTGACTATCTATTTTAGGTGTTTTTTGTAGAACTTGACTATCTATAGTGTGAACATTGGGACGGGGATCAAGGACAATAGAGAGTATCTCTGGTATTTCTGCCCGTCGTTGGATTAGTTCCTTTAGCTATCTGACACAAGAGTTTTTCCGTGTCTGGACGCAATAGAACTTCAGTAAAATCGGCTCCGTCGATGATCGCTCCCTTGAATAGGGTATTAATGGCAAAGGCACCTTCTAGAACCGCGTTGGTAAAATTGGCGTGGGTCAATCGGGCTGATTCAAAGTCGGCGTTTCTTAAATCGGCGTTTTCAAAGTTAGCTCCTTCTAAATTGGCGGAGAAGAATCGGACTCCCTGTAATTGGGCGTTACTGAAATTACTACCCCTCAAGTTAGCGTGATCGAAGCTGGAATCTCTCAGATCCTGTCCAGAAAAGTCGCTATTCATTAAGCTACGATTGTTATAGCTGATAGCTAGTGCCGGCGCCGAAATGATGTTTAAACCCATGAGGACTAAAATTAACCAAGTTAAGATTTTTTTAATTGCCATAGTTTCTACACCCGTCTCATTTCTCTTCTACAGTAACAGAAGTGTTTGCCTTTTTAGCCCGATCGTCACCGAACCGGTTTTATAATCGAGTTGATCGCTTCCCGCCTCCTAGCAATATGCCAAAATTCAGTTTAAGTACGCGGTTATTCTTCTCCCATCTCTTAGTGATGGCGGTAGGTTTGGGCAGTTTCGTTATCATCGCCCGCCTCTCTTCCCCGCGTATCTTCGTCTTGCGTTTGGAACAGTTAGAGAGACAGGGTTTTTTTACGGTTAGATCGGCGAGAACCTATTTAGTCAGAGGTTTTGAAACCGCCTGGAATAGTAGCGCCGTTTGGTCTTTTCTGGCGGGCGGAACGACGGCAGGTTATTTAAGCTATTGGCTCTCAAAAAGAATCATGAAACCTTTAAGGCAGATGGAGGATATTACTAAAAAATTTGCCGATGGCAATCTAGAAGAGAGAATGCCTGAGACGGAAATTCCCGAGTTGAATCGCCTCGGTAGTAGTTTCAATCAGATGGCGACTAATTTGGAGGGTGTGGAGAATAGGCGACGGGAATTAATGGGGGATTTAACCCACGAGTTGCGTACTCCCCTAACTGTGGTGCGGGGTTATCTGGAGGAGCTAGCCGACGGATCGATCGCTCCTTCGGCCGAACTCTATCATAAACTCGTCCGGGAAACCCGCCGTCTGGAACGGCTGACTCATGATTTACAGGAGTTATCTAAGGCTGAATCCGGCTATGTATCCATCCGTTTACAACCGATCTATCTCTACAATTTATTGCAATCTTTGCTCGAAAAATTCTCCGACCAATTATTAGAAGACGGCCCGGTTTTATTGTTAGATTATCCCGCCGATCTTCCTCCAGTTCTTGCCGATAGCGATCGACTAGAGCAAATATTAGTCAATCTCCTTGGTAATGCCCTACGTTATACGGAGACGGGTTCGATCACTATCAAAGTCTATCGTGATAAAAGTGTCGTCTGGATAGCGATAATCGATACTGGTATAGGCATAGCTAAAGAAGATTTACCCTTCGTATTTGAAAGATTCTGGCGGGCTGATCGCTCCCGTTCCCGTTATTCCGGTGGTAGTGGGATCGGGCTAGCCATAACCCGCCGTTTGGTAGAAATTCAAAACGGCACGATCGAGGTAGAAAGTCAATTAGGTAAAGGTAGTAACTTTCGTTTTTGTTTGCCGATCGCTTCTTAATATTAGATTTACAGCATCCGACTCGTCCGAGAATAAATTCTCGGACTCATAGCTAAAGTCGGTTGAAACCGACTAAAACCCCTGAAATTTCAATCCTTTTCAAACGATTTCTGCTATTAGACCAGGATTTAAATCCCGGTCGGGTTTTGTCACCGGGTAGCAGATTAATTATAGATTTATGAAACCTCGGTTTTTGGGGCTTGTTGAGAATGGTGCAAGATTTCAGTAAGTATCTAAGCTAGTTTGAGGGGTTCGAGCGAGAAAATAATGTTATAACATTTAAAA
Organism: uncultured bacterium; assembly: GCA_964623815.1. Taxonomy (GTDB): domain Bacteria; phylum Cyanobacteriota; class Cyanobacteriia; order Cyanobacteriales; family Microcystaceae; genus Chroococcopsis. The sequence continues at coordinate 16,678 of CAZUVR010000040.1, read as the reverse complement.
CTTTCCGTATTTTTTTTGTTTACGCCAATAACGTCGGGAGAGGCTAACCACCAGAAACAGAGGTTGTAGATTCTGTAATTGTTTTCGTAGGTGCCCGTAGCCGTGTTTGAGGCCCGAGCTGTTATCTGCTATTGCCACGAGTGCTGAAGGAGCTGATGATAAAACCCTGTCGCTCCGTGCTTGCAAGTAGTTTAAAAATTGCGTCATCCGGATGAGCGATCGCCTCAGTCGTCTCAATCGCCAAACCAGATAGCAATTGAGTAAAGTTATGCCTAAATTAAAGCCGAGCGTGAAAAATAACATAAGATTTATTATGTCATTCCGTAAGTAAATCTTATACTAAATCCTGTTGTCAAAGACTACTTATGAAGACTGGGAATTGGGAGTCGGGAGTCGGCAATCGGGGATATTTATAGTGTTGCTGGATTCAGTGCTACTACTGATGCGATCGTGGAAGTGACGCGATTAACAGGCACTCTCGGCCTCTCCAATTTCGTCACCACTTAAAACAAAAGGGGATATTGCATATCAGAGATTTTCTTTTTGGAATTGAGGTCTTTTCTGTACAGTACAAATTATTGTTACGAGAAGTAAACCTCAGTTCTTCGCTTTTTAACTATGGAAAACCTGAAATTAATAATATTTTTAGAAGTTTTTAACCTTCAGCTTGCTAACTTTATGACTGTAGTTATTTCCTTTGCAAGCTATGAATATTAAAATCAAATCTTTCTGGATAAGTTCAACCCTACTGATAAGCGCTTCTTCCCTAACGCTAGTAACCGAGCAATCAAAAGTCATGGCGTTTTCCCTGTCTTCAACTCCAACTTTTTGCGGGGACGTATTGCCCCCGGTATCCTCCGGGGCTTTTGGAAATCCTACTTCTGTGGATTCTATACAGCGGCGTAACGACGTTATCAGTTCATTTAAAGATAGCCTTTGCGTTGCCAGAAAGATTCAAGATTTAATTGACGTGGGAGAATCTTTGAGCTTCTACCGTTATTTCACTCAACGCTCATCCGATACGAATCGAAACATCAGCAAAGGCTCTTACATAACATCGGCATTATTTACCGATAATTTATCCGCCGTTACCGAATTAGCTTTAGATAAACAATTTGGCAATGATGCCAGCTCTAGAGAAATCGTAGATCTTTCTGGTTTGTCCCCAGATACGGAGATTTATCAGGGTGTGGCGGGGCCGCAACCGGCACCACCACAGACGGCAAACGCCTGTTATCCAGGTGGTGCCCCACAAACCTATGTTTTATTTAGAGATGCGGTTTTAGGGGGTAAAGTCAAGTATACATTTAATGGCAACACCACTCGGGTACAGTCTGCCTGTATCGCCAATATACCCGAACCTTCCTCTCTCCCCGCTATTTTAGTTCTGGCGAGTTTAGGAGCGATCGGCGTTCTCAAACGTAGTTACAAGTCATCTAAAATTAAAGAAAAAACTAGTTTTTAATATTAGATTCGATCGCCCTGCTCCAAGATAATAAGCCATTAATTGCCATTATTAGTAAAATTCCATAAAGCAGGGCGACAAATTTTACCCCCTTGGCATAATATAAACCGATACCTATAACATCCACGACAATCCAGTAATACCAACTCTGCAAATATTTTTGTGTCATCAGTGCCATAGCGGTAAAACTCATAATAGTTGTAGCGGCATCAAGATAGGGAAAAGAGGCTTTTTCGGGAAAAAATGCAGGTAATATCTGATGAATATTGCTCATTAATTTACCTAAAGCGAGAGATAGGATAGAAGTTATTAATAAGCTTATCCACCACAGACGAGGGGTAATATACCTAACTTTTAATTCCTTATCCCTATCTATATCGGATACATTCCAACGCCACCAGCCATAAATACTAATTACTAAATAATAAACCTGTTCCAAAGCATCAGAATATAATCTAATTTGATAAAAAAGAGTTAGATAAAGTAAGACGCTGATTATTCCTACGGGCCAGGTCAGTATATTTCTCTTAGCGATCAACCATACAGACCATAAAGTAAAAATAGTTCCTATAAGTTCAACATAACTCATAGGATAGTCTAGGAATGTAAAAGCAATATTATTAACACTCCAAAAATTAATCATGAACATTAAGCCGGGAATTGGGAGTTGGGAGTCGGGAATCCGGTAAGAAATATTTTTAGATAGAAGTTTAACTTATTTAAAAACAGCGTAAATATCTAAAATATTACTGTATTTACTATAGTTAGATAAAACTTTTTTAGCCCCACTTATACGCTCATCGAGAGAGCCAGATAATAGTATAAAAGGGATTTTTCTGACTATTAAATCAGCTATAATGCGCTTTTGCATTATTTGACGATTTGCCTCGCCCGAACGATCCCAAGTATCATCATATTCTATATCCGTATCACATAAGAAAACTAAATCATAACGGGAGGCAGCTTGATGGGCTAACTCTATCAAACGGGGAGCCGCCCTATCGTGATAATAGAGAGAGAATTGATAGGTAGTAAGGGCATTCGTATCCGTAAATAAATATCGATCGGCTTCTTGTAATAAAGCTTCTTCTCTTTCTAAATGCCCCTCGGCGATTTCTACTAATTGGGATAAGGATAGTCTCCTGTCTACTTGATGTTGCTCCCAATATTCCCGCCCGTATTCCGGCATCCAAGTCGTTTTATATTCGTGAGCTAGAGCCTCAGCGATAGTTGTTTTTCCTGTAGAGGGGGCACCCAAGAAAACAACGTTAGTAATTAAATCTCGATAGACCTGGGGATGTAAATACTGTTTAAACTGGAAGGGATGCGATCGAATTTCGGTGCCGGAAATATTTATCCTTTGTCTTTGAGTATCTACCAAACGGTTTAGTGCGCCCAAAGCTTTACTCATGTGTTCGCCATAAAATTCACTGCTATAAAAAGCGGTCATTTTCTCGCCTTTTAGAATATCCAGAACATAGTCTTCATGTCTTTTTTTAATCTCCGGGGTATTCCCTATTTCCGTGGGGCCATCCCATGCTTCGATGACTTTGAGCTTAGGATAGAGGTTTTTAAGCCAGTTCGATCGTACCGTTAAAGGTATATTAGTCACCTCTGGACAATCATAGATGAGGGCGATAACTGAATCCATTTCCGCACTTGCCGTTTCTATAACTAGTTGATGACCTTTATGAAGGGGTGCGAATTTTCCCAGAGTTAAACCGATTTTGTTAAACATTTATATGTCTGGTAAAAACTTGTATACATTCTGGTTACATATAGGCTTACCCTCTCTGTCTCCTCTGTGGTCAATTATCCTTTCACTTTAATAGACTTTTCCTGCACTTTCAAGATTAATCCCCTCTCCTATTAGGAGAAGGGATAAAAGCAAGAAAAAAGCTGCGTTATGGTTTCAGCACAACTTTAGTACAGTTTTCCTTTTTATGTTTAAAAATTTCGTAGGCGTGGGGAGCCGAATCTAGGGGTAAACGATGACTGATCACAAAAGAAGGGTCAATTTCACCGTTTTGAATCTTCTCTAATAGGGGCTTTAAGTAACGGTGTACGTGAGTTTGCCCCGACTTGATCGTTAAAGCCTTATTAACCACCGCGCCCATCGGCACATTATCGATGAAACCACCGTAAACACCGGGCACTGATACGGTGCCCCCTTTACGACAGGAAACGATCGCCTGACGTAGTACCATAGGTCTATCTGTTTCGATGCGGAAAGTCTGTTTTACCTGATCGAAGAAAGCCAGAGCATCCGTACCGTGAGCTTCCATCCCCACCGCGTCGATACACCCATCCGGGCCGCGCCCCGATGTCATCTCTTTTAAAGACTCGCCTACATCCATTTCCTCATAGTTGAGAACTTCGGCACCGGCGGCCCTGGCCATCTCGAGACGCTCGGGAAAACGATCGATCGCTATCACCCTCTCGGCTCCCAACATAAAGGCGCTACGGATGGCGAATTGTCCCACTGGGCCGCATCCCCAAACAGCGACGGTATCCCCAGGCTGTATATTACAATTTTCCGCCGCCATATAACCGGTAGGAAAAATATCCGTGAGGAATAACACCTGTTCATCGCTCAAACCTTGGGGAATCTCTAACATTCCCACATCGGCGAAAGGCACCCGCACATACTCCGCCTGGCCGCCCGCATAACCCCCCAACATATGGGAGTAGCCGAATAACCCACTAGGCGAGTGACCATACATTTTCTCGGCGATCCAAGCGTTAGGATTACTATTATCGCACAGCGACCAAAGATCCCGATTACAGAAGAAGCAATGACCGCAGGAAATAGTAAAAGGTACTACTACCCGCATACCGACTTTTATCCGTTTCACTTCAGGGCCAACGGCTACCACTACCCCCATGAATTCGTGTCCCAACACATCCCCCGATTTCATCGTCGGGATGTAGCCATCGTAGATGTGTAGATCAGAACCACAGATAGCGGTTGAAGTTACTTGAATAATAGCATCACGAGGATTTACTATTTGCGGGTCAGGCACATTATCTACCCTGACATCATTAGCACCGTGCCAACAGACTGCTTTCATCTTTTATTCTCCTTGATAAGAGGGAGGAATCGGATCGCTACCTATAGATTCTTTGCCCTCTACTTGCTCGATGAATTTTTTCGTACTAGGAGGTAACGATTCCTTTAGATTCAACTTATCGACTATTTTTTCTGTAATTGATTCCTCACTGCTCGCTACTTCACCAGATTGTTGAGAATTAGGGAAATCATTTTTAAACGTGGGTTCTATATCGGCGTTATCGAACTGATAATTATCGCGTTTAGAAATCGTGGTGGCTATCGCTGATAAGCTATGGTCGATATAACCGATAAATAAGCCTGCTACTAAAGCTATTTGTAAGATAAAAATAACTACATATCTGGGAAAATTAAAGAGTTTTAACATTGATATATGCTCCTTTTAGTGTGTTTTGTTAGTGGCTATTTCACCCACTTCCATTAATTGTTTAAAGCGATTCAATTCATCTCCGATCTGTTGTTGTGGAGATTCACCGAAGATTTTCAGTAATAAAGCTTGCACTACGCCGCCGGGCTGGTCGTATTCGATGACTAACTTTACTTCTGTCCCTCGGTTGCCCGTACTGTTTTGAAAACGAATGAAGCCGGAATGATCGATCGGTGAATCCTCGACCGAAACCCAGGCTATCAAGTGGTTAGGCTCGTCTTTAATAATTTCTGCATCCCACTCTAATTGACTGTCTAAAGGTGCTTTAGCCACCCAATGAGATCGTTTTTCATCGATTACTTTAACCGACTTAAGATGTTTCATGAAAGTGGGCAGGTTCTCAAAATTGTGCCAGAAGTTATATAGATCTTCGGCAGGTCGATTGATACTGACGGTTTTTTCTACTTTAACGCTCTGACCTATTCCTAAAGCCTGTCCAGCTTGTTTAATGGTGCTTTTTTTAGTAGCTGCCTGATATACTAAACCACTCCCAGCTATGGCGGTTAATATGCCTCTTAAAGACCGCTGGCTCAATCCCATTAATATTAAGGCTCCACCACCGATTAAAGAGGTCATGCGTTCGTTATCATCAGCCTCGATATTATTCTTTTGTTTATCTGATGTTTTGATAGCTTGTTCCATGAGTAATTTACCTATGTATAAAGGTTTTGCTTCACTTTTCAACTCCTTTGCCAAAACCTATTTACTAAACGATAAGCAAATTGTTAATTATTAACTTCAATCAAAAGGGATAACCAGAACTATGCTTAAAGAAAGGAATATTTACAGGGCTTTTATAATTCTCTTAAGAGGTTAATGCAGTTAAAACCCCTATCTAAACCCCCAACTCCCAACTCCCGACTCCAGACTCCCAATTCTCCGTGTAATAAAATAGAAATAGAACCCTTATTTTTAACCTATGATTGCCGAAGATTGGAACTCCGAAGATATAGAAGAAGCTATTTTAAGCGTTGAGGCGATACAAGAGGAAATAAACTATAAACAGGCTCAAAACTCCCTAAAAAACCTCGTAAATCAAATAGATCTCAGCGATTCAGAAAAAATCGGCTTAGAATCCAATCTCGATAAATTGGTGGGGATGCTGGAAAAGCTTGACCAATCTGTCGTACAGATAGCCGCTTTCGGTATGGTGGGCAGGGGCAAATCATCGATATTAAACGCGCTCGTAGGACAAGAGTTATTTCAAACTGGGCCCCTTCACGGGGTAACTCGCAGCATTGATAGCACTGATTGGAAATTAAGCCCTGATGAGATATTACCATCCGTGCAACGTTTAACCCTTTCCAGTTTTGCAGATGCACAAATACAGTTATTAGATACCCCGGGCATCGATGAAGTAGACGGGGAGACGAGAGAAGCTTTGGCGCGACAGGTAGCAAAGCAGGTAGATTTGATTTTATTCATCGTGGCGGGGGATATTACCAAAGTAGAACATAGCGCTCTCTCCGCTCTACGGGAAGCGGGTAAACCGATGATACTGGTATTTAATAAAATCGATCAGTATCCGGAAGCCGATCGCAGAGCTATCTATGAGAAAATTCGAGATGTTAGGGTGAGAGAGTTATTATCTCCCGATGAAATCGTCATGGTGGCGGCTTCCCCTCTGGTGACGGAAGCCCTCAAGGATAAAAACGGTAGGATTAAAATGCAACGCCATCGCGGTAAGCCACAGATAGAGGATCTCAAGTTAAAGATTCTGGAGATTCTAGATCGAGAAGGTAAGTCTTTGATCGCTCTCAATACGATGCTTTTCGCGGATGAGGTGAATGAGCAGATAGTCGATCGTAAAATGGAGATACGCGATCGTGCTGCTAATAGTCTGATTCACAGATCGATGATGATGAAAGCTGGTGCGATCGCTATTAATCCTGTCACCGTCTTAGATTTACTCAGTGGTGCCATCATCGATGTCGCTATGATCATCGCCCTTTCACGTCTCTACGGCATATCGATGACACAACAAGGAGCGGTGGGATTGTTACAGAAAATCGCTTTCAGTATGGGGGGAGTTACGGCGAGTGAGTTTCTGGCGGTTTTCGGTCTGGGTTCGTTGAAGGGTTTATTGGGATTATCCGCGCCCGCTACGGGGGGTATTTCTCTACTACCCTATCTGTCGGTGGCGATTACACAGGGGGCGGTAGCCGGTGTATCGTGTTATGCGATCGGTCAAGTTACCAAAACCTATCTTGCTAACGGTGCTACCTGGGGCCCCGACGGCCCTAAAGCCGTAGTCACCCGCATTCTCGATTCTTTAGATCAAACTTCTATCCTCAATCGTATTAAGTTAGAATTAGAGGCTAAGTTGGGAAGTAGACAGTAATTGTTGACGATTAAACTACTTATTTTTCTTAACCCCAAACGCTCAAAATCACACTTTGACATAGTATAATTTAACGTCAGTTCGGGTTAAGCAATTGTTAGCTCTCAAGGAGGTTCGGAGTTAGGACTTCGGAATTGTAAAAGTCACTAGTCAGTCTTTAAGAAAAGTTAATTATTTTAGTACGGGCAACTTATAGATTAAGTTTTTAGTCTTTATAGAAAGATATTACCATTGTCCTCTTCTTAGAAAGAAATGTTTTTAAATCGATCGAGAATAATAACCGCGTTCACCTGTACCGCTATGTCTTTCTCCGTAGGGAGCAGTTTTTTACTAAGCGGTGTATCCGCACAACAGCCGACAGTAGTTTCTTTTCCTCCGATAGCGCAAGGTTGCGTAGCTTTCAATGAAATTACCACCAATCAACCGATTATCAGAAAAAAAATTGTCAGAGGTAACGAAAACACCGATTTCGGCGTAACTACAGGAAAGGCTTTTGCATCTTTTACGGTGCAGATAATTCCAGAAAACACAGCCAATTATCAAGTGAAAGTCAATCTTAAATATAACGACGGTACAGCGTCCGAAGTTTTTTCCGATAAAGTTGATATGACCCGGATGAAGGTGTTTTCTCTTCCAGTGCGCTCTCCCATTCAAAAACAACCGTATCAAATTAACGTAGTAGTTGACGGGCCCCGTCACAACGTTTACGATTTACAGATTTTAGGTTGCTCACAGTAATCAAACAATTTGGTTTATCCTAGTAACGAGGTGGGTTAAAGCCCTCCTCCACGTCTGATAGCGATAAAATTTACTATTGACCCTATTACTATTTTATGGGCGGAGCAGAATAACAATTCTCTTATAGAGGTTTTGTTAAAAAGGTATCTGTATCCAGTTCACCATTTTATCTAACTTCAAGGGATAGTTACTGATAAAAAGTTCTTTCCCCTTATCCGCCTTCCCCTGCTTATAATTATTCATCCCATACTGCAATTGCCACTCATATATGTAGGCGAAGGGAAAATTATGTCGCACATCCTCACAGTCATCGTAGGTGATAAGCCATTTGTGAGAGCATTTCGACATCAGATAAGCGAAGCGTTCATGATCGAAACAGGTGTGTAAATCTCCTTTCTTACCGTAAAGTTTAGAACGGGTTTTACTCAGATAAGGAGGATCTAAAAAAATAAATACATCCTCGCCCGGTTCCTCTAATAAAACTCTGTAATCATAATTAGTAATCTGAGTATTTTCTAACCATCCTTTTAAATTGGAAAGACGATTGATCGATGATTCTGTAAATCGAGTTTGAAACGAAGCGTTAGAATAACCGCCGCTCTCTATGGTTCCCGAAAAAGTGATCCGGTTGAGTACGAAAAATCTTACCGCCCGCTCTAACGAGCTCATACCACTAGTATCGGCTAGGGCTAAACTATTGAATAAGGCTCGTCCATCTTCGCTTTCTCGTTTTACCTGCGCCACGCGATCGACCAATTCCGTTAGATTAAATTTCACCTCTGACCAAAAGCAGTAAATTTCCCCATTAAGATCATTCATCCAACAGGGCAGCTCAGGGTATTTCTGTAATATATAAAGTGCAACGGAACCGCCGCCGATGAAAGGCTCTCTATACTCTTTAAATTCTGCCGGTAAATAATTGGCAATCAGGGGTATAGCCTTTTGTTTGCCACCGGGATAACGGAGGGGGCTTTTGGGCATAAATTTGGGCGTAAATTATAATTATAGGCAAGGAAGCAGATATAAAAATCGTAATGCAAGAAATTTGGGGCGCGTTAGTAGTATTTCTGGTCTGTCCCATCATCGGCGGACTACCCCTGATAGAGTGGATAACCTACGCCCTCACCCGTCGCCGCCTGTCTCAACTCGGCACCGGCAATATCGGAGTCTCCGCCGCCTTTTATCACGGGGGGAAATTAGCCGGCATCCTGGCTGTTATCTCCGAAGCCGGTAAAGGTATCATCGCCGTCTTACTCACCCGCCTTTTCTTCCCCGCCGGTTCGGTGTGGGAACTACTCGCTCTCATCGCCCTGATTATGGGGCGCTACTGGATGGGTAAAGGTGCCGGTACTACTAACCTAGTTTGGGGTTTAATGGTACACGATGCCCTCGCCATGACCCTTGCCGGAATCATCGGTATGACCAGCTTTACTATTTTCCGCGATAAAAAATCTGGGCGTTTAGTCGGGTTATTTCTTATCGCCCTCATCCTGACTGTACGCCACCCCAACGAACCCGAATATATCATGGCCGCGATCGCCCTTGTTTCTCTCGTCGCCGGTATCTACGAGAAGATTCCAGATGATCTAGACTTACCTACAGAAGCCCTCAATCAGGAATCACGCGAAATGTTCTTATTCTTTCGGGGAGATCGATCGCTCTTACCCCTCTGTAAATCCCTCGATCCTAACAAGGTGGGAGCTAAAGCTGCTACCCTATCGGAACTCAAACGCTCGGGTTATCCAGTACCCGATGGCTGGGTGATACTCCCAGGCGACGACTTGCAACCAGTATTAGAAACAGTTAAACCGGCGCGCCATAATCCCTATGTAGTCAGATCGTCGGCTATGGGAGAGGACAGCGAAACTGCATCAGCCGCCGGACAATACACCACCCTACTGCATATTACTAACACTCAAGATCTAGAGAGTGCCATCCTCACCTGTCAGAATTCCTATAATAATACGGCTGCCGTCTCCTACCGCAACGACAGGGGACAACAGGAAACCTCGATCGCGGTTATCGTACAGAAACAAATTCCTGGCGCATTCTCCGGTGTCGCTTTTAGTAGAGATCCCATGAATTCGTTAAATAACGATATAGTTATAGAAGCATTGCCTGGAGAAGCGGAGCAGATAGTATCTGGGCGGATAACTCCCGAACAATATCGAGTCAATGAGGGGCAGATAACCGGAGAGGGTAACATACCCCCACGAGTCATCTTAGAGGTGGCAAAATTAGCGCGGCAACTAGAGGACTTATATCACGGCATACCCCAAGATATAGAATGGACGCACGACGGGGAAAAACTGTGGTTATTACAGAGCAGACCCATCACTAACCTACAACCCATTTGGACGAGGAAAATCGCTGCTGAAGTGATTCCGGGAGTCATCCGCCCCCTCACTTGGTCGATCAATCAACCCCTTACCTGCGGAGTTTGGGGTGATATATTCACTATAGTATTAGGAAAAAACGCGGCTGATTTGGACTTCAATCAAACCGCTACCCTACACTACGGACACGCTTACTTTAACGCCACTCTATTAGGAAAAATATTCCGGCGTATGGGATTACCCCCAGAGAGTTTAGAATTTCTCACCCGGGGTGCGAAATTCAGTAAACCGCCCCTGCTATCGACTTTAAAAAATATTCCTGGGTTATTGCAATTATTGAGTAGGGAATGGCAACTAGAAACCGATTTTCAAAGAGATAAACAGAAATATCTTCTACCCTGTTTAGAAAAAGTTAGCGCCCAACCCTTAGAAAATTTATCGGAAGAAACCCTGTTAGAAAATATTGATACTTTACTGCGGACTTTAAAGATAGCTACTTACTATAGTATTCTCGCCCCTTTAAGTTTTGCACTCAGAAAAAGTATTTTTAAGGTAGGCGATCGAGATTTAGATAATTCCCTTTCTCCCGAAGTGGCATCTTTAGAAAGCTTGAAAAATATTGCCGACGAAATCCGCCCCCTTCTTCCCACGGATCTCAGTCCTGCCGATTTGGAGAAGTGGATAAAAAACTCGCCCGAAGTGGGGGAAAAATTCCAGAGGTGGCTTGATGATTACGGTTATCTGGGTGCGGTGGGTACGGATATAGCCGTTCCTCGATGGCGAGACGATCGGGAACCGATGGAAAAATTATTAATTCAATTGGTGTTAAACCCATCTAATAAATTAGATAATATTCCTGTTAAACCTCACAGTTTACAAAAAAGATTAAATATTAAAAATCAAATTACTGAAATATATTCTAAACTTCTAAGCCATCTGAGATGGAATTTTTTAGCCTTACAAACACTCTGGATTAACAAAAATATATTATCTGCGTCAGGAGAGATATTTTATCTCAATTATAACGAGCTACAAAATATTGAGAAAGTATCAAATATTAAAGAAAAAATAGAAACGAGAAAAGTAAAGTACGAGGAAAACTTGCAACTAAGTCCCATACCCTATATCGTTTACGGCAACCCACCTAAAGGCGAATTTCTGCCATCAAAACTACAGGTTAAAGAAAAGATAGAAGGAATAGGAGCCAGTCCTGGTCAGATAGAAGGAAAGATTAAAGTAATGAAAACTTTAGAGATTGTTGAGATAGAACCGAATACAATTCTCGTAGTACCCTACACTGATTCTGGATGGTCGCCCCTATTATCAAAAGTATCAGGTATTATTGCTGAAGTAGGAGGGCAACTATCCCACGGGGCGATTATCGCTAGAGAGTACGGGATACCGGCGGTCATGGACGTAAATCATGCTACAGAACTCTTTAAGGACGGGCAAATAGTTAGGCTCGACGGTCAAAAAGGGAGCGTAGAAATCCTCAAGTTTTAAGGAAAGCAAGACATCACACTATGATTTTGGAAACAGAACCAGGTCAAACGTACCCGATAGGTGCGACAGTATACCCGGAGGGTGTAAACTTTTGCGTCTTTTCAAAACACGCCGAAGCGATCGAATTGTTATTATTTGACGAAGCCAATACCCCTAAGCCAGCTCACATCATCAGATTAGACGGCAAACTCAATCGCACATTTCATTACTGGCATATATTTGTTAAAGATCTAAAGCCCGGACAGGTATACGCTTATAGGGTTTACGGCCCCTATGCCCCGGAATTGGGCCACCGTTTCGACGAGGAAAAGGTTCTCTTAGATCCCTACGCTAAGGCGATTGTAGGAGATGAGATATACGATCGAGAAGCCGCCATCTTACCGGGGGATAATTGCGCTCACGCTCTCCGGGGCGTGGTGGTGGATATGGGAAGTTATGATTGGGAAGGAGATAGACCTCTACGTGTACCTTTTTCTAGAAGTATCATCTATGAGCTGCACGTAGGCGGCTTTACCCGTCATGCCAATTCGGGCATCGAAGACGAGAAACGGGGAACCTTTGCCGGGTTGATCGAGAAAATACCCTACTTGAAAGAGTTAGGGATTACAGCGGTGGAACTTTTGCCGGTGCATTACTTCGATCCCGAAGACGCAAAACCAGGATTAGAGAACTATTGGGGCTACAGTACGATCGGTTTCTTCGCTCCCTATAGAAAATATAGCAGCGATCGTACACCTCTGGGCCCCTTGAACGAATTCCGGGATATGGTGAAAGCTCTCCATAAAGCGGGGATAGAGGTAATTCTCGATGTGGTCTTCAATCATACCGCCGAAGGTAATGAAAAAGGGGCTACCCTATCTTTTCGGGGTTTCGATAACACTACCTACTATATTCTCGATAAAGACAAACGCTATTACATGAACTATAGCGGTTGCGGGAATACCTTCAATACCAATAATCCCATAGTTGGCAAATTGATCATCGACTGCCTCAACTACTGGGTATCGGAAATGCACGTCGATGGTTTTCGGTTCGACTTAGCCGCCATACTCTCCCGTAATATAGACGGTAGCCTAATAGAGAAAGGATATAACATCATCTGGGCGATCGAATCCGATCCCATCTTAGCTGGAACCAAGCTCATCGCTGAAGCCTGGGACGCGGCGGGACTTTACAGCGTCGGTCAGTTTGTAGAATTTGCCGACTGGTTCGCCGAGTGGAATGGGCCTTTCCGGGATGATGTGCGCCGTTTCGTCAAGGGGGATTCCGGCTGTGTACCGACGTTGGCGGCCCGCATCCTAGGTAGCCCGGACATATACCCCGGCTCCGACGATGTTAACCGCAGCGTTAACTTCATCACCTGTCACGATGGTTTCACCCTCAATGATCTCGTCTCCTATAACCACAAACACAACGAAGCTAACGGGGAGAAAAACGCCGACGGGGCTAACGATAATCACAGTTGGAATTGTGGGGTAGAGGGTTCGACGCACAATCAAAATATTGAGAGCTTACGACTGCAACAGATGAAGAATCTATTAACGATTCTCTTCATGTCCCAAGGAACGCCTATGCTATTGATGGGAGATGAAGTCAGGCGCACCCAAAAGGGCAACAATAACGCCTACTGTCAGGATAACCAATTGAGCTGGTTCGATTGGACTCAGGTAGATAAACACCTTGACATCCAATGTTTCGTCAGGAAGCTGATCCGCCTCCATCAAACCCTAGCCCTCTTCCGTGAGGAGAAACCGTTAGAAGTCACTTACGCCAGCCTCAACCCCCATATCATTTGGCACGGAGTCCGATTAGGAAAACCCGACTGGTCAAAGGATTCTCATACTCTCGCTTTCTCCTTACGTCATCCCAAAGCTCAAGAGTACTTACATATAATGCTAAACGCCTATTGGCAACCTCTAGATTTTGAACTGCCCCTCATAAGTAAGGGAGAAAATTGGTATCGTCTCATCGATACCTCCCTGCCTCTCAAAGATTCTGTCTGTGATTTGGGAGGAGCAACCTTAATAGAAGGCGAAACCTATCGAGTAGCGGCGAGATCATCGGTAGTTTTGATTATTAAGGATGAACAATGACCCGATCTAAACCGTCATCAAATTTTGAGATCATCAATCGTTTAGGAGCAATTCAACCCATGCGCGGGTTATCATCTTGGAAGTTGGTATCGTTAATACCTTTAGCCTCATTATGTTTGAGCGTTTCTTTCGCGGTGCCCTCGGCCTTATCGCAAGATACACCCACTACCACCACCACCGAGCAAACCGTGAGCGAGCAAGAACTGGAAAGAAAAGCTCGCCAGATAGTAGATTGGTTGGGGAAGGGGGAATACAATAAAATTCTGGAAGCCATGTCCCCCGAATTAAGAGCTTTTTGGACGGAAGAAAAGATTAAAGAGGCTTGGAACACCCGAGTAACCAGTGTAGTCGGGCCTTATAAGAAAGTATTAAGCTCAAATCTAATCGACGCAGTCAACGCTAAGCTAGTTGTTGTCAATACTCAATTTCAGAAAACAAAAGATCAGGTGGTAGTTACGTTTAATAACCAAGGTCAACCTGTAGGCATCGATTTCCCTGATCGAAGAGATTTAGGGGAAATTAGCAGAGCTTTTATCAATTACTTAGCTCAAAAAAACTATGCCCTCGCTAGAAACCTCCTCAGCCCTCTTTTGAAAGCAGAGGCGTTTCCGGCTAGAGTCCAATCTGGATGGGAAGGTTTACTGAAGCAAACAGGGCCCTTGCAAAAAATTATCAGCGTTGACATTAAGCCCGGCGCGGGTAATGACGGTATCACATTGGCGATCGCTAAAGTGCAATTTCAGAAAACCACCAGAGATGTTTTTCTGATCTTTAACGATCAAAAACAAATTACCAACGTAGACTATGCTCGCAATTAATCCCTATATCCTCTCACAACGGAAACAGTTATGTTAGATAAACCAGAAGTAGCTATTTCAGACGTTATCGCCAGAGAAATTCTCGATTCCAGAGGCCGCCCTACCCTAGAAGCGGAAGTACTCCTAGAGACGGGCGCGGTGGGTATCGCTCAAGTACCTAGCGGAGCCTCTACCGGAACCTTTGAAGCCTACGAATTACGGGATAACGATCCCGCTCGCTATGGTGGTAAGGGTGTACTAACTGCTGTGCGTAATGTCAGAGAAAAGCTACTTCCTTCTATCGTAGAAATGAACGCTTTCGACCAAGCCGCGATCGATGCGAAAATGATCGATCGAGATGGTAGCGAGAATAAGAAAGAAATCGGCGCTAACGCCATCCTCGGCGTTTCCCTCGCCACCGCCAAAGCCGCCGCTGCTGATTTGGGTTTACCCCTCTACCGTTACCTCGGCGGCCCGATGGCCCGAGTCTTACCAGTGCCGATGATGAACGTGATCAACGGCGGCGCTCACGCCGATAATAATGTGGACTTCCAAGAGTTCATGATCATGCCGGTGGGTGCTGATTCTTTTAAAGAGGCTCTACGCTGGGGTGCGGAAGTGTTCGCCTGTCTGAGTAAGGTACTGCACGAGCGCCATTTAGCCGGCGGTGTGGGTGATGAGGGTGGTTTCGCGCCCAATCTCGGCTCGAATAAAGAGGCTCTAGATCTACTGATGGAATCGAT
This sequence comes from uncultured bacterium, assembly GCA_964623815.1. Taxonomy (GTDB): domain Bacteria; phylum Cyanobacteriota; class Cyanobacteriia; order Cyanobacteriales; family Microcystaceae; genus Chroococcopsis. The sequence continues at coordinate 1,165 of CAZUVR010000040.1, read as the reverse complement.
CGAACGCGCCGGCTACAAACCGGGTGAACAAATAGCCCTGGCTATGGATGTAGCCGCCAGTGAGTTCTATAAAGATGGTCAGTACGTTTACGATGGTTCTCCCCACTCCCCCGCTGAGATGGTGGATTTTCTCGAAAGTCTGGTGAATCAATACCCCATAGTCTCTATAGAAGATGGTTTACATGAGGACGATTGGGACACTTGGAAGTTACTGACCGATCGTTTAGGGTCTAGAATTCAGTTGGTGGGCGATGACCTGATGGTGACTAATCCTATCCGGTTACGGAAATCGATCGATCTCGGTGTGGGTAATTCCATTCTCATCAAGCTCAACCAAATCGGTACCCTGACGGAAACTCTAGAAACGATCGAGTTAGCCACCCGTAACGGCTACCGCTCTGTTATCAGCCATCGTTCCGGCGAGACGGAAGATACTACCATAGCCGATTTAGCCGTAGCCACCAACGCCGGGCAGATTAAAACCGGCTCTCTCTGCCGTAGCGAGAGGGTAGCTAAGTATAATCGTCTTCTCCGTATCGAAGATGAGTTAGGTAGTCTGGCTCAGTACGCCGCTAAGGTGGGCTTAGGGCCGAAATATAAGAGCTAAACTACGGGAGTCGGGAATTAGAGCGGGAATCAAAGGGGGAATCGGGAATTAGCAACGACTCCCAACTCCCAACTCCCAACTCCCAACTCCCAACTCCCAACTCCCCCACCGCCATGACTACCACCGCCATCCACATTGAAGGTAATCTTCTCTCCTCCGAAATGACTCCCTTACTGAGCGAAGGTAATTTACCGGGGCAGGAGGCGGAAGATTTCGGACTAACCCAGAAGCGGCAGCTAGACGATGAAATAGCTGCCGCCTGGGGAGATGCTAAAGCCTACTGGCTGGCTTTCTCTCGTCGCCTAGCCCGGGACGAAACCGAGAGCGCCACCGGCATCACGCGGGAATACTGGGCGGTGGTAATGCTGGAATTACTAGGTTATCGTCCGGTTTATCAGCCTAGAGGCGAAGTGGTCAACGAGCAGATTTATCCTATCTCCCACCGAGCGGAAGATGGGGAGAATAAGCCGCCAATTCATATCGTCGGCTGCCGGCTTAACCTCGATAAACGGCAGCCCTCCGGCACCTCTCGCCTCTCCGCTCACGGATTGGTACAAG
>CAZUVR010000039.1:0-37437 GCA_964623815.1 uncultured bacterium | reverse complement strand
GTTGGAGTTGGAATGATTTAGTTTGCTATCCCACAATCTTTTAATGCACAACCAACTACGTACCAACGTTAGTAGTTTAACTTTTACCCCTAGCAATTGGAATATACCCCAAACCATTACCGTATCGGCGGTTAACGATAACATCGCCGAGGGAATGCACCAGGGGGCGATTAACTTCACCATTTCCACCACCGATCCTAACTACGCCTCCACTTATATTAATGACATTCCCGTAAAGATCGCCGATAACGATTCTATTACCGGCGGTATTCGCAATTACGTCCAACAAAGTGAAACGGGCGATCCTTTCAAAGATATAGATGTGGGTAATTTCAGTAACCCGGCGCTAGTAGATATAGACGGGGATCTCGATCTAGATTTACTCGTCGGTGATAGCAATGGGAAAATTCGCTACTACGAAAATACCGGTACTATAACCGCCCCCGTTTTTGCCGAGCGTCGGGGTACACCGTTCGACACTAGCAGCCCCTATAATCCTTTCTGGAAAGTAAACGTAGGTAATAATTTTGCCCGTCCTGCCTTCGCTGACGTAAGCGGGGACGGATACCCCGATTTAGTAGTGGGAGCAGCGGACGGTACATTAAGTTACTTCAAGAACAATACTTTTGTTAACGAAAGACCTTTTTTCAGTCCCTATATAGGAGAAAACAATAACCCTTTTTACGGTATTGATGTCGGTTCATTAAGTAGTCCCGCTCTAGCAGATATAGACGACGACGCTGATGCAGATTTGGTCGTGGGAAGTTGGGACGGAACTCTTAAGTATTACAAGAATATAGGCACTTTCGTAGCTCCGAAATACATAGCTCAAAGCGGCGGAGATAATCCCTTTAACGGTATCGCCGTGGGTGCTAACAGTTCGCCCCTATTTTTGGACGTGGATAACGACGGGGACTATGATTTATTACTCGGAGAGAATAACGGCAATTTTAGCTACTATCAAAACGTTGGTACACGCAATAACCCGATTTTCGCCCTACAATCGGGTAGTTTATTTTACGGTATCTCTGGGGGAACCTACGCCAGCCCGGCTTTAGGCGATCTCAACGCCGATGGGGCTGTAGATGGAATCGTCGGTAACAGCGACGGAACCATTAAATATTTTCTCAATCAATCTGTTACTCCGCCGAGCGGGCCGACGGTTTCTTTCAACGGTACCGATTTAAACATCGATCTCGGCGGCGGCTCTTTAAACTCCAATTTAAGGCCGTTAGGCTCTTCATTAAAAATCGTCAATAAGTCTAATAATGCCAATGCCGACCCGGTAGTTGTGGTATCTACTTTCACCTTTACCATTACTGGAGTGACCCTGGCTAACATTGATACTACCACCGTCAGTAATAATATCTTAAACGTTAACTCGTATCTGACCACGCGTCAGCTTTTGAATTCTCTACGAATTATTAATATTGGTCAATTGCAGTTTGCTGATTATATTTATCTGCCGGCATTAGTCACCCTGGAAAGTCAGGCGATCGCTACAGCCTCATCGTCCGATCCTGGCGCTCTCCAAGCTGCCCTACTCAACATTTTATTACAGGCGGCGAACAAACCCTTATCCCAACAAAGCAATGCGGAAAGACTGGGCTTAGATTGGTTAGGGAACCGCGTTAAACAGAACAAGATCGACGAAGCTCAAAAAGCTCTTGATCTATATAACTACTGGACTTATCACCCCTACACTCGGGATCGGCGAGGGAACTTGCTGGCCGATCGCTATCAAACGCCTCAAGGCTTCGGCTTTAGCAATTATGATGTTGTTGCCCCAAGCGGACTAGCTTCTTTAACGGGTCCTCCCTATCCCCCCGATGTGCGCCGGGATGCCAAAGCGATCCTCTATCGCACTCTAGCATTAGATCCCACGGCTCAGCTATCCTCCAGCGTTACCGCTAAAGGGCTGTCCCGTATCCGCCAAGATGCCATAGACGGCACTGCGGTGATACAGTCTTTGTTCGCGTCAGGGGCAGATCAGCCCCAAATCGGTGCCACTATTTTCGGGCTTGGTTTGGCGACCGGACTCGTTACCGGGGCTGTGGCCACCGTGGGTGTCACCGCTGCGGTAGCCGTATCGGCATCATCCATCACCGCCGGCACGTTTCTTTTTGGCTCGGCTGCAGGGCTGGTAGGCGTTATTCCGGGTGTAGCCGGATCGGTAGCAACCATCATCGGTAGTACCTCAGCTGCCACCGGTAGCGCCTTCTACACCGCCAGTGCGGCCGGTGTTGCTTCAGCTACTTTCAGCTCTCTGGCTGGGGCTTCTGTGGGAGCGGTAGCCATAAGCGTCGGGCTGCCGGTAGTGGTCGTTTTAGCGGGTGTTGCCGCCGCCGCCGGCTACGGGGTGATGCTCTTCGGTTCTTCTAATTTTGGGGTCGAGGGTTCTAGGAATATTCCCATCAACCTTCAAAATGAACTGAGGGCGGCGCAAAATCTAGTACCGGATCTAAAAACCCTATTGCAGTCTCAAACTGGCACAAACGACGTTTTTACCGCTTTCATGGAAACTACGATCGGTAAATCTTTAGGTACGCTCCTCAACAGTAATAATAATAATTATGTCGGTACGGTTAGTAATGACACAATCTATGGTCTAGGGGGTAATGATACGATTGCCGGCGGCGACGGTAACGATCGCATGGATGGGGGCCAGGGTAGAGATAACCTCTATGGTGGCGCGGGTAACGACTTCCTAGATGGTGACGAGGAAAGCGATTGGCTCGAAGGCGACGCCGGTAACGACGTTCTCAGGGGTTGGAAAGGTTTTGATAATCTTTACGGCGATAACGGCGATGATTCCCTCTACGGTGAGGAGGATAACGATGTTTTAGTGGGCGGCGGGGGTAACGATGTCCTAAACGGTGGCGCGGGTAGTAGCGATGTGGCAGGTTATACCGGGAATTACGGCGAATATCGGATCACCCGTCTGATCACCGGTGCGATCGAGGTACGGGATGTGTTTTCTGGTAGGGATGATACAGATTACCTGACGCAGATAGAGCGGCTCGACTTCCGCAATGGTTCTTATCAAGTCAAAGACTTACGATTCCCCACCTTCGCCCTGATCAACGATGACTTTATTACTAACATCAATACTACTAATGTTAGGGATTACAACCTAGCCGCCCGACAAACCGGCTCCTTAGAAACTATCAATTGGGCCACAACCGGTAACGCCCAGATAGGTAATACAGCTACAGGGATTTTTGACGGCAATTATCTACTCTTAGCAGATGGAGCAACTGCCGCGCTCGATCGTAACTTCAACGGGGCTACTGCTCAGGGCGGGTTACGGATCAGCTTTGAACTCGCCCCCAACTCTACGGGAGCAGACGTGAATCATTGGGGTGCGTTTTCCCTCGGTTTATCGGCAGATGATAAGAACAAGGGAGTTAACGCCGCCGCGCCTCACTTCGGTATATTATTCCGGGGTAATGGAGGAATACAGGTTTTTGACGGCTCGATCGATATAACGAGTTCTAATCTGGCCACTAATCCTAATTCTAGTTGGGGCGGAACCGGTAACGACGGTACTTTCTACAACTTTAACGTCGTCGCCACCGATCCCACCGATAATAACCCCTTCAACGGCATCGGTCAGACTAATATCAATGTGTACGCTGAGGGAAATTTAATCTATAGCTACATCAAAAGAAACGGTGGTTATAGCAATAACTACGTGAATTTCAGTAGTATTTGGCGATCGGGCGTAGATAACGTCTCGGTAGAAAACTTGAATTCTGCCATCACTGCGGTTTCAGCCCTCGTTGATACTTTTACCGTCGCCAGCACAAGCAACACCGCCGATCTCAACTACAACAAAGCCACCCGACAGACGGGACTTTTCAGTAATACTAATTGGATAGCCTCCGATGCGACTAAAGTTAAAGTAGGCGACAACGGCACGGATTTAGACTCGGGTAATTACCTCCTCATAACCGATACACCGGGGGGTATTAAAGGAACGGCAGCCCTGGACTTGAATCTTAACGGTACTAAGTCCCAAGGCGGCTTAAGATTCAGTTTTGGTCTAGCCCCGAATCTGGGGAACAGTGCGGATCAAAACGTCTGGGGTAGTTTCAGCCTCGGTCTATCAGCAACCGATAAAAATGCCTTCGTTAATATCGGTGTCCCTCACTTCGGTATATTGTTCCGGGGTAACGGCGGGATTCAGGCTTTCGATGGCTCTACTGACGTGACGGGTCAGAATTTGGCTCCTAATCCTAGCAATTCTTGGGGGGGAACCAGTAACGGTGCTACCTTGCAACCGTTTAGCGTGGTGGCTACCGATCCAGGGGATAATAACCCCTTCGACGGCGTAGGTCAGACTAATATCGAGGTGTATTGGGGAGCTAACCTGATCTATCGATATATCAAAAAGAACGGAGGTTATGCCAACAATTACATTAACTTCGGTAGTATATCTCGATCGGCTGTCGATAATTTTAGGATCGATCAATTAAACCTCGGTACGGGGATTATTAACTTTGCCGAAAATGGTACGGGAACCGTTTACACTGCCACTGCTAACGATCCCAACGGCGGTCAACTCTCTTATAGACTTTTCGGCCTCGATAGCGATCTCTTTAATATCAACAGCAGAACCGGGGCAATTACCTTTAAAGAAGCACCGAACTACGAAGCCCCTCGGGATGTATTGAATGATAACGTCTACGCGGTTCAGGTGATAGCGAGTAATGGGGTAGTGCAATCTACCAAAACCTATAGTATTGCAGTCACGGACGTTAACGACGCACCTCAGGATATTTCCCTTAGTAACTCGACGGTTCAAGAAGGTAGTGCGGTGGGTACGATTATCGGTAATCTCCTTAGCGCCGATGATGACCCAGGTAATACCTTTAATTACGCCCTAGTTAGTGGGAACGGCTCGGATGATAACAGTTCATTTACCCTAGTTAATAACCAACTCAGGCTCAATACCGTTCCCAACTTTGAAACCCAATCTATTTATAGTATACGTGTTCGGACTACCGATCAAGGGGGAGCAAGCTACGAAAAAGCCTTAACCGTAACTATCCTTGACGTTAACGAAAGACCCACTAATATCGGCCTCAGCACTAATAATATCAATGAGAGCATTACACGCGGCTCGGTCATCGCTACCCTAGACAGCGCTGATCCAGATATTAATAATACTTTTACCTACAACTTGGTAGTCGGGGCAGGCTCGACGGATAATAGCTTATTTTCCATAGTCGCCAATCAACTAATAATTAATACCACCCCGAACCGTCAGGTTAAATCGAGCTATAGTATTCGGGTTCGCACTACCGATCAAGGGGGATTATCCTACGAACGAAGCTTAACCCTGAATGTAAACGATCGCAATCAGGCCCCTGGTTTCGCTCTATTAACCGATAACTTTACCGCCCCTAGAAATCCCAACACCTTCGATCTCAACTACAACCGGGCGGGCCGTCAGGGTGGTTCTCTCGCTGGCTTAAATTGGGTAGCCTCCGGTAACACTCAAGTAGGCAATATCACAGCGGGTATCGACGGCGGTAACTATCTCCTAACGGCTTATAACGGCACTGCCGCCCTCGATTACAATTTTGACGGCGTTAACTCGGCGGGGGGATTGAGAATCAGCTTTAATTTAGCGCCTAATTCTACTAACCTCCCTAACCAAATGCTTTGGGGCGGCATCAGTTTAGGACTATCCTCCCTCAGTAAAAACGCTTTCATCAACGACAGTGCGCGCCATTTCGGTATCCTGTTTCGGGGTAACGGGGAAATACAAGCTTTTGACGGTAATCAGGATGTGACGGGGGTAGTTTCTACTGTTGCTCCCCGGATTTGGGGGGCAACGGGTAACGACGCTACCCTTTACCCCTTCACCTTGATCGCTACTGATCCAGGGGATGGTAATCCTTTCGATGGGGTGGGACAGACGAATATTTATGTTTACTCTGGTAACTCGCTTATCTATCAGTACGTTAAAGGCGGCGGCGGTTACGCTGATAACTATATCAATTTCGGCAGCGTTGGTATCTCGGGAGTGGATGATCTGAGAATAGAGAAATTGGGATTAGTAACGTTTCCAGAAAATGGGACGGGTACGGTATATACCGCTTCGGCTACCGATCCAGACGGCACTAATCTGACTTACAGCCTATCAGGAACCGATAGCAACCGCTTTAATATCAATTCTGCCACAGGAGCGATCGCCTTTAATACTCCTCCCAACTTCAAAAACCCAGGCGACGCGGGGAGTAACAATATCTACGATGTGACGGTAACGGCTTTCGATGGAGTATTGAGCGCGTCTCAACCGGTGACGGTTTTGGTGACGAGAGTTAATCAAGCCCCTACCGCATTGAATCTCAGTTCTACGAGCGTTAATGAAAAGGTTCCGGCGAATACGGTGATAGGTAGTTTTTCTACCACTGACCCCGATCCGGGTGATCCTTTTGTTTACACTCTAGTAGGGGGAGTGGGTTCAAATGATAACGGGGCCTTCACCATCAACGGCAATCAACTACAGATTAATAGCTCTCCGGTTCTGAGCAAACCTAATTACAATATCCGGGTGAGAAGCACGGACGGCGGCGGCCTGCATACTGAAGACACTTTCGCAATCGCGGTGAATGAGATTAATGAAGCGCCAGACGGGTTATTCCTCAATATCAGCGGGCCTATCAACGAAGATATAGCCCCGGGGAGCGTTATCGGCAATTTCACTACTACCGATCCAGACTCTAATAATACCTTCACCTACGGCTTGAGCGATGGTGCGGGGGCAATCAATAATAACTCTTTCACCATTAACGGCAATCAACTGATCATCAATAGCGCTCCCGCTGGGACGGGTTATTCTATCCGGGTGCAAACAACCGATCAGGGGGGCTTACCTCTGGAAAACACTTTCAGTATCGGGGTTAATAGAAGACCGTTCGATATAAGCCTCAGTTCATCGCGGGTGAACGAATCGATCTCACCGGGCACTGTGGTGGGGACTTTATCCAGCGCCGATCCCGATAATGGTAATGTTTTCACCTATAGCCTCGTCACCTTAACCGGCGGGAATGATAACGGGGCCTTTAGTATCAACGGTAATCAACTGATCATCAATACCGTTCCGAACTTTAATACTAAACCGAGTTATTCTCTCCAGATAAGGACGACGGATCAAGGTGGTCTGTCTTACGATAAATCCTTGACTATAGATGTTAATAACGTCAATGACCCTCCCACTATTACCAGTAGTACCGCCGATGTGAGCGTAGCGGAAAATAACGCCGGGGTGGTGTATACGATCGCAGCGATCGATCCGGACTCCGGTACTACTCTCACCTATTCTCTCGGGGGCGCTGACGCTAATCTGTTTAACGTCGATAGTAGTGCGGGGATGGTGATGTTTAGAAACCCGCCGAATTTTGAATTACCCCTCGATAGTAACGGCGATAATATTTATGACCTGATCCTTAACGCCAGTGATGGCAGTTTATCCGATTCCGAACCTCTTAAGATCACCGTGACGGATGTGAATGAGTCTCCGACGATTACCGGCGCCGATACAGTAAATTTCGCCGAAAATGGTACGGGTGTGGTTTACACGATCACCGGGACAGATCCGGATGCCGGAACAACACTAATTTATAGTGCCCTGGGTACGGATGCGGATAAATTTAACGTCAATAGCAATACAGGAGAGATCTCCTTTAAAAACGTCCCCGATTTTGAGCTGCCTGGTGATAGCAACCGAGACAATATTTATAACATTAATGTGGTGGCGAGTGATGGGAATTTAGCCTCTATCAAACCCCTGACGATCACCATCACCAACGTTTATGAGGCTCCGGTGATCAACGGCGGCGATTTTGCTAGTGTCGTTGAAAACACGACGGGCATAATCTATAAGGCGGGCACTACCACGGACGCAGACCCCACAATTACCATTACTTACTCTCTCTTTGGCGGCGATAGTTCCTTATTTGCGATCGATGCGGTCACTGGTGAGGTTTCCTTCAAAGCCGCACCTGATTTTGAAAAACCCCTCGATACCGATAAGAACAATATCTACAACATCAACCTTCGTGCTTACGTGAACGACGAGTATGATGGAATTTTCGTGGTTAAGCCGGTAATCATTAATGTCAGCGATATTAACGAAGCTCCCACGGCACTAGTGTTAAACAATGGGCTGACGAGTGTAGCCGAAAATGTAGGTAACGTGAAAGTTGCTGACATCGCCATCGTCGATGATGCCCTCGGTACTAACGCCCTCATTTTGAGCGGGGCGGATGCGGCTAGCTTCGTTATTAACGATAATGCGCTCTACTTCGTCGGTCCGGGAGATTACGAGTCGGGTAAGACTTCCTACTCGGTGACTATCTCGGCGAGTGATGGCAGCCTCACCGATTCGGGTCCGGTGAGTGCCTCTTTCTCCCTGAATATAACCAACACGAATGATATTACCTTCACCATCAACCCCATCGGTGGGTTAGACAGCATCATTAGTGCCGCAGAAACGAGTGTGCCGATCACTGGAAATATGGACGCTGCGGCGACCAGCGTTACCCTGGCTATTGCTGGTGTGAACCGCAACGCCACCCTCAACGGCACTACCTGGTCTTACATACTCGATGGGAGTGACCTGACCCGTCTCGGTCAAGGTACGGGTAAGACGATTACAGCTGCGGCACAGGATGGGGCGAATAACCTCGTCGGCTTAACTTCTGCTACCTTCGGTATTGATACCATCGCCCCGGCGAAAACGGCGACGGTTATTTCCATGACGAAGGATACTGGAATTTCGGCTGCCGACTTCATCACCAATGATGGCACGGCTGGAAGAACCTATACCGGTAATATTTACGCTACCTTAATCGTAGGTGAAACGGTTCAGATTTCCGTCGATGGTGGTAACACATGGGAAATCGCCCCCGTCAGTGGCAGAACTTGGAATTTTACCGACAACATTGCTAAAACTGGTAACTGGACGATTCAAACCCGGATTATGGATGCTGCGGGCAATACGGGAGCCATCACTCTTAAAAACGTTACCCTCGATGCCGAGATTTCCGCTTCCGAGTTGCTCGGACTCGATCTCCTCTCCACGAATGATACTGGAATCAGTTCGACGGACAATATCACCCGGATTGCGAAGCCAGTTTTTGCTGTGAGCTTCGAGCCGGCTAAAACTGGGGTTGGTGATTTGATAGAGATTTGCAACGGTAACGATGTTATGGGTTCGACAAGACTAACCACCTCTGCCGGAGTGGTTGCAGGAACCGTCAATGTGGTATTACGCAACGCTCTAACTAACGGGTTAAATACGCTGTCGCTACGGCAACGCGATCGCGCTGGTAATACCGTCACCGGTTCCACTACCTTAGACGTTACCTACGATAATCAAATTTCCGCCCCCGGTACCGTCACCCTCGATCTACTCGCGGCGAGTGACTCCGGAATCAGTTCAACTGACAACATCACCAATATAAATCTGCCAGGCTTCACTCTGGGCTTTGACGCTACGAAGGCGCAAGCAGGAGATATTATTGAAATCCGTAAGGGTAACGTTGTTCTCGGCCGGGCCACTCTCGATGATGCTGGTGTGGGTTCTGGTACGGTTAATCTCTATCTTTCGACTCCCCTCACGAGGGGCTTGAATCAACTCACCGCCGTTCATCGAGATACTGCTGGCAATCTAGCTAGCTCACCCCTTCTGGGCGTGCTCCTCGATAATATAGCCCCCTCCGCACCCCTAGTGAGTGGTTATTCCCTGACTGGTGTTAATGGTACGGCGGAGCCGAATGTAACTATCCTCCTCTCTTCTAGTGCAAGTTCCTCTGTAAACTTTACTGCTGTTGAAACTCAGGTTAACCCTGGCGGTAATTATAGTCTCGACATCGCTGGAGTCGATGGGTCCGCTAGCGGTGTGACCTATTATCTCTATGCTCGGGATGCGGCAGGCAATTTCAGTAGTGCTGGTAATGCTCGAATAACCATCGGCTCATCGGGGGATGATGTTCTCACCAATGTGGGTGGTTCTAGTAGCGACCTTTTAGCTGGCGCTAGCGGAGTTGATACGGCTCAGTATAGTGTGGTTAATAATGTCATTTCCCTCACCGGTCAGCTCGCTTCCGCGACTGGAAGTATCAATATCAAGAAAGCCAATATTGATGTGCTGACGGGGATTGAAGATATGGATTTTACCGGTACGGGCTACGTCGGACTCGGAACCGGAGCCAATCAATTAAGAAACTCCATGAATTCCACCGTCTTAGCCAATAACTCGGTTTCCGCTTTGGCGGGGGTTTATGAACCGTTATCGGGTGCCTTCACCTTCGGTGCGGACGGGGCGAATGCCACTTTAGTTACCTTTGATTCCAATCCAGGGACTGCCACTAATTACGAGGCTTTCCTCTTCTTGGATAAGAATACTCCCGCTGGTAACATCGCTTTTGCTGGAGGAACCGTTAGCTTGACCGCTCTTTAAAATCCAGAATCGGCGGATACTAAGCCAGAGGCCAGAATCGGGGGCTACATATCTAATCTAGAATGGAGTAGCCCTTAATTTGACTACCCATGAGCATCATCACGGTAGAACATCTCAGTAAAGTTTATCCGGTAGCCGTGAAACAACCCGGCCTCAAAGGTACTATCAATCATTTTTTTAATCGCGTCTATCGAGAAATTAAGGCGGTTAAGGATGTATCGTTTACCATTGACGAGGGGGAAATCGTCGGTTTTCTCGGGCCTAACGGTGCGGGAAAAACAACTACCCTGAAAATGTTAACGGGTTTGATTCATCCTTCCGGCGGGGTGGTAAGGGTGGGTGGATATACTCCCTTTAGCCGTCAGGGACAATTTTTACAGAAGATGAGCCTGGTAATGGGACAGAAACAACAATTGTTGTGGGATTTACCCGCCCTCGATTCTTTGCGGATTAACGCGGCTATCTATAATATAAGCGATCGCATTTTCAACGAACGTCTAGAAGAATTAGCGACTCTACTCTCTCTGGAAAACAAGTTAAATCAACCGGTGAGGAAATTATCTCTCGGAGAGAGGATGAAAGCGGAGCTATTAGCCGCTTTAATTCATCACCCCCAGGTATTATTTTTAGACGAGCCAACCTTAGGTTTAGACGTTAACGCCCAAGTGGCGGTGAGGGATTTTTTACGGGAATACAATCAACGCTACGGGGCGACTATCCTACTGACGAGTCACTATATGGGCGACATCACCGCCCTGTGTAAGCGGGTGTTGCTCATCCATCAGGGACAGTTAATGTATGATGGGGGCCTCGACCAATTGTTAGAAAAATTCGCCCCCTGCCGGGAAATAAAAGTAGAATTAGCTCAGTTAAAAGATGAAGATACCCTGAGCAGATTTGGTAAGATTGAAGCGATCGAAGGTCAGGAAGTACGCTACTTAGTACCCCGTGAGAAGCTTACCGCTACCGTTTCTGACATACTCGCCTATTTAGACGTATTGGATTTAAGTATATCGGAGCCGCCAGTTGAAGAGGTTATCGGAGAACTATTTAAGAGCGGTACAGTGTCTGAGGCTTGACCTGGGTATAATAGGAGCAAGAAAAGACTCAAGAGCATTATGACGAGTTTATTTAACCGTAGCGTCGAGGATTTTGTCGCCAGCCTGAGCGCACTTACCGAAGAAATTCAAGAATTATACTGTCAAGATAATATCCCTCTAGTGATCGGTTGGAGTGGAGGCAAAGACTCAACCACCGTATTACAGTTAATATGGAACGCCATCGCCGCCTTACCTGTATCACAACGTCAGAAAACGATTCATGTCATCAGTAACGATACCCTGGTAGAAAATCCTTTGGTATCAGCCTGGGTGAGAAAATCTCTCAGCATCATGCAGGAATCAGCCCGCTCACAGCAAATACCCCTAGAAACTCATCTAACTTCCCCCAATGTAGACGATAGTTTCTGGACTTGTTTAATCGGGAAAGGCTATCCGGCACCGAGGAATAAATTTCGCTGGTGTACTGAAAGGTTAAAGATTAAACCGACAGAAGCTTTCATTAAAAAAGTTATCGCGGAAAACGGCAGAGTAATTTTAGCTCTGGGCAATCGGAAGAAAGAGAGCGCCAAAAGGGCGGGCACGATGGCCAAACACGAACAGAATCATCGTATCCGCGATAGACTTAATACCAACCCAAACCAACCCAATTCTTATATCTATTTTCCAATTGAGGATTGGCGCACTGATGAGGTGTGGATGTATTTGATGCAGTGGGAAAACCCCTGGGGAGTCGATAATCATAAATTATTCACCATGTATCGGGACGCGACAGAAGATAATGAGTGCCCTTTAGTAGTCGATACCTCTACCCCAAGTTGCGGAGATTCTCGTTTCGGTTGTTGGGTATGTACCCTGGTCAATAAAGATAAATCAATGGAGGCGATGATTCAAAATGACGAGGAAAAGCAATGGTTACAGCCCCTATTGGATATTAGAAACGAATTAGATGTAACTGATGATAGGGATAGACGGGATTTCCGGCGGATTTACGGCAGGGTGGAGTTATATGAGAGGAATGTAGATGGTAAGATTTCCATCGAACCCATACCCGGGCCCTATACTAAACCCTGGCGGGAGCATTGGCTCAGAAGGGTATTGACGGCACAGGAACAAATCCGCGCCAATGCCCCGGAAGATATGAAAGATATTACCTTAATCACTCCCGAAGAATTGAGCAAAATTCGCAAAATTTGGCTCGACGAAAAACACGAGTTCGATGATAGCCTACCGAGAATTTATCAAGAAGTTACCGGTACTGCTTTTCAAGATATAAGGCCTGGTGCTAAAAATAATTATTTATTAGGCGTGGAAGAGTGGGAGTTATTGGCTCAAATTTGCGGGGAGGATACCATGCACTTAGAGTTGATGACTAAACTTCTCGATGTGGAAAGACAGTATCATTTCAAACTGAGCCGTAAGGGGATATATCAAAATCTAGAAAAATGTTTTGAATCTAGTTCTCATTCTAAAGAAGAAGCTCTTGAGCTAGCCCATCTCAAGCGTAATATTAGAAACGCAGCCGCAGCCGGAGATATTAAAACTCTCAAACAACATTTGCGGCAAGCTCAAAACAATAATGAAGCACAAAAACAATTAACATGGGCGAGCATGAAATTTCCTCAATCAGAATAAACCCAGCCAATCACTTCTATGAATAAATATGACCGATTCATCGACTCGATTGCCAATCATATTATCAATTACGATCAATTAGAGCCGTTACTATCGGCTATAGCGAAAGAAATACAAATGGCTTTAGGGGTAGATGCAGTGTGTATTTATCAAGAACAGGATGATAACTACAGTATAGCGATCGCTCAATCCTTAGCGACAAAAAAAAGAATTACTCTACCTTTTGTAGAGACGACAATCAGAGCATATTGGTCTATCCCTCAATACAAACAAACTATTTCACCGATTCAAAAAGATTATTTGGCAAAATATAAACTGCAGGCTTTAATCATCATTCCGATAAAACATCATCAATCCATTTGGGGTAGTTTAAGAATCTATAGCTCTCAGTTTCGACTTTGGAGGCGAGCAGAAAAAAGTTTTTTACAACATCTGTCCCTACAAATCGCCATCGGTTTGCAAAAGTGTCAGCTCTGTCAGCCTATACTAGAATCAGAAAGACTAATCCATCAATTAGCCAGTAGTTTAGTTTATTTGCCGAGCAAAAACTTCTTCAACGTTTTAGTAAAATCAGTGGTACAAATTTTAAATGTAGATTATGCCTACATTAATTTACTAAAAGGAGATGACTTACAACAAGTAGAAGTGTTAGCGGGATGTTATCGTGGTGAAAACGTAATTCTTCCCCTGACTCTCGACATCAATAACGGCCCCTGCCAAAAAGTAATGAAAGAAGAAAAACCGCAGGTTTGTCATAATTCAGGAAAAAATATTTTTTTATCCCATCCCCTTCTTAAAAAACTCGATGTTATCATTTATCTCGGTGTACCATTGATCGATCGTGCTGGAAAGATTATCGGCACTTTATGTATCATGAATAAAACTGATATAGACCAATTCGAGTACAAACAGAAAATGTTAGAAATCTTTGCGATTCGAGTGACAGCAGAGATAGAAAATCGGAAGAATCAAAAAAATCTTAATAACAGTGAATATCGCTATAGAAACTTAATAGAAACGGCACCTATAGCTATTTTTCAAACCGATCCTCAAGGTAATTGCCTTTATGTTAACAAGAACTGGCGACAAGTAACGGATACAACAGATAGTGAAACATTAGGATTAGGGTTAAGTTGGGCTAATATTATTCATCCAGATGATGTAGCTATGGTATCGAGTAATTGGTTTTCATCTATAAAAAGGCAACGAATTTTCAGACAGGAATTACGCTTTCCCCTGAAAGACGGCAGTATTCGCTGGGTGTATGCTCAAGCGGCACCCGAATATGATTTAGAAGGTAATCTGATTGGTTATGTGGGTACGCTCATCGATATAACCGAACGCAAATCGGCAGAATTAGCCCTCAAAGATAGCGAAAAATTATATAGAAATTTAGTAGAAACGGCTTGTGAGGGGATTTGGATGCTCGATGAACAAGGTAACACCACCTTTACCAATCCGATGATGTGTGAAATGTTGGGATATACCGCGGAGGAGATGCTAGGTAAAAACTTTTTAGATTTTATAGACGATAGCGATAGAGGAATCGGTGAAAAATATTTTCAAAATCGCACTCAAGGTATTAAAGAACAACATGATTTTAAATTACGCCGTCGAGATGGTTCGATTCTCTGGACTTTAATTTCTACTAATCCTATTGTTGACGATGATGGCAAATTTATCGGTGCTTTAGGAATGCTAACCGATATTAGCGATCGTAAGCAGCTCGAAGAAGCTATTCAACAAATCGCCGAGGGAGTTTCGGCTCGAACCGGTGAAATTTTCTTCCGTTCCCTCGTCGAATATTTAGCTACTACCCTATCTATGGATTGCTGTTGTATTGTTAAAATTAGCGATGATAACGCTAAATGTGAAACTTTAGCTTGCTATATGGATGGAACGATACAACCTAATTTTGAATATGATTTAGAGGGATCTCCCTGCGCTAATGTGGTGCTAGGGGAAATTTGTTATTATCCGAGCCATACATATCAACTCTTCCCCCAAGATCGAGTGTTAGTAGATCTCGAAATAGAAAGCTATTTAGGGGCACCTCTGTTTGATAGTAATAATCGATGTATCGGCTTATTAGTAGTATTGAATCGTCAGCCAATTTCACCGAACTCTTTAGCAATTAGAATACTACAGATATTTGCCACGAGAGCGGGTGCCGAATTAGAAAGGCAGAAGCTTAATGAAGATATGGAAGCATTGATAGAAGATCGTACTAAGAAATTAGCTCTAACCGTCGAGCAACTACACCAGCAAATCGAGGAAAAAATTCAGGCAGAAGAACGCTACCGAAATTTAATCGATACCCTTCCCTACGGAGTGCAAGAAAACGATTTAGAAGGAACCATAACTTATACCAATCCTGCTTATGACAGGATTTATGGTTATGAATTAGGGGAGGCATTGAATATTAAAATCTGGGATAAATTAGTTAACCATGCCGATACAACTCTACTAAAAAATTATCTAAATCACATTATTTCTCAACAGCCCGAGCCGACTCCAGTTCATTTTACCAACACTACCAAATCGGGTAAGTTGATCGATATACAAATAGATTGGACTTATAAAAGAAATGAACAAGGTAAAGTGGTAGGGTTTATCTCGATTATTTCCGACATTACCGAACGGCGACAGGCGGAAAGAGAAATTAAGAGAGCATTATTGAAAGAAAGACAACTCAATCAGTTAAAGACTCAATTTATAGATACAGCTTCTCATGAGTTCCGTACACCCCTAACGATAATCCTCGGTTCGATAAAATTTTTATTAAAACGTTACACTCAACTGCGAGCCGATAAAGTAAACGAACTGTTACTAAGGATTCAGTCTGCAGGTTTAGAAATAAATGATTTAATAGAGGATTTACTAACTTTAAGCCGGGCTGATGCTAACAAAATAAACTTGCTTTATAAAAATATCAATCTCTGCAAATTCTGTCAACAGTTAATTAATAATTATCAATTGGTTGAGGAAGCGAGCCACAGGTATAATTTACAATTAAATAAAGTACCGACTTTCATATCTAGCGATGAAAAATTATTAAAACACATTTTAAACAATTTACTCGCTAACGCCAGAAAGTATTCCCCCGACAATACGAACATCGATCTCAAAGTAGAACGGGAGGGAGATAGTATAATTTTTCAAGTGATCGATCGAGGTATTGGTATCCCCCCCCAAGACCATCCTTACATATTCGATCCCTTTCATCGGGCGACGAACGTGGAAAATCGTTCTGGGACAGGATTAGGTTTAAGTATCACCAAAAAATACGTAGAAATTTTAGGAGGAAGAATAACCTTTAACAGTGAACTGAAAGTAGGCTCCACCTTTACGGTTATCCTTCCCATTACCTCACAATTTTAGGCGGGCACCTCGACTAATTCCTGCCCTCCTAACTCAAAGGCGGAGTGAATCACCTGTAAAGCTCTCACTCCGTCTTCTTGAGCGACGACACAACTAATTTTTATTTCGGAGGTGGCTATCATGAGGATATTGATGCCTTCTTTGGCAAGAGCGTCGAAGAAGCGGGCGGCAATCCCAGGCTGTCCTTCCATACCGGAGCCGACAATACTAACTTTAGCCACTTCTTTATTAACGATGATTTCACCGCAACCAGTTTCATCGGCTAAATCCCGTAAAACCTTTTCAGCTACGTCGGCATCCCCGGCGGGTAGAGTAAAGGCAATATCCCGGGTGGGTAAGCCGTTAATAATACGACAGCGTTGGGCCTGAATGATCATATCGACGCTGATATTCTTGTCGGCGAGGGCGGTAAAAATTCGCGCCGCCATGCCAGGCCTGTCTGGTACGTGACGGATAGCGACTTGCGCCCCATTTTTATCCAAAGCCACACCCCTAACCGGCACTTTCGCCTCTTCGGTTTCTACACAGGCCCGGGCGGGATTATAATCGACTTCAAAGGCGTTGCAGAGAGTTTCGATCGCTCTTTCGCCGTCGTTTTCATCGATAACGCAGCTCACCTTCACCTCTGAAGTGGCTATCATCTCGATATTGATCCCCGCCTCGGCGAGACTTCGGAACATTTTCGCGGCGATGCCGGGCCTGCCTATCATTCCCGCCCCGGCGATGGCTATTTTCGCCGCCCGTTTCTCTAACATCACTTCCGCCTCTTCGGTTTTACCCGGGTGACTTCTGAGGGCGGGGGCGATGGCTTCCGCTACCGCTTCGGCTTTAGCGAGGGCGTTTTTCTTGACGGTGAAGGCGATGTCGTTGCTGTTGCCTTCGTGTATCGATTGGATGATCAAGTCCACATCGACACCGCCCCGGGCGATTTCTCCGAAGAGGCGGGCGGCGATACCCGGTTTATCGGGCACTCTCAACAAAGCTACTTTCGCCTGATCTGGATCGAACTCTACCGCATCGACGGCCTTAGTAATTTCCAAACCTTGTAAGGAGCGTGGTTTAGGGCAGGGAGAAGTAACCCAGGTGCCGGGTTCATCCGTCCAGCTCGACCTTACCACCAGCGGTACACCATAGTTTTTAGCAATTTCTACGGCTCGCGGATGAAGCACTTTAGCGCCTAAACTAGCCAGTTCTAGCATCTCGTCACAGGTAATCTCGCTCATCAGCCGCGCCTGCGGCACTATGCGGGGATCAGTTGTCAGAATCCCCGGTACATCGGTATAAATTTCGCAGAAATCCGCTCCCAAGGCAGCGGCTAGGGCTACGGCGGAAGTGTCGGAGCCACCGCGCCCGAGGGTGGTGATTTCGAGAATATCGAGGCTGCTGATCCCTTGAAAACCAGCCACCACTATCACCTTACCCTCTTTGAGACAGTTTTGCAGGCGATCGGGTTTTATTTCCAGAATCCTCGCCCGACTATGTTCGGCTTCAGTAATAATTCCCACCTGGGCACCAGTGAGAGATATGGCGGGCTGTCCTATTTCTTGTAGGGCAATACTCATCAGGGCTATGGAAACCTGTTCCCCTGTAGAGAGTAACATATCCATTTCCCTCCGTGACGGATTCGCCGATAGTTGCTGCGCCAGGTTGATCAATCCATCGGTGGTTTTTCCCATCGCCGATACCACCACTACAACCTGATTACCCGCTCTCACCGTTTCCTGCACTCTTCTGGCTACAGACTGAATTCTCTCTACCGAGCCTACTGATGTACCGCCGTACTTTTGGACTATTAACGCCATTGTTATTTTCTTTTTCTACCCAAACTCTAAAATCATTTTAATGCCTCTTCTCCTTCCGTTAACTACTGTTACCGTTTGTGAAGATATTTTCACGAGGTGGAAAGCCGGCGCTTCGACATCGACTATCCTACTGTATTTCTCGCCGCGAATGTATTACCAGAGGTGATGATAAGATGAAAAAGCTTTTAACTAAGTTAAAAAATGTGCGGAATCGTCGGCATCTGGCAAACATCCGGGCAGAAATCACCATCGGAATTAACCTCGTTAATTACCGGAATGTCCACTACTTTAACCCATCGCGGGCCCGATGATGGGGGTACCTGGGTAGAAGCCAGTACGGGAATCGCGCTAGGCCATCGCCGTCTCTCTATCCTCGATTTATCACCCGCCGGACATCAGCCGATGGTGTCAGGAGATGGGCGTTATGTCATTATATTCAACGGAGAAATATACAACTTTTTAGAGCTGAGAAATCGACTGCAACAAGCGTATAGATTTCGCAGTCATTCCGATACAGAAGTATTATTAGCTGGGTTTTCCGTTTGGGGAATAGAAGCTACTCTAAAACAAGCTCTAGGGATGTTCGCCTTCGCTTTGTGGGATACGGAAGAAAAATGTTTACATCTCGGCAGAGATAGAATCGGCGAGAAGCCTTTATATTACGGTTGGTTGAATGGGGGTTTTATTTTCGCCTCTGAGTTGAAGGCTATCAGGGCTTATCCTGATTTCCAGCAAGAAATCAACCCCTCGGCTTTGGGTTTATTACTTCAATACGGTTATATTCCCGCCCCCCATTCTATTTATGAGGGCGTATATAAATTAATTCCAGGTACGATTTTACAGGTGCGGGAGTCGGGAGTTAGGAGTTGGGAGTTGGTAGCTGAGGGAAACAAAGATAACCACTCCCCCCAATTCCTAATTCCTAATGCTACTTCAGTATATTGGAGGGGTGAAGAAATCGCCTGTGAGGGTATCGCTAACCCCTTTTCTGGCTCAGAAACCGAGGCAATTAATTCTTTAGAATCCCTACTGATAGAGGTTATAAGTCAACAGAAAATCTCTGATGTACCTTTGGGGGCCTTTCTCTCTGGCGGGATAGATTCATCTCTCGTCGTCAGTCTGCTACAAAAGGTTAGCAATCAGCCAGTTAAAACCTTCACCATCGGTTTCTCCGAGAGAGAATATGACGAGGCGCAATATGGGGCTAAAGTCGCCCATCATCTCGGGTGTGACCATACTGAGATGTATATTAACCCGCAAAGAGCGATCGATGTTATCCCCCTCCTCCCCACTCTCTACGATGAACCTTTTGCCGACTCTTCCGCTATCCCCACCTATCTCGTCTCGCAACTAGCCAGAAAACAAGTCACCGTCTGTCTATCCGGTGATGGGGGCGATGAATTATTCGGCGGCTACTCTCAATATTTTTGGGGGCGAAACATCTGGGCCACCGTCAGTAAAATTCCCCTACCCCTGCGTCAAATCTTAGCGAGTCGGATTACTGCCCTATCTCAAGAGCGATGGAATGAATTAAGCCAATCCTTACCCCTATCGCCTTTTAAATATTTTCCCGCCGGGGATAGTCTCTATCGTCTCGCGGGGGTTTTATCCCAAAAACAACGGGAGGGAATCTATCATTACTTGATGTGCCAGTGGCAAAATCCGGATAGTGTCGTTAAGGGGATGGGGCAAACTCAAACAATCTTTCATGATTTATCTCGCTGGATAGATGCGGATTTTTTGCAACAGATGATGTTCGTGGATATGATGACGGAGTTAGTCGATGGAATTTTGGTCAAGGTGGATAGGGCGACGATGGGCAACTCTCTAGAGTCTCGCATTCCCTTTTTAGATGCTAGAGTAGTTAAGTTCGCTTGGTCGTTACCCCTGCAAATGAAAGTGAGAGACAACCAGGGAAAATGGATACTGAGACAGATTCTATCTCGTTATCTACCCGATGACCTTATTAACAGGCCTAAACAAGGTTTTGGGATTCCTTTGGCCGAGTGGTTGCGCTCGGAACAATTGCGCTCTTGGGGCGACTATTTACTAGACGAGGAACGACTGTTATCGGGAGGCTTCTTTTATCCTGAGGCGATCGTAGAAAAATGGCGAGAGCATCAATCTGGGCGTTATAACTGGCAGAGACTCTTATGGCCCGTACTCATGTTTCAAGCCTGGCTTAACCACAATTGTTTATGATTCTAGAAATTATCTTATCTTTACTTCTCCTGGCTAGTATAGTTTTTTATAGCGTCTGTAGCCTCTGTACTTTAAAATTTCCCGATAGTCATCACACCGTATCTAAAGAGGAGCCAGTATCTATTCTCATCCCAGTATGCGGCATCGATAGCGCCGCCCTTTCTAACTGGACATCTTTCTGCAGTCAAGATTATCTCGAATATGAGGTATTATTCGGGATTAAAGATAGCGATGATCCTGCCATACCCATTCTTCAGGAGATAGTAAAACGTTTTCCCGAGAGGGCGAGATTGTTCGTCGATTTACCGCCGAAGGGTATCAACTATCAAATTAGTAATCTCATGTATCTGTTTGATAATGCCAGATACGATTTAATCATCCTTGCCGATAGTGATATAGAAGTTACTGCTGATTATTTAAAAACCGTTACCCTACCGTTTATCGATCCTAATATCGGTGTGGTGACTTGTGGTTATGCGGATCATTATCCTCGATTTATCGGTGCTGCTTTAGCATCATTGGGTAGGTGCGTCGATTTCTTACCTAGCGTGTTAGTCGCTCGTTTTCTCGATAAGGGGATGACGTTTGCTCTCGGCCCGACTATCGCCACCCGTAAAACTGTAGTCAATAAATTCGGTGGTTTACAACAGGTGGTTAATCGGATAGGCTCGGATTATAACATCGGTAAGATGGCTACAGAAGTCGGCTATAAAGTAGAGTTATCTGAATATATTTTAAATAATGATTGTAACGCTGATAGTCCTTGGGATGTATTTAAACGAGAGTTGAGATGGGCGCGTACTATCAGGATGAATCGAGGCAAGGATTATTACGGTTTGGTGTTTACCTACGGGAGCGTTTATAGTTTATTGTTGTTATTAATTTCTGGCTTCGCTCCTTACGCTATTTATCTGACTATCGCTTTATGGGCAGTGAGATTGACGCAGGCTGTTATCGCTATTTATCGTTTCGGCTGTCATCGTTTGATAGGCTGGCTATGGTTATTGCCCCTACGCGATGGGATGAGTTTTCTCATCTGGTTGGCGGGGGCTTCTGGTAATAAAGTTTACTGGCGCGGACGCACTTTAGAAATCGGTACTAGAGGGGTTTTAAGTGAAGCTCAAGATTAGTAGCATCAAAGCTCTCGTTTCACCGATACCCTGTTTGAGAGGGCAGATTCCGCCAGTTGGATGAATAATTCAAAGTCAAAACTATCGAGTTTTTCTTTAAGAGCCAAAGTGATATTTTCATGTTCGGGTGGAATCTGCTCCAATAGGGTTTGTAAATTCTGAGTGTCGAGATTGATAGCGTTATAGTGTAAAGATTGAATCCAAGAGATGGGCATTATCTGCAAACAAGCTGGAGTCAAAGAAACTCGATCGCTCTCTTCAATTTGGAGATTTTCTTTATAAATATATCTTAGATTCAACCAGTGAGACATTTTCTCCAGTATGATGCTTTCCTGGAGCGGTTTGCTAACGAAATCATCGCAACCGACGGATAAAATTCGCTGTTTATCCTGTTCAAAGGCAGTAGCACTGATAGCCACGATCTTACAAGGAGTTAGATTAAATTCTCTCTCTTTCTTCCTGATGTATTCCGTGGCCGCATAACCATCCATAATCGGCATACGAATGTCCATCCAGATAAAATCTGGTTGCCAAGTGTGCCAGAGTTCGATCGCGGCTTGTCCGTTGGAGGCTCCGACAATGGCAAAACCTAAAGGTTGAAGAATTTCCGCTAATAATTGACGGTTAGCCACTTGATCTTCTACCAATAAAATTTTATAAACCGGTTGCTCTGGTGCTAAACTTAGGACTTTACGATGATTACTCTGTGTCGGAATATCGCCTTTAGTAACTAATTTAACCGGAATGGTAAATGAAAAAGTCGAGCCTTGATTAATTTTACTTTTAACGCTTAAAACCCCTCCTAATAAATAAACAAATTGTTTACTTATCGATAGTCCTAGCCCAGTTCCCTCTTGAGGAACTTGATGCGTATCTATTTGCACGAAAGGCTCGAAAATAGCATCGAGCTTATCCTCGGGGATACCTATTCCTGTATCTTCCACCTCGAATTTTATAGAAGCACCGTCATTCTCTATATATTTGAGGATTATTCTTAATATAATCTGTCCCTTATCAGTGAATTTTATGGCGTTGCTTAAGAGATTAATCAGCACTTGCTTGAGTTTATTTTCATCGGTATGAACGAATTGAGGTAAACTATCGGATTTTTCGATATGTAATTTCAGCTTTTTATTAATCGCTCTTAGTTCAAACATCTTTTTAAGATTGCTGATAAAATTATCGAGGTCGAAATTATGAGTAGTTAAAGAAGTTCGTCCAGCCTCTATTTTCGCCATCTCTAAGATGTCATTGATCAAGTTCAAAAGATGTACACCGCTATTATTAATAATATTGATCCATTCGAGTTGCTGCGGTCTTAAGGAGCTATCTCTAGAAAGAATTTCACTGAAACCGAGGATAGCGTTTAATGGCGTTCTCAATTCATGACTCATATTAGCTAAAAAAGTAGTTTTAGCCCTGTTAGCCGTTTCTGCAGCTTCTTTAGCCTGTTGTAACTCTGCGGTACGCTGGATAACTCGATTTTCTAATTCTGCCTCCATCTGACGACGCTGAGTTTCTCTCTGTTTAGCTTCGCTAATATCGCGGAAGACACTCACCGCCCCCAGTAATTTTCCTTCAGGATTATAAATCGGGCTGGCCGTCACCTCGATGTAACAACCTTCGGGAATACTGGAATTTCGCAAGAATTGTTCTGCCCTCCTCGTATATTTACCCTCTAGGGCCTGAACCAGTGGTATAGATTCGTAAGGCAGGGGGGTGACTCCATCTACTGCGAATATTCCATAATGTTTCTGCCAATATAGGGGCGGGGGAGAATTCATCAACAATTCCCCTACTATTTTTGAAGCGCTAGGATTGGTCAAGAATATATCTCCTTCGACGTTACAAGCTACAACCGCGTCATCTATGGTGTTGAGAATTGTCTGTAATAATTCCGTCTGCTGTTGTAATTCTATGGTTCTTTCTCTGACCCTCATTTCCAACTGTTCGTTAATTTTCTTGAGCATTTCTTCCGATTGTTTCTGCTCTGTTATATCGAAAATTACTCCTAAAAATTCTTCAAATTGGTTTAGTTCATTAAAGATAACATTGCCTTTATACAATAACCATATCTGCTTTTGGGGGGTGAGTTGATAACGGTATTCTATGGTAAAAGAGCGGTGATTTTCTAATGCGTTTTTGAGGGCTATTTTTACTTTTTCTACATCTTCAGGATGAATTTTTTTGAGCCATATATCGTACATATTGGGCGAACCTTTATCTATATTAATAATGCCGCTCATATTGTCGTCCCATTCCCGTTCATCAGTGAAGGGATTCCAAGACCAAGTACCTATTTTCGTCGCATCTAAAGTCAGTTTCAGTTGTGTATTACTTCTATGTAGGGCGGCGGCGGCCCTCTGTTTTTCGATCGCTATCCCGGCTAAATTAGCTGCCGTGCGTAAAAATTCTATATCTTTGGGGGTGGGCGTTTTAACGCTCCCGTAGTAAACCCCGAATGCTCCCAATACCTTGCCCTGACTCGAAAATATAGGACTCGACCAACAGGCCCGCAATTCATATTTTGAAGTTATCTCACAATAATCAGCCCATTTTTCATCCGTCAGCAAATCGGGACTGATGACCAATTCCCCTGAATAGGCTGCCGTACCGCAAGAACCTACCCTAGGCCCTATTTTAGCCCCGTCTACCGCCTTCACATATCCACAGGGTAGGTTAGGGGCAGCTCCGTGTCTTAATCGATCGTTCTTGTCTAACAATAATATAGAACACATGGAACCTTCTATCTGCGATTCTATCCCCCTGACTATTTCATCTAATAAATTTCCTAATTGGGTTCCATTAGCGATTTTTTCTAATATTTGATTCTGTAAATTTAAGAGCAGTTGCGCCCTTCTCCTATCGGCTTCTAGTTGTTTTGATTCTGTAATATCAGCGATCGTGCCGATGAATCCCGTCAATTTCCCACTGTCATCTATTTGCGGTATCACCTCCACCTTAGCCCATAATGAATAACCTTCTTTCCCTGTAAATTCATATTCTCGCTGATACTTATAAATATTTCCCCTTTGATTGTCTCTAATAAAATTATTCCATTCTCGCTCAGCTTGTTGGCGTTCTTGTAAATTAATTCCCTCTAACCAACCTTCTTCTAAAATCTTTTCTCTACTCAATCCTGTAAGGGTAGCCATTTTTTCGTTAACGTAACTACATTGACCGGAGATGTCGGTTTTGAAGATACCTGCGGGACTAATAGCTGACAGATTATAAAATCTCGCTTCACTTTCTTGTAATTGTTGATTTTTTAATTGGAGTTGGGCCGTTAATTTCTCTTTTTCTTCTAGTTTAGTCAAAGCTATCTTCGCTGATTTACCCAAGAATATTAATGTTTCTAGCGTTGCCTCATCTATCTGAGCTAGAGGGTTTTCAATACATAACCAACGGTGCAGAGTCGTCTTCAAATTTACATAGCATTTTATCGATTCTCCATCTTCGGTAACGAACCAATCTTTTTCTTCGTTTAACTCCCTGCGTTCCTGAATCACTCCGCTTTTGTTGGACAGAGTCCCCTTATACCCGCGTGAACAAATCTTCCATTGGTGTAACGATCGGTAGAAAATAAATACCGATCTCGAGGGGCAAATTTCTTCTGTAGCCGAGATTAAAATTTGCTCGATCATTTCTTGATTATCTGCCCCTCCGATATTTAAAGCGTACTCTAATATGGATAACATTGTTTGGGAAAATAAATGATTCATAGTCTAACTATAAGAAAAAATTATTAAGATGTTAAAAATTAGTTTTATCTGCCAGAAGATAAGACGCGGATGCGAAATAATTTAGATAATTTTGAATATTTTTAATTTGTACCACAAAATTTAGAAAATCTTGCGACTTGTCGTATAGAAAAAAAATCGCTATGATCAGGAGAAGTGAGGCTACTGCGTTGGTGACTGCTATTCAAGTTTTTTGATCTATGCTTGATTTTATGCGGGAACTGAAAGCATTTGTGTGGTAGTAGACCGAGCCAGTACTCGGAAACAGAAACGCAAAGCTATTGTACCCACCTGGATAACCCCAGGTCATAAACTGAAGTAAAACGGCGCGGTGGTCTTACTTTAATCAAGCAAAGGAAATTAGGTATTCTATACAACCATCGATAATAGCGAATCGATCGCGGTTAAGAGGCCTTGATAACCTTAAGACTTCCTAACTTTCTCCAACGGAGGCAGACAAAAAATCCGACAATGGTTATAGAGAGGCCGTACTTAAGGAGCAGAAGATATGTCGGAAAACGTGAGAAGTCAGGTCGTTACCCAAGGAACTCAGCGCAGTCCTAACCGTGCCATGTTAAGGGCAGTAGGATTCGGAGACGACGACTTCACCAAACCCATAGTCGGCATAGCTAATGGTTATAGCACCATCACCCCCTGTAACATGGGAATTAACGATTTAGCCCTGCGAGCCGAAGCGGGTTTGAGAAACGTCGGTGCCATGCCGCAGATATTCGGCACCATTACCATCAGCGATGGCATTTCTATGGGTACGGAAGGGATGAAATATTCTCTGGTTTCCAGAGAAGTAATAGCCGATTCTATAGAAACCGTGTGCAACGGGCAAAGCATGGATGGTGTCATCGCTATCGGCGGTTGTGATAAAAATATGCCAGGGGCGATGATAGCGATCGCCAGGATGAATATCCCCGCTATTTTCGTTTACGGTGGCACGATCAAGCCGGGGCGTTACAACGATCAAGATTTAACGGTAGTCAGTGCTTTTGAAGCCGTAGGCCAATACAGCGCCGGTAAAATCAGCGAAGAAACCCTCATCGGTATCGAGCGCAACGCCTGCCCTGGTGCTGGTTCCTGCGGGGGTATGTTCACCGCTAACACCATGTCTTCGGCGTTTGAAGCGATGGGGATGAGCTTACCCTATTCCTCGACGATGGCCGCCGAAGATGACGAAAAAGCGGACAGTACGGAAGAATCGGCTAAGGTATTGGTAGAAGCCATCAGAAACCAAATTCTACCGAGCCAGATCATCACCCGTAAATCCATAGAAAACGCTATTTCCGTGATTATGGCCGTGGGCGGTTCCACTAACGCGGTGTTACACTTCCTGGCGATCGCTCACACGATGGGAGTACCGTTAAGCATCGATGATTTTGAAACCATCCGTCAGCGAGTGCCGGTATTATGTGACCTCAAACCCTCCGGGCGTTACGTTACCGTAGACTTACACCGGGCGGGCGGTATTCCCCAGGTGATGAAAATCCTCCTCGTCAACGGTTTACTACACGGCGATTGCCTGACGATTAGCGGGCAGACGGTAGAAGAAGTTCTCGCTAACGTACCGGATACCCCGCCGGCTAACCAGGATGTAATCCGCCCCTGGAATAACCCGGTTTATAAAGAGGGACATCTAGCCATTCTTAAAGGTAACTTAGCCCTAGAAGGCTCGGTGGCGAAAATCAGCGGTGTGAAAACTCCCGTCATCACTGGCCCAGCGCGAGTGTTTGAATCAGAAGAAAGCTGTCTCGACGCTATCTTAGCCAGGAAAATCAATCCTGGAGATGTCATCGTCATCCGTTACGAAGGCCCCAAAGGCGGCCCGGGAATGCGGGAAATGCTGGCCCCGACTTCCGCCATCATCGGTGCTGGTTTAGGGGATTCGGTAGGTTTGATAACCGATGGGCGTTTTTCTGGCGGCACCTATGGCATGGTGGTGGGACACGTCGCCCCCGAGGCTGCCGTGGGGGGAAATATCGCTCTCGTGCAGGAAGGGGATAGTATTACGATCGATGCTCATCAGCGTCTATTACAACTCAACGTCAGCGAGGAAGAGTTATCGGCCCGTCGCGCTCAGTGGCAACCGAGCAAACCCCGTTACACTAAAGGAATTCTCGGTAAGTACGCTTATCTGGTTTCCAGTAGCAGTATCGGGGCGGTGACGGATAAGGATCTGTTCTAAATCGGGAATTGGGAGTCGGGAATCGGGAGTCGGGAGTCAGGAATAAATAAATAATATTTATTTCTACACCCTACTCACTACTCACCACTCCCTAATCTCGACCCTGTAAAAGGGTATTATGGGAGACGGATTTAGTATATTAAGATTTCATGTCTTCGATCACCGTTGTTATTCCCGCCACCACCGCTAATATCGGCCCCGGTTTCGATTGTTTGGGAGCCGCCCTAACTATTTATAATCGCTTCACTTTTAGCATCGATGGCGATAAACCCCTAGAGATAAGGGTTAAAGATAATCCCGCAGTAAATATTAGTAATAGTGCCGATAATTTGATCTATCGCTCTTTCTTGCGGGTTTATGAAACTATAGGGCGCACCCCGCCACCTTTAGAAATCGAAATCGATTTAGGCGTACCCCTATCGAGGGGTTTAGGAAGCTCGGCCACGGCTATCGTCGGCGGGTTGATAGCGGCCAATCATTTCGCGGGTTATCCTTTAGAAATCGAGGCTCTGCGAGATCTGGCCATAGAGATTGAAGGCCATCCCGATAACGTCGTCCCCGCTCTACTCGGTAACTGTCAACTTTCAGTAAAAGGGGATGGGTGGCACATTTGTCAAGTTGCCTGGGATGGAATTATTATTCCGGTCGTAGCGATTCCCGACTTCGAGCTATCGACGGAAGAAGCGCGGGCGGTATTACCGAAACAGCTCAACCGGGAAGACGCTATCTTTAACGTCGCCCATCTCGGGTTACTGTTGCGGGGCCTCCAAAGCTGCGAGGGGGAATGGTTAGGGGCGGCTCTCAACGATCGTATACATCAGCCCTACCGTAAAAGTTTAATCAAAGGCTACGAAGAAGTCGAAAAGGCAGCGATCGAAGCTGGAGCCTACGGTTTAGTTATCAGCGGTGCCGGCCCCACATTACTCGCTCTGAGCCATTGCGATTTCGCTGATTGCGTGGGGGAGGCGATGAAGGAAGCCTGGGGGGCCCAGGGAGTGACTGCGGATGTGCGCGTCACTTCCTTAGATACAGAAGGGGCGCGGATTATTTGTAATTAGCCCTAGTATCCTGTACCGCCCACCAGAAGGAAGCGGCGGTGAGGGGAATACTGAGGGCTAATATGGCACCGGTGGTAGTGGCACCTAATTCCGGCTGTCCGGATGTAAGTTCAAACACACAACCGACTGCGGCAATGGCCGCCACACAAGATACTAATAGCAAAACCCCGCTTTTTGGTGTCACCCTTAATTTCTCCTGAATTATTTAGATTTTAGACGTAGGCTTGACAGCGTTGACTGAAAAACCGTGTTTTTTCAATTCTTCTGTGAGAGCGAGATTATTGTCAACTCGATCGACAAACATCACCCCATTAAGATGATCCATCTCGTGCTGTATCACTCTCGCTAATAGTCCATCGGCTTTCATTTTCTGGGGCCTACCCTGTTCGTCTTTATAGGTGACTTCGATCGCCTCCGGACGAATTACATCCATATAAACACCAGGAATACTCAAACATCCTTCTTCAGCTTTACAGATTTCTTTACTGTAGCCGATGATTTGCGGGTTGATCAGGGCGAAGGGTTGATTAGCCGCGTTATCGGGTTCGCAATCGATGACGATGAGTTGTTTATTAACGGCTACTTGGGGAGCGGCCAAACCGATACCGTTAGAACTGTACATGGTTTGTAGCATCTCCCGGATCAATTTCCGGATGCTCTCGTCTACTTTAGCGATGCGTTTGGCTTCCTGGCGCAGTACTTTATCGCCTAAAGTGTGAATTTCTAAGGGGGGGGTTTTTAATTTCTTTTTTTCTACAACGATCGTGGCAGTCATGGATTTGCTTACGGTTCTCAATATCTATTCATAGATCTTAAACTACTAATCCTAAGTTTAGTTATTTACCACAGAGGCACAGAGCGCACAGAGGAAATGGAATACCCATCCCCTGGGCCAGGAGATGGGTGAGGTTAGGGAATCAAACTAGCTAACTAACTCATTTTTGCCTGTAACTGTTTTTTAACTTCTTTGAACTGGGTGGCTAGTTGTTCTTGATGTTGGACGGAACAGTTATTGCGGATGGCGGCAAACATGGTGCTTTCTTCTTGACGGGTGTGATCCATCACCACGGATTTTACCTGTTTCAGTAAAGATTTGAACTCGCTAGAGGAGGGGCCTGCCGACTTCATCTGTTCTAAGAGAGCTTTAAGCTGGGCTTGCTCGTCATACAGTTCGTTGGTGGGTTCGTCGCCGTAGAAAGGACGTACATGGGGATAAACGATCTGTTCTTCCGCCTCCGAGTGTACGCTTAAATCGGTGTAGAGTTGACCGAAGTACTCTTGTAATTTAGAGGTGTCTTCAGATTTCTCCATTTCCATGATCAGAACGTTCACTTTTTGATGATCCATGCGGATGACATCTTGAATGTTCATGTCGGATTTGTCCGAGTTTTGAGTTACCACGCTACCAAAGACACCGCTGATGGCCGCCATAGCATCCTGTACTCTCGCCCATACGCCTTGATCGGCATCTTGACCGGTTAACTCGCGGGTGCCGAGAACTTCAAGGATACCTTTGAGTTGTTCTTGATGGGCGCGGTTTTCAAAGTTGACGGTGTTCAAGGGGGTGATGGCAGCTTCTACGTCAGCGCCGATGATCTGCGCTGCTTTATGAACAAGCAATCCCGACATTACTTGCTCGTGTTTGAGAAGTTCGTGCTGGAATACTTTTTGATAGATGCTCAGGGCAGAGCTAGAGAGCATTTTTTGCGCCTGTTTCAGCATTTCTTTCGCGGTGTCACTACCTTGAGATTGAATACCGTATTGAACAATTACCGTTTCCAGAATACCGAGATTTTTTTGGTCGTCTTTTAACATTTTACGGAAACGATCGCTAATCTCTTTATCTTGAATTTCGCTGATAAATTTTTGCTCGTTAGATATTATCAGTTCTTGTCCCGCTTTTATATCTGCTAATTTTTCGGCTAAAGCTGCGCGCTTTTCATCGGTTAAAATAGCTGTCATGTTATGTTCTCCTTTTCCTATACGGATTTGGATTAATTTATTTACATTGCTAATCTCACATATTCATCCGAGCAGTTACATCATCTATTTGATAGGGGGATTCCATATCCTAAGAAATATTTTTTGAACTCGCTTATTTTATATAACTTTAGTAATACTTCAATTTATGGCCTTTAGGAGAAGCTTATCTCAGACAAATATTTATAAGCTGGGATAATAGTATAATATTTTATTAAATCTTCTATGTCTGAAGTTGTTTCCTATAGTCAACACATTGTAGGTAAGTTTCCCACTGAATCAGAAGCCCAAAACGCTTGTAATGCTCTTAAAAGTGCAGGCTACGATCCAGAAAATATTCGTGTTATCGTCGCACCCCTGCCCATGAAATTAGACGCGAATCAATCACAGATTATCGAAGGAGCTAGAGGAGGAGCGATCGCTGGTGCCGTATGCGGTGCCCTCATCGGTTACACTTTAGGATTGTTGCTCGATAGCGCTTCCACTACCAGTTACGTCAATCCGATCGTCACCATGTTTTTCGGTAGCGGTATAGGAGCGGCGGGGTTGAGTATCATCGCCGCTCTTTCCGGTAGCGCGGCCCCGAAACAACAAAAAAACGACCAGCGGGCTTTAACTCAAGAATACCGAATAGTATTTACCGGAAACGAGAGTGAAGTTAACCGTGTGAGTGAAATCGTCCGTCAACCTCAAAGTTAAATTATTAAGTATTTTATTGATCTGAACAATTTCTGTTGCAAATTTAATATCTGTGCTAACATGAAGGGGCGAGAATAAAAAGCAGTGTCAAGTCCGTTGCCAATATTAACCCAATAAAGTGTCTTACTTTTAGTATTCGTCAGCCTCTTTCCGCAGTTTTACCTCTCTACACATTTAATTTAGGAAGTAATTTATGTCTATATTTGTAGGTAATCTTTCCTACGAGATTACACAACAGGATATTACCGATGTTTTTTCTGAGTACGGTAAGGTTCAACGTGTCCACATCCCCACCGATAGAGAAACTGGCGAAAAACGCGGTTTCGCCTTCGTAGAATTAGAAACCAAAGTGCAAGAAGCAGCAGCCATATCGGCTTTAGACGGTGCCGAATGGATGGGACGTGATCTCAAAGTCAACCAAGCCAGAGAAAGAGAAGATAGAGGCTCATTCAACGGCGGCGGCAACCAAAACCAAAAAAGAAAGCGCTACTAATGTTGCTTTAAATCTAGACGATCGCGGGCTTGGCTAATATTAGCTAACCCGAATCTGTCTAAATTTTGTTTCAGCCCTTGGAGGATCTCAGGTATCATCCAAGGGCCTCGGTATAGCCAGCCCGTATAGAGTTGTAATAGACTAGCACCAGCGTTAATTTTTTCCCAGGCATCTTCTAGGGAGAAAATGCCCCCGATGCCAATGATGGGTATGGTGCCTGAAGTTTTCCCGTAAATATAGCGAATAATTTCCGTAGACCTTTCCCTTATAGGTTTCCCGCTTATGCCCCCCGCCTCTTCAGTTATGGGTTTACCGGTTTGGCGTAGTATTCGAGTCTTCAACCCCGTGCGGGCAGTAGTGGTGTTAGTGGCGACTATTCCCGATAATTCGTAGCTTTGCACTAATTCGAGTACGGTATCTATACCCTGCCAATCTAAATCAGGGGAAATTTTTACCAGTAGGGGTTTATCTCCCTTATTTTCAGCCTGCAGGGTAGAGAAAATCTTTTCTAACTCTTCGCCTCCCTGAAGACTGCGTAAACCGGGAGTATTGGGGGAGCTGACGTTAATCACGAAATAATCCGCCCACTGTCTCAACAGCCGAAAACTATCTAGATAATCGGCGGGGGCTTCCGAGAGGGGAGTAATTTTCGATTTACAGAGATTAATTCCTATGGGGATGGTGCGGGGTTGTCTGTTCCAAATTTCTTTCAGCCTTGTGGCGATGACTTCTGCCCCCTGATTATTCGCTCCCATGCGATTGAGGGCCGCTTTATCTTCGGGAAGTCGGAAGATGCGGGGTTGAGGATTGCCCGGTTGAGCGTGAAGCGTAACCGCACCTATTTCCGCGAAACCGAAGCCGAAACTCGACCACATCCCCGCCCCGAGTCCATCTTTATCGAAGCCTGCGGCTAAACCTATCGGGTTAGGGAATTTCAGCCCCCACAGGGTTTGACTCAGCCGGGCATCTTCGACACAGAAACTATTTTCCAACTGGTTTAAGAGCCATTGTCCCCAAAACCCCTGACGTTGAGAGTCTAAACGTTGGAGTTGAGCCATTAGGGCCGAGTGGGTTCCTTCTATATTATGACGTACCGCCGAAAATGCGATCGGATAGAGAGGCTTGGTTAAGTCAATTAGACTGGACATATATAGATAGCGGGAATTGGGAATTAGGGTTTAGGAGTTGGGGGTAAAAGTGGAAGTGAAAATCATCTTACCCGACTCCCGACTCCCTATTCCTCAATCTAACGTTTCCAAGTGACTTTAGGTAGGATATGATCCAGATCCACTCTACCTTTATACTTCTGAGCGAAATTCAGGAGGGAATCTAGCAGAGAATCCGATAGGTAGTGAGGTTGTAATCCTAAGTCGAGTAGCTTGGTATTTTTCGCGTTGAAGTAATGCTCTTCTAGCTCGATGCGAGGGTTGTCAAAATTATTTACTTCTACCTTCAAACCTAAAGCCGAGCCTGCTTTTTGTACCATCAGCGCTAAATCTTTAACGCTGAATAATTCGGTGAATTGGTTGAAGACTCGGAACTCACCAGGGTTGGCGGGGTTGGCTATAGCTAATTCCATACAGCGCACCGTATCCCGAATATCCAAAAAGCCCCGGGTTTGTCCACCTTTACCATACACCGTCAGGGGATGACCGATCGCGGCTTGAATACAGAAGCGGTTAAGGGCGGTTCCGAATACCCCATCGTAATCGAGACGGTTGATGAGCATTTCATCCATACCGGTCTCATCGGTGAGGACACCATAAACTACGCCTTGGTTTAAATCTGTAGCTCTCAGCCCCCAAATGCGGCAGGCGAAGTGAATGTTATGGCTATCGTGTACCTTACTGAGGTGGTACATACTGCCTGGCTGTTTCGGGTAGGGTAAGGTGTCTTTCCGGCCGTTGTGTTCGATCGTGATGTAACCTTCTTCGATGTCGATATTGGGGGTGCCGTATTCCCCCATCGTGCCCAGTTTGACTAAATGAGCGTCTGGGAATTCCTCTTTCATAGCGTAGAGGATGTTCAACGTGCCCACCACGTTATTAACTTGAGTCATTACGGCGTGTTCACGATCGATCATCGAGAATGGGGCCGAGCGTTGTTCCCCGAAGTGTACGATCGAATCGGGTTGGAATTCTCTAAAGCTTTTTATTAAAAAGTCATAGTTAGTAATGTCGCCCACATAGAGGGGGATGGACTTACCTGTTAAATCTTGCCATCTCTGAATTCTGTGTTGGATGGGAGCGATGGGAGTTAAGGTATCACAGCCCAATTGTGTGTCCCAATGCCGTCTGATTAAGTTATCTAATATACCGACTTCGTAGCCTCTATTTGATAGATGTAGTGCTGTTGCCCAACCGCAATAACCATCTCCGCCAATAACCAGGACTCTCATACAATCTCTGTAAAGTTTATGGATTTAATTTGAGTAAATCGATCGGGTATCACTACCGCGATTAGTAATTTACTTCACATTATTTTTGTTTCGTTAATTACACTACCATAAATCTGACTTCTCCTAACCTTACCTAGGAGGCAGTAATTGAGCGCAGGGTAATAAAGAGAGTGTCAGGTGTACGAAGTAAAATATAGAGGTCAGAGTAGATGCGAAAATTATGGCGGTACGTCAACGGCGTTATAGCAAAGAAGAGATAGCCCGACGGGGACAAGAACTATACGAGTCTGGCATCCGGCAACAAATTCAAGCGGGAAACGAGGGTAAAATTGTGGCGATCAACATTGAAAGCGGAGATTTTGAAGTTGATGAAACCGTTACTGCCGCCACAGATAGA
Source organism: uncultured bacterium (assembly GCA_964623815.1). Taxonomy (GTDB): domain Bacteria; phylum Cyanobacteriota; class Cyanobacteriia; order Cyanobacteriales; family Microcystaceae; genus Chroococcopsis. The sequence goes on along the minus strand of CAZUVR010000039.1, from coordinate 2,793 downwards.
CTATTTGAACGCCATCCCGACGCTCAACCCTGGCGCATTCGGATCGGACACCGGGCCGTTTATCATTTCGGTTAGATTACGATACATGAATTCTTGCTGGTGTTGCGATGACAGTGATCGATAGCAATTTTTCTATCTGTAAATGGCAATGCTATAATCGGCTTAAGACAATCTCGACCCTAAGGTGACTATAATCCATGTCAACTACAGCACTTGTAATAGAGCACTTAATTGTTGGACTACAAGCTGCAATTTGGCTATCGTTGCTTGTTTTGACTGTATTTGGTTGGGGTTGGATTAATTTAACAGTTATAAAAGATTTTATACCCATAATTACTTTTTTAGTAATAGCTGTTGTTTATCCTATAGGAATTTTCGTGGACGAATTGGCAGATTTTGTCTTTAAACCGTGGATGAGACGCATTCGTAGAGAAAGGTTTCGATTGGAATGCGTTCCTACAGATCATTCAAATTTAACCGCTATGGATCTTTTGCTAAAAACTAACGATGAATTTGTTCTGACTTATTTTAACTATATCCGGGTGCGTATTCGGGTTAGCCGGTCTACTGCTATCAATTTAGCATTGATTACAGTTACTGCTTTGATTTTTATCGGGTTTCGGTTCAGCCATTCTCAAAGTTTTGCACCGCTTATATTAATAGTTCTTTTTGTCGGTGTTCTGTTGACTATGCTTTCTGTTTGGGTCTGGCGTGAAGTTTCCGATACTTTTGCGAGGCAGATTGTACGAGTATTAAACAAACTAAGCCAAGAAAACAAAAATTAGTTTAGGTCAGTAGTGATAAAATCGATTATATGCGGTTTGAGTGGAATAACGAAAAAGCGGCAGGCAATTTAAAAAAGCATGGTGTCTCTTTTGAAGAAGCAAAAACTGTATTTGATGACTCTCTTTATGTTGACTTCTATGATCCAGACCATTTTCAAGAGGAAGAGCGTTATCTTATCGTGGGACAATCTGATCGGGAGAGGTTATTAATCGTGTCTTATACCGAGAGAAAGGATTGTATTCGCCTTATTAGCGCTAGAGAAGTAACACGAACTGAGCGAGGAGCTTATGAACGGGGATAACTCGGAAATGAAGGATGATTTGCGGACGGAGTATGACTTAGATAGCCTGCGAGTCAGAAAGCTAGGCTCCGAAAGGAAAAGCTTTGCTGGGGTTACAGTACGTCTAGAGCCTGATGTCGCCGAGATGTTTCCTAGTGCGGATGCAGTTAATGAGGCGCTACGATTCTTGATCCGTGTGATGCGAGATAGTCAAGCTCTTGCTCCTACAACAGACGTGGAAAATTCAAATATAGCTGGCAGTTAAAAGCTATTGCTGATAAGCATAGGTTTAACGCTACCGCCAGTTTGGCCCTCTTAAATATTAGATAGTTAATCTTTTACTAAATTACAATTACAAAATTGATAACTTAACCCGGCTCTTAATTAATTCGCCGCCTCAGAGCTTTGAGTCGTTTTAAGACGACTTCTGCTGTGAGGCCGTGATTTTAATCACGGTCGAGTTTTATCACTTACTAGCAGATTAACAATAATGTTTAAAGCATAGCTCAGATGAGCGATCGATAAAAATAAGATCTTAACGGAGCGGCTGTTATAGTAGCCGCTAGCCGATAGTTACGCTAAAATCCCTCCGTGTCCCAATATTGGAATTTCCAAGGCTGTGACCAATAACCTCTTACTTGACGATCTTTTTCCGTCCAAGTGCATTGAATCTGTGGTGCGGAAGGGCTTTTATTGCATTGAGGTGAAATTCCTAGAATTCCCGATATTTGTTGAGGGGTAATCTGAGGGTCGGCGGTTACTCTTTTATCCGATATTAATCTTTCTACCGCCGCCTTATTAGCTTGCGTTAGGTAAGAGTATTGAGATTGAGTTAGGAAAATCTCCGTCAAGAGTGCTTCTATCATGTTGGTGAAATAGATAGGCTTTTAGTTTTACTACTTTAGAATTGTAAAATAAAAGTTATATTGAGGTTTTAAAGCGATAAATATTAAAAAATGATAGTATGTATATATATAAAGCAATAGTTCAAAGATAAAAAGCACTGTGCGGATGAAAATATTATTGATCGGCAATACTGCACTCTTCTATCTTTTGCAGTGCTATGATGAGCCTATAACCATTTCCAGTTTTAGACGATGAGACCGGAAGATTTACGCGAATTTACCCGCAGGCAACCATTCGCGCCATACCGCATTCATGTGACAGGCGGAAAAACTTACGATATTTATCATCCGGATCAAGTAATTGTTTTGCGCTCTCGGATAACTATCGGCGTTGGGGATGAAAATGGCGTTCCTGAACATACAGAACATATAGCTCTCATACACATTGTGAGAATCGAAGAGTTGCAATTTGAATCCCCACAAACTAGATAAATCTTTTTAAAAACGTTACTGTTTCTGATAGTATGAAATTTTATGGACAAATAAGACCATAGTTTTCTTTGTACGCTTTTACACGCACTGGGTTGACTACAAACCTCTCTATAGGATTCCCGTTAAAAACGGCCTCTCCCACTACCTTTCTACCTATATTTAAAGAGCCATTTACATCACTTGAATATAAATAACCTTCCTCAGCCCTAAATAAACCTCTCTTCACTCGTTTACCCACATATTTAGTCTGTTTTTGAATAGGTTCTAAATCCAGAAAACTACATTTAGATGTATAGCTTTCATTAATTGTTTTTACTTTTATTCCAACTAACTCACCAGGGTAAACGCATCTAAATTTAATTGACAAAAAACCATGTTTGTGTATTATAA
>CAZUVR010000038.1:0-37656 GCA_964623815.1 uncultured bacterium | reverse complement strand
TTCATCTCTTACTCTAAGTATTTTTGCTCATTGCATAATTGGGATGCTCCCGTTAGAAAGTAGGGGAAAGAGTGAAAGATCGATCGCTCCCACCCGGACGAAAAAACCTGGTACTCTCGTTTAAGAGATACCGCTAATCTTAGACTCGAAAATACCCCTAGCAAAGGTGATCTTGAATTGCTAGGGATCATTTCTAAAGAGACAAAGATCAGGTATCGCTAAATATCTTTTTCAATGAGTTGAAACCTATCTGAAAAACACCATCACCTATTAACTCAATCAAATTCTTTTCATCTTCTGGTTTACAGTCGAAGATTGCTGTCCATTGAGCATAGGTTATATCCCCATCTGTGATTGGTTTCATCTGCAATGTTGCCACATAGTTCTTAAATGGCATTGGTGATTCTAGAATTGAGTACGTGCATAAATAATCTAAATCGCTTAGAGCCAATAGCTTTTCTCGTATATTACCACCATTTTTGAGGTTGAAATTCCGAATACATCCAACTCGATCGCTTGCTTCACTATTTTCTATGCAACTGTTAGCCACAGATGAATGCCAGTCAGGCAGAGCATTAAAATCTCTGATCTTCATCCATACTTCATTAACAGGAGCCTTGATAATAGAACTTGTAAAAACTCTGGTCATTGGAATCCTCTTAGTTTTGTGTATTTATCAATCAAATATTAGTAAATCAAGTCATATTTGAGAAGGTATATGTTGCAAAAAATTAACGGTGTCGTATAAAGTATATTTTTTACTTCTGGCAACACAACCATTTAAAAAATACCTGAAACAGAAATGAGTCGTTTACTGGAGACTTTCTTTCCACGCCCCTAAAGCTATTTCATGAACCGTGCGCCAGGGGATATTATGTTTTCTCGCAATCTCGGCACAGTCTTCATATTCCGGCTGTACTGTAATCGGATTGGATAGGGAATCTCGATAAGCCACCTTAACTCTAATCTTGCCGTAGTTAGTATTAACTTCTTGGATTTTCCGATTTAAAATATTGCGTTGCTGTCTACTTCTTCTGATACCTAAAGTAGTGGTTTCAGAAAAGATTAATTCCTCGCAAACTGGCCGGTTTTCTGGAGAGCAGATAACCGTTAATAATAAACCAGATCGAGATTTTTTCATCGTCACCGGTTGACTGAATACATCCAACGCCCCCGCCGCCAATAATCTCTCGAATAAATAGCCTATCGCCTGCGGATTTATATCATCTATTTGCGTCTCCAAAACTTCCACCACATCCCCTTTATTCTCTTCCATCTCTCCCAACCAAATCCTTAAAATATTCGGAATGGTTAAATCCTTCGTACCCGCACCCAAGCCCACCTTCAACACTCGCATCGGGGGCATCTCGTAACTTTTCGCTAAAGTCGTAGCTATAGCCGCACCAGTCGGCGTTACCAATTCAAACTCGATACCGTTATCGTAAATCTCTGCCCCAGCCATCTCCCATAACTTCACCACCGCAGGCACCGGCACTGGTAAACGCCCATGTGCAGCTTTCACCGTGCCTCCCCCTAGGGGCAGGGGCGAGCAGAAAAATTCCTCTACTCCCAAATAATCTAAACCCAAACAGGTGCCCACAATATCTACTATCGCATCCACCGCCCCCACTTCATGAAAGTGTACTTTCTCGGGTGAGATACCATGTACCGCCCCCTCCGCCTCTGCCAAACGCCCGAATATATCTAAACTCCATCGGGTTGCCTGGGAAGGTAAATTAGCCCCCTTAATTAAAGACTGAATTTCCGGAAGATGACGGGCGTTATCATGGGAATGGGAATGATGTTCATCTACGCTAAGATCGACATGGACTTTAGTAGCTACCTGCCCCTTTTTGCTCGCTTTCTCCGCCCACAAACGATATTCCTTTTCTAATCCCAAACCCTGCAATTTCTCGATTAGATAGTCTAAAGGTACTCCTAAATCTACTAAGGCCCCCAAACACATATCCCCTGCAATTCCGCTAGGACAATCTATATAGGCAATTTTTTTCATACTATGGCTACTCTTTACACTCTCCATCCCCAAAACCCCCAGCAAAGAACGATCGATGAGATCTCTGACTCTTTACAAAATGGCGCGATTATGCTATACCCCACAGATACGGTTTACGCGATCGGTTGCGATCTTAACTCGAAATCGGCACTGCAAAGGGTGAGAAAGTTGAAACAATTATCCAACGATAAACCTTTAACTTTCTTGTGTCCATCTTTATCTAATATTGCCGAATACGCGATCGTATCAGATCAAGCTTACCGCATCATGAAGCGTTTAATCCCTGGCCCCTACACTTTTCTCTTACCCGCCACCAAATTAGTGCCCAAACTCGTTATGAATCCGAAACGGAAAACTACGGGGATTCGTGTCCCCAAACACGCCATCTGCCAAGCCCTATTACAAACCTTAGATAACCCCATCATCTCGACTTCCGCCCACTTACCAGACGAAGAAGGAAAATTACCCACGATTGAATTAGAACAAGTGTATTTATTCGATGCCCTAGAAAAACTCGTCGATATAATTATCGAAGATGGAACTCACCTAGGGGCACAGGTATCCACCATCTTAGACCTAACGGAAGATAAACCTAGCGTAGTGCGTCAGGGGTTGGGGTGGGATGAATTACAAGCCTGGCTCGAACTTTAAAATTGACTTAAATTCTCTAACCAGTCAAAAACCTGATCTAACTGGCTCAAATCGATCAAACCGTATTGCCACAGGATCATGGGTAAAGAACCTACAGAGGCTTCACAAAGACGTACAGCCATTTCTATGGATCTATTGGGTATCCCCATTTTCTCCCGGAGAAACTTAATTAGCTGTTTGTCTTGATTGGCCTCCATATAAATCCTTCTTTGACAATACTTAATCTCAATTAGTTGAAATGTAATGGCTGTCCTGGTAATTTAGCTTCCTACTAAAGGTTCACCCATCAGGGTGAGCATTGCTGAAAATCTGGAAACTTTAAGCGGTAAACCCGAGCTGACTTAACCGGATAGAAATGATTATAGAAAAAATCCTCGGATGAGCGTAGTAGTGAAAACCCCCATTGTTGAAAAACCTGGCTCCCATTCACGGTAATTTCTCTCACCTGAGAGTGATTCCCCTATACAAACTGACACAATCCCTCATAATAAAGATAAGGAATGTAAAAATTTTTTAAGAATAACCCCCCATGCGTGTAATTCTGATGACTGGAAAAGGAGGAGTAGGAAAAACCTCCGTAGCCGCCGCCACAGGGCTGCGTTGTGCCGAACTAGGATATAAAACTCTCGTCTTGAGTACCGATCCCGCCCATTCTCTAGCGGACAGTTTCGATCTAGAATTAGGTCACGAACCTCGCCAAATCCGCCCTAATCTCTGGGGGGCAGAATTAGACGCTTTAATGGAACTAGAAGGCAATTGGGGCGCGGTGAAACGTTACATCACCCAAGTTTTACAGGCGAGAGGATTAGAAGGGGTACAGGCGGAAGAATTAGCTATCCTCCCAGGCATGGATGAGATATTTGGTTTGGTACGGATGAAACGCCATTACGATGAAGGCACCTACGAGGTTTTAATCATTGATTCCGCCCCCACCGGCACTGCTCTAAGACTGTTGAGCATCCCAGAAGTGGGCGGCTGGTATATGAGAAGATTTTACAAACCTTTACAGGGTGTTTCCGCCGCCTTGAGGCCCTTGGTAGAACCGATATTTCGCCCCATAGCCGGGTTTTCCCTCCCGGATAAAGAGGTGATGGATGCCCCTTATGAATTTTACGAGCAAATAGAAGCACTGGAAAAGGTGTTAACCGATAACACCCAAACCTCGGTAAGGTTGGTGACTAACCCAGAGAAAATGGTGATTAAAGAATCCCTCCGCGCCCACGCCTACTTAAGTTTATATAACGTGGCTACGGATTTAGTCATCGCCAATCGTATCATCCCCGAACAAGTTACCGATCCCTTCTTCCAAAAATGGAAGGACAATCAGAAGGTTTATAAAGAAGAAATCTACGACAATTTCCACCCCCTACCGGTAAAAGAAGTACCTCTCTATTCAGAAGAAATGTGTGGTTTAGCTGCCTTAGAGAGATTGAAAGATACTCTCTATACTAACGAAGATCCCACCCAGGTCTATTATCGAGAAAATACCATCCGCGTAGTACAAGAAAAGGATAATTACAGTCTGGAATTGTATTTACCGGGAGTGCCGAAAGAACAAATCCAACTCAATAAAACTGGGGATGAGTTGAATATCCGTATCGGTAATCATCGGCGTAACTTAGTTCTACCTCAAGCCCTAGCTGCTCTAAAACCATCGGGGGCGAAAATGGAAGAGGATTATTTAAAAATTCGCTTCGCTATTTAGGTAGGGGAGTCGGGAATCGGGAGTCGGGAATCGCTTGCCCGATTTTTGACTCACTTTTCAATTAACAGGGGTAAGCCATAGGCAACGATAACGCTAACCGCTAAACCAATGAAAGCTTTGATTCCATCTTTGCTGATAATAGTTAAAGTATCCCGCATATTCCGCCCCTGACCGTTCCAACTTATGGCTATTTCTCTACCGGCTAATAGCCCTAGAAAAACCCAGGTTGTACTCATGGGTATCTGATTATATTGAGCGAAGAATAACAGCACCGAACCATAAATTACATTGATGAAAGTGGCTGAGCGAATGTCCTCTGTATTGCTTTTACTGGTGATGATTCCCTCGATCTTCCCCCCCCGATTGATGAATATGATGGCGTGTAATAATAACATTACTATCAGGGCAAAAATTAACCACTCTAGGGATAACTGACGGGGGAGGTAGGCGAAAATATTGGCAAAATCTTGTATCAGCCACTGACTCCATAAAAACCCGGTGGATAACCATTGTAGAAACGTCCAGATCGGCGCTATATCTTCTTTTTTATCGGTGATGAATCGGGCTTCTAATTGCCCTATAATTAATTTGTAGAAAATACTCCCTACTATAAAAGCCAGCCAATAACCGAAAACAGATTTAATCACCATTTCGTCTAAAGCTTGAGGAGCGAAAACCGTTAAGACGAGAAAAGTAGTACTCACTGGAATACCGAAATTGGTCAGGATTAATATTGCTATGGGCGGTACTAAATAAAGTGGCGTGAAAGCTTCGGGTACGGGTACGATCGTCAATCTACCATAAGCAGGATCTCCGCCATTTAAAAACCACCCAGCGACAAAAATACTGGTTAGAATAAATCCAGCATAAGACCATAGTATCCACCAGGGTTGATGTTCGTTAGCGCTGAGAAAAGTACCCAAAGTTTGTAAAGCATCGTTGGCTACTATAGAATAGGCGGACAATAAAAAGCCCGCTACCATATAAAACGAACTCATAAATAAGTATAAGAATGAAGGATTAATAAATACTCTTCATTTACGATAACAAACCGTTTTAATATTCTTTCAGATAAATAAAATCACTCGGAAATTATCCGAGCGATCGATTCAGTTGACGAAAATTGTTGACCCGATTAACCCCCAGCTACAGCGGGAACGATACTTACTTCATCCCCATCCTTGAGAGAGGTGTTGGTGCCTTCGAGGAAGCGTATATCTTCGGTGTTGACGTAGAAATTCAAAAAACGTCGCGGTTTACCTTCTTCATCGCAGAGGCGGGATTTAATCCCTGGAAAGTTTCCCTCTAATGCATCGATTAATTCTCCGACGTTAGAAGCACTACATTCGATCGTAGCTTGATTATCAGTAAATTTTTGTAGGGGAGTAGGTACGAGAACTTTAACGGTCATGATGTTTATGAAGAATAGAAATAGATCGGGAATTAGGAATTAGGGGTTAGGGGTTGGGGAGATTAGAATTAGGAATTAGCTTCCGACTTCCAACTCCCAATTCCCAACTCCCAACTCCCAATTAAACAAGAACTTGTTGCCATTCCAGACGTTCGAGGGTGCGAGAACGTTCTAGGGCCCGCTCGAAACTGTCTAATTTAGGTTCGATGATCAAAGGCTCACCGATATATCCTTGTACGGCTTCCTGAGTTTTTAAACCGTTACCGGTGATATAGACGACAGTGGTTTCATTAGGATCGATCTTACCTGCTTCGACTAATTTTTTCAGCACGGCGATCGTGGTTCCGCCCGCCGTCTCGGTGAATATACCTTCGGTTTCTGCGAGTAGTTTGATCCCTTCTACTATTTCTGCATCGGTGACGGATTCTATATTACCGCCAGTTTTCCGGGCAATGTCGAGGGCGTATACTCCGTCTGCGGGATTACCGATAGCGATAGATTTAGCAATAGTATTGGGCTTGACCGGGGCGACAAAATCACGATTTTCTCTGAAGGCTTGAGCTATGGGCGAACAACCTTCGGCTTGAGCGCCGCTGAATCTCACCGTTTTATCGTCAACTAAACCGACTTTGACGAATTCGCGGAAGCCTTTATATATCTTGGTGAAGAGGGAGCCGGAAGCCAGGGGAGCGACGATATGATCTGGTAACTTCCAGCCTAATTGTTCTGCCACTTCAAAGCCCAGAGTTTTTGAGCCTTCGGAATAATAGGGGCGCAGATTGATATTGACGAATCCCCAGCCGTAAGTATTACCCACTTCTGAACAGAGACGGTTTACCTGATCATAGTTGCCTTTCACCGCCATTACCGTCGGGTTATAGATTAAAGTACCCAGTATTTTACCCGCTTCTAAATCTGAGGGGATGAACACGCAACAATCTAACCCAGCGTGGGCGGCGATCGCAGCCGTAGAATTAGCTAGATTCCCCGTACTGGCACAGGAGACGGTAGTAAAACCTAATTCTCTCGCCCTAGTTAATGCTACCGAAACCACCCTATCTTTGAAGCTGAGGGTGGGCATATTGACGGCATCGTTTTTGATGTAGAGATTTTTTAGACCCAAACGGCGAGCTAGACGGTGGGATTTTACTAACGGTGTCATCCCTGTACCTACGTCGATCGGATTTTCACTTTCTACCGGTAAGAAGGCCCGATAGCGCCAGATCGAATTGGGCCCCGATTGAATTATTTCCCGGCTCACTTGGGAGCGGATCAAGTCGTAATCATAAGCCACCTCTAGAGGAGCGAAGGTTTCCTCGCAGATATTCATCGCCACTAGGGGGTATTCGGTGCCGCCTTCTTTCGATACTAATTTGGTGAAAGTGGGGATAAAGCCTTGTTTCTCTAGGATTTGGGTCATGGTTTTTACTCTGTCCGTCAACTGTATCTCCATATACTACCACCGGGCAAAATTCCCGTCAAACATATCCGACTATTTTTATCGGGTATAAAACAATACATAATAATACGGAGGAGAAAGCCGAATACGATAACTAACCGCTATGATTGACAATATATTTAATATATTGATGTGAAATAGGTAGAACGTATATGACATCTTATGCAGCGTCTTCGGCCAGGGCAGAGATGAGCGAACTTCGCAGACTGAAAACTTTATTACCCCCCGAGTTACAGAGTTGGGTGACGGTAGAGGGGACGACGGAAATCAATCCGCCCCTGATCCGTTGTGAGGAAATAGGGCGCGATGAGATAGAAATTCAAATCGACCTGACGAAATGGGAAAATTTAGCCCTGGATCAACGTAACCTATTGTTCTGGCACGAGGTAGCCAGAATTCAGAACGATACCATACCTAAAGAGGGCTGGGAAATGGCCGCCCTCGCCATCGGTTTAGGCGGCGCGGTGGGAGAATTATGGGTACAGGATGGCCTGTTATTATTGTTAGCTCTCGGGCTGTGCGGGATTTCCGGCTACCGACTCTGGCGCAAGAATAACGGCGATAAAACCCTAGCCGAAGCGATAGAAGCCGATGAAAAAGCGATCGCCATCGCTACCCGTTTCGGTTACTCTTTACCTAACGCCTATAAAAGTCTCGGCAGCGCTTTCAAGACTTTAATGGAACAGACACCCAACCGGAAAAACCGCAAACGCTATGAGAAACGTCTCGAAGCCCTGAGAAAAAGTGCCTCCAAAGCGAAAGCGGCTCAATCAAGACAAGAAAGAGTTTCTTCATAAATTTTGCTTATATTCTATCAGGATTGTCTTAATAAATCCTGATAGGAATGGAAAAAATGGGAAATTATCTATGTCAGACAAAATACCTTGTTAGAAAATAAGTGATAAATCATTTAAAATAAGCTATCCATCAAGCTATTAGATGACTGCTTGTGATGACTTTCCCAATTCCCGAAACACAATTTTCGATCCACTACTTCTTAGAAGAGTATCCTGTTTTACGCCTTCCCGAGCGTTTAACCGTACTAGAAGCGGTGCAGTTCAAAGAAATCTTTCACGAACTACTGCGACAAAACCGACAGTATAAGAAGATTACTCTTGACTTCGGAGCGACTAATTTTATCGATAGTAGTGGGGTAGGTGCTTTGGTTCACAACTTCAAAGCGGCTCAGGCTCAAGACATTGAATTGTTGCTCGATCGGGTCAATCCCCCAATCATGGGAGTCTTGGCGATTACCGGATTGGATAGATTACTGACCATTCAACCGGCTCAACCGTCTTTAGAACAAGGTAAATCTAACACCTCTGACAACAACTTACCAGAAACTCACCCTTCGGTAAAAAGTTGGCTCAAACGCGCTATAGATATATTGGGGGCGCTAGTAGGTTTAGCGATTACGGGTATATTGTTCATCCCTATCGCCCTAGCCATTAAGATTAATAGTCCCGGGCCGATTTTATTCAGGCAAACGCGGTGCGGTTGGTTGGGAAGAGAATTTAAAATCCTTAAATTCCGTTCTATGTGCGCTAATGCGGAAGCTTTAAAAAGCAGTATCCCCAATCAGGCGGATGGGGCAATTTTTAAAAATGAAAACGATCCCAGGGTTACGAAGGTAGGTAAATTTCTCCGTAAAACCAGCTTGGACGAGTTACCCCAATTCTGGAATGTTTTAAAAGGGGAGATGAGTTTAGTCGGTACTCGCCCGCCCACGAAAGATGAGGTCGAGCGTTACGATGTTCCGGAATGGCGACGTTTGAACGTTAAACCCGGTATGACCGGAGAGTGGCAGGTGAACGGGCGATCGCAAGTTCGCAGTTTTGAAGATGTAATTAAATTAGATTTACGTTATCAAGAAAATTGGAGTTTAACTTATGATTTACAGCTCATACTTAAAACTATTCTAATTGTATTCCGGAAAAACAGTGGAGCCTATTAATCAGGGTTGTTCTGAAACTCATAGCTTTTTTCTACGGGTAAATACTGATTTGAATGCTCTCGTTCCCGTTCTTCAGTGGTTTGAAAAAATTACTGAGCCTTTATTACCAGAAAGTATCATCTGGCAATGTAAGGTCATTTTAGCCGAAGGGTTTACCAATACCGTAGTTTATGCTCATGAAAATTTATCTTCCCATACTCCTATCGAAATAGATTTAACTATATATAGTAATTCGTTGATGATTCGTATCTGGAATTACGGTCAGCCTTTTGACCTGGAAGCTAAGTTAAAAGAGATCAAACAAAGCATTACTGATCCTCTCGAACACGAAAGCTTTCGAGGTCTATTGTTCATGCAGGCTCTCAGTGAGGAATTAAGTTACATACGTTTACCCGATGATCGTAACTGTCTGATCATCACTAAAAATTATTGATCCCCTTCTGGTAATTAGACTATTTCAGCCGAGCTAACCCGTTCAAATCAAATTTACTCAGCCATGTTTCCCGATCGTTTTCGGTAAAAGATTTCTCCCTGGACATGACTTTTACTTGAAAACGATTATTTACTAACAGCGCCGTAGCCGTATCACCTTGTTTAACCGCTGGATACCCTCCTATATTTTTATTGCTCTGTTTAAACTTATCTACGGCAGTAGGATTATTCTTCGTATCGGAGATCGACATCATTGCTAGAGTCTTACCACTTTTTTCTAATTTAGCCTCGGCAAAACCCTTTTTTTCTTGAGTGTAAACTCTATTAAACCCATTGCCAGAAGGAGGAAAGAATTTATTGAGACTTCCTCCTTTAACTGAGTCTTTTACTACCGCGCCCGCTCCCTTACTCGTGCTTTCTTTCTGTACCTGAGCGTAGGGGGATGGAGCTTGTTGATTACAGCCGCTGACGGCTAATGTGGTCAGCAATAAACCGAGCGCCAAACTTTTTTGAACGAAAATTCTCATAAGGGGAATTAAAATTTTTTATCTTTTATTCGTAGTATAGCGTCAGGCTCTGGTGAGTTAGTGTTAAGTTTTTCTGACTAATATTAAAAATTTTTTGAAATAAATACCCCCTGAAGAAATGGGGGTATTAGAGAGAAATCTTGAGAAAGATTACTGTAAGCCCAGCCAAGATAACAAACCTTGACCCGTAAAATATTCAATAGCCAATGTAATGGTAAAACCGATCATCGCCGCTCTACCGTTCAATCTCTCGGCATATTCATTAAATCCGAATTTAGGTTCTTCTAATTTAGGAGTAGTGGTGGGTTGGGACTGAGTCATGATACATATCTCTTTACATTTCTTTACTATTGTAACGAGAAAAAGCCTGAGAGTCGATGGGTGTAGGGGTTGGTTATCCCTACACCTAGATGTTAGTCTCTGCTATTACCGTTGAGAGCGATCAATAAACGGAGAATGAAAACGAATAGGTTGATATAGGTGAGGTACATAGATAGGGCGGCCAGTAGATACTGATCATCCCGATAGGTACGGGGTAGGATATAGAAATCCACTACGGCAGAGCCGGTAAAAAGGAACACACCCAGACCAGAAATGCCAATTTCCAACCAGGTAGGAGTGAAAACACCAAAAAAGCTCAAAATTAGTTGTAGGACAACTACCACAAACAGAGCGAGAATACCGATATTGATGGTTTTAGTTAAAGCTAAACCGTCCTGCTCGGATAAATTAGAACCGATATTGCGCCCCAATATAAAAGCCAAACCACAACCGCCGGCGGCGATACCGATACCGGTTAAGCCTACCCCAGAAGTACCTAGGGCGACATAGACAATACCACTGAGAGTATACCCAGATAGAAGGCTGTATAGGGCTAATAGAGGTAGGGCGGTGCTGTTGTTTCCCCGGGCCGCCACGTTACTGGCGACGAAATAAAGCACTAATTGGGCTACTATCGCCGCGATAAAGGTGGGCATAGCCAAGCTAGGGGCGGAAGCGATTACACCCAAACCACCGTAAGTGCCTATGGCCGTTAATATTAAGCCTCCTCCTAAGTAGGGTAGGGCGTTGGGAATGACGTTAGGGCCGAGGACGTACTTCCCCTGAGCCTCTCGTAAAGCTTGTCTAAAATTACTGGTGTTGCTCATGTCGATTACAAAGAGAATATTTTGTTTTATAACTTAATTTTAAGTTATCGCTCTTAGTACAGACAGTTTAAGTTATTTATACTTATGGCGGAAAACCGTATTAAGTAAAATCACGTAAATAGAAAGCTCGGTCTCAGAATATTTCCGTATATCAACCATAGTAGCCTCTAGGAGTCGCACAGAAAATAGGGAATAGAGAAACGCTATATCTGTGTCCGGTTCGCTGCTCAATCAATAATATTATGACTACTCAATCTTTCACCGCCAATAGTGTAGAACTTTTAAGCGCTTACGCCCGCAATCCCTCGTTGAAACTCCGTAATCAGTTAGTAGAGTTAAATATAGGACTGGTGCGTCAGGTGGCGCACCGCATCAGTAACCAGTGTTCGGAGCCTTACGAAGATTTAGAACAGATCGGTTACGTAGGTTTAATAAGGGCTATAGAACGTTTCAACCCCAATCAAGGCTGTGCTTTCAGTTCCTTCGCCATCCCCTACATCCGGGGGGAAATCCTCCATTATTTAAGGGATAAAGGTAGCGTCATGCGAATTCCCCGCCGGTGGCAGGAACTATACACCAAAGGGAAAAAACTCCGCAAGAATTTAACCCTTGCCTCCGGCCGGCACCCCAAAGAACAGGAAATAGCAAACGCTCTCGGCATCTCCCTACAAGAGTGGCACGAATGCCAGTTAGCCATACAGAATCGTCTACTGGTCAGTCTGGATATGAACGTCAACCAGTGTAGCGAGGGTTATATCAGCTTCGGCGATACCCTACCCGATCTCAAGTGTCAGGCTCAACGCCGCTGGGAAGACGAACGCCTACAACTACAGAGGGCGATGAGTCAATTGGATAGTAAGACCAAAGCGGCGATCGAGTGCGTATATTTACGGGATCTACCCCGCAAAGAAGCGGCCAAAGAAATTGGTATCAGCCCGATGACTGTGACGCGCCACCTACAGAAAGGTATAGAACAGCTCGAAGTTCTCTTAGCTTGTAACGTCGCTTAGCAAGCCGAAAAATCGGCCCTATTATTAAAGATTAAAACTGTGTTACATTCTTTAAAGGAGAAACCTTCAATCATTCATTTATTCTGGCTTCATGTTTACCAAACAAGTAACTGATTCTAAAGTATATCAGTGGTTCGAGGAACGGTTGGAAATTCAAGCCCTCGCTGATGATGTCAGCAGCAAATACGTTCCCCCCCACGTCAACATTTTCTATTGTTTAGGCGGTATCACTCTGGTGTGCTTCATCATTCAGTTTGCCACCGGATTCGCCATGACTTTCTACTACAAGCCAACTGTAGCGGAAGCTTTTTCCTCGGTTCAATATATTATGGATGAGGTAAACTTCGGTTGGTTAATTCGTTCTATCCATCGCTGGTCAGCTAGTATGATGGTGTTGATGATGATCCTCCACGTTTTCCGCGTCTACTTAACCGGTGGTTTCAAAAAACCCCGTGAGTTGACCTGGGTAACTGGTGTGGTATTAGCAGTAATCACCGTCACCTTCGGCGTAACAGGTTACTCTTTACCTTGGGATCAAGTAGGTTACTGGGCGGTTAAGATCGTTTCTGGTGTACCTGCTGCTATTCCCGTTGTAGGCGACCAATTAGTAACTCTGATGAGAGGTAGCGAGAGCGTAGGTCAGGCAACCTTAACCCGTTTCTACAGCTTACATACGTTTGTATTACCCTGGTCGATCGCGGTATTCATGTTATTACACTTCCTGATGATCCGTAAACAAGGCATTTCGGGGCCATTATAATTCAATAAAATACAGGTAACTGAAGCTCATTTAAGGAGATAATCAAGCCGATGTCCACTTTAAAAAAGCCCGATCTTAGCGATCCAGATCTACGCGCCAAATTGGCTAAAGGCATGGGACACAACTATTATGGTGAACCAGCCTGGCCTAACGACCTATTGTACACCTTCCCGATCGTTATCCTCGGTACGATCGGACTTTGCACCGGTTTAGCCGTACTAGACCCCGCTCTAGTAGGTGAACCAGCCGATCCTTTCGCCACTCCCTTAGAAATTCTACCCGAGTGGTACTTATACCCCGTATTCCAAATTCTCCGCATTCTTCCCAATAAATTACTAGGTATCGCTTGTATGGCTGGTGTACCCCTGGGTTTAATGCTCGTTCCTTTCATCGAGAGCGTCAATAAATTCCAGAATCCCTTCCGTCGTCCTGTAGCTACCACGATTTTCTTAATCGGCACCGTAGTTACTATCTGGTTAGGTGCCGGGGCAACCTTCCCCATCGACAAATCTTTAACCCTCGGTTTGTTCTAATTGGTTTTCATTTTAAAAAAATGCCTGCGCTCGCGTTCTGAGCGCGGGCATTACTTCTAGATCGCTATCTTTGGATAGATGGTAGAATATAGACTCAATGAGCAATTGAACTGTAGGGGTAGATAAACATGAAGCGACGGGGAAAATTACTGATCGGCCTACTGGGATTAACCCTATTGCCCTTTCTGCCATCTCATAACATTCAGGCGGCCACCTTAACCGGTTCTCCCAACATCGATATTAACGATCTGGAAAACGATTTCCAGACTATCGCCGAAGCCTTCGACTACAGTAGCGACTTATTATTATCTTCCGTTTCCGATACCGTCGTACCCCTCAATAACTCCAATCAGTCCCTACAGGTTATGTTGATGGCGGAGAAGCTATCTCAGATAGAAGATACTAATATCATGGGGACTTTCGCGGAAACTTTCAACTCGCTCAAAAAAGTAGAATGGATAAGCGTTATTGAAAAACTGGCATCCGCACCGATGATGAGCGCGGGCCATGAGAATTCAAGCAGTTACGACGACAATAACGCGGAAAATATCCCCGATGGAAGTAAGAGGGAGCGATCGATAACCGCTCAAGTGATCGACAATTATTTATCCTTCTTCAAGGGAGGCACTAATAGTAGCATCGATTCGATTACGCTACCGGGTTTTAACTACAATGCCCGTCGCCCCGAGTTGCGATTAGCGGGCGTGCAGCGTAGCGAGCTATTAGAATTAATGTCGGCTGATAGCAACGGCTATCAAAGAGGACAAAAAATTATAGAACCGACAGTAGATCAGGGCATTCCACTCGACAGGCCCACCGTTACCGTCGATAAATTCGAGTCGGCTTTACAACTATGGCCGAGGAACGTTTTCGCAACCGAGGTGAAAGGTTACGGCAACGAATCCGGCAATATCAGCGAAACCTTAGATAATTTCGGTGCCGGAAAGGTAACGGTCAATTATAAAACCATGCCGAAGGAAATATTAAAAACGTCTCTCGATTTAGAAGTCAATTGGGTTGATAGAGGTCAATATTCGGAGAACTTACGCAAAACCAATCAGGCGATTCTCGATATATATCGTGAGCGGAATGAAAAATATCAACAGAGATTAGAAGAGAGTCGGCAAAAATGGGTCAATAGTCAACAAGCTTACCAGCAACGAGTAAGCGCGAGAATCAGTCAGAGTTTTAACTCTTCACAAAAACAACGCGCTCTTACTCAAAATAATTCTAATAACTTCGGAAAGGCTTCCCCCTTACCCAGAGCCTATCGTTAGTTAGGGAGTAGGGAGTTGAGAGTCGTGGTTGTTCATACCCGATTCCCTACTCTCGACTCCCGATTCCCTAGAGATTGCCGAATCCTTTTTTCTTCTTCGCTTTTTTGGTTTTCTTCCCACCCTGGCCACCGTAGCCTCGAAAGCCCGGCGGTGGACTGCCTCCGAACATACCTCCGCCCATGCCTGGCATCCCCGCCATTCCTGGCATCCCTGGCATCCCTGGCATTCCCGGCATTCTTCCCTGTCCCATCTGTTGCATCATCGATCGCATCCGGGTAAAGTTAGAAATTAGTTTCGTCACTTCCGCTTCATCGTGCCCCGAGCCTCTAGCGATACGGCGGCGACGGCTCGGAGATTTGGCTAATAAATCAGGATTGCCCCTTTCTTCCTTGGTCATGGAATTGATCATAGCTTCGGTGCGTTTTAATTCTGCCTCACCCTTTTCAATATCCGCCATATTTAATTTGTTCATCCCGGGGATTAACTTTAAGACTCCCCCCAAAGACCCCATATTCTTTAACAGGCGCATTTGCTTAAGGAAGTCGTTAAAATCGAATTGAGCCTGGAGAATCTTAGCCTGCATCTTCTCCACATCGGCTAAGTCTAGCTGTTCCTGCGCTTTTTCTACTAGGGTGATGACATCGCCCATATTGAGTATTCTACTGGCCAAGCGATCGGGATAGAATGGCTCCAGCGCTTCTACTTTCTCGCCCACACCCACGAATTTAATCGGTTGTCCGGAAATCTGCCGCACTGATAGGGCCGCCCCGCCTCTACTATCGCCGTCGAGTTTGGTGAGAATAGCACCAGTGATACCGATTTCTTGATGGAATGTATGGGTTAGGTTCGCTGCTTCCTGCCCCGTCATCGCATCCACTACCAATAGGGTATCATTAGGCTTGACAACTGACTTAATTTGTGCTAGCTCAGCCATCATATCCTTATCGATTTGTAAGCGGCCCGCCGTATCGATGATAACCGTATCCACCTTCATTTCCTTCGCTCTTTCTAAACCTTGGCGGGCGATGTCTACGGGATTAGTGCCGGTGCCTAACTCGAATACGGGCACATCTATCTGTTTACCGAGGGTGATTAATTGGTCGATGGCTGCGGGGCGATAAACGTCGGTAGCCACCATCAGACAGCTACGGTTTTGTTTGCCTAGGTATAGGGCTAATTTAGCCGTAGCCGTGGTTTTCCCCGCCCCCTGCAAACCCGCCATCAGTATCACAGTGGGGGGTTTATCACTCTCCGCCAAGGGCACATTACTTTCACCCATGACTTTAACTAATTCATCGTAGACTATCTTGATGAATTGTTGTCCTGGGTTAACGCCGGAAATTACTTCCGCTCCTAAAGCCTGTTTTTCAACTTCGGAGATAAATCCTTTCACTACCTGTAAATTTACGTCCGCTTCTATGAGGGCGCGGCGAACCTCTTTTAAGGCATCTTGTATGTTAGAGGGGGAAATTTTATCCTGGCCGCGAATTTTTTTCCAAGCGTCCTCTAATCGATCGGCAAGCGCGTCAAACATATATATTTCTACTTATACTCGCTATTTTCTCTTTACTTAGCTTAACTTACCTTCTGCCTATGGCGATCGAGAGATTTCCGCATCTGCTTCAACCTCTCTTGATAGTCGGGGTGAGCGACTAAATTATTCTCTTCAAAAGGATCATTAGTTAGATCGTAAAGCATTTCTGATTCATTTCCCGGTACGAAATATTTCATATACTTATATTTCTCAGTGCGGATGGCTTCGCTTTTAGGAATATTAGGATGGCTAAGGAGGTATTCGTAAAACCAATCCTCTCTTAATTTTTCCTGTTCGTTATTCATCAGCTCTAATAGGTTTTGTCCCTGCATTTGATTTGGTATTTCTAACCCTGCTATAGCTAAAATTGTTGGAGCTATATCTACATTTAAAGTCATAGCTTCTACGGTTTGTTTTTTCGGTAAATTCGGCGGTTTAATAATTAGGGGAGTGCGGATCGATTCTTCATAGCCTATCCACTTATCTGATAGACCCCTATCTCCTAAAAAGAAACCATTATCGGAAGTAAAAATTATCCAGGTGTTATTTAAAATATTTTGGTCTTGGAGAGCTTGAATTATTTGAGCTACTGAATCATCGATCCCGCTGATCAAGCGATAGTATTGTTTGATCGAATGGACGTATTTAGCAGGGTCGAATCTCCCTACCCAGCGTTTTCTTCCTTCAGAATCTTGCAGGAATCGAGGCAGTTTTTGAAAATGTTCCTCCGTATTGGTGCCTATAGAGGGAATAGTTACTCCTTCGTACTTGGCAGCAAATTTTTTCTGAGGTTGAAAAGGTTCCGGGTCATCATCCTGAGCGTGGGGAGCTTTATAACTGATAGATAGACAAAAGGGATGATTACTTGTTTGTTTGATAAATTCTATAGATTGAGCTGTGTTTAAATCCGTGAGATGTTCCTGTCTATTCGATTCAAAATATTTTCCCTGTCCTTCGTAGCCGCGCCAGTAATCAAATTCGTTTTCTGGTAATTTTCCACCCAAGCCCCATTTACCAATAAAAGCTATTTTATAGCCAGATTTTTTCAGTTGTCCGAAATAAGATAAAGCCAATTGCTGAGGTGTTAAGGGTGTACCGAAATTCCATATTTTATGTCTTCTCCCGTATTGTCCAGTGAAGATAGTCGCCCTGCTGGTGGGACAAATCGAGGTAGTTACGAAGTTATTACGAAATAAAGTCCCCTCTTTAGCGATTCTATCCAGGGTGGGAGTACCAATGACCCTATCCCCCATAATTCCCAAACAATCCCAACGCATATCATCGGCTACTAAAACTATAATATTCGGCTTAGAGTTGTTAGATTGTCCGAAAATAGATTTACTGATAGCTAAACTTCCGAGCAAACCAGTACCAACACCTAAAATAGTTCCTTGGATAAAACTTCGTCGTTTCATTAACATTGAAAGGGATAATTGAGTTTTTGATGTGCGATTAAACTAGAGACTTCAATTGTTGATAATTGATTTTTCCCACGCTATTACGGGGGATACTTTCCAGACAGCGCCATAATTTAGGAATTTTGTATTTTGCCAACAGCATACGCAATCGTGATTCTATATCTTGTGCTTTGAGTTGTTCATCTAGCGGTACATAAAAAGCTACTACTATTTGACCCCATCGTTGATCAGGATACCCTATAACAGCCACATCCTTAACTAATTTGGTGTCTTTGATCACCGTCTCAACTTCTGCCGGATAGACATTCTCTCCGCCCGTAATGATTTTCTGACTATTACGCCCGATGATATGTAAATAGCCTTCATCATCCATGTAACCCATATCATCCGTGTGGAATATTTCAGATGGATTCAGTTCGGGATAATAGCCTAAGAATAAAGACAGAGATTTAATAGCAATGCTTCCAATGTCTCCCTTTTCTACGTCTTGATTTTTCTCGTTATAAATACTGACTTCCGCATGGGGTAAAACTCGCCCGTTACTATTATTACCGACGAGAAATTCTTCGGGCTTTAAATTGACTATTTGCGAGGCGGTTTCCGTCATGCCATAGGTGAGGGAAATTTTCACGCCTGCGAGTCTAGCCTCTTCTAAACACAACCTATCACTCGGCGCACCTCCTACTAAGACTGTAGAAAAACTACTCAGCCACCGGGGTTGATGACGGAGTAAATACTGTAATTGTGTGGGCACGAGGGAGATGAAACAGTTTTCGGAATGGGGATAGTGAGGAGCTTGTCTTTTAAGCTCGCTATAAGGGTAATAAATAAATTTACCGCCGGTGAGGAACGATCGCAGGAACTGCATCAAGCCGCTAACATGATAGAAGGGCAGCGTACAGAATGAGTTAATTTCCTCTAACCCGTAATACTCTTTAAATCCAGCCACCGAAGCCGATAAGGTTTCCGTGGTGTGAATGGCAAAGCGAATCTTTCCCGAAGTGCCGCCAGTGGGAATCAATATCGAGGGTTTTGGTAGGTTGCAATCACTATCCGGCCCTATTTGCCATTGCCCGCCAGGGGAGCCATCAAAAATAACATCGGGTTTCGCCAGATTATAAACCTGTTGCCATTCCCCCGCCTGCCAATCCGGGTTACAGAGGAAGATATGACAACCAGCACTTACTGAGGCGAGGAAGATGGCTAAAAATTCTTCTGGGTTAGATAAGGCGAGGAAGATACGAAGGGGTTTTTTCTCGCGGCTAAACCGCTCGTAGTAGTGGGAAACCTGGCCAGAAAATTGCTGACTCGAAAAAGGATATAGCCAATCTTCAGAGGTGAGATATTTAAGAGCATCTTTCCAATCCTTCATCCCTTTCGCCCGACTCCCGACTGCCGACTCCCGACTCCCACAAACTATCTAACCAATCACTTTCTTGAGACGCAAACCACTGATTAACGCCGAAACCGAGGGAGCGCTTAGACAATCCTACAAGACCCAGGGCTGATCGTCTACCTATATCCGTCTCGAATACGGAGGATAACACCACGTCGAGGGCGTATTCTCGGCAGAGTTTGCGGAAAAGGGAGGGGAAACCCATAATACAAGGCTTGATAACGAAAACACCCTGCCAGCCACTGTGATAACAATCTTCTAATTGCTTGAGAGTGGCTACTGACTCATCTAGAGCGATGGGTGTTTTATAGTCTCTGCTTAAAAATAACATCTCTTGTAATTGGTTAGTCGCTAGAGGTTGTTCGATGAATTCAACCCTTACCGATTCATCAGCGGCTTTTAACCATCTTCGCGCCGTCTCTAGATTTAATCCGGCGTTAGCGTCGAGACGTATTTTTAAGTTTAGGGGTAATCGTTGAATTAATTCCCCCCAAATTGCTAACTCTTCATCGGGGGAGTAGACACCGATTTTCCATTTGAGCGTGTCTACTTCTGGATAGGATAGGGCGACGGGCCAACTATCTAATACACTTGTTCCTGAAGGTAATAGATAAGAGTATCTCAATTTAGAAGTGTCAGGGCTTGTATTATTAAAAGCCGACTCGAAAGCGAATTGACAGGCGACTAATTCTTCAGGGATAGATATAAGAATTTCCGAGGTGATATATCTGCTCAGAGAAGCACAATAATTTAACGCCGCTTCTATCGTTTCACTGCCGAATAGGGGTAGGGGGGCGATTTCCCCGTAATTAGTTTTTCCCGTTTCATCAGTCAGGCGGATAATGATACCTTCTCTTGTTTTCCAGATACCGTGATGGGTTTGCAGAGGAGTTTTAAAATCCCGACGATAAGCCCGATAGTCGAATCGATACATTTATTCTATAGCGCCCTCTTGTTTGAGAAGATGGGCTACATCAAAATGATGACTGAATTGGGCTAACATCAGAGCGGTGTAGCCGCCCACATTACGATCGTTGAGGGTGGCTTTAGAATGATCCAGTATCAGGCGCACTATATCGATAAAGCCGCCGTGACTGGCCCACATTAACACGGTACCTCCGAGATTATCTTTTGCATCCACATCGGCCCCCCGGTTGATTAACTCTTTGACGATAGTAATACTTCCCTGGTGACTGGCCTGCATTAATAGGCTTTTACCTTCTTGGTTAACGGTGTTAGCATCACCCCCCCTATCGAGCAAGTCTGCCATTATTTCTTGATAATCCCGGTATACAGCTACCGAGAGAGGTGTTTCTTTCCCATTACCGATATTAGGATTAGCAGAGTAGCTCAGCAATTTTTTTACTATATCCTTATGACCGTGTATCGTCGCTATTAGTAAAGGTGTATCGCGGAATATATTTTTCTTGTTTACATCTGCTCCCGCTTCTAACAATATATCGACTATCTCATCGTGTCCTTCGATAACCGCTAAGTGTAGGGCTGTCTCTCCCGCGTTATTCTGCCCGTTAATTTCTGCGTCACTACTTACTAGAAGTCGCACTATTTCCTCGTAACCTTCGGCAGAAGCGACGATTAAAGGGGTATTGCCCTCTTTGTCGGCTCGGTTAATCGGGGCCCCAGCTCTCAATAAGAGATTGATAATTTCTATACTGCCTTTTTCTGCGGCGAGGATGAGGGGGGGTTCCTCTATATCGGCAGAAGAGTTAATATCGAAGCGGGTGCGTAGTGTGCCTTCGACATCGAGCAATAATTTCACCACCTCTAGATGATTATTCTCTATGGCTTGATTGAGATTTAAAGCATAAGATGAATGAGATAGGAGTAGCTCGATAATTTCCTGATGATGATTATCTACGGCTACTTTTAGGGGGGTATCCTCGTCTTTATCGGCGAGATGAATATTAGCCCCAGCGGCAACCAATAACTCGACAATCTCTTTATGCCCTTTATAGGCGGCTATGGTTAAAGCCGGTGTGCCATCGAGATTGCTTTGATTGATATGGGCACCGGCGGTAATCAATTGTTGTATTACCCCAGGTTGATTATAGGATGCAGCTATCATAAGGGCGCTCAATCCTTGAGGCAATTTAACGGCGTTAACCGATGCTCCATAACTGAGTAATAGATTAACAACCTCTGTATCTCCTTTTTGAGACGCGTACATTAAAGCAGTAGTATTATTCTTGTCGGCGGCGTTAACGTTTGCCCCCTGACTCAATAAGCTTTGTATTTTGGGTATATTCCCCTCTTTCACCGCTGCGATTAACAGTTTGTTATATTCGGAAATCATAAACGATCGTTTTTTTTATATCTTAATGGAGTGAGGGACTGCCTTTGCACTTGCCCATTTATGTCAATAAATAAATGTCTAAAAAAATATTTCAGGGTTTGACGCTCACAAATTGTAACCCTATATCTAGTGTTTTTTCAGTAAAATAGATCAGTTAAGCACTATATATAGGGAATAGAGATGGAAAGTTATGTCCAGGAGTGGATAAGTAGCGGTGTGGATAAGGAATTAATACACTTGAACGTCAAGCCATTAGAAGGCATAGAAGTAGGAGAATATTTATTATACGCCGACGGATTACCGAGGAGGAACGACGGCAGGGTTGAGACTAACATACTTAGAAGGTACTCTCATATAGAATCCGGCGGCTGGTGGTGTTCGGGAATCGATGTCATCACAGGCGATAATGATATTTGGGGATGCTTCAAACCGAATAAACCCCGCAGTAGCGGCGAGAAAAATAAACTCATCAAGTACGAACATCCACCCATGACACCGACGGGTATATTCGCCCTGAAAGTGCCCTTACACCTGTGGGAAAAGATAGGAGCGCGAGTCAATAAACATATAGGAGCTGAGGAAATAGATAGAGGCTTCTGGGGATGGCTGAAATATAACCCTGATGTGCCCCTCTGCATCACCGAAGGCGCTAAAAAAGCCGGGGCGATATTAACCGCAGGTTACGCGGCTATCGGTTTACCCGGCATCAATAGCGGCTACAGAAGGAGAAGAGACGACAAGGGGCTACCGGTAGGTAAAAGCCATCTCATCCCCCAATTACAGGAGTTAGCTCGCTCCGGGAGAGAAATATATATAGTCTTCGACCAAGATAATAAACCGAAGACGGTGCGGGCTGTAAATACGGCTATTAAAAAATTAGGTTACTTATTAACGCAGGCTGGATGTAAAGTTAAAGTCATCACCTGGGATAACCGACACGGTAAGGGAATAGATGATGTAATCGGCAACAAAGGAGAGCAATACATCGGGCAACTTTACGAAAAAGCCTTAACTTTAGATAACTGGAAAGCCAGAGAATCCAATCATCTCACATACGAGGTTAATTTAGAGTTAAATCATCGTTATCTACCCCCATTAACCATACCGGAAACCTCAAGATTAATAGCGATTAAATCTGGTAAAGGTACGGGCAAAACGGAAAGCTTGGCTAGAATAGTCAAAGAAGCGATCGGGCGTGGCCAGAAAGTTTTGGTCATCGGTCATCGAGTGCGATTAGTGCAACAATTGTGTCACCGATTTGGACTGCCCTATATTACCGAAATTCAAAATCATAATGAAACCTCAGGTTATGGATTATGTATTGATTCCCTGCATCCCAAATCTCAAGCTCAATTTAATCCTTTAGATTGGGAAGATAGTATTATTGTCATCGATGAAATAGAGCAGGTACTCTGGCACGGACTCAACGGAGATACCTGTAAAAATAATCGTGTATCTATCTTGAAAAGCCTTAAATTACTAGTTCAGACAGTTTTAGACTCTCAAGGACAGATATATATAGCTGATGCAGATTTGAGTGATATTAGTCTGGAATATATTAATTCTCTATCGGGAAGTAATCCCGATGTTTATATTATAAAGAATCGTTGGAAAAATACCGATAATTCAGCATGGCAAGTTCATAATTATACGGAGAGTAATCCCCGGGAGTTGCTGAAAGATTTAGTTAAACATATCAAGGCAGGTGGTAAACCTTTCGTTTGTTTATCGGCTCAAAAACTAACGAGTCAATGGGGTACTTATAATCTAGAATCATATTTAAAGAAACAGTTTCCTAATGCGAAAATATTGAGGATAGATTCGGAATCTTTAAACGATCCAGGTCATTCGGCTTACGGATGTATGGAAAGGTGTAACGAGATTCTGCAACGATACGATATTGTTTTAGCAAGTCCGGCGATCGAAACTGGTATCAGTATCGATATAAAGGGACATTTCACCTCGGTTTGGTGTATCGCCCAAGGCATCCAAACACCTACATCTATCTGTCAATTTTTAAGCCGAGTTAGGGATAACATCCCGAGATATATTTGGGCTACTGGCTACGGTTTTAATACCGTCGGCAATGGTTCTACTTCTATACCCAATTTATTAACATCAGGTGAGAAATTAACGGCTCTTAATATGCGCCTCCTGCAACAGTCAGATATAGAGTCTCTCGATGATTTAGATACGGGTTTTCAGGCGGAATCGCTTCTGTGTTGGGCGAAAATGGCGGTGCGGGTTAATCTTGCCATGCTCAATTACAGGGAAACGATTAAAACCGTATTAGAAGCTGAGGGCTATATCTGGAAAGAGCGGGGGCAGGTAGAGGAAGAAAGCCAAACCGCCAATCAACTGACGGAGGCGATTAATAAAATTAAAGAGCAAAATTATGAAAGCGAATGTACAGCTATCGCCTCAGCTACCCTAGTCTCGGAAGATGAGTATAAGACATTGAAAAAATGTTTGCTCAAAACCCCGCACCAGAGGAGATTAATGAGGAAATACGAACTAAACAAACGCTATGGGGTAGAAGTGACACCCGAATTAGTAGCTAAAGACGATCGAGGCTGGTATCAGGAGTTAAGATTACATTATTTTCTCACGATCGGTAGACGATTCTTATGCGATCGAGAAGCTTTAAACGCACAGAAACTGATTCAATCCGGGGATGGTAGTTTATTCATCCCTGACTTTAACCACAGTCAGTTAGGCTCGATTATCGGGTTATTAGAAGTTTTGGGGATAAATGTTTTAATCGCTGACCTCGATCGGGAGTTACACAATCAAGACGAAGAATTACAGGCGATGGCGGCGATGGCTATCAGAAATCGTCAGGATATAAAAGCGATCGCTAAGATAACTATAGCAAAAAACGCCGGGCCCGTCACCGTTATCCGCCGTCTATTGAGTTCGATCGGTTACGAGATTAAATGTACTAAAAGCAGGAAAATCAATGGTAAAGTCACGAAAATTTACCAGATACTCTATCCCTACGACGGCAGGGAGATAATCTTACGCCACTGGTTGCTGAAAGACGAATACAGCCCAGGTAGTTCAGAAATTTGGTTAGAAGACTATCATTTCAGCCTCAATTTAGTCCGAGGGCAGAAAACGGAAGACAGAAAATATGTGCAGTTAAGCTTAAAATTAGACTAGAAATAGAGACAGACGATCGAAAATGACCTTAACCCTATACAATACCCTAACTCGCCGTGAAGAACCATTTCAGCCCTTACGAGAAGGTCACGTTAGTATGTATTGCTGTGGTATAACGGTCTATGATTACTGTCATCTAGGTCACGCCCGTACCTGCGTGATTTGGGACGTGGTGCGTCGCTATCTCGAATTTTCGGGCTATCAAGTCCGCTACATTCAAAACTTTACGGATATAGACGATAAAATCCTCAACAGGGCCAGAAGCGAAGGCGTTACCATGTCCGAAATAGCCGATCGTTTCATCGCCGCCTATTTCGAGGATATGGACAAATTAGGTGTGAAAAGAGCCGACGCATATCCCAGGGCTACCCACACCCTAGACGGGATAAAAAGGCTCATCTACGAACTAGAAGAAAAGGGCTACGCCTACTCTAGCGAGGGAGACGTTTACTACAGCGTCGGCAATTTTAGCGAATATGGCAAGCTCTCCGGAAGGAAGTTACAAGATTTACAGGCGGGGGCGAGCGGTAGGGTGGATGTAGAAGATGAGGAGGCCCAGAAGAAACAAAACCCCTTCGATTTCGCCCTCTGGAAAGCGGCGAAACCAGATGAGCCTCACTGGGAATCGCCCTGGGGGAAAGGCCGCCCTGGGTGGCATATAGAATGTTCGGCGATGGTGCGGGAAAAGTTAGGCGAAACCATCGATATTCACGTAGGTGGTAATGACCTTATCTTCCCCCATCACGAGAATGAAATCGCCCAGAGTGAAGCCGTCACCGGGCGGCCCCTAGCTCGTTACTGGCTACATAACGGCATGGTGAAAATCGGCGGGGAGAAGATGTCTAAATCCCTAAAAAATTTCGTCACCATCCGCGAGTTACTGGCTCAATATAACCCGATGCCGGTGCGCTTACTCATCCTACAAGCCCACTACCGCAAACCCCTGGATTTTAGCGATGCAGCCCTAACCGCCGCCGTCAACGGTTGGCAAACTCTCGAAGAAGGTTTAGCCTTCGGCTATAAATATAATCTGACGGTTTCAGAATTCGATCAGGAGTTAGTAGAGAAGTTTAAAGATGGTGTCAATCAAGATTTTAATTTCTCGGCGGGGTTGGCAGTTTTATTTGAAATCGCCAAGGAGCTACGCAAGGAGAGTAATATCCTAGTTCACGAGGGTAAAACCATCCTACCGATGACAGAGCTGGGCGTTAAATGGCATACCCTCGTAACTTTAGCGGAGGTGATGGGCTTGGAGGTAGATGCGGATTCTCTAACATCCGCTCCCGAAACCATCGGTGATGATGAGGTGGAGAACCTGATAGAGCAACGTAGGGAGGCCAAAAAAGCGAAAAATTACACCGAAAGCGATCGAATTCGTGACTATCTTCTATCTCAAGGCATAACCCTAATAGATGGCTCCGGCGGTTTAACTAAATGGCACAGAGCATAATATGTTCTAAAATAGAATAGCGTTATGCTTTATAGGGTTTGAATCATTGTCCCACACGTTTTTATTACAGCCCGGAAAGTGGTCACTGGAAGGAAATTGGTTAGAAAGAGGTTTAC
Organism: uncultured bacterium; assembly: GCA_964623815.1. GTDB lineage: Bacteria > Cyanobacteriota > Cyanobacteriia > Cyanobacteriales > Microcystaceae > Chroococcopsis. The sequence goes on along the minus strand of CAZUVR010000038.1, from coordinate 11,385 downwards.
CTCCCATACCTGTTAAAGGCCGTTTTTTAATCGCTTGGAGTCAGGATAACTGGTTTACACTCGTCACTAAACTGATTTTTCCTAATAGCGACAGAGAAGAAATTTCCTTTCAATATCGAGGACGTTTAGATACAACAGAAATACAATATACATTCGTATTACAACAGAGTCTTTTAGGTCAAATTGAAGGGGAGGGCTGGATAGGAAATGATTCGATCATACAGAGATACTGGGTACTAACTGACCGGCACCGACGCAGTGGCTTTGAAACTTTTTACCGCATCAACGACAATACCTATCATCTTTCCAGTGGCATTTTAATCGGACATTATCTTAACAGTACAATGGAAGCGACCCTCGAACGTCAACCCTAAGGCGATGATTAAAACCAGCTACGAATTCGATCAAGCGATTCTACCAACCGGTTCAGCATTAACAGTTAATATTCTTTTGCGATTCCGAGCCGATCTACCCGAATCCCCAAGAAGAGATTTGAATCTCTCTCTGGTTATCGATCGCTCTGGTTCGATGGCGGGAGCCCCTCTACACCACGCTCTCAGAGCCGCCGAGTCCGTAGTCGAGCAACTTCAGGCTGGTGATATTCTCTCGGTAGTAGTTTACGATGATGCCGTCGATACGGTTGTCCCGCCTCAGCCGGTGAGAGAGCCGTCGGCTCTTAAAGAAGCAATCCGCCGGGTTAGTGCGGGAGGGATTACTAATTTATCTGGTGGATGGCTGAAAGGTTGCGAATACGTCAAGACGCAACTCAATCCGCAAAAAATCAATCGGGTGCTTTTGCTAACCGATGGTCACGCCAATATGGGAATTCAAGACCCCAAAATTCTCACCGCCACCTCAGCCCAAAAAGCAGAGGAGGGCATTATCACAACTACCCTGGGATTCGCTCAGGGATTCAACGAAGATTTACTGATCGGTATGGCCCGAGCGGCTCATGGGAACTTCTACTTTATCCAAAGTATCGATGAAGCCAGCGAAGTGTTCGGCATTGAATTAGACACCCTCAGAGCGGTAGTAGGTCAGAATTTAACGGTAACGCTGGATTTAGCTGGGGGAGTCAGCTTGATCGACACATTGAGCCTAGCCAAGGTCAGCCAGAATCAAGCCGGTCAAACAGTAATTAGTTTGGGAGAAATTTATGAGGGAGAGGATAAACTGCTAGGATTACGACTGTCTCTTCCCGCCGCCCCTATCGGTACTTTGCCAGTGATGAAATTACATTACAGCGCGGATGTGGTGCGATCGGGAGTAATTCAACAGGTAAGCGATACGGTTGATGTGGTCGCTCAAGTGGGATCGCTCGAACAAGCCGCCCTTGCTTCTTCGAGTCAGATTATTCTTGAATTGGGGCGTTTAATGTGCGCTAAAGCCAAAGAAACCGCTTTGGAACTCGCTGAACGAGGTAAGCACGAGGAAGCCGAGGAGATTCTCCGAACCCTAGCCCAAGAATTGCGCGATAAAGGTTTGGACGAGAACTTTGAAATCGCCGAGGAAATCGATCAGCTCGAATACTTTGCGGGGCGCATCGCGCAGAAAGCCCTCGGTAATGCGGGGCGTAAAGAACTACGCGATCAAAGTTTCCAGACAATGAGCCGCAACCGTAGCGATCTAGCGGCCCGTGGGGTAACGCCAGGGGAAGAAGTTTACTCTATGCCGGTTTTGCAAGATGTCACCGGAGGAGTTGAATTATATTGTGTGCGTGAAGGCGGTAAATTGCGGGTTAAAGTCGCTTCCGATGCCTACGACAAGGAAAAAAATGTTCAGTTCCCGCGATCGATCCGCGCCGAGGGAGCGCGTTACGTGGTGGAAAATTTAGAACTCTCTGGCGATGGCACATTCTATAGGGCGCAGGGAATGATCAGCCGATTATCTAAACCCGGCGAACCTGATTTTTTTGTTGCCCCTAGACAGGCTAGATCGACCGGTTCCGCTAAGGCAGCCAAAGGCCCCGCCAGTATTAACGACCTGCCCACAACCGATAATGTAGGTAATGGGGTTCTGGTTCAATGCGTCAAAGACGGCTCTAAACTCAGGGCTAGAGTGGTTTCCGATGGCTATGAACCGGATTGGAATATGCGCTTTCCCCGTTCAGTCAGGGAAGAAGGTACGCTTTATGTGGTCGATGAGGTGAAAATCGGCCCCGATGGCAAATCTTACATCGCCTGCGGAGAAATTAAGCGTTTCGTCCAACCTTAGAGCATCTCAGAAATTACGCCTCGATCTCGGGATGGTAATCATCTGGATTATCGAAGCCCGCAATCCAGGCGGCGGCTTGATGGCAACTGCGAATATAAGGAGGAACTCGTAAAATATGAATATGTCCCGTGGAAGGACAGGTGACTTTTAAAACCATGAAGGGTTCGTCGTCGTCAAAGGGAACGTAAATTAATTGTCTTTCTCCCCCCGCATCCCGATCCCGATCTTTAACTATACCTCCCACCTCTTGCAAAAACTTTCCATATCCGATCCGCTCGATCTCTACCCGGCGTAACTCGACGTTATTTAGCTTGAGTATCTCTTGACCGCTCAGGGAGGGGGTTTCAAAAGGTTCATCGGTTTTCTCGGGACGTTGCCGGACGGGTTTACTCGGTACTCGCCCCCGCGCCATAATTTTCAGCATCAATCTTCTACCTCTACATACGCCTCAGGACGATATTCTCTCTGTTTCCAGACGCGATACAGTCCCCTGGGTAATTCGATCGCTCGATGCTCCTCATGTATCAAAGTGGCGGTAATATCTTTTACTTCCATGAAAAGCTCTGTTCCCCGCTCCCACAATTGTACCGATCGAGCTTCCTTAATACGATGACTGTGCCCGGTGATTTCACCGTGAGCGAGGACAACGCCGTCACGTTTGTGGATCTGAGCCGGTAAGGTTGCCACCCTTTGTATCAAAACGTCTCCATGTCTGTAAAGAACTCCCCTGCTACGATCTTCTGCCATAGTTACCGCCCCCGGACGCTATTGTATTTAGATACGTTCTCGCTCCTATTGTACCATTGTACTATCTTTCTTGTAGTGCGTCGATGATTTGAAAGTTAGCCTCAGGAAATTTATAGTTATGAAGTTCGTTTACGGGTACCCAGCGGATCTCGTCACATTCTAAAGGCTGAGGTTCCCCTGCTAGATATTTACAGTTATACACCTGTAAACACACACTGAAATGGGGGTAGGTATGCTCGATCGTGATCAGATGTGAATCTACCGAAATTTCAATACCGATTTCTTCTTGTATTTCTCGTCTGATACAATCTTCAACTGTTTCGCCCGCCTCAATTTTACCTCCTGGAAACTCCCAAAAGCCTCCTAGATAACCTTGAGACAGACGACGATCGATTAGTATTAATCCCTCCGAGTTTTTAATGACAGCCACACCGATATTTTTTTGTGGCTTGGAATCTGCCGCCTGCATGAAGCTTATTTACTCTTCGGTGAAAGGGTTTTGCATACTGTAGAGAGACTTCTCGAAGTTCATTCTCTGCTCGGCATTACGAAGGAAATAACCGCTCATCATGGCCGAAGCTAGTAAACGCCCTAATTGTTCTCTACTGGTGCTGACTGTTACGCCGAAATGTTCTGAAGGAAGATTGCCCAGTAAACCGATGATATTGCGTTCCATCACCTGGAAAACTTCAGCCGATTCGGGTTTAGATAATTGGGCGATCGTCTCTGGGGCTAAACCCTGTACGTACTGCCATAAATTATCACTCATACCTGCTTCCGAGTTGAATATATTTTGAGAGCGATTTAATTCGTTACTCACTTACTGCCTCCTGTAAATGTTTATATTTCTAAACCGGGCAACTTAATAAATCTTACGCATAAATCAATGTTTATAATGTAACAGTTTTTTCCATAGTTGGAAGTCGGTACAACCGAACCTGTAATGTTGGTTCACCGACCTAATTATTTAACTGGCGAGGTACTCCCTAATATTTCCCTTGCGTTTGCGTAATTTAGCCAAAGCTTCCCGTTCTATCTGTCTTACCCTTTCCCTACTTATATTCAACTGTAAACCAATTTTAGCTAGTGTCAAGGGTTGACCGTCGTTTAAACCGAAACGTAGGGATAAGACTTCTCTTTGTTGAGGGGTTAGGTCATCCATAAGTTTCTCTAGATCTAGCTGCAGGGCCGAGTGAGAGGCAAATTCTTCGGGAGACACGCCAGTATCTTCCAACAACTCACCTAATTCTGTATCTTGATTATCTCCCACTCTCAGATCTAAAGATAGGGGTTGTCTGGCTCTTTCTAGATAATCCCTCACCTGACGCGGGGTTAATTCTAATTCTTCAGCTAATTCGGCGATAGTGGCAGCTCTGCCTTTTTCTTGTGCGAGCTGTCTCTGAGCTTTTTTAATCTTGTTTAATTTTTCCGTGATGTGGATGGGTAGGCGGATGGTTCTACTTTTTTCCGCGATCGCTCGGGTGATTGCCTGACGAATCCACCAGTAGGCGTAAGTGGAGAAACGATAACCTTTAGTGGGGTCGAATTTCTCTACTCCCCTCTGCATACCGATCGTCCCTTCCTGTATTAAATCTAATAGATCTAAATTGCGTTTGAGATATTTTTTCGCCACCGATACCACTAAACGCAGATTGGCTTCCACCATTTTGCGTTTAGCCATTTCTCCGGCTGCGATAACTTTTTCTAATTCCGCTTCGGTCATCTCCACAGCTTCCGCCCACTGGCTCAAACTCGGTTCAGTTCCCAATTTCGCCGCCAATTGCTGCTTCTGCTTTTCGACTATAATCTGCTTCTGTACCTGTTTTGCGTAGAGAATTTCTTCTTCGTGACTAAGTAAGGGGACTCGACCAATTTCTCTCAGATAAGCACGCACGGGATCGGTAGGGTTTTTAGGAGTTTTCATAAAGAGCGATTTCCTTGATTGACAGATGTTGTATATATAGGGAGGTTGGAGAATGAGATAAAAAATTTGTTTTAAATGTTATTGGTGTCAACGGCTATCTTTTTGTTTCGTTTTGTTGTAAAACTCTAGATAACCTCTCAGGGATGAGTTCGCTATCCGCATTATTATTGCACTCAACAATCATACCCTTTTTGTTAACGATTGTAAAGATTATGAGAGGTATGAGAGAGAGTGAGAAGACTCAAAGGTAACGATAGGGTATCAAGAATCGCTAGAATTCGTTGCATCCTAGATGACAAAATGAGAAAATTATTGTTTCAGCCTCAGTTCGGGATAAGACTTACTGGTGATGATGGAAATTGAGAATTGGGAATTAGGAATTGATAAAGAAGGACAGAAAACCTCACCAACTCCGGGCTTCCTAACCCCTAAATCCCTAACCTATATAAAGATTCCTTATCCCGAATTCAGGTTAAATTAAAGAATGCCCCGGTAACGGATGAAAATTAAAATCACCGCCCAAGAACCTAGAGCCACCTTAACAGCGACCAGAAAATTAAGAATAGGAACGATGCCGCCGCTGGCTAAAGCGCCCAATTCACCTGATGGTAGTTCAAAACCGCATAAGGTAATCACGGAGAGAACGATAAATAGGAGTACGGAAACCTTTTCCCAAGTAGCCGCGTGCCAACGCTGATAAATAGCCTGCATCCATTCGGGAGAGGAAGTAATGGCGATCAAACCGATAGCGGTGCCACCGGCGACACCAGCAGCGAAGCCTCCACCGGGGCTTAAATGACCGCGTATGGCTAATTCTACGGCTACCAGGGCGGATATAGTGGCTCCCAAACGGGCTAGAACGATCGAGGGCTGATCGTTAAAGCGATGAATCTGTAGGGCGGGCTTATCGTTAGCCAGTAAATAACTCGCTCCTAAAATGGCGATGGTGAAGACGATTACCTCAAATATAGTGTCATAGAGACGATTGCGGAGGATGATCGCGGAGACAGAATTAACCACGCCGCTCTCTTTAACTATCGTATCGACGATCGAATTCTCTCCGAAGTCTGGTGCTGGGTTGGGCAGGAATAGCATTTTCATGGCTAATATTACGCCCGCTGCCAGATAAACCCATTTCATGACTTGTTATCTCCTGTATAAATAACGGTGGGTGTGTGTTCTTTGACGAGGTTGTAGAAATCGAGAACTCGGATCGAAGTTTGATAGAGTCCTGAAAAATCGGAGCGAACACAGCGGGCGTGGATTTCCTTACCCTCATAAGCCTGTGCCAGTGCCCCCTCGTCATGGTAGGTGACTAATTCTAGGCGGAGGTGATTTTTAACCGCAGCCGAGCGTAAATCTTTTACCAATCGCCCTAAATCCTCGTCTTTTTCGCCGATCGATAGAACCCCCAAACGTAACACGAGAGAAGAGCGGACGGCGATCGCGTAAAGAGTTACCGCCAGTAGGGTGCCCACCAGGGCCTCGGTTAAAGCCACATCTGGGGCACCAAAAATCGTATATATCAGAGCCGCCATCGCGCCGAGAATACCCCGGAGGACGATCGTTTGATAGGGGTTATTCTGAGAAACCGTCATCAAAGCCGTCAGGGGCAGGAGAGGCACAAGGAAATAAACGTAAATATCACTCACCCGGTTCTACCTCCTCTTGAGAACAATAAGCCAGAACGTAACCTAACATCGTGTTCCAGATAGCGAGGAAGATAATCCCCAAAAGTAGTAAGGGCCATTCCCTGGGTATCTTTAGGAACAATCCCAACATGAAAGCCATAGAGCCGAGGGTATCAGCGATCGAGAGGCTGTGCAGCTTGAAGAGGACAGAGCGATCGCGGGGTAAAGCGGAAGTGCCCCAAACCCAGAAAACTATACCTACGCCCATACAGAGATAACTCAAAAAGTCGATCATATTTCTCCCAACCTTTTCAGAATATGCGCCAACAACATTAACCCGGCGTTACCGACACTGAGAATAATCACTGCCGCCACGCCAATCATCCAATCGTCTCTGAGTACGGAGACGAATAACATGATAATCCCCGCTTTAGAGGCGATACTAGCCAGAGCGAGTATCCTCTGCCAAACGTTCTGATTACGCCAGGCCTCGTAAATAGGGATTAATAAAGTCAGGATCATGGCGATAAGCAGTATATTCATGATCATGGGCGGCCCCTCCTGACTCGGTGGACTTCATACCAGCCGTTTTCCTGATATTTAAGGACGATCGTTTTCGGGGTGAAAGTGATCAAGAAAATATCGAAGAATATCAGTAGCGGTGTTCTATGGGGTGGCATCTTTTCGCGGATGATTTCCTCTCGCTCGTGGGGGCGAAAAAGCATCTCGAAGGCTTCCATATAAGCTTGAGGTATAGCAAGGAGAACTTTTTTCGTTATCGACCACCAATCTTGAAGAGTTTCCCGCCCCGCTCCAGCTCGCGGAATGAGGAAGGCAACGAGCAAACCGATAGCGATATTGGTGATGCCGAAGTTATCGGTGAGTAGTAACCAGAGAGTTAAGCGCAGAATTATCTGTCCGATCATGGGAGCCTCTATAAATAATTAGCCGAAAATATAGGAACTACGAGAAAAAGCCATCCAGAAGAGGGCAATCAACATCAAAGTCATCGCTCCCGTTAAATGCTCGAATTTCTCCCAGGCCGTAGGTAATTTAAAGCTCGTACCCCGGATGAGCAACAGGTAAGCGGCCCAACCAGCCGCGATCGTCAATAGGGGTTTAAGTACATTGGCGACGTTATAAGCATCGTAATAAGCGATATTAGCCGCGAATAGCCCGCCGATCAGTAAGGTGGCGGCAGGCAAGAAACCGGGTTTAGGCTTGCCATCTCCGCCGCGAGGTAAGAAGATAAATTTGGCAAAGGAGCAGGCGGTTCCGAAGGCGGCTATATTCATCCCGATTACCTGCCAGGGTAAGAGATTTTTCATCGTGAGTATTTTCGCCCCGAAACCGGATAACATGGGGAAGCCAGAGATAGAGAAACTAGCCAGGACTAAAGCTATCCAAACTGGGTTAGCTATCGGTGTTTTCTGTAATTCCTTGAAATTCCGGCTCGGTAATTCTCCCGCCGTTAAGAATAGAGAGGATTTAACCAGCCCGTGCGTCAGGGCGTAGAAACCTCCCACCTCTGGGGCGGCGAGTATAAACCCCAACTGAGAAACGGTATGAAAGGCAAGCATCCTTTTCGTATCTTTTTCAAAGCAGGCGTAAAAGACACCTAGAAGCGCTGTACCCACCCCCAATACCCTAATTATCGGCTCTATCTCGGGTAATAAGAGGGCGAAACGCACCATCGGATAGACACCGGCTTTGACCACGATTCCCGACATCATCGCCGAGACGGGGGTTTCCGATTCCGAGTGAGTCATGGGCAACCACAAGCCGGAGACGAAAACCCCTCCTTTTACCAATAAGCCGAGGAATATGAGGGCGAAAGCTTCTAGGGGGGCCTTGGCTAAACCTTCAAAACTAAAGGTATAACTAGCTTTATAGACTAACACCGCGCCCACCAGATAGAATAGCATCGCCGTGTTACTGACGAAGAGATAGCGCAGAGCCACCCAGAGAGAACGATCGCCCCGGGTATAGGCTATTAGTAGAAAAGCCGCGATTCCGCTCACTTCTAGAGCGACGTATAGGCTGATCAGATCCGTACAGATAAAAGCCGCGTTAACACTGCCGTGTAAGATGGCTAATTGAGCATAAAAGAACCTGCTTTTATCGCTCTGCCAACAGTAGAAAACCACACCCGCCATTACCAAAGCGTTAGTGAGGATGAAATAGGCGCTCAATTGGTCGGCTACCAATGTCACCCCGAAGCTATTTAATAATTGAAAACTTAGAGCCTTGGGTTCCAAAAATAGGGCGGTGGCGTAGAAGGCAGAAATTATCGCCGTCATTAGTGCCAGAATTTTCTCGCTCCTCGGTATTAAATAAATTAAAAATCCCAAACAAAAGGGAATTACCAACCAAACCAGGGTAAGAAAGGTCATGGGGTATTACTCCTTTCTATATGGTTAGTATCTAAAGTGGGATGATTGCGGGATAGTTTCATCGTGCCCACTAACATCACCGCTTGAATCGAAAAACCGATGACGATCGCCGTTAAGATTACCGCTTGAGGAACCGGATCGGCGTAGGCGATATTTTTCACATCAGACACGATCGGTGTGAAGGAACCATCTCTAGCCGACATAAGTACGAAGTAGGCTACCACCCCAGTACTCATCACATCCATCGAGACGATTTTCATGATTAAATTCTTTTTCCAGATTATCCCGAAAAATCCAGTTAATATAGTGGCAAATATACAAGCTTCTAACACAGACAATCCCCTACTACTAAAGGGTAGTTAGACCAATAGATATGTTTAATAAACTTTTAATCTATTTTAACTTGTATTGAGATTATTTAGGGTAATTATTCTCAATATTTTCTGGAATAAAATATTACTAATTCTTTCTATTTATATATCTACATCAATACAATTGATAAGATTAAATAGTAGGAAGATTATCAAGATCAAATAGCCAGAAATATTTCGTTTACCCATTTAGAAGCGTTCCCCGATCCCGAAATGTATAGTAGAAGTACCTTGATCGTTAAAACCGTAGTCTACTCGAATCGGGCCTACAGGGGATTGAATCCTTACCCCCACGCCGTAACCCAAACCACTACCGGGCAGGTTACGAATTTCACCCGGCCTGCCAGGTACGGAGCCTTGGGAGCCTAAAGTAGTACCGTAATCTACGAACAGGGCACCGCCTATGATCGGCACGATTGGAAAACGATATTCCGCCGTAGCCTGGAAATAATAGCGCCCGCTACCCACTTCACCCTCCGCATAACCTCGGACGGAATTACTACCACCGAGAACGAAGGCTTCGTAAGGGGGTAAATCTCCGAAGACACCCCCCGCCTGAGCGTTAAAAGCTAGAGATTGTTGTCCGGTGAGAAAATCGGTGTTGAAGAGATTGATCGGGTTGAGAAATCTAACGGGGATATAGTAACTATAATTAGCCCGCATCCGGTTGAATAAAATACTACCAGAACCGATGGGTATGGATTGTTCCGTACCCAACCTTAATATAGAACCGCTCGTCGGTTGCAGAGGGCTATTCCTGTAATCTCGCACCGCCGCGAAACTGAGAGTTACCAAGTCATCTATACCGCTAGGGCTGAAAGCGAGAAATTGTGAATCGTTCTCTTCATTGGATATAGGTGCTATATCCCCGTTAGCGTTGACAACTTCTACGTGTTGATACTGGAATCCCGCCGAAAGTACCCAATCGGGACGGGTAAATACATCGGGGGCGAGCGGGCGAACGAAAGTAACCCCGCCTCCAGTTCTGACGATGCGAGGGCTGTCATTACCGTTAGCTGTTTGGATCTGATTATTATCGCCGTCGTAAACCAGCGAGATCGATCGCCTTCTGAACAGGTTCACGGTGTAGGAGGTACGATAGGGATCGGTAGCGATCCAGGGATCGGTAAAGCTAACGTCAAAAAGTAACTCTCTCTGACCTACTTGAAATTCCACGCCGACGATTTGATTATTACCGCCGAAGTTCCTTTCTTGATAACTAACCGTCCCGAATAAACCGCTGTTAGAGCTGATCCCCGCCCCGGCGGCGAGGGAGCCGCTATTACCCTCGACTACGTTGATGTTGAGTATAACCTCTCGGGGATCGGTTCCTGGTTCAAAAGAGAGACGGGCATCTTCAAACAAACCCAATCCGAAAATTCTCTGTAAATCTTTTTGGGCAGTATTGCGGTTGAATACCATCCCCGCTTTTAATTGCATCTCTCGGGTGACAATAAAATCTCTGGTTCTGCCTTTAGTCGGCTCATCTTCTTTTGTGATGAATCTTACCCGTATATCTTCGATTACGCCCTCGGCGATAACTAGAGTCAGCGTACCATCGGGCCCCACCTGTGGCGCACCGATAACCTGTGCCAAGTCATAGCCGTTTTTGCTGTACCATTCGTTAATCTGTTTGACGCTGTTCTGTACATCTTTCAGATTGAGGATCTTACCGTATTGGTCTTTAAAAATATCGTTGACTACGGATTCCGGTAATACCTGTTTAGCGTCGCTCGGCGGTACTGTATCGATTTTTACGGAGTTGAGAACCGGATTCTGCTCTACAGCAAAAGTGATCCTCACACCTAATGGCGTATCTTGGGGCGTTACTTTAACGTTAGAGAAAAAGCCTGTGGCGTAAATGGCGTTTATGTCTTCCTGTAATTGCGATCGCGTGGTGGTTCTGCCTGGTCTCGTGCGAATCGTATTGTATACCAGATTTTCTAATTCTTTATCGGCTCCCATCACTAATACCTCACCGACTAAGACCTTTGCTTCTTGTTCCGGTTGAGTGTCACCGGTTGTTCCAGGAGATGGACTCGGTGACGGTTCTACCGATGGTGTTGTCGGGATTGTCGGTACTGACGGCTCTACCGATGGTGTTG